>JAWLDH010000001.1:0-971870 GCA_041686745.1 Rhodospirillaceae bacterium | reverse complement strand
CCGCGCCAAGAGCGGCCAAAATCCCGTCACGGAAGCCAATTTTTGGCCGCCACGATGGGGAAAGGGGCCGCACGAGCAGGTTTTTCAGCAGCCTGTTAAGATCGTCGCACCCGCGCAGGCGGGTGCCCAGGGTCACTTGACGCACGGCGGCGTCCGGGACCCCTGGATTCCCGCCTGCGCGGGAATGACGATCCAGGGTTGTTTAGGCCATCTAGAACCCGCCTTCGACGGTGGTCAGGCCGAGCATCAGCCAGGACTGCATGCCGCCGCGGTAGTAGCTGATCTTGTCGGCCGGATAGCCTTCGCGGATCATGGCCTTGATCGCCATGGGCGACTGGCCGCACCACGGGCCGTTGCAGAACAGGGCGACCGGTTCAGCCTTGGCGCAATCCCACTTCTCGGCGCCCTTGGTGCAGCCGAACTCGTTCAGGCGCATGGCCATTTCGGTGTAGGGCACGTTGATGGCGCCGGGGATGGTGCCCTTGAGGTGCCAGTCGATGGTGCGCGAGTCCACGACCTTGATCTTGCCTTCCTGGAGGATGTCGAGCAGTTCCAGTTCGCCGATGGTGGTCACGCCGGGCGCGGCCGAGATGGGCTGGATGCAGAACGGCGGGCACTTGCGCGAGGTCTGCGCGAAGTCGCCCTGGATGGTCGCCTGCAGATCCTGGTTGCGCTTGATGACCACGGCGCCGTCGGGGGTCTGAACCTCGACCTGCATGATCTTGCCCGTGATGCCGACTTCGCCTTCGGCGGCCTGGGCCGGGGCCATGGCCGCCAGCGGCAGAACGGCCAGCGCGAACGCGGCGGCGAGGGGGGTGAACCACGTCTTCATGACTGCTTCCTCCTTGGTGCGCCCGATTGGCGGGGCGCGTTCTTGTGATGGTCTTTCCGACCTGACCCCAGCGTAGCGAGTCGGCGCGGCGGAAGCATTAGGTTTTCGTCATACAACGTTATTCGCAGGCGTCCCCGGGGCAACGAAAAAGGCCCCCGTCCTGCGGGGGCCTTCGTCGTCTTGTGCCATGCGGCTGAGATCAGTCTTCGCTGCGCCCGCCACGGCCGCCGCGGAAGCGGGCGGCGTCGGACAGGAAGCTCGGCACCGGCTCGTCGCGCATGCGATGTTCGGGCTCGGGCTCGGGCTCCGGCTCGTACTGGATGGCGGCGCGGGCGGCTTCCTCTTCGGGGGTCAGCACACGGCGCGGAGCCAGCGCGATTTCCTTCTCCAGGTCCGCCTCGGTGCACAGGCCCAGGGTCACCGGGTTGCGCGGCTTGATGCCGGTGGCGTTCCAGTGGGTCCGGTCGCGCACGGCGTTGATGGTCGGCTTGGTGGTGCCGATCAGCTTGGATACCTGCGCGTCCTTCAGTTCCGGATGATGCTTGAGCAGCCAGGCGATGGCGTCGGGACGGTCATGGCGCTTGGACACCGGAGTGTAGCGCGCGCCCTTGGCCCGGTTCTGGGGCAGCGGAATGTCGCTGACCGACAGGCGCAGCCGGGCGTTCTCGTCCTTCTGACAGCGGTCGATTTCAGCCTGGGTCACCTGGCTGTTGGCGATCGGGTCCTGGCCTACGATGCCGGTCGCAACCTCGCCGTCGGCAATCGCCTGCACTTCAAGTTCGTGCATTCCGCAGAAATCGGCGATCTGCTCGAAGCTCAGGGACGTGTTTTCCACCAGCCAGACGGCCGTTGCCTTCGGCATGAGAGGCAGCGCCATTGTATCACCCTTTCGGTATTGGAACTTACGGGACCGGAGTCTCCTGTTCCCTTTAAGGTATTCCCGGGCCCGCGACAAGGGGCCAATCCCCCTTTACATCGGTATGGCCCGCGCTTTGCGCCAGGGGGATCAAATCGTCAGGATGATCTTGCCGATGTGCTCCCCACCTTCGATCATGGCGTGGGCGGCGGCGGCCTCGCGCAGGGGGAAGGTGGCGTGGATGACCGGCTTGATGCCGCCGTCCTCGATCAGCGGCCAGATGCAGGCGCGCAGGGCCTTGGCGATGCGCGCCTTGTTCTCGACCGGCTGCGAGCGCAGGGTCGACCCGGTCAGGGTCAGGCGCTTGAGCATCAGCGGCATGAAATCGAAATCCGCCACCTTGGATCCCTTGAGGAAGGCGATGCTGACGTGCCGGCCGTCGGGCGCCATGGCCTTGATGTCGCGCGCCAGATAGTCGCCGCCGACCATGTCGAGCACCACGTCGGCACCGCCGGACTCGGCCCGGATGACCTCGACATAGTCTTCTTCGCGGTAGTTGATGGCCCGGTTGGCGCCGATGTCCAGGCACGCCTGGCACTTCGCGGCGCTGCCGGCCGTGGTGAACACGGTCGACCCCAGGGCGCGGGCCATCTGGATGGCGGTCGTGCCGATGCCCGACGACCCGCCGTGGACCAGCAGCGTCTCGCCGGGCTTGAGGTCGCCGCGCTCGAACACGTTGTGCCATACGGTGAAGAAGGTCTCGGGCAGGGCGGCGGCCTGGATCATGTCCAGGCCCGGCGGAATGGGCAGGCACATCTCGGCCGGCGTGGTGACGAATTCGGCATAGCCGCCGCCGGACAGCAGGGCGCAGACCGGTTCGCCGACGCGCCATTCCGTGACGCCTTCGCCAACCCCGACGATGGTGCCGGCGACCTCGAGGCCCGGAATGTCCGAGGCACCCGGCGGCGGCGGATACTTGCCGGCGCGCTGCAGGCAGTCGGGCCGGTTGACGCCGGCCGCCGCGACCTGGATCAACACCTCGCCGGGCGTCACTTCGGGCCGGGCACGGATCGCCTCGACCAGCACTTCGGGGCCGCCGGGGGTGGAAATCTCGATACAGGTCATGCTGGCCGTCATGCCGGGCTCCTTATGTTTCGCGTCGGGGACCGAGAGGGTATCATTCCCCGCCACCGTTAACCATCGGGAGACCGTCATGGACTGGGACGACCTGGACCCCAAGACCAAGAAGCCCAAGCTCAAGGACCTCGAAACCATGAGCGTCGAGGCCCTGAACGACTACATCGCCGACCTGGAGGCCGAGATCCTCCGGGCGCGCGCCGCCATCGACGCCAAGGGCAGCGCCCGTAACGCCGCCGAATCGTTCTTCAAGAAATCCTGATATGCCTCTCCGTTCGGGTGGGTGCTAATCGGGCAGGGCACCAATCATGCTCAACGGGTTTGGTGAGGCGGGCGCCATCGAGGCCCTGCGGCTTAACCTGGAACGCGACTTTGGCGATTCACATGACGCCGAAAGCCCCGGTATCGAGCGGGCACCGGGGCTGGTCGGGTGCGGGCAAAGCCGTCAACCGGAAATGTCGATACCGTTGTGGCGCGAGAAAAAGTCGGCAAGGGCCACCGAGCCGTCACCGAAAGCCAGCGCGGTTCTGGCCAGTATGCGTGGCTTTTCGTCTATTAGTGACCCGGACCCGAGGGTGATGGAGTCGCCGGTATCGCGAATGGAGAGGATGATGTGGCCATCGTCATTGACGCTCAGATCCACATCGTCGGACGAAACGTCGCCGAAGTCGATGGTCACCCCCGGCGACATCGCAAAGACAAAGTCCTGGCCGTCACCGCGCCCGAAGTGGATCACAGAGTCATTGCTGACGCGGATGAAGTCGTCGCCCGCGCCGCCCCGCACGTTGGAGCGGAAGCTGGTCAAGATCAGGTCGTCGCCGCTGCCGCCGCCGAGGGTCGAGTCTTCGCCCGCGATGATTACGTCGGCCCCGGCGCCGCCGGAGATCGACGCCCGACCGTAGGTCGATATGTAGTCATCGCCGTCGCCACCGGACACCGTGGCGTCGTAGTAGAGGGTGATGACATCGTCTCCGGTCCCGCCGTCGGCGTTGACGTGGCTATATCCCGATATAAAGTCGTTGCCGGCACGGCCGTACATCGTGGAGTTGCCGTAGCTGGAAATAATGTCGTCGCCGTCGCCACCGTCGGCAATCAACTCGCTGTAGCCTCTAATGCGGTCATTGCCGGCCCCGGCATCGACGGTGCCGCGATGAAACACCGACACCACGTCATCGCCGTCCCCGGTGATGACGATGGCGTCGCTAAAGACGTCCACCGAGTCTGCGCCGGCCCCGGTCAGGACTATGACGATCTCGCGATCAGCGTTGGTGCTCCCCTGTCGGCCCGATATCGCCCGCAGTATGTCCAGCGCCTTCAGGCACTCTTCTATATGGCGACGCAGGGCCAGCTTCTCCAAGTCCGAATCGTCGGCGGGCAGGCCCTGCCTTTCCCTTTCCCTTAGCCGTCGGTCGGCTTCCAACGCGCTCATCTCGGTGACGATCGTGGGGGCCCTGCGTTGGGGGTCATCGGCTCTCACGACGCCCAAGGGGTCGGCCGCATCGGCGCGATCAGCCGATGCTGTCCAGCGGTCCAAGGTATCAGCCTTGGCCGCAGGCCCATTGCGGTTCAGGAAATTTTGAAGCGTTATCCTACGGTTGTGCTTGAAATAATGCAAATCCAACGCGGAAAGCTTGTTCAAATCGGTCATGTCGTATCCTCCTTCTAAGGATGTGAACGCCATTTTTTGGCTTCTTCAGCGTATGTCATGTACGCACTTATGCAACCTGAAACGGTTGTATGGCGTCGGACTCGTGTTTACCGGACGTATCAATGCCAAGGGCAGCGCCCGCGACGCCGCCGAATCGTTCTTCAAGAAATCCTGATATACCTCTGCTTTCGGGTGGGTCATTGCGCGGGCGGCGCGAACCCTTCAGGATGCTGGCTGATTCACGTTCATTCGGGAGAACCTTGATGTTGAAGGGCAAGACCGCCGTCGTCACCGGCTCCACCAGCGGCATAGGCTACGGCATCGCCGCCGCGCTGGCCGAGCAGGGCGCCAACATCATGCTCAACGGTTTCGGCGACGCGGGTGCCATCGAGGCCCTGCGGCTTGGCCTGGAACGCGAGTTCGGCGTCAAGGCGGCCTACAATGGCGGCGACCTGTCGCAGGCCGACGCCTGCACGTCCCTGATTACCGAGGCCGAGGCCGCGTTCGGCGGCGTGGACATCCTGGTCAACAACGTCGGCATCCAGCACGTCGCCCCGACCCAGGACTTCCCGGCCGAGCGGTGGGATCTCATCCTGGCCATCAATCTGTCGTCCTATTTCCACACCATGCGCGCCGCCCTGCCGGGGATGCAGGCGCGCGGGTGGGGCCGCATCGTCAACACGGCGTCGGTCCACGGGCTGGTCGCCTCGACCGGCAAGGCGGCCTATGTGGCGGCCAAGCACGGCGTGGTCGGCCTGACCAAGGTCGTCGCCCTGGAGAACGCCGAGGCCGACATCACCTGCAACGCCATCTGCCCCGGCTGGGTCGATACCCCCCTGGTGCAGGCCCAGATCCAGGCCCGCGCCACGGCCGTCGGCGGCTCGGTCGAGGACGGCAAGCGGGCCTTGCTGGGCGAAAAGCAGCCGTCCAAGCGGTTCGCCACGCCGGCCGACATCGGCGCCCTGGTGACCTTCCTGTGCTCCCCCGCCGCCCACAACATCACCGGCGCCTCGCTGCCGGTCGATGGTGGCTGGACGGCGCAGTAGGGGGGCGCGAGACATGGCACGCGAACCGGCCCCGACGCGGGGTGACTTCAGCTACATCCGGCCCATCCAGGTGCGGTGGGGCGACTTCGACCTGTTGGGCCACATCAACAACGTCCAGTATGTCCGCTACCTGGAATACATGGTGGTGAACTTCGTGGGCGAGGAGTGCGGCGAAAGCTGGACCCGTGGCGCCGCCATCCCGTTCGCGGCCGAGAACAGTTGCCGCTTCCTGCGCCCGATCAACGCCGGGCCGCTGGGGCCGGTGGGCATCACCCTGGACGCCGGCCTGAGCATCGCGCGTATCGGCACGTCCTCGGTCCACTACGCCATGGCGCTGTTCGAGCGGGACGAGGACACCGCCGCCGCGACCGGAACCTGGGTCCACGTCTGGGTCGACAGCAAGACCCACCGGCCCGTCCCCATCCCCGATCAGGCCCGCGCCGCCTACGAGCGCCACATGCGGTAGCCTTATGCCGCGATTGGGGCGTTGATGTCTCGACCCATCCAGCAGGAGGAGACGAGGCATGCAGGATGAAATCGTTGATCGGGCCGCCGAACTGCTCGCCATCATGATGGTCGGGGACGGCGTGATGGCCCTGGTGCGGCCGCGCCGTCACATGCGGCTGTGGACCCTGGAAACCCCCGGCCTGCGCGAGTTCGCCGAGGGTTTCGAGGAGCGCCCCGTCCTGACCCGAGCGGTCGGGGCGGCGTCGATCATCGCCGGGCTCGCCCTGGCCAACTGGGCGCATCGGAATTATTGAGAATGCCGCTGGCGCGGTGGAGTGAGAATGCCGCTGGCGCGGTGGAGTGAGAATGCCGCTGGCGCGGTGGAGTGAGAATGCCGCTGGCGCGGCCGGGCTCCCGCCCGGAAATGCAACCTTAACTTGTCGTTCCCGCGAAGGCGGGAACCCAGGGGCCACGGGCTAGCCGTTCAAAGATCTGACCCTTCTTTTCCGCTGTCGCGGACGGGCTCTGCCCGAAGCCCGCTGGGGCGATGCCCCAGGCCCCCTTTTGTTTCTTCAACAAAAACAAGGAGGTTTGGAGCTTGCTCCAGGCGGGTCAATCAGGCGGTGCGGAAAGCCTCCTGGGCACCCGCCTTCGCGGGTGCGACGATTTTAAGTTGTGGGAAGCATTTTTCAGCAGCGTGCTGTTTTAGAAAAAAGAAGGGGGTTCGGGGTCACCCCGAGCGGGTGTGGGCGGCAGCCTACCATAAAGCGGCACCCATCACGGCGGAACGATGCTGCCGCCCTGCAGCCACAGTTCCGCCTGCACCGCCCGGTGGCTGATCTCGCGCAGACCCTTTTTCTGGTGGGCGGCCAGGGTGGCGGCTACTCCGGCGGCGTGGCCGGTGGCCATGGCGGTGGGGGTGACGCGGTAGGACGAGTGCGCCTCGTGGGTGCCTGAAATGCAGCGCCCGGCCACCAGCAGGTCGTCCAGGCCCTGGGGCAGCAGGGCCCGCAACGGGATGTCGTACCACTCGCCGGGGGGCAGGCGGCGCAGGACCGTGCCCTTGCCCTTGGGGTTGTGGATGTCCACCGGGTAGGTACAGCGCGCGATGCCATCGTCGAATTTGCGGGCCTGCAGCACGTCGTCGGCGGTCAGGGTGTAGTCGCCGATGATGCGCCGCGTCTCCCGCACGCCGACCTGCACGCCGCTTTGAACCACGCGGGCGCCGTGGAACCCCGGCGCGTAGTGGCGCAGGAAGTCGGCGATCTGGGCCATCTGCGCGTGGCTGGCCATTTCCGCCCGCGTCAGGTCCCAGACGCTGGTGCCCAGGGCGCCGGTGACGCGGGTGGCGTTGACGCTGATCTCGCCGATGTGGGGGGTGGCGAAGAACAGCATGTCCTCGCGCGGCAGGTCCAGGTCCCCGGCCGCCGTGGCGCGGGCGATGAGGTCCCACAGGCCGTGTACGCCGCGCCACTGGTCGGGGTATTCGCCGACGTACTCGGCGAAGGCGTCGGGATCGAACCCGACCATGCGGAACATCAGGGTCATCGGCTGGACCAGCCCATCCTCCTCGCGCCCGACCTCGAAGCGCGCCCCGGCGGCGGCCGCGATGTCGCCGTCGCCGGTGCAGTCGACGACGGTATCGGCCTGCACCACCAGGGGGCCGGACTTGGTCTCGAACACCACGCCGCGCGGCCGGGTGCCCTCGGTGACGCCCGAGGCGAAGGCGTGCAGCAGCAGCTTGACCCCCGCCGCGTCCAGGACCTCGAGGGCGGCCAGCTTGAACTGCTCGGGGTCGAACGGCACCACGAAGCCGGTTTTTTCCGACGGCTTGATGGCGCCCCGGCGGGCAAACAGGCGCTCCAGGAATGCCGTGAGGGCGCCGCCCACCACCGGATCGCCGACGCCGTGGTCGGTCGGCATCAGGCTCAGCGGATCGATGGGGTGCGCCCCCTGCTGGGCCTGCGTGTGAAAGGACATCAGCGGCATGACCAGCGCGGCGGTCGCGTTGCCGCCGAGGAACCCGTAGCGTTCGGCCAGGATGACGTTCGCGCCGGTCCAGGCGGCGCCCAGGGCGGCGCCGATGCCGGCCGGGCCGCCGCCCACCACCAGCACGTCGCAGCGCGCCGCAACGGTGGCCTGGCGCGGCGGAAGGGTCATGGTCTCCGGTGCGATCGGGCGCATCAGCGGCGGCATGGGGTCACACTCCTTCGCGCATGGCGGCCAGGGCCAGGGGCACGTTCCGCCGCGATTGGTCCTTGAGAGGGTCCAGGCGGCCGGCGCGGTCCACCAGCAGGGTCGAGCCGTCGTCCCACGCCCGGTCCATTTCAGCCAGGAACAGCCCGGTCCTGGGGTGCGGGATCGCCACCGCCTCGGGCAGCCCCAGGGAGCGCACAAGGTCGGCCACCTTGGACGCATAGGGCAGCGGCATCAGCGGCACCCCGGACAGGGCGGCGAAAATCAGGAAATGCAGGCGCATGCCGACCGCCATGCGCAGATGCTCCATCAGCCCCAGCACCCGGCGGGGCGGGGCGCCGAACGGCAGCAGGTGCGCGTGGTCGACCCGATCCATGAGGCTCATCACGCGGTGGGCCTCGCGCACGTCGGCCATTTCCATGGGCACGAACAGGACGTCGCAGTCATAACGATGAATGATGTAGTCGGCGGTGCTGGCCAGAAGGTCGTGATAGGGCTGCGCCATGAGGTCGGGCGCCGCGCCGCCGGGCTCGCGCACGGACATGCCGACCAACCGGCGTTCCAAAGAGATGCCGTGGCGCCGCAAGTCCTCGGCCGGATAGGGCTCCGGCTCCAGCAAAAGGGCAGGGTCGGCGGTCACCGTGACCGGACGGCGCAGGCCGATCTCCTCCAGCAGGTGCTTGGCCGACAGTTCGCGCACGCTGATGCCGGCCATGTGCTCCATGCCCTCGCGCACGGCCTGGCGTTCCTCCAGGCTGCGCAACGGGCCGATGCCGATGGCATAGGCGAAGGTCGGAACGCCCAGATCCTGGGCCATCGTCACCTCCCGCAGATAGGTCCGCGCCTCGGCATCATAGAGAATGCCCCCGCCGCCGAGCAGCAGCAGATCCAGGCGCCGGACCTCCGGCTCGATCTCGTCGCGCAACGCCCCGCGCGGGCACAGCACCCGGTCGCAGTCATGGTTCGCCCGCGTGTGATCGGGATTGCGCGAGAATACCACCAGTTCCGCATCCGGCCGCGCCGCCCGCAACTGCGGCAGGGTGGCGGCCAGAATGGCCTCGTCCCCAAGGTTCAGCCCGCCGTAGGACCCCGAAATGCCGATCACCGCCATGGCCCAGTCCCTTGCCGCCGACAGACTGTGTCAACGCGGGAGGGGGAATAGGGGGTGCGAAGTTGGGAGATGAGTTCGCGGGCTCTGCCCGCACCCGGCAGGAGGCGCGGCCTCCTGCACCTCGGGGAGTGGCTGCGGCGCAACGGGCCCATGAACGCCTGCTCACAAAAAAAAAGACGGCGGAGGAATCCCCCGCCGTCTCCGTCACAGAACGGGCGTTGTGCTAGGCCGCGGTCTGGTGCTCGAGCACCTTGGGGGCGGGGCCGCGGGCGATTTCGATCTTGCGCGGCTTCTTTTCCTCGGGGACCTCGCGCTTCAGTTCGACGTGCAGCAGGCCGTTGACCAGGGTCGCGCCGGTGACCTTGATGTGGTCGGCGAGCTGGAAGCGGCGTTCGAAGGCGCGGTTGGCGATGCCGTGGTAGAGGTACTGGCGCTGTTCGCCTTCCTCCTTGTCGGCGTCCTTGCCCTGGCGTCCACGAATGATCAGGCTGTCGTCGTGCATGGTGATGTCGAGGTCGTCCTCGGAGAAACCGGCCACCGCCATGCTGACGCGGTAGGTGTCCTCGCCGCGCTTTTCGATGTTGTAGGGCGGGTAGGCCGGGGCCGTCTCGTCGAGGCGCAACGCGGCGTCGAGCAGGCGGCTCATGTTGTCGAAGCCGACGGTGACGCGGTGCAACGGAGACAGATCGAACGTACGCATGGTGCATATCCTCCTGTGAGCGACATGACTTGGTGAGCGCATCCAGCGGGATCGCGCTCGGCCGTGGGGCCGGACCCTGTCACAGGCGTCCGGTCAGCGCGGGATATGTGCCAGTCGTCCCGCACCGTCAAGGGGCGCGGACCGCGATTTTCAGGGGGTCTTGGCGGCTGCGGCAGCCTTTGCCGGCGGCTTTGCGGCGGCAGGTTTTTCGGGCGCGGGGGGCGGGGCCGGGGCGGCCTTGAGATCAGCCTCCGGGGCGGCAGGCTTCGCGTCCTCGCCCGTCCACAGGACCTCGTGCAGAGTGATCTGTTCCGTCACGCCCTTGAGGGTGTGGGGGCCGTGGTCGCGGAAGGTCAGGCCCGACGAGGACGGCACCAGCGTGCGCGTGGCGTCGGCCACCCAGACCTCGCCCGTTCCGGCGGCGGCGCAGACGCGCGCGGCGACCTGGACGGTGGCGCCGAAGTAGTCGTTTTCCTCGATGATCGGCTCGCCGGTATTCATGCCGATGCGCAGATGCAGCGGCAGCCTGGCCCATCGCTCGGTATGCTGCACGGCGCGCTGCTGGATGTCGATGGCGGCGCGCACGGCATCTTCGGGCTCGTCGAAGCTGGCCATGATGCCGTCGCCGGTGTGCTTGACCTCGCGCCCGCCGAAGTGCGACAGCGCGGTGCGGACGATGTGATTGTGGGCCCGGATGATGTCCTGGGCGGCGGCGTCGCCGATGGCGTGGGTGATGTCGGTGGACCCCACCATGTCGGTGAACATCAGGGTGACCGAGTTGGTCGCCACCTGCCGCGACTGCGGGGTGTTCCAGTCCTTCATCACGCCGCCGATGGCGATGAACGGGTCGGAGTGGCCCGACATGGACACCTCCATGGCGGTGAACCCGGCGGCGATCATCTGGCGGTAGCGCGGCTCCTTGCGGTAGACGGCCATGCGCTCGACCAATTGATGGGCTTGGTCCGATCGGGTGCCGATCACCTCGACGCATTCGCGCACCAGAGCCGCCTGGTCGGCCTCGCTCAGGCCGCGCGCCTTGGCCAGGGCATCACAGGCGCCGGTCAGGTAGAGGTTCACGCCGAACTTGTTGTAGGCGTCCAGTTGCGGGTGCGTCGCCTTGATGGCGTTGACCGCACCGCCCAGGAACTGCATGGCCGCGAGGCGGGTCTTTTCCAGGACCGGGTCTTCGGGCTTGGGAGCCTCGGTCTCGGCCGGCTGCTCGGCTTCGGCTTGCGCGGCGTCATCGCCCTGCGGCGGGGGTTCGTCCGTGGGGGCCTCGGTCTGGGCCGGAGGCGGAGCGGGTTTCTCCTCGGCCTTGGGCTTTTCGTCGGGGACCGCGGCGGGCTTGGTTTCCGGCTTCGGAGCCAGCCCGGCGTCGCCGCTGCTTTCCACCGGCGGGCCGAACAGCAGGCCAGGCAGTATCGACCAGAAGGACGGCCGCTTGGGCTCACCGCGCCGACTGGGCTCCGAGCCCAGTTGATCGACGGGCAGGTATTTCATGATCAGCGGCACGGCGGTCACCAGGAACAGGACCATGAAGATCAGGAACATGAACAGCGACTGGCCGCTGCCCGAGGCGATGATGCCGCTGCGGCTCATCATGGCCGAAGTGATGCCCGTTCCCACCACGGCCAGGACCAGCGAGGCGACCATGACCAGCACGACACGGAACATGAAGTCGCCGGCACCACGGGCAGGGCCCTTAAGGCTACGGACACTGTACTGGGCTTCTATGTCGCTCTGGCTGAACGGCGCGGCGTTACCCATGCCGGCGGCCTCAATGCCGCCAGTGCCGCGGCTGGTCGCCGATCCGGTGCGCGGCTTGAAGCGCCCGCTGTAAACGATGGCCTCGGAACCCTGGTTTGACTGGGGATGATAGGTTTCGCGCATCACCCGAACGGGCAGGCGCACGTCGAGTTCCAGGATCTTGGCTTCTTGAATGGCCAACGCCCGTTCGTCACCGGTGTAGCGCGCCTGAAGAACCCAGCCGCGCTTTTCCTGAACATAGACTTCATAGTGAACGACCGTAAGCATACGCACCAATTCCGGGAAGGGCGTGCGGTCGCATCCGCCGTGGACCCTGATCAATACCCTGTTCGGCCTGATCGTACTCTACTTGAGGGCCTTTGGTAACGTTCGTTTTGCCTGTCGGCAGTGCCGAAGGTCACAGTCCTTCACGGAGTCGTCCGGCCGCAGGTGTCCCCTGCCGGATGCCGGCGCCGGCACAACGAACCGCGCCCGGCACCCCCCTCCGAAAAGGGGCGTGCCGGGCGCGGTGCCGCATTGAACCGGAGACTGCGCGACGGACGGCCGGAGCCGTCCGCGGGTGCAGGTCCCGGACGGGCCTTACTTCAGGCCGAACGCAGCGAACTTCTTGTTGAACTTGGCGATCTGGCCGCCGGTGTCGATCAGGCGGTGCTTGCCCGTCCACGCCGGGTGGGACAGGGGATCGATGTCCAGACGCAGGGAATCGCCCTTCATGGTCGACCGCGTCTTGAACTCGGTGCCGTCGGTCATGATGACCGTGATCTCATGGTATTCCGGGTGGATGTCCTGCTTCATGAACCTGCTCTCCAGTAAAGAGCGGCCTATATACCCATATCGCCCCGGCGGCGCAAGCGTTGTGGCTAACGCTGGTCAAGTTTCATTTCGATGCGCCGGTTGCGGCTCAGCGCTTCGGGCCCGGTGTCGGGGGTCAGGGGCTGGTACTCGCCAAATCCTGCGGCGGCCAGACGGTGCGGCGGCACGCCTTGCTGGATCAGGTAGTTGACCACGGAAATAGCCCGCGCGGCCGACAGTTCCCAGTTGGAGCGGAACTGCGCGGTGGCGATGGGACGCCGGTCGGTGTGCCCATCGACGCGCAGGATCCAGTCGATTTCCGGCGGGATCGACCGCGCGATGTCGAGCAGCGCCGAGGCCAGCTGGCTGAGCTGTTCGCGACCCTGGGGCTCCAGTTCGGCCGACGCGCTGGCGAACAGGACTTCGGACTGGAACACGAAGCGGTCGCCTTCGATGCGGATGTCGGCCCGGTCGCCCAGCACGTCGCGCAGGCGGCCGAAGAATTCCGACCGGTAGCGCTGCAGCTCCTGGACCTTTGTGGCGAGCGCCCGGTTGAGCTGGCGCCCGAGGTCGGAGATCTGGGCCTTTTGGTTCTCGGTGGTTGCCTCGGCGGCGTCCAGGGCGTCGGCCAGCCGGGCCATTTCCTGGCGCAGGGCATCGAGTTGCTGACGCAGCAGGGCGGCCTGGGCACGCGCCTGGTCGCTGATGCGTTCCTGTTCCTCGATGCGGCCTTCGCCTTCGGCCAGCAGGCGGTCGCGCTCGGAAATCTGGCGTTCCAGGTCGGCGCGCAGGGCCTTGAGCGCGGCGATGTCGTCGCGCAGGGCGGCCACCTGCTGATCCGCCTGGCGGTTCCCGGCGCTCATGGCCTCGATCTGGGTCTGGGCCTCGACGAGTTGTCCTGACATCTGGCTCAGGCTGGACCGCAGATCCTCGTTGGACTGGCGCTCCAGATTGAGCAACTGGGCCATCTCGGTGATCTGCCGGTTGAGCCTCAGCAGCGCTTCCTCGCGGCCGCTCAGGGCGTGGCCGAGGAACACCTGGGACAGCACGAAAATCATCAGCACGAAGATGATGAGGATGAGCAGCGTGGACAGGGCGTCCACGAACCCCGGCCAAATGTCTACGGTGCGTTGACGGCTGCGGCGTAGAGCCATGCGCTAGCGCTCTTCCTCGGCAATGGCGGCGATGGTGCGGGCCAGCAACTTGATCTCGGAGCGAATTTCGCGCACCGCTTCGTCGCGCCCGCGCTGCGCTTCATCGACAAGGCGCTGCAGGGCGACGTCCATGTTGCGCAGGTGCCCGCGCGAGGCGTCATCGATGCCGGCGGTGGCCGTCTGCGGCCGGCTCAGGACCTCGCCGAAGCGGGCCAGGGTCTGGCGCAGTTCGACCTGTCCCTCGGCCATCTTGAGCAGGACGTGCTGTTCGGCCCGCATCTGGTCGGTCAGGGTGCTCAGGCGGTCCACCAGGTCACGCTGGTAGGCCAGCCCGGCCGAGCGGTTGTCCTCGCCGCGCGCAAGGGTGCGCTGCAACTCGTCGATGCTTTCGGCGGTCTGTTCCAGAAGGGCCTGGATGTAGGCCGGCACCGACTGGTCGCCGCCGCCGTCGCCCACGCCGCCCGACAGCCGCGTGATGCCCGACAGCCAGTCCTCGAGGTCGGTGAAGAAGGCGTTCTGGGCCTGCCCGGACTGGAGGTCCAGGAAGCCCAGCACGAGGGAGCCGGCCAGACCGAACAGGGATGACGAGAACGCCGTGCCCATGCCGGCCAGCGGAGCCTCGAAGCCTTCCTGAAGGGTGCTGAACACCGCGGTCAGGTCGCCGCCGCCGGTGAAGTCCATGCTGCCGATGACCGCCGCGATGGACTCGATGGTCTGCAGCAGGCCCCAGAAGGTACCGAGCAGGCCGAGGAAGATCGACAGGCCGATGAAGTAGCGCGAGATGTCACGCGCCTCGTCCAGCCGCGCGGCGATGCCGTCGAGCATCGAACGCATCGCCGGGGCGGTCAGCATGAACCGCCCGCGCCCCTTGTGTTCGGCCAGCATGGTGGCCATGGGGGCGAGCAGGCGGGGCTGCGTGACGCTGGCGCTGACCACGCTGTCCTGGTCGCGGCGGAACTGTTCGATCCACGCGACTTCGGGCCGCAGCATGACGACCTGGCGGACGTTCAGGGCGATACCGATCAGCAGGACGCCGAGGATCAGCCCGTTGAGCGCGGGGTTGGCCAGGAACGCCGGAACAACGGCCGGCGACAACACCGCTGCGACGCCCAGGACGGCGGCCAGGAACACGACCATGCGAACCAGGAAGCGGCGGGGTCGGTTCATGCACTACCTCCACAGGGCGGAAAAACGGGCAGGCCCCGGACGGGCGCAGTGCTTGGCATCATGGCGTCACCAACCGCACGTCCACGCGGTCCGGCGACCCGTCGGGAACCTGATTGCCGAGGGCGCGCACGTCGATGCGGGTCGACGGCACGCCGCGGTCGATCAGGAAGCCACGGGTGGCCAGGGCGCGGGACAACGACAGCCTCCGGGCGCGCGAGGCGTTGCCGTCGTCGGCCGCGGCGTAGGCCAGGATCTGCGCCTGGGCTTCGGGCTCGGCCTGCATCCGGGCGGCAAGGCCCTCAAGCTGTGCGGCGGCGGACGGCGGAAGTGCCGCATCCTGACCCGCGAAAGCAATCGACAGCATCCCCGACGGCCCGAGCGGGAGCGCGGCGACCGAAGGCTCGCTCACCGTTGGCTGGACGGGCGGGGGAGGTTCGGCGGCCACGGAGGGGGCCTGCGCCGGGGCGGGGGGCGGAGCCGGAGCCGACAGGGCAGGCGGCTCGGGCGCCGGGCGCGGGGCGGCCGGCGTGGCGGGAGTTGGCCGTGGGGCGGGCGCCGCATCGCTGACGTCGGCCTGGCGAATGGGTGCCGGAACGGGAGCGGAGGGCGGTGGGGCGGGCGAGGGCTCCGGTGGGGCCATGGCGGGGGACACACTTTGGAGCGGTTCCGCCACCTGGGCGACGACGGCCGGAAGAGTGCGCGCCTCGGGTACCTCCGGGCGCGGCAGGGGCACGGCCGCGACCGATTTCTGCTGGGCCACGGGCTTCGCAGGCGGCGCGGCGGCTACGGCAGGCTCTGGCGGACGGGGCGTCGGCGGTGCTGCTTGGCGGGCCGGGCGCGGCGTTGGCCGGGTTGTGGGCTGGGCCACGGACTGGGCTGCGGGCTGGGCCACGGGCTGGGCGGACGGTACGGCAACATGCAGCCGCGACGGCGGAGCCTTGGCAGGCTCGTGCCGCAATGCCTGGTGCGGCGCCGTGGTGCCGGGATTGATTGCGGCCGGACCATTTCCGGATCGCAGGTAGAGGAGGCCGGGCAGCGTCTCCACCGGACCCAGCGCATCAAGCACCTCAAGGTCCACCGACACCGAACCGTGGTGGCGGACGTCCTGCGCCAGGGCGGCCTGCGTCAGCATCATGGGCGCGGCAAGGGCGAGCAGCGCGCAAGCCGCCGTGCCGGCCACCAGGTCGGTGGTTGCCCGGATGGCATTGCGTGACGCGCGGTGTTTTCTGCCGAAGTGTTGCACCTGGAGTATTCTCCCCTGCATCCTGCGGGGCACACTATACCATGAGAGAAGGGGGCGGCAACTGGCTTTGCCGCCCCCAATCAAGCTGAAACTGTGGCATTTTCCGATACTTCGCCGGTGTTGCGGAAGCACCGCATCAGCCGATTGGGCAGCTACTCGGGGCGGGACTCCGCGCGAGTCGCAGACTTCAGCGGCGCGCTGCTGCCTTTGACCAGCTTGAGCAGGGCGTAGTGCAGCGGCTCGTTGGAGGCCACCATGTCGCCCGACGCGATGGGATCCTTGCCCTCGATGCCCGAGATGTATCCGCCGGCTTCCTTGACCATCAGGACACCCGCCGCGACGTCCCACGGCTTGAGGCCCCATTCCCAGAAGCCGTCGTAGCGCCCGGCCGCAACCCATGCCAGATCCAGCGCGGCCGACCCGAAGCGGCGAACGCCCGCGGTCTGGGCCATGATGCGCTCGATCTGCGGCAGGTAGTCGGCGTGGTTGCCGCGTCCCTTGTGGGGGATGCCGGTGGCGATCACGGACTCGTCCAGCTTGCGCCGCGACGAGACGCGCATGCGGCGCCCGGAGAAGTACGATCCGCCACCCTTTTCGGCGGTGAACATCTCGTTGGTGACCGGGTTGTAGATCAGCCCGGCGATGATTTCCCCGTCCTTCTCCAGCGCGATGGAGGTGGCGAAGTGGGGGATGCCGTGCAGGAAGTTGGTGGTGCCGTCCAGCGGATCGACGATCCAGCGGTGCTGGCCGTCGCCTTCGATCTCGCCGCCTTCTTCGAGCAACATGCCGAAGCCGGGGCGCGCCTTGGACAACTCGGCGCGGATGACCTGTTCGGCCTTGAGGTCGGCCTGCGACACGAAGTCGCTGACGCCCTTGACCGAAACCTGAAGCTGCTCCAGCTCGCCGAAGTCGCGCACAAGACCCTTGGCCGCTTTTTCAGCGGCGCGGATCATGCAATTGAGAATGGGGGACCGCACTGCCATCGGATGAGGCGCCCTTATCCCTTGAACCGTTCGACGTACTCGCCGGACTCGGTGTTGACGACGATCTTGGTGCCCGCGCCGACGTGCGGCGGGATCATGACCTTCATGCCGTTTTCCAGCATGCCGGGCTTGTAGGACGACGACGCGGTCTGCCCCTTCACCACGGCATCGGCCTCGACGACCTCCAGGACCACGGTGGTCGGCAGGTTGACCGACACCGGACGGCCGTCGATCAGGTCGACCGTGACGTCCATGCCGTCCTGCAGGAACCCGCCCTGTTCGCCCAGCGCGTCGATCGGCATGGCGAACTGTTCGAAGGTTTCCTTGTCCATGAAGGTGTACCCGTCATCGTCCTTGAACAGGTACTGGCAGTCGATCTCGCGGACCTCCAGCTTTTCGACGGTATCGGCGGTGCGCCAACGTTCGTTGGTCTTGCTGCCGCCGTCGATGTCGCGCATCTCCACCTGGATGAAGGCGCCGCCCTTGCCGGGCTGGACGAGCTGGATCTTGAGCACCGACCAAACCCTGCCGTTGTGCTGCAGGACGTTGCCGGGGCGGATCGTGTTGGCCTGAATCTTCATGGCGGGGCGACTTCTTGAGCTGTGAATGAATAGGGCCGGCGGGCGAGACGACGGGTGGGGTCGACTCGGGCCGGCACATCTGGGCGCGGTTCTTATCAGGTATGGGCCAGAGTGGCAACCAGCGCCTCAGGATATCCGGTGCGGCGGCTCCCGGCCGGCGAAAACGGCGTCGAGGTTGTCCAGCGCCCGAAAGCCCATGGCGTTGCGGGTTTCGACCGTGGCGCTGCCCAGGTGGGGCAGCAGGAAGGTGTTGGGCAGCGTGCGGTACTCCGGATGCACCGCCGGCTCCCCCTCGAACACGTCCAGCCCGGCGGCCCATACCCGGCCGCTGCGCAATGCCGCGATCAGGGCGGTGTCGTCGACCACCGCGCCGCGCGCCGTGTTGACCACGATGGCGCCCTGCGGCAGGCGGGCAATGCGCTCGGCGTTCAGGAAGTGGTGCGTTTCGGGGCCGGCCGGGCAGTGCAGGCTGAGCACGTCGGCCACCGCCAGCAGGCCGTCGGCCGTGGGGTGGAACGTGGCGCCGGCCTCGTCAGGGGCCTCCAGGCGGCGGCGGTTGTGGTAGTGGATCTCCATGCCCAGCGCCCGCGCCCGCTGCGCCACCGCCTGGCCGATGCGCCCCATGCCGATGATGCCCAGGCGGCGGCCGCCCAGGTGCAGGCCCAGAAGCTGGGTCGGCGTCCACCCGGTCCACGCGCCCTCGCGCATCAGCCGTTCGCCCTCGCCGGCCCGCCGCGCGGCGCCGAGCATGAGCAGAAGGGCGATGTCGGCCGTCGCCTCGGTCAGTACTCCGGGGGTGTTGGTGACGATGATGCCGCGCCGCCGGGCGGCGTCCAGGTCCACATGCTCATACCCGACTGAAAATGTCGCAATCGCCCGGATGCCGTCCGGCAGGGCGGCGATCAGGCCGGCATCCATGCGGTCGGTCGGCGTCACCAGCAGGGCGTCGGCCCCGCGCGCGGCGGCGGCCAGCGCATCGGCCGTATAGGGCTTGTCTTCAGGATTAAGACGCGGCGCATAGTCGCGCGCCAGTCGGGCCTCCACCGCCTCGGGCAGTCGGCGGGACACCAGGATCACGGGTTTGCCGTTCATCGCTCTCCCCTTATACTGCCCCGTACTGTACCCGATTCAACGGGTTGGACAAGCACGGGAGGCTTTGCGGCATGACGGTCACACCCCAAACCCACCAGGTCGGCTTCATCGGCCTCGGCATCATGGGCCGCAGCATGGCGGGCCACCTCATGAAGGCCGGCTACGCGGTGCACATCTACAGCCGCACCCGCGCCAAATGCGCCGACCTGGAGGCCGAGGGCGCCGTCTGGCACGCCACGCCGGCCGACGTGGCGCGCGCCGCGACCGTGGTCATCACCATGGCCGGCTATCCCAAGGACGTCGAGGAGGTCTACTTCGGCCCGGACGGGATTTTCAGCGCCGTGCAGCCCGGCAGCATCCTGATCGACATGACCACCTCCCAGCCGGCCCTGGCCCAGCGCATTGCCGAAGCGGCGGCCGAGAAGGGCTGCCAGGCGCTCGACGCACCTGTGTCGGGCGGCGATGTCGGGGCGCGCGAGGGAACGCTGGCGATCATGGCCGGCGGCAGCCACGAGGCGTTCGATGCAGCCCTGCCGCTGTTCCAGATCATGGGCAAGACCATCGCCTTGCTGGGCCCGGCCGGAGCCGGCCAGCACACCAAGATGGTCAACCAGATCGTCATCGCCGGTACCATCATGGGCGTGGCCGAGGCCCTGAACTACGGCCAGCGGGCGGGCCTCGACCTGCATAAGGTGCTCGACGTGATCGGCAAGGGGGCGGCCGGAGGGTTCCAGCTCAACGTGCTGGGCAAGCGCATGGCCGATGGTGATTTCGCTCCCGGATTCTTCGTCCACCACTTCATCAAGGACATGGGAATCGCCCTTGAGGAAGCCGAGCGCATGGGCGGCGACTATCGTGGGCTGAAGACGGCTCTTGCACAATTCCAGGGGTTTGCGGAAGAAGGTGGCGCAGAGGCCGGGACTCAGGGCATCTTCAAACACTACGGAAGCTGAGTCGGGGCGGGGACTACCTCATGCAATTCACAGGTGAATACAGGATCCCGGCGCCACGGCCGCAGGTGTGGCAGGCGCTGAACGATCCCGATATCCTCAGGGTCTGCATCGACGGATGCGAGGAACTTTACTGGGTCGAGGACGGCGTCCTCGATGCCGCCATCCGCGCCAAGGTCGGGCCGGTCCATGCGCGCTTCAAGGGCACCATAACCCTGAGCGACGTGCAGCCGGGCGAATCCTACGTCCTCAACGGCGAGGGCAAGGGCGGCGCCGCCGGCTTCGCCAAGGGCCAGGCCGCCATCCGCCTGCGCGAGGAAGGCGCCGAGACGGTGCTGCACTACGATGCCACGGCGGCCATCGGCGGCAAGATCGCCACGGTTGGATCGCGCCTCATCACCGGCGTGGCCAACAAGTTCGCCGACGAGTTCTTTCAGAGCTTCACCAACCGCCTGCTGGTCGCCATGAAGGCCGCCGAACTGGACGACCTGCGTGGTGTCGAGGAAACCGTGCACAAGCACGAGGAACTCGACCTGGGCGAGGCCGAGGTCGAACCGATGACCCCGACGGACGAGGAGGACGCGGAGGCCGAGGCCCTGCTGCGCGCCATGCAGACCGCCGACGCCGCAACCCCCGTCCAGACCCGCCCGATCATCGCCGAAACTCCGGCCGAGGAACCCGGCCGCTATCTGCCCATCACCCCCGGCCTGGTCATCATCGTCCTCGGCTGGGGCTTGATGGTCGCGGTGCTGGCGTTGTTGACGCTGTAAGTGCTGAGGTTGAGGAAAAATAGGCCGGGCTCTGCCCGGACCCGCCAGGAGGCGCGGCCTCCTGGACCTCGGGAATGAAAGATTCCATAATAATTCAAGATCGTCGCACCCGCGAAGGAGCTTGTGAAGAAATTGGCGAACCTGTCGAGGTTTCCACCTTCGCCAACAAAAGGCTCCGTCGCACCCGCGTAGGCGGGTGCCCAGGGGCCACAAAGAAAATCTTTTATCCTCAGCGGATTATAAAAGCCGAAGGGACTTTCTCCACGGCCCTGGGTTCCCGCCTGCGCGGGAACGACGTGTTTATTAATGGTGACTGCGCAAGGCATTCCCTTGTATTGCGCCGCAGGCAGATAGTGTTGCCGTCTGCTTCGCTGCGCGCCGCTTGGCTCCGTCAAGTCACGAGGTCAAGGAGGCTAGCCTCCTTGCGGGTCCGGGCAGAGCCCGGCCTTATGTCAGCGCCTATGAGCGAAGGCGGGAACGCTCGGCCCTTTGCGGGTCTGGGCAGAGCCCAGTCCTTCTAGCCCGCCGGCAACTCCCGCTCGACCAGCGTCGCGAAGAAGCTGGCGCCGGTGGTCAGGATGGCGTCGTTGAAGTCGTAGTGGGGATTGTGCAGGCCGGTGCAGCCCGGTTCGCCGCTTTCGCCATTGCCGATAAACCCATAAGCGCCGGGCTTTTCCTGAAGAAAATAGCTGAAGTCCTCGGCGAACATGCGCGGTGCCTGGTCGAGCGCACCTTCGTCGCCGGCCACGGCCAGGGCGGCGGCGCGGGCGGCTTCGGTCGCCTCGGGCCAGTTCACGGTCGGGGGATAGCCCTCGAAGTATTCGTAGTCGGCCTCCATGCCGTGGGCGGCGGCGATGCCGTCGATGATCGCCTTCATGCGCTCGCGGGCCAGGGCGCCGATCTCGGGATTGAAATAGCGCACCGTGCCCGACACCCGCACCGAGTCCGGGATGACGTTGAAGGCGTCGCCGCCGTGTACCTCGGTCACCGACACCACCAGGGTTTCGGCGGGCGGGCAGTTGCGCGACACCACCGTTTGCAGGGCCTGGATGAGGCCGGCGGCGGCGATCACCGGGTCGCGGCAGGAATGGGGTGCTGCGGCGTGCCCGCCCTGGCCGCGCAGAATGACCCGAAAGCGGTCTGCTGCCGCCATGATCGGCCCGGCCGAGAACGACAGGCTGCCGGCCGGCAGTCCGGGCATGTTGTGCACGCCGTAGATGGCATCCATGGGAAAGCGGTCGAACAGGCCGTCGTCGATCATCGCCTTGGCCCCGGCCTGGCCTTCTTCGGCCGGCTGGAAGACCAGCACCACGGTGCCCGCGAACCGCCGCGTCTCGGCCAGATGGCGCGCCGCGCCCAGCAGCATGGCTGTATGGCCGTCGTGGCCGCAGGCGTGCATGGTGTTGGCGTGGACCGAGCGGTACGGCCGGTCGGCCAGTTCCTCGATCGGCAGGGCGTCCATGTCGGCCCGCAGACCGATGCTTTTGCCGGGGCCGTTGCGCAGGATGCCGACCACCCCGGTCTGCCCGACGCCCTCGACCACCTCGTCCACGCCGAAGTCGCGCAGCAGGCCCGCCACCGTCCGCGCCGTGCGGTGCTCGGCATAGGCCAGTTCGGGGTGCTGGTGGATGTCGCGCCGCCACGCCGTCATGGCGTCGTGGAAGGGGGCGATGCGGGAAATGACCGGCATGGGAGATAAGTCCATTCACTGGTGTTGCGCGGCAGAGAGTAGCGCGGCACAAGATAGGTCGCCAAGAACCGTCTTGCCAGGAACGCCTTCATGACGCCGCCCCCGCTGCCCCCGATTACGCTTCCCTGGTGGCATCCCGACCAGATGGCCCGCCGCCGCCCCTTCCTGGAGGCGCGGGCCCGCATCGTCACCGGCATCCGCGCGTTCTTCACCGAGCGCGGGTTCCTCGAGGTCGAGACGCCGATCCTCCAGGCCGCGCCGGGCATGGAGGTCCATCTGCGCGCCTTCGCGACGGACCTGACCGATGCCCTGGGCCGGGTGCCGCCGCGCCGGCTGTACCTGCACACCTCGCCCGAGTTCGCCATGAAGAAGCTGTTGGCCGGGGGCCTGCCGCGCATCTTCCAGATGGCCCGCGTGTTCCGCGACGGCGACATCTCGCCGACCCACAGCCCCGAGTTCACAATGCTGGAGTGGTATCGCGCCGGGGCGACCTATACCGACCTCATGGACGACGTGGCCGCCCTGTTCGCGGCCTGTGGCGAGACGCGCCCGGTCGAGCGCCTGTCGGTGGCCGAGGCCTTCGCCCGCTTTGCCGGCGGCCTGGACATTCTGGGCACCGTGGCCGACCCCTTCGCGGCAGACCCTGCGCCGGAGGCCCTGAAGGCGGCTGCGGCGGCGCTCGGCGTCTACGTGGGCGAGGGGGACGGCTGGGAGGACGCCTTCTTCCACATCTTCCTGGACCGCATCGAGCCGCACCTCGGTCTGGACGGACCGGTCATTCTATATGATTGGCCTGCCTGCATGGCGGCCCTGTCGCGGCGCAAGCCGTCGGACCCGCGCGTGTGCGAACGGTTCGAGGTTTACGTCAACGGCCTGGAGCTGGCCAACGCCTTTGGCGAACTGACCGACGCGGCCGAGCAACGCCGCCGGTTCGAGGCCTCCATGCAGGCCAAGAATCGCCTTTATGGCCCGGCCGCCGCGTGGCCGGTCGAGGAGGATTTCCTGGCCGCGCTGGAGCACGGCCTGCCCGACCCCTGCGCCGGCATTGCGCTTGGGGTGGACCGTCTGGTCATGGTACTGACGGGAGCTGACAAGATCGACGACGTGCTGTGGGCGCCCGTCGCGACAGGGGAGGGGGAACCATGAAGCTGCACACCTTGGGGCATGCCTGCATGCTGCTGGAAAACGACGCGGGGCAGCCCGTCCTGGCGACCGATCCGTGGCTGGAAGGCTCCTGCTACTGGCGGAGCTGGTGGCTGCAGAACCCGCCGCGCGAAGACCAGATTGCCGCCGTGGCCAAGGCGCCCTTCCTCTACATCACGCATGAACATCCCGATCACCTGCACCTGCCCAGCCTGCGGCGGGTCGGCACCGGCGCCACCGTGCTGATGCCCGATTTCCTGAGCATGAAGATGGATGCCCACCTTCGCGACATGGGCTTTACCGTCCGCCGCCTCGCCTCGGGCCAGTGGGAGCCGCTGGCCGACGGCGTGGCGGTCATGGCCCTGCCGCAGTGGAACAACGACTCGGTGCTGGTGGTCGACACGCCCACCGCCCTCATCGTGAACCTCAACGATGCCAAGCCCTTGGGCGGGCTGTTCGGCGACATCGCCGCCCTGAAGCGCCGCCTCGGCAAGCCGCTGGTGCTGTTGCGCAGCCACTCGCCGGCCGGGCCGTTCTTCAACTACTTCCGCGATGACCAGCGGACGCCCAACCTCAGCAAGCAAAGCTACGTGTCCAAGGTCAACGCCGTGTGCGACCAGTTCGAGGCCGACCTGTTCATCCCGTTCGCCAGCCAGGTGGTGCTGCGCCGCTCGGACTCCGACTGGGCCAACGGGTTCAAGGTGGGGCATCCCGATCTTGAGCGCGGCTGGTGCAGCAAGACAAAGTTGTGCGCGCCGTTTTCCTCGGTCGACCTTAAAACGCTCGCCGTTGAGAGCGAACCCCAGGACGCCTGGCGCGGCGATCTCACCGAAGCCCGGCAGACCCGCGTCGCCGCCGAGGAAGCCCGCAACGCAACCGAAGTCCTCGACGATACCGACATCGCCCGCCTGCGCACGGCGCTGTCCCGGCACAGGGTGGCCCTGATGGGGCTGCTGCCGCGCGGAGTGGCGGTACGTTGCGGCGGGCGGAGGTTCCTCTATACGCCCATCACCGGCCGCCTGCGCGAGCGCGCCGACGGCGGAGCCTGCACCATCGACGTCCCCGTCGCCGCCCTCAAGGACGCCCTGGCCTTCGGCCACTTCGGCGACTTGTGCATCACCATGTTCGTGCCGATCCACCTCCACGGCGCCACGCCGGCCGAACGGGTGGACGTGTTCTGGATGCTGATGATCCTGGCCGACTACGGATACGCCGGTGGACCCGCCGCCCTCCTGCGCTGGGCATGGTGGGCCTGGCGCACCGAACGCCGCCGGACATTGCCGCTGCCGGCGTAGGGGGGAGGGAGGAAGGAACGCGGGCTTTGCCCGCACCCACCAAAGGCCATTGGCCTTTGGAAACCGCTTTTCGGGTTGTGTTCCCTAGCGCCGCAGGCTTTTCAAGCCACAGACGGAACTGCGCTGCGCGCGGCGACGCGCATTCAAGGGGTTTGGGGCCCGAGGCCCCAAGCGGGTGGTGGGCGGCAGCCCACCACCTACCTCAGCGCATCAACGCATTCAGCTTGCGCACGGCGTCTTCGGGGCCTTCCGGCCAAGCCCACACGCCTGACGACACGGCCAGGAAGTCGGCGCCGGCCTCGACCAGGGGGCGGCCGTTGTCGGGGGTGATGCCGCCGATGGCGACGCAGGGGACGGTCATGACGTCCTGCCACCAGGTCAGCAGTTCGATCTCGGCGCGGGTCTTGGCGTCCTTGGTCGCGGTGTCGAAGAAGGCGCCGAACGCGACGTAGTCGGCCCCGGCCTCGGCGGCTTCCATGGCCATGTGGCGGCTGTCGTGGCAGGTCACGCCGACGATGGCGTCCGGCCCCATGATCTTGCGCGCGGCGGCGTAGGGGGCGTCTTCCTGGCCGATGTGCACGCCGTCGCAGCCGGTTTCGGCCGCCAGGTCCGGGCGGTCGTTGAGGATGACGGCGACTTCGCGGTCCTGGGCCACCGGGCGGAGGGCGTCGACGACGCGGCGCACGGTGTCGTCATCGGCGTCCTTCAGCCGGATCTGGAGCGCCGCCACGTCGCCCGCGTTCAGGGTGCGGGTCAGCGTCTGGACGAAGGCGTCCAGGTCGGGCAGGGCGGGGGGCGTGATCAAATACAGGCGGCAGGGTTCGCGGGTGTCGGACATTTGGGCAGGGGCTCCAGGCTCGGGAACGCCCTAGATACCCTGTGCGGCCGGGTTCATCAAGGAACGGCATGCCGCCGCCGGATCGGGATGGGCCAGAAGGTCGGTCCCCGGCAGCGGTCCGTCGAGCACGGCGGCGCCCAAACCCTCGGCGATGGCGCGCAGGCTGCGCAGGGCGGCGGCGGGCATTCCGTCCACCGCGACGGCCGGCGCGCCGGCCTCCAGCGCGGCCAGGGCGAAGCCCGCGGCATCGCCCGCATCGAGCACCAGGGTCCAGCGCACGCCGGGCAGGCCAAGGGCCGCGGTCCGCGCCACCCGCAGCAGCCAGCCGGGGCCCTGGTACTGCGCCGCACCCGGTGCGCTGGCCAGGATCACCGGCCGTTCGGCGGCATAGGCGGCGGCCAGGGCGGCGCGGACATGCTGCGGGGTATGCACCACGACGCGTTCGGCGCGCACGGCTTCGGGGGCAAGCACGGCATAGGGCTCCATGATCGGCGCGTCTCCTTTGGCGTTCGGCCCCCTACAGTGGGTGCCCGTGCCAGGGGTGGTCAACCACCACAAGAGGCATGAATGCGCACACCGGGCGAGGTAGTCTCTTCTATTGACCCTTCATCGGCCCCCGCCTATCCTCACAGTGGGGTCAAAGGTATAGGCGGTAGTCCTTTGAAAGGCATGGAGAACACGATGCTGTCCCGCATCGAATCCGCACTTCAGCGGCTGGGGCAGGCGGTAACGCGGCTTGAGGAGACCGGGATCGGTCGCCTGGAGGCCATGGTCGCTGCCGGCCGAGACGAGGCTCACGTCGAAAGGCTCGGCGCGGAGCTGCTGGCTGTGCGCGCCGACTACGAGGAACTGCAGCTTACCAGCCACAAGGCGTCGGGTCGCGTCGATGCGGCCATCGGACGCCTGCGCGCGGTGCTGGAAGCGTAAGAGGATTTCACGGACATGGCTCAGGTCAGCGTTACGGTCAACGGCCGGTCCTACCAGGTCGGCTGCGCCGACGGGCAGGAGGAGCGGGTGCTCACCCTGGCCAAGGAACTCGACGCCCGCGCCCGGCTTCTGGCCGAGGCTTCGGGCTCGGTCAACGAGGGCGTGGTGCTGGTCCTCGCCGGGCTGATGGTGGCTGACGAGGCCGCCGACGAACGCGCCGCCCGCGAGGCGGCCGAAGAGGAACTCGCTGCCCTGCGCCGCGACGATGGGGCCGCGGCGCTGCAAGGCCGTGTGGTCGATCTGGAGGCGGAACTTGTCCGCGCCCAGGCCGATCTCGACGAATCCCATGCCGCCCTGCGCGCCGCCCACGAGCGCCTGGAACAGCGCCGCGACGACGTCGCCGCCCGCCAGGAACAGGAGGGCCGGGTGGCCGAAGCCATAGAAGCTTTGGCCGCACGCATAGAGACGGTTGCCGAAAGCCTCCGCGCACCCTAAGTTAGACCCTGACGAGGCTGCCCGACGCGACAGGCCTGCACTACTCCCGGGGGCTATTCCTACAGATCGGGAGCTGTCTCTGTCAGGACCCTGGTTCTGATACGCGGCGCCCACCTAGTGCTCGCGGCCCATGTGGAGGTTGCGCTTTCGGCCATCGGCCGGGTGGCTTCGTCAGCTCCACTCTATTCCTCAGCCGCCTGATCCGGCCCGGATCTTGTTCAGCGGACGACCCCGCATCCGAGGCATCATGGCCGACACTCCCCCCAATCCCCCCCTTAATTCCTCAGCCGCGCCGCCCCGCACCAAGGGCGAACTGCGCGCCCGCATTCTGGCCCTGCGCGAAATGCTGGGCGCCGTTGCCCAGGCCGGTCCGGGTGATAATGCGGAGCAGGCCCTGCGCCGCCGGGTGCTCGACGCCGCGCCGCTGCCGCCGGGCGCCGTGGTCGCCGGGTATTGGCCGATGCGTGGCGAGATCGACGTGCTGCCGGTCCTGTCGGTGCTGGCCGAGCGCGGGCAGGTGACCGCCCTGCCGGTGGTCATCGAACGCAAGGCGCCGCTGGTCTTCCGCCGCTGGGCGCCGGGCGACGCGCTGGAAGACGGCATCTACGGCACCCGCCATCCGCTGGCCGAGGCCGAGGAAGTGCGCCCGGTCTGCCTGCTGGTGCCGTTGCTGGCCTTCGACCGTCAGGGCGTCCGCCTCGGGTACGGGGGCGGGTTCTATGATCGCACCCTGGCCGCCCTGCGCGCCGCCGGCCCGGTGGTCGCGGTGGGCGTCGCCTATGCCGGCCAGGAAGTTGACGCGCTGCCGGCCGAGCCGCACGACGAACGCCTGGACTGGGTGATTACCGAAAAAGAAGTCATTTCGATTGCTGCTGGAAGGCAAGACGCATGAAGATCCTTTACCTGGGTGACGTGGTCGGGCGGTCGGGCCGCGACGCGGTGTGCGAAACCGTGCCGCGCCTGCGCCAGGACCTCGGGCTCGATTTCGTGGTGGTCTGCGGCGAGAACGCGGCCCACGGCTTCGGCCTCAACGCCCGCATCGCCCAGGATTTCTTCGAGGCCGGGGTGGACGTCATCACCACCGGCAACCATGTGTGGGACCAGCGCGAGCTGATCGCCCACATCGACAAGGAACCGCGCATCCTGCGCCCGGCCAACTATCCGCCGGGCACGCCGGGCAAGGGCGCCACCGTGTTTCCGGCCACCGGGGGGCGCAAGGTGCTGGTGGTCCAGGTCATGGGCCGGCTGTTCATGGATGCCCTCGACGACCCGTTCGCGTCCGTGGCCGCCGAACTGGACCGCCATCGCCTCAAGGGCGGGGTGGACGCCATCGTGGTGGACATCCATGCCGAGGCGACCAGCGAGAAGATGAGCATGGGCCACTTCTGCGACGGCCGCGCCTCGCTGGTGGTGGGCAGCCATTCGCACGTCCCGACGGCGGACTACCAGGTCCTTCCGGGCGGCACCGCCTATCAGAGCGACGCCGGGATGTGCGGCGACTATGACTCGGTGATCGGCATGGTCAAGGAGCCGGCCATCCTGCGGTTCACCCGCAAGGTGCCCGGCGAGCGGCTGTCTCCGGCCGGCGGTCCCGGCACGGCGTGCGGCCTCGTGGTCGAAACCGACGACGCCACCGGACTGGCCCGCAGCATCCAGCCGGTGAGGGTCGGCGGCCGGTTGAGCCAGACGCTTCCAGACCAGACCCCTTCCAGATAGGCCCTAAAACTGCCATAGTCCGCCGCTATCACGGCAAGGAGCGCGCTTCCAGGCGGAGTGCGTTGACCGGCCGTTGGGGCTGTGGGATTTGTTTACCACATCTGGTATAAATCGGCTCGACGACGCCCCGGACGTGGGGCGCACTGCAGCACAGGGTCTTTGACGGAAAATGGCTGGTCATTCCAAATTCAAGAACATCATGCACCGCAAGGGCGCGCAGGACGCCCGGCGGGCCAAGCTGTTCACCAAGCTTGCCAAGGAAATCACCGTGGCGGCCAAAACCGGTGGACCGGACGCCTCGTCCAACCCCCGCCTGCGTCTGGCCATTGCCGAAGCGCGCAAGAACTCCGTGCCCAAGGACAACGTCGACCGCGCGCTGGCCCGCGCCGTCGGCAACGATGCGGCGGACGACTACGAGGAAATCCGCTACGAGGGCATGGGCCCCGGCAACGTCGCGGTGATCGTCGAGGCGCTGACCGACAACCGCAACCGCACCGCGTCCAACGTCCGCGCCGCGTTCAGCAAGCACGGCGGGTCGCTGACCCCGGTGACGTTCAACTTCGACCGCGTCGGCTACATGCAGTTCAAGCCCGAGGTCGGGTCGGCTGACGACGTCCTGGAAGCCGCCATCGAGGCCGGCGCCGACGACGTCGAGAGCAGCGACGAGGGCCACGACGTCTACTGCGCCCCCGACGACTTCAACGAGGTCCGCGCCGCCCTTGAGTCCAAGCTGGGCGAGCCGGAAGCCGCGCGTCTGGACTGGCGTCCGCTGAACACCGTGTCGCTGGACGTCGAACAGGCCCAGGCGCTGTTCAAGTTCCTCGACGTGCTGGACGACGACGACGACGTGCAGCGCGTCGCCGCCAACTACGACATTGCGCCGGACGTCATGGAACGTCTCGGCTGATCCTGGCTGTGGCGCGGCCGGGTGACGGAGGAGAAACCGTTTGAGCGTGCGGGTCCTGGGATTGGACCCCGGCCTGCGCAATACCGGCTGGGGAGTGATTGAGGCTGACGGCAACCGCCTGCGCGCGGTGGCCGACGGCGTCATTCACTCCGATGCCAAGCGGCCCCTGTCCGAACGCCTCAACCAACTCTTCGAGGGCATCATCGACGTCATCGCCCTGTGGCAGCCCGACGAAGCGGCTGTCGAGGAAACCTTCGTCAACAAGAACCCGCTGTCCACGCTCAAGCTGGGGCAGGCACGCGGCGTCGTCATGCTGGCCCCGGCGCGGACCGGCCTGCTGGTGGCCGAGTACGCGCCGACCGTGGTGAAGAAATCCGTGGTCGGCACCGGAACGGCGGCCAAGGATCAGGTCGGCCTGATGATCCGCACCCTGTTGCCGGGCTGCGGCGCGGCCAGCCCCGATGCGGCCGACGCCCTGGCGGTGGCCATCTGCCATGCCCACCATCGGGCCTCCGTCCGGACTCTGGCCCAGGTGCTGGCACGATGATCGCCAAGCTCAAGGGACTGGTCGACAGCCTCGGCGAGGACTGGGCGGTGATCGACGTCGGCGGCGTCGGCTATCTGGTGTTCTGCGCCTCGCGCACGCTGGGCCGTTTGCCGCCCGAGGGCGAGGCGGTCGAGGTGTTCGTCGAAACCCACGTCCGCGAAGATCATATCCATCTGTACGGCTTCCTCAGCGATGCCGAGCGGTCCTGCTTCCGCCTGCTGACCACGGTGCAGGGGGTGGGGGCCAAGGTGGCGCTGGCCATCCTGTCGGTGGGCTCGCCCGACCAGCTTGCCCAGGCGATTGCCGCGCAGGACAAGGCGACCTTCGCGCGGGCCAATGGCGTCGGCCCCAAGCTGGCCCAGCGCATCGTGTCGGAACTCAAGGACAAGGCGGCCCATCTGGCCTTGGCCGCGCCGCCCCGCATGGCCATGGCCGGCGCCGGTGCGACCCAGCCGCCGGCGCCGATGGCCGTGGGCGCGGTGGACGATGCCGTTTCCGCCCTGGTCAACCTGGGCTACGGCCGGGCCGAGGCGTTCGCCGCCGTGTCCCGCGCCAGCCAGGCGGCCGGGGACGATGTCGCGGCGTCGGCGTTGATCGGCGCGGCGCTGCGTGACCTCGGGCAGGGCCTGTGATGGCGGACGAGGAACGCATCGTTTCGGCCGGCGCGCAGGCGGGCGACGACGCGTCCAGCATGCGGCCGCTGACCCTGGACGCCTTCATCGGCCAGCGCCACGCCTGCGAGAATCTTGCCGTCTTCATCAAGGCCGCCAAGGCGCGCGGCGAGGCGCTGGATCATGTGCTGCTGCATGGCCCGCCGGGACTCGGCAAGACGACCCTGGCGCAGATCGTGGCCCGCGAGCGCGGCGTCGGGTTCCGGGCCACCTCCGGCCCGATGATCGTCAAGGCCGGCGACCTGGCGGCCATCCTGACCAACCTGGAACGCAACGACGTTCTCTTTATTGACGAGATACACCGCCTTAATCCGGCCATCGAAGAAGTGTTGTATCCGGCGATGGAGGATTTCCAGCTCGACCTCATCATCGGGGAAGGGCCGGGGGCGCGCAGTGTCCGCATCGACTTGCAACCGTTCACCCTGGTCGGCGCGACGACGCGTTCGGGGCTGTTGACCACGCCGTTGCGCGACCGTTTCGGCATCCCGGTGCGGTTGAATTTCTATGAACCGGAGGACCTGAAGGCTATCGTGGTGCGGGGGGCGGAAATCCTGGGGCTGCCGATCACTCCGGAAGGGGCGTTCGAGATCGCCAAGCGGTCGCGCGGAACGCCGCGCGTGGCCGGCCGCCTGCTGCGCCGGGTGCGCGACTTCGCCACCGTCGCCAACCGCCTGCCGGTCGATGCCTTCGTGGCCGATGCCGCCCTGGCCCGCCTGGAGGTCGACCGCGCCGGCCTGGACGCCATGGACCGCCGGTACATGCGCTGCATCGCCGACCACTACGCCGGCGGGCCGGTCGGGGCCGACACCCTGGCCGCCGCCCTGTCCGAGGAACGCGACACCATCGAGGACGTCATCGAGCCGTTCCTCATCCAGCAGGGGCTTTTGCAGCGCACGCCGCGCGGCCGGGTCCTGTCGGACAGCGGTTTCGCGCACCTGGGGGTGACGCCGCCGCGCCGGGCGACGACGACGCAGTTCGATTTGTTGAACCGGTCCGGCGACGGACCGGAGGAGGGGGAATGATGGCAGGCCGCTGGGACGGCGAGACGTTCGTGATGCCGGTGCGGGTGTACTACGAGGACACCGACGCCGCCGGCATCGTCTACTACGCCAACTACCTGAAATTCGCCGAGCGCGCCCGGACCGAGTCCCTGCGCGCCCTGGGCATCGAGCAGGGCCGCCTGATGGACGACAGCGGCGTGGCCTTTGCCGTGCGCCGCGCCCTGGCCGACTATCGCAAGCCGGCGCGCCTGGACGACCTGCTGGAAGTGCGCACCCGCCTGACCGCCATGGGCGGCGCGTCGCTGGAAATGGACCAGGAGATCGCCCGCGACGGCGCCATCCTGGTGGCGCTGTCGTTCAAGCTGGCGTGCATGCGCACCGACGGCCGCCCCGAACGCATACCTGAACCCGTGCGGGTGGCCCTGGCCGCCTGCTTCGAACCCCGCAACCAGAGCTGACCACGAAGGCTGGGACTTACGCACCATGGAACCCACCGTTCTGCCTGCCGCCGTCGATGCGGCGACCTCCCTCTCCATGTGGGGCCTGTTCCTGCAGGCCGACCTCGTCGTCAAAGCGGTAATGGTGGGGCTGGTTCTGGCCTCCATCTGGTGCTGGGCGATCATCATCGACAAGGTGCTGCGTCTGCGCCGGCTCGAGGCCAAGGCGTCCAGCTTCGAAGAGAAGTTCTGGTCCGGCGGCTCGCTCGAAGACCTGTATGACCGCATCGCCTCGCGCCCGACCGATCCCATGGCCGCGGTGTTCGTCGCCGCCATGCGCGAGTGGCGCCGGTCGGCCAGCCGGTCGGGGGGCGCCGACGTCAACCTGCGGGCACGCCTGGCCCAGCGGCTGGACCGCGTGATGCACATCACCATGGCGCGCGAGATGGAAACCCTGGAAAAACGGGTCGGCTTCCTGGCCTCGACCGGGTCGGTGGCGCCGTTCGTCGGCCTGTTCGGCACGGTGTGGGGCATCATGAACAGCTTCCATGCCATCGGCATGTCCAAGGACACCAGCCTCGCCACCGTCGCGCCGGGCATCGCCGAGGCGCTGTTCGCCACGGCCCTGGGGCTGGTCGCGGCCATCCCGGCGGTGGTCGCCTACAACAAGATTTCCAGCGACATGGACCGCCTGTCGCAGCGCCTCGAAAACTTCGCCGGCGAGTTCGGGGCGATCCTGTCGCGCCAGCTCGACGAAAAGCCCTGAGGGAGCGACCATAATGGCCATGTTCGTGCAATCGGGCGGTCGCGGCGGCGGCGGACGGCGCAGCAAGCGGCGCCCCATGAGCGAGATCAACGTCACCCCGATGGTCGACGTCATGCTGGTGCTGCTCATCATCTTCATGGTGACGGCGCCGATGCTGACCACCGGCGTGCAGGTGGACCTGCCGGCTGCCTCGGCGCCGCAGCTTCGGGGTCAGGATGACAAGGCGCTGGAAATATCAGTGACCGCCGACGGCAGCATCTTCCTGCAGGAGCTGCCGGTGGAACTGGAAAGTCTGCCGGCCCGTCTCGCCGCCATCAAGGGCGCCAACACGGACTCCCGGATCTACGTGCGGGGCGACGGCGCCATCAACTACGGCCGCGTGATGGAGGTGCTTAGTGCCCTGCATGGCGCCAACTATACGAAGGCAGCCCTGGTCACCAAGCCGGGCGTTTCGATTACTCCCAAGGCCCGCTGAGGCGGCACCCTGAACCGAGAACGGAGCCCGTGCGCGGGCCGGCGGCGGATATGCAATACGCTTTCATCCTATCCATCGTCTTTCATATCGTGGTCATCGTCGTGGCCACGTTCGGGCTGCCGTTCGTCCGTCGCGACTACGAGACGGTCGAGACGCCGATCATCGTTGACCTGGTAGAGGTCGCCGAGCGGACCCAGGCGCCGAGTTCCGCCCGCGCCAAGCCCGAAAAGCCCAAGGCGCCGGAGCCCCCCAAGGAAGAGCCCAAGCCGGTGCCGCCGAAGGAGGAGCCCAAGCCTGCTCCGCCTCCGCCGCCGCCTCCTGCAACGCCGCCGCCCGCGCCCGTGCCGCCGCCGCCCGAGCCCCCAAAGGTCGAGCCGCCGCCGCCCCCTCCGCCGGCCCAGGCACCAAAGCCCGAGCCGCCCAAGGAGGTCGCCAAGGTCGAGCCGCCCAAGCCCGAGGCTCCCAAGCCGCCGGCCAAGCCGACTCCGCCCAAGCCGGAAACCAAGAAGGAAGAGCCCAAGCCGACTCCGCCCAAGAAGCAGGAGCCGGATGCGTTCGCCAGCCTGCTCGCTTCGGTTGACGCCATGAAGCAGGAAGTCAGCAAGGAGCAGCCCAAGGCGCAGCAGACGGCGCCTCAGGCAACGGCTGGGGAAACCTCGCCCATCCGCAACGCTCCGGTCGGCGAGAAGGCGACCATGAGCGAGATCGACGCCATCCGCGCCCAGATCGAGCGCGCCTGGATCATCAACCCCGGCGTGAAGGACCTGGAGGGCATGGTCATCAACCTGCGGGTCCGCATCAACCCCGACGGATCGGTGATCGAAGCCGAAATCCTCGACCGCATGAAGGCGGCGACCGATCCGCACTTCCGCTCCATGGCCGAGTCGGCCCGCCGCGCCGCGTTCAACGCCAGCCCGTTGAAGTACCCGGTGCAAAAGTACGATACCTTCAAGGTCCTCAATCTCAGCTTCCGACCTGAAGGCCGCGTCTGATGCCCGATGACGTTCCAACCCCCGTGAGCCCGAGGAACACGCAGCCCATGACCGCGCTCTACCGCATTCGTTCCGGCATGGCGGGCCTGCTCGCCCTGTCGGTGGCCGTTCTCGTCCTGGCGCTGGCACCGGCCGCCCAGGCCCAGGTGCAGATCGACATCACGCGGGGCCGGGTCGAGCCCTTGCCCATCGCCATACCCGACTTCTCCGGTCAGGATGAGGCCGGGCGCGTTGGGGCGGACATCGCCGGCGTGGTGCGCGCCAACCTGGAGCGTTCGGGGCTGTTCGCGCCGATCAGCCAGGCGGCCTACATCCAGGCCCTGCCGTCCCTGGACGTCCAGCCGCGATTCGCCGACTGGCGCGCCATCGCCGCGCAGGTGCTGGTTCACGGCGCGGTGGAAACCCAGCCCAACGGCCGCCTGCGCGTGGCGTTCCGCCTGTGGGACGTGTTCGGCGGCACCCAGATCCACGGCCAGGCCTACTTCAGCCAGCCGGAGAACTGGCGCCGGGTGGCGCACATCGTGTCCGACGAGATCTACAAGCGGCTCACCGGCGAGGAAGGGTACTTCGACACCCGCATCGTCTACATCGCCGAGTCGGGGCCGGTGGTCGGTCGCCGCAAGCGTCTGGCGATCATGGACCAGGACGGATTCAACCACCGCTATCTGTCCGATGGCTCGTCCCTGGTGCTGACGCCGCGCTTTTCGCCGACCGCGCAGGAGATCACCTATATGTCCTACTACAAGGACATTCCGCGGGTGTACCTGCTCAACATCGACACCGGCCGCCAGGAACTCCTGGGTGATTTCCCCGGCATGACGTTCGCGCCGCGCTTCTCGCCCGACGGCAACAAGGTCATCCTGTCCATGGCCCGCGACGGCAACTCCGAGATCTACGAGATGGATCTGCGGACGCGCCGGACCCGCCAGCTTACCTTCCACCCGGCCATCGACACGTCGCCGTCCTATTCCCCGGACGGTCAGCAGATCGTGTTCAACTCCGACCGGGGCGGCGAACAGCAGCTCTACGTGATGAGCGCCGACGGGTCGAACGCCCAGCGCATCAGCTTCGGCAAGGGGCGCTATGCCACGCCCGTGTGGTCGCCGCGCGGCGACCTGATCGCCTTCACCCGCATGTCGGGCGGGCGGTTCTACATCGGCGTGATGCGCCCCGACGGGTCGGGCGAGCGCATGCTGTCCGAGGGCTATCTGGTCGAAAGCCCGACCTGGGCCCCGAACGGCCGCGTGCTGAAGTATTTCCGTTCCGAACGGGGCGGGGCGGGGCCGCAGCTCTATTCCATCGACCTGACCGGCTACAACGAACGGCGCGTCATCACGCCCGATGGGGCGTCCGATCCGGCGTGGTCTCCGTCGTCCTATGAATCGACGGGAACCGCCGGCGGGACGACCGGGCGGCCGTAGGTCGACGTATCGACCCATGGAACGCGCCCGGGGGACCGCGCCCGGGGCCGCGCCTAGAACATTGTGGCAAAGGGTGTCAAGTAGCTCTGTACGCCCGTCGCAAAACACAGTATAAGGACCGCCGAGCGTCGTAGAATACGCTTAAGCCACCAAAGGCTTGGCCGCGAACGCGGCAACCCGCCAAGTAATTCGAAACCCCATCAGCGAGTCGAGGGGATACTATGAAGTACCGTCTGCTGCCTGCTATTGCTGCCGCCGCCTTCCTCGCGGCCTGCTCCACCGCTCCTCAGGAGGACGCGGGCGCTACCGGTGCCGGTGCCGGTACCGGCGCCTCCACCACGCAGACCCAGACCGGCCCCGCCGCCGGCTCGGCCGAAGAGTTCATGAAGGTGGTCGGTGACCGCGTGTTCTTCGGTTACGACCAGTACAACCTGACCCCGGAAGCCCAGTCCGCCCTGCGTCAGCAGGCCGCGTGGCTGAAGCGCTACGGCAACCACAGTGTTGTCCTGGAAGGCCATGCCGACGAACGCGGCACGCGTGAGTACAACCTTGCCCTCGGCGAGCGTCGTGCGAACTCCGTGCGCGAATTCCTGATGTCGCAGGGTGTCGAATCCGGCCGCCTGCGCGTCATCTCGTACGGCAAGGAACGCCCGGTTTGTGGTGACAGCGCTGATGCGTGCTGGACCCAGAACCGCCGCGGCGTGACGGTTCTTCAGTAGAGCAGGCTAACGGTCCAGGTTTCCCCGCGTGGGGAACCTGGACCGCTCTCCTCGCACGGGGTTCAAAACCCGCTGCCACTTTTAGGGCGCCTGCCTCGCGGCTTCTGCGGAAGCAGCTATGCAGGCGCCTAACTTTTGCCGTTCGGCCATGCTATCGTTCGGGCTTCCCGCGCGCGGCCCCCAAGGAGCGGCCCCTAATTGGGTCTCCGTCGATCTGGCGCCGACTGGCCGTGCGACACCCCCTGGCTGGACCGGACGATGACGCTTTTCACATCCCGCTTTCGTGCCCTGTGCCCCCGTTCAGCGTACATGCGTTCAGCATCGACTGTCGCTTTGGCGGCGGCGGTGGTGTTCTTCGCGCCCCTGGCTCCCGCCTCGGCGCAACAGGATGTCCGCCCCCTGATCGAGCGCATGGAGCGCCTGGAGCGCGACATCACCACTCTGCAGCGCCAGACGTATCGCGGCGATGCGCCGCCGGCGCGGGCGCCCCAGGGCCAGCAGGGCTTCAGCGAAATGCCCGGTGACGTGGCCGGGCGACTCCAGGTTCGCATGGGCGAGCTGGAACGTCTGGTCCAGGAACTGACCGGCCGAGTCGAGCAGACGCAATTCCAGGCCCGCCAGACCAGCGAGCGCCTGGACCAGTTCATCAAGGACGTCGACTTCCGTCTCAACGAGATCGAGGGCAAGTCCCCGCTTGCCGCTGCCGACTCCTCCGCCGCCGAAACGCCTCGCGGGCAAGAGGCGGCTGCGCCCGCCCCAGCCGGGGCCGGCACCGGGCAGGGTGTGCTGGGCGTCATGCCGGGCAGGTCCGGGGCGCCCTCCGCGGCGGCGACGCCCGTCGCGGCGCCAATGGCGGCCGGTGGTTCGCCGCGCGAGCAGTATGACGCCGCGTTCTCGATGCTGCGCCGGGGCGATTACGCCGCGGCCGAGGTCGCCCTGGCCGCCTTCCTCAAGGCCAATCCGAACGACGACCTGGCCGGCAACGCCCAGTACTGGCTGGGCGAGACCCACTATGTGCGCGGCGACTTCCAGAAGGCCGCGGTGGCCTTCCTCGATGGCTACCGGACCTATCCCAAGAACTCCAAGGCGCCGGACAACCTTCTGAAGCTGGGTATCGCCATGGGCCGCCTGGGCCAGAAGACGGAGGCCTGCGCCGCGTTGCAGCGGCTGATCTCCGAATATCCCCAGGCGCCCGACGTCATCAAGCGCCGCGCCGTGTCCGAGCGGGAGCAGTTCGCCTGCAAGTGACGCTGTCCGAGTCGGCCTTCGCCGAACTGATGGACCCCCTCGGTCCGTTCGAGTCGGCGCCGCATCTGGCGGTCGGAGTTTCGGGCGGCGCCGACAGTCTGGCGCTGGTGCTGCTCGCCGCGCAGTGGGCGCGGGCGCGCGGCGGACGGGCGACGGCGCTGACGGTCGACCACGGCCTGCGGCCCGAAGCCGCCGACGAAGCGGTTCAGGTCGGCCGCTGGATGGCCGGGCGGGCGATTCCCCATGAGGTCCTGCGCGGCACGGCGCCACTGCCGGCGCGCAACATCCAGGCCGAGGCGCGCACCCTGCGCCATGCCCTGTTGCGGGGCTGGTGCCGGGACCAGGGCTGCCTTCATCTTCTGCTTGCCCACAATCTTGAGGATCAGGCGGAAACCCTGCTGCTCCGTCTGGCGCGCGGCAGCGGGGCCGGTGGCCTGGCCGGCATGGCGGCGGTCGCCTGGACGCCCGAGGTCCGCCTCCTGCGGCCCCTGCTGGGCATGCCGCGCGCCGCGCTGGAGGCCTTTCTGAAGGGCCTGGGTCAGGACTGGGTGCGCGATCCCTCCAATGACGACTCGGCTTATGGGCGGGTGCGCATGCGTCGGCTGCTGCCGGCTCTGGCCGCCGAAGGGGCCAACGCGCCGCGTCTGGCCGGCACGGCGCGGCGCCTGGGGGCAACCCGTCAGGTTCTCGACGACGCCATGGGCGCGCTGCTGGCAACCGCCGTGGCGCCGCATCCGGCCGGGTTCGCCTGCATCGACTCGGCAGCGTTTCGCGGTGTGGCCGAGGAAATCGGCCTGCGCGGCCTGCGTACGGTGCTGGCCGCGATCGGCGGCCGCCCGTTCGGGCCAAGGGCGGACCGCGCGGCGGCGGTGCTTGCCGTGCTGGGCGACACGGCGGCGACCCTGGGCGGCTGCCGGTTGCTGCCGCAGGGCGACGGCCGGGTGCTGGTGGTGCGCGAGGCGCGGGGGCTGCCCGTGGCGGACGTGGGGCCGGGCGACGAACTCTTGTGGGACGGGCGGTTTCGTGTGCACCTGATGGAAGGGGCCGCGCCGGGGACGGTGGCGGCCCTGGGAACGGCCGGATGGGTCCAGGTGCGCGAGGCGCTGGATCGCCCGGATGTGCCGCCGGCGGCACGGCTGACCGTGCCGGCATTGTGGCGTTCGGGGCGGGTTGTCGCGGTTCCCGCGCTTGATGGTCCGGCTCAAACGGCGCAATTCCGTGCCTTTTGGGCTCCGCGGCAGGTTCTGCTTTCTGGCGCCTTTCGTCTTGCGCCCGCGCCGTCTAGTATTATCTAAATCACAGTGTTTCTTTGGCTCCCGCCGGGCCGGATGGTCGGTCGCGGCGGAAGGCAGTCGGAAGAGGAAGGGCAGCGCGTTGAATTTCAGCAAAAACCTGCTTCTGTGGGTGATTATCGCCGTCCTCCTGGTGGCGCTGTTCAATCTGTTCCAGACGTCGTCGCCTCGGACTACGGCGGCTTCGGTTCCGTTCTCGGAATTCATGGAGCGGGTCGAGCGCAACGAGGTGCAGGATGTCACCATTCAGGGCAAGCGCCTGACCGGCCACTACGCCGGGGGCGGTGAGTTTTCGACCTACGCGCCGGATGACCCCTCCCTGGTCCCGACGCTGCGCCAGAACAACGTCCGCGTGACGGCCATGCCGCCGGACGACGATGTGCCGACGTTCTGGGGCATCCTGATTTCATGGTTCCCGATGCTGTTGCTGATCGGCGTGTGGATTTTCTTCATGCGTCAGATGCAGGGCGGCAGCGGCAAGGCCATGGGCTTTGGCAAGTCCAAGGCGCGCCTGCTGACCGAAAAGCAGGGCCGCGTGACGTTCGACGACGTCGCTGGCATCGACGAGGCCAAGCAGGAGCTTGAGGAGGTCGTGGAGTTCCTGCGCGATCCTCAGAAGTTCCAGCGCCTGGGCGGCAAGATCCCCAAGGGCGTGCTGCTGGTCGGTCCTCCCGGCACCGGCAAGACGCTGACCGCGCGCGCCGTGGCCGGTGAAGCCAACGTGCCGTTCTTCACCATCTCGGGCTCCGACTTCGTGGAAATGTTCGTCGGCGTCGGCGCCAGCCGTGTCCGCGACATGTTCGAGCAGGGCAAGAAGAACGCGCCCTGCATCATCTTCATCGACGAAATCGACGCCGTCGGCCGCCATCGTGGCGCCGGCCTGGGCGGCGGCAACGACGAGCGCGAACAGACCCTCAACCAGTTGCTGGTCGAGATGGACGGCTTCGAGGCCAACGAGGGTGTCATCCTCATCGCCGCGACCAACCGTCCGGACGTGCTCGACCCCGCGCTGCTGCGTCCCGGCCGCTTCGACCGTCAGGTCGTGGTGCCCAACCCCGACGTGCTCGGCCGCGAGAAGATCCTCAAGGTCCATTCGCGCAAGGTTCCGCTGGGGCCGGACGTCGATGTCCGCACCATCGCCCGTGGCACGCCCGGTTTCTCGGGTGCCGACTTGGCCAACCTGGTCAACGAGGCCGCGCTGATGGCCGCCCGCAAGGGCAAGCGCGTGGTCACCCACATCGACTTCGAGGAAGCCAAGGACAAGGTCATGATGGGCGCCGAGCGCCGGTCCATGGTCATGACCGAGGACGAGAAGAAGCTCACCGCCTATCACGAAGGCGGCCACGCCCTGATCACCCTGCACATGCCGGCCTACGACCCCATCCACAAGGCGACCATCATCCCGCGCGGCCGTGCGCTGGGTCTGGTGCAGAGCTTGCCGGAACGGGATCGCTACTCGGTGTCGCGCGAATATCTGGAATCCTTCCTGGCCATTGCCATGGGCGGCCGCGTGGCCGAGGAAGAGATCTTCGGGCACAGCAAGGTGACCTCGGGCGCCTCGCAGGACATCAAGGTCGCCACCGATCGGGCGCGCCGCATGGTCACCGAATGGGGCATGTCCGAGAAGCTTGGCCCGCTGGCCTACGGCGGCGAAGAGGGCGAGGTGTTCCTCGGCCACTCTGTCACCCAGCACAAACACATTTCCGAAGAAACCGCCCGCGAGGTGGACCAGGAAGTGCGGCGTCTGGTGGAAGCCGGCTATCACAAGGCTCAGGAGATCATCCGTGGCAACCGCGACCAGCTTGAGACGATTGCCCAGGCTCTGCTGGAATACGAAACCCTGACCGGCGCCGAACTCAAGGGCCTGCTCAACGGCGAGCCCATCGTGCGCAACGACGACACCGGTGGCGGCAACGCTCCGGAGCCGCCGGCCAGCCGCAAGAAGTCGTCCGTGCCGACGGCCGGCAAGCCCAAGTCGGGCGACATGCCCGGCGGCATCGGGCCCGAGCCCCAGCCCGGCTCGTGATCCGGTCCGGCTCGTGACGGCTGACACTGCAACCCTGACGAAAAGCCCCGCCCTTGCGCGGGGCTTTTCTCACGCCCCGGACGTCGTTGCCGGGGCGGTCCACCTCGTGCCGCAGGGGCTGGCGGCGCGCGGCCGCCCGGTCACCGCGTGGGAGGTCATCGTGCGTGACGCTCCCGATGCCATCACCGCCACGGATGTCGCCCGCACCGACCTTGTGGCCTGGGCCCGCGACGGTGGCGAGACGCTGGCCGCCCACGTCAAGCGGCGGCTGGCGATGGTCGAAGGCGTGCGCCCGCCGTTCGCCGGCCTGAGCATGGACCGCCCGCGCATCATGGGCATTCTCAACGCCACCCCGGACAGTTTCTCCGACGGCGGCCGTCACTTCGCGCCCGAGGATGCCGTGCGGTCGGGCCTCGCCATGCTCGAGGCCGGGGCGGACATTCTGGATGTGGGCGGCGAGTCCACCCGGCCGGGCTCCGATCCGGTGGCCCCCGACGAGGAAATCCGCCGCGTGGTGCCGGTCATCCGGGCACTGGCCGAAAAGGGCGCGCGGGTTTCCATCGACACCCGCCAGCCCGCCGTGATGGAGGCCGCCGTCGCGGCCGGAGCCGCCATCATCAACGACGTCACGGCGTTGACGCAGGATGCGTCATCCCTGCCCACGGCCGCGCGCCTCGGCGTGCCGGTCATCCTCATGCACATGCAGGGGCAGCCCAAGACGATGCAGGCCGCGCCGACCTACGCGTTTGCGCCGACCGACATCTTCGCGTGGCTGGAACGGCGCGTGGAGGCGTGCCTCGCGGCCGGAATCGCGCGGGCCGACATCTGCGTTGATCCCGGTCTGGGCTTCGGCAAGACGACCAGCCACAACGCCCAGATCCTCAAGCGCCTGGGGGTGTTCCACGGCCTGGGATGCCCGGTTCTTCTGGGTATCTCGCGCAAAAGCTTCATTGGCGCCGTGTCGAGCGGGGAACCGGCCTCTGCGCGGCTGCCGGGATCCTTGGCTGCCGTCATCCTGGGGGCGGCGCAGGGCGTTCAAATCCTGCGTGTCCACGACGTGGCGGAAACGGCGCAGGCTCTGGCCGTGGCGCAGGCCGTCGAGACGGTTTCTTAACGCGCGGGGTGTTGTTATAAGGGCGCCTCAACTTTTTGCCCAGGACCGACCGCGATGACCAGGAAGTACTTTGGAACCGATGGGGTGCGCGGCACCGCCAATGTCGAGCCGATGACCGCGCAGACCGCGCTGAAGATCGGCATGGCGGCGGGGCGCATCTTCACCAACGGTGACCATCGGCACACGGTCGTCATCGCCAAGGACACCCGGCTGTCCGGCTACATGATCGAGCCGGCGCTGACGGCGGGCTTCGTGTCGGTGGGCATGGACGTGGTGCTGTGCGGGCCGCTGCCGACCCCGGCGGTGGCCATGCTGACGCGGTCCATGCGGGCCGACCTCGGCGTCATGATCTCGGCGTCCCACAACCCGTTCCAGGATAACGGCATCAAGCTCTTCGGCCCGGACGGCTACAAATTGTCGGACGACATGGAACTCGCCATCGAGGACCTGATCGACAACGGCCTCGACGACGGTCTCGCCGCGCCGGCCCGCCTGGGCCGGGCACGCCGTATCGAAGATGCCAGCGGCCGCTACATCGAAGCCGCCAAGCAGGCCTTTCCGCGCCGCATGACCCTGGACGGCCTCAAGATCGTCATCGACTGCGCCAACGGCGCGGCCTATCGCACGGCGCCGACGGTTCTGTGGGAGCTGGGCGCCGACGTGGTCAAGGTCGGGGTCAGCCCGGACGGCATCAACATCAACAAGGACTGTGGCTCGCTGCACACCCAGTTGCTGCGCGAGACCGTGCTGATGCACGGGGCCGACATCGGCATTGCCCTGGACGGTGACGCCGACCGCGTCGTGCTGTGCGACGAAAAGGGCTCGGTGATCGACGGCGACCAGCTTCTGGGCCTGATCGGGCAGTCGCTGAAGGCGCGCGGCGAGCTGACCGGCGGCGCGGTTGTGGCCACCGTGATGTCGAACATGGGCCTGGAAAAGTTCCTTGAGGCCCAGGGGCTGGACCTCATCCGCACGGCCGTGGGCGACCGTTACGTGGTCGAACGGATGCGCGCCGACGGGTTCAACCTGGGCGGCGAGCAGTCGGGCCATATCGTGCTGGGCAGCCACGCCACCACCGGCGACGGCCTGGTCGCCGCGCTCCAGGTGCTGGCCGAGATGATCAAGCGGGGCCAGCCGGCCAGCAAGGTTCTGCGCGTGTTCGACCCGTTCCCCCAGCTTCTCCGCAACATCCGGGTGGCCGACAAGGCCCTGGCCGACAGCCTGATCGTGTCCGACAGCGTGACCCGTGCCGTGCAGGACGGCGAGAAGCGCTTCGCCGGCAAAGGGCGCGTGCTGCTCCGCAAGTCCGGCACGGAGCCGCTCATCCGCGTGATGGCCGAGGGCGAGAACCAGGATCTGGTCGATGCCGTCGTGGGCGAGATCTGCGACACCATCCAGCGCGCCGCCGCCGAGGCCGCCTGACATGGCGGCGACGGTCGGGCGGGTCCTCATCATCGCCGGCTCCGATTCCGGGGGCGGGGCGGGGATTCAGGCTGATATCAAAACGGTGACCTGCCTGGGCGCCTTTGCGATGACCGCCATCACCGCCCTGACGGCCCAGAACACGCGTGGCGTATTTGGCATCCACCCGGTGCCCGAGGCGTTCGTGCGCGAACAAATCCGCGTGGTGATGGATGACCTGGGGGCCGACTGCATCAAGATCGGCATGCTCGGCACGGCGTCGATCATCGAGGCGGTCGCCGCCGCGCTGGAGGACTTCGCCCCCGACGTGCCGGTGGTGCTCGACCCGGTGATGGTGGCCAAGGGCGGCCATCGCCTGCTGGAGGAGGACGCCGTGGCGGCGCTCAAGACGCGCCTGCTGCCGCGCGCCGCCGTGGTCACTCCAAACCTGCCCGAGGCCGCCGTGCTGATCGGCCGCGACCTCGTCACCGAAGCCGACATGGAGGGCGCGGTCGATGCCCTGCGCGCCCTGTCGGCGCGGGCCGTGCTGCTCAAGGGCGGACACCTGGAGGGCAGCAGGCTGCTCGACCTGCTGATCGAGCCGGGCGGCGTCACCCGCTTCGAGGGCCGCCGCCTGGAAACCGCCCACACCCACGGCACCGGCTGCACCCTGTCGTCGGCCATCGCCGCCGGCATCGCCCAGGGCCAGGACCTGCGCGACGCCGTGGCCCGCGCCCGCGACTACGTCCGCGTCGCCATCGAAACCGCGCCCGGCCTGGGCCACGGCCACGGCCCCCTCAACCACGCCCATACGGTGGGATGAGGTAGGGCCGGCGGATGGGGTCCGCTGACGCGGACGGGCCATCGCCCGAACCCATTTGGAGCGATGCTCCAAACCTCCTTGTTTTTCCTGAAGAAATAAAAGGAGTTCGGGGTTCACCCCGAGCGGGCGCGGGCGGCATCCCACTCTTTTCTGACGTCACATCACGGCGACGGCGCCGGTGTGGCCTTCTTCAAGCACGCGCGCCAATCGGTGCAGGCCGTCGGTGTAGCGGGCTTCGGATTGTTCGGTGCCCATGCACAGGCGGACGTGGTCGTCGACGGTGCAGCGGCCGACGGCGAAGACGTCGGGGGTTTGCAGGATGACGCCCGCCCGGCGTGCTTGCTCGACGAAGGCGCTGGCGCTCCAGCCCGGCGGCAGGCGGGTCCACAGGTGGAAGCCCTCGCGCGGTGCCTGGAACGCCACGGTGGCGCCCAGGATGTCGTCGGCCAGGGCGCGGCGGCGTGCGGCGGTGGCGCGCAGGTCGGCGACCAGCAGGTCGGCCCCGCCGTCCTCGATCCAGCGGCGGGCGATTTCGCCCATCAGCGGCGGCACCATCCATGACATGACCCGCACGCCGGCGGCGATGCGCGGCACGAGGTCCGGCGGCGCGGCGGTGAACCCGACGCGCAGGCCCGGCGCCATGCTCTTGGAGCAACTGGTCATGTAGATGGTGCGCTCCGGCGCCATGCTCGCCAGGGCGGGCAGGGGGCTGTCCATCAGATGGCCATAGATGTCGTCTTCCAGGATGAGCAGGCGGTGGCGCCGCGCGACCTCGACAATGGCCTCGCGGCGGGCGACGGACATGATGCGCGCCGTCGGGTTCTGCTGCGTGGGGATGGTGTACAGGATCGTCGGGCCGTGGGCGCGGCAGGCGTCTTCGAGGGCGGCGGGGATGATCCCCTCGGCGTCCATCGGCAGGCCGTGGGGGCGCAGGCCCAGGGACTGCGCGGCGGACTTGCCGCCGGGGAAGGTCAGGTCCTCCATGAGGACGCAATCGCCCGTGCGGCATACCGCCATCATGGTCGCCACCATGGCCTGCTGCCCGCCGGACGTCAGGATGACCCGTTCGGGCGGCACGTCCACGCCCAGCCGTGCGAGCCACGCCGCCCCGGCCGCCCGGTGTTCCAGCAGGCCAACGTCCGGCCCGTAGGTCAGGAACCGCGTGAGGTCGCCATCCCGCGCGACGGCGGCCAGAGTTTCTGCCAGCAGGCCGGCCTGCCGGGTCAGGACCGGAAAGTTCAGGCTCATGTCGACGGCGCCGTCGGCGATCGGCAGGGCGATGGCGTAACGGTTGTCCATGACCGGCGGCTGGCCCAGGGTCTCGCTGCCGCGCACGAAGGTTCCGCGCCCGACCGCGCCGTCCACCAGCCCCCGCCGCTGTGCCTCCTGGTAACCACGGGTGATGGTGGTCACCGTGACTCCCAGCGTCCAGGCGAGGTCGCGGTGGGTCGGCAGTCGGCTGCCCGCTGGCAGCGTGCCGTCGGTAATGGCTTCGGCAATGGCGTCGGCCAGGGCCTTGTAGGCGGGGCCGGAGCGGCCGGCGAGGTCGGGGGTCCATTTTGTCATGGTGACAATGTTGCCATTGACCAGGACAATCCGTCAACCCTACGCTGAAACCATGACAAAGGAGATGTGTCATGGTGAATTGTACTACGACAATAAGTCCTGCCCCCACGGTTGCCGAGGCCCGCGCCCTCGTCGCCGATGGCATGCGCCTGATGATGCGCGGCTTTGGGGTATGGATTGTCGCGGTCAGCGATGGCATCCTTGACCGCCTCGACCGGGCGCGCGAACGGCGCGTCCTGCGGACCTTCGACGACCGCGCGCTGTCCGACATCGGCCTCAGCCGCAGTGACGTCGACCGCCACACCTAGGGGACTCCCATGCCGACGTTGCCGCTTTTCCAGGTGGATGCCTTCACCGACCGGGTGCTGACCGGCAATCCCGCCGCCGTGATGCCGCTGGCCGAATGGCTGCCCGACGATCTGCTGCAAGCCCTGGCGGCCGAGAACAACCTGTCGGAAACGGCGTTCTTCGTGCCGGACGGGGACGGCCACGCCATTCGCTGGTTCACCCCGTCGTGCGAGGTTTCGCTATGCGGCCACGCCACCCTGGCGTCGGCCTTCGTGCTGTTCGAGCACCTGGGCTTTGCCGGCGACGTGGTGCGCTTCTCGACCCGCGAGCGGGGCGTGCTGGAGGTCCGGCGCGACCCCGGCGGACGGCTGGTCATGGACTTCCCGGCCGGGGTGACCAAGCGGGCCATCATGCCCGAGGGCATCGAGCGGCTGGTCGGCGGGCGCCCGCTGGAGGCCGTGAAGATGGGCGACGACGACCTGCTGGTGGTTCTGGACTCGGCGGAGCGGGTGCGCACCCTGGTGCCGCGCCTGACCGCTTTCGCCGGCTTCAAGCTGCGCGGGATGGTGGTCACGGCCGAGGCCGCGTCCGAGGACAATGCCGATATCGTGTGCCGCTACTTCGGCCCAGGCTACGGCGTTCCCGAGGACCCGGCGACGGGCTCCATCCACACCTTCCTGGTGCCGTTCTGGGCGCCCCGCCTGGGCAAGACGGAGATCGTCTCGCGCCAGGTGTCGGCGCGCGGCGGGCGTCTGTACTGCCGCGCCCTCGGCGAGCGCACCGAGATCGCCGGGGATGCCGTTCTTTATCTGCGGGGGGAGGTTTCGCTATGACCGTTTGCGGAGGGCCGGCGCGTGCCGACCGGATGCTGCCCGACCGGGCGGCGCTTGAGGACGCCGCGGCGCTGATCGCCCGGCACATGGTGCCGACGCCGCAGATCGAGTGGCCGCTGCTGTCGCGCCGCGCCGGCTGCGACGTTGTGGTCAAGCACGAGAACCACACCCCCATCGGAGCCTTCAAGGTGCGCGGCGGCCTGGTCTACCTGACCAAGCTGCGCGAGCAACAGCCCTGCGTGCGCGGCGTCATCACCGCCACGCGCGGCAACCACGGCCAGTCCGTGGCGCGGGCGGCCACGGCCCTGGGGCTGGCCAGCGTCATCGTCGTGCCCGAAGGCAACAACCCCGAAAAGAACGCCGCCATGGAGGCCTTCGGGGCGGAGTTGATCGTCCACGGTCACGACTTCCAGGCCGCCGCCGAGTATGCCCACACGCTGTCGGCGACCCGGGGCCTGCACTTCATTCCGTCCTATCACCCGTGGCTGATCGCCGGGGTGGGGACCTATGCGATGGAACTGTTCACCGCCCATGCGGACCTCGATGCCGTGTTCGTGCCCATCGGCATGGGGTCGGGCATCAGCGGCCTGATCGCCGCCAAGCAGGCGCTGGGACTGACCACACGCATCATCGGCGTGGTGTCCGAGGGGGCCGACGCCTATCTGCGGTCCTTCCTGGCCGGGCAGGTGGTGACGACCGAAAGCGCCGACACCATCGCCGACGGTATGGCCTGCCGGTCGCCCGACCCGCAGGCGCTGGAGGTCATCATGGACGGCGCGGCCAACATCGTGACGGTCAGCGACGCCCAGGTGCGCGACGCCATGAGCGCCTATTTCACCGACACCCACAATCTGGCCGAAGGGGCCGGCGCCGCGCCGCTGGCCGCGTTGCTGGCCGACGGTGACGCCTGGGCGGGCCGCAAGGTCGGCCTGATCCTGTCGGGCGGCAACGCCGACAGGGTGTTGATGCGGGAGGTGTTGGCGCTGACATAAGGCCGGGCTCTGCCCGGACCCGCCAGGAGACTTGGCCTCCTGGACCTCGGGACGTGGCTGCGGGGGACGGCCGCGCGCAGCGCATCAAAACGCTGAGGGAGCATCTGCCTGCGGCGCAAGTCGTGGGAATGCCCATATTTCACGGGGTCAAGGGGCCGCTCGGCCCCTTCCGGGCGCGGGCAGAGCCCGCCTCTTCACGTTCCAGACCATTGGCTTCCGGAGCGGGAACGTTATGATGGGGCCGCGTCCGAGTCCTCACGCTCCAGGTGCCCATGATTTCCGACGTTGTCGCGTCGCCTTATGCCGTGCAGATGTGGATCACCCTGGGGCTGACGGCCGCCGTGGTGGTGCTGTACGTGACCGAGTGGGTGTCGCTGGAACTGACTTCCCTGGGCCTGATCGGTGCCCTGATGGTGCTGTTCCACCTGATGCCGGTGCAGGTGGCGGACAGCGACGCCGTTCTGGACGCCACGCGCCTGCTGTCGGGGTTCGGCAACCCGGCGCTGATCGCGGTGCTGGCCTTGCTGGTGGTGGGCGAGGCGCTGGTGCGGACCGGCGCCCTGGACAGCGCCGCCGCCCTGTTCCGCCATCCCAGCATCGGGCCCAAGGCTGGACTTATGCTGGCCCTGGTGGTGGTGGCCTGCCTGTCGGCCTTCCTCAACAACACTCCGGTGGTGGTGATCTTCATTCCGATCATCCAGTCGCTGGCCCGTGAGATGGGGGCGGCGCCGTCGCGGGTGATGATGCCGCTCAGCTTCGCGGCCATCCTCGGCGGCATGACCACGCTGATCGGGTCGTCAACCAACCTGCTGGTGTCCAACGCCCTGTACCAGATGGGCGAGCCGCGCCTGGGGTTCTTTGAGTTCACCGGTTTCGGGCTGGCCCTGGCGGGGGTCGGGTTCGCCTACATGCTGCTGGTCGGGCCGCGCCTGATGCCCAGGCACGAGTCCTTGACCGGGCAGGTGACGCGCGGCGGCCAGCAGTTCATCTCGCAGATCGTGGTGCCCGAGGACTCGGCCCTGGTCGGTCAGACGGCGGTGGCCGGGCACTTCCGGGGCCTGCCCGACGTGACGATCCGGATGATCCAGCGCGGCAACCACGCCGAGCTTCCGCCGTTCGACGATTTCCATGTGCGGGCCGGTGACATCCTCATCATCGCCGCGCCGCGCGCCGCCCTGGCCGAGATCGCCACCCGCCACCCCGGCCACCTGCATCCGCCGACCGGCGAGGGCGCCGACCTGATGGGCGACCGCGTGCGCAGCATGGAAGGCGACGTTACCGGCACTGCCGAGACCGGCCAGAATACCGACCAGGCCACCGACCAGCTGCTGGTCGAGGCCATGGTGCCGCCGTCGTCGCGCATGGTGGGCCAGAGCCTGGAGCAATACGGCTTCCACCAGCGCTATCACTGCGTGGCGGTCGGCGTGCTGCGCCGCGCCCGCATGATCCGCGCCCGCTTGAGCGACATCCGCCTGGAGGCCGGCGACGTGCTGCTGGTCCAGGGTCGGCCGCATCACATCAACCGGCTGCGGGCCGAGCGCGATCTTGTAGTGGTCTCGGGCACCGCCGACGTGCTGCCGAAGCGGGATAAGGCCGGACTGGCCGCCACCGTGTTCGCCGTGGCGGTCGGGCTGGCGGCCTTGGGGCTGGTGCCGATCGTCGTCGCGGCGGTGGTGGCGGCGACATTGCTGATCGCCCTGGGCGCCCTCAACCTGCGCCAGGCGGTGCGCGCCATCGACCGCAAGATCGTGCTGGTGGTGGCCGCCGCCCTGGCCCTGGGCGAGGCGCTGTTCCATACGGGCGGCGCGGCCTATGTGGCCCATGCGGCGCTGTCGCTGGTCGGCACGGCCGATCCGCTGGTGGTGCTCGGCGGGTTCTTCCTGGTCGTGGCGGCGTTCACCAACCTGTTGTCGAACAATGCCTGCGCCGTGCTGTTCACCCCCATCGGGTACGGGCTGGCGGCTGAACTTGGCATCGATCCGCGCCTGTTCGCCATCACCGTGGTGCTGGCCGCAAACTGCTCGTTCGCCTCGCCCATCGGCTACAAGACAAATCTTCTGGTCATGGGGCCGGGGCAGTATGCGTTCATGGATTTCGTGAAGGTCGGCCTGCCGCTGGTGCTCGTCCTGTGGGTGGCCTTCATGGCGCTGGCGCCGGTGTTCTGGGCGCTCTGATTGACGGCTGTTCCGGCGCTTCCTACACTTCACGGCTTTCAGCCAATAACCGCGAATTCTCTGAGGGGAGACGCCCACACCATGACCGCCCACCCCAAGCCGGCAGACCGCCCGGCCAATCCCAATTTTTCCTCCGGCCCGTGCGCCAAGCGCCCCGGCTGGTCCACCGACGCCCTGGCCGGGGCGCTGGTCGGCCGGTCCCATCGGGCCAAGGAAGGCAAGGCCCGGCTGAAGGAGGTCATCGACCGTTCGCGCGCCCTGCTGGGCATCCCCGACGACTATCGCATCGGCATCGTCCCGGCGTCGGACACCGGCGCGGTGGAAATGGCGCTGTGGTCGCTGCTCGGCCCGCGCGGCGTGGACATGGTGTACTGGGAAAGCTTCGGCAAGGAATGGGTGACCGACGTCACCAAGCAGCTCAAGCTGCCCGACGTCCGCACCTTCGAGGCACCCTATGGCGCGCTGCCCGACCTGTCGCAGGTCGACACCAAGACCCGCGACGTGGTGTTCACCTGGAACGGCACGACGTCGGGCGTGCGGGTGCCCAACGGCAACTGGATTGCCGACGACCGCGAAGGCCTGATGATCTGCGATGCGACCTCGGCGGTGTTCGCCATGCCGATGCCGTGGGACAAGCTCGATGTGGTCACCTGGTCGTGGCAGAAGGTGCTGGGGGGTGAGGCCGCCCACGGCATGATCGTGCTGTCGCCGCGCGCCGCCGAACGGCTGCAGACCCACACTCCGACGTGGCCGATGCCCAAGATCTTCCGCATGGCCAAGGGCGGTAAGCTGATCGAGGGGATTTTCTCCGGCGAAACCATCAACACGCCGTCCATGATCGCCGTCGAGGATCAGATCGACGCCCTCAAGTGGTCCGAGCAGATCGGCGGCCTGCCGGCCCTGGTCGCCCGCACCCAGGCCAATCTGGAGGAACTGGAGGACTGGGTCGAGCGCACTCCGTGGGTCGATTTCCTGGCCGGTGACGCGACCGTGCGGTCCTCGACCTCGATCTGCCTGACCGTGGTGGCCGACTGGTTCACCGCGCTGTCCGACGACGCCAAGGCCGCCGCCGCCAAGAAGATCGTCAGCCTGCTCGACAAGGAGGGCGTCGCCTACGACATCGGCGCCTACCGCGACGCGCCGGCCGGCCTGCGCATCTGGGGCGGGGCGACGGTGGAGGCCTCCGACGTGGCCGCGCTGTGTCCGTGGCTCGACTGGGCCTACGCCACGGTGGCCGCTGAACACGGCGCCTAAAGAAGGTTTACAGCGGCCCGGCACACAAAAAACAACAAGCCGGGCCGCTTTTCTCAACAGGGAGAAGACGACCAATGCCCAAGGTCCTGGTCAGCGATACGCTGAGCCTGGCCGCCGTGCGCGCGTTCGAGGAACGCGGCATCGCGGTCGACGTCAAGACCGGCCTGTCGGCCGACGAATTGAAGGCCATCATCGGCGAGTATGACGGCCTCGCCATCCGCTCGGCCACCAAGGTCACGGCCGATGTGCTGGCCGTGGCGACCAACCTCAAGGTGGTCGGCCGGGCCGGCATCGGGGTGGACAACGTGGATGTCCCTGCCGCCAGCCAGCGCGGCGTGGTGGTCATGAACACACCGTTCGGCAACGCCACCACCACGGCCGAGCACACCATTGCCATGATGATGGCCATGGCCCGCTCCATCCCCGAAGCCAATGCCTCCACCCACGCCGGCAAGTGGGAGAAGTCCCGCTTCATGGGCATGGAACTGTTCGGCAAGACCCTGGGCCTGATCGGGTGCGGCAACATTGGCGCCATCGTGGCCGACCGGGCGCAGGGCCTGAAGATGCGGGTCATCGCCTTCGATCCCTACCTGTCGCAGGAACGCGCCGTGGAACTCGGCGTCGAGCGGGTCGACCTGGATGACCTTTTGGTGCGGGCCGACATCATCACCCTGCACACCCCGCTGACCGACGGCACGCGCGGCATCATCAACGCCGCCGCCCTGGCCAAGACGAAGAAAGGCGTGTGCATCGTCAACTGCGCGCGCGGTGGCCTGGTGGTCGAGGCCGACCTCAAGGAAGCGCTGGACAGCGGCCATGTGCGGGCCGCCGCCCTGGACGTGTTCGAGGTCGAGCCGGCCAAGGCAAACCCGCTGTTCGGCATGAGCAATGTGGTGTGCACCCCGCACCTCGGCGCCTCGACCGAGGAAGCGCAGGAGAACGTCGCCCTCCAGGTGGCCGAGCAGATGGCCGACTACCTGCTGACCGGTGCCGTGACCAATGCCCTCAACATGCCCTCTGTTTCGGCCGAGGACGCGCCGCGCCTGCGCCCCTACATGCGGCTGGCCGAACAGATCGGCAGTTTCGCCGGGCAGATCACCCAGTCGAGCCTGTCCCACGTCACGGTCGAATACCGGGGCGATGCGGCGGCGCTCAACGTCAAGCCGCTGACCGCCATCCTGCTGCAGGGCCTGCTCGCCCCGCAGATGGAAAGCGTCAACATGGTCAACGCGCCCCTGATCGCCAAGGAGCGGGACATCCAGGTGTCCGAGGTCCGCACCGAAAGCTGCGCCGACTACCATTCCGTGGTGCGCCTGACCGTGACCACGGAACGCCAGACCCGCACCGTGGCGGGCACGATGTTCGGCGGTGACAAGCCACGCATCATCGACATCAACGGCGTGCAGGTGGAGGCCGAACTGGGCCGCCACGTCCTCTATGTGGTCAACGAGGACAAGCCGGGGTTCATCGGCGCGCTGGGCACGGTGCTGGGCGCGGGCGGGGTCAACATCGCGTCCTTCCACCTCGGCCGCGACGCCGAGGGCGGCCGGGCCATCGCCCTGGTCAGCGTCGATGCGGCGGTGCCCGAAGGCGTGCTGGACGAGGTCCAGGCCTTGCCGCATGTCGTTCAGGTGATGGCCCTGGAGTTCTCATAAGTATTAGTACAATCGGCCGGGCCCTATTCTGGGTCCGGCCGAAAGTCCCCGTGATGATCGGGTGTATTGCGTTGATTTATTTGATACACTCCGCCGAAACAGAGCGTCAGGTGGAGGGGAAAAGGCACCATGAATGAGCTGAGTCGGCCCGGTGAGGCGGTAGACGTCGAACACGCCATCGATCTTTTGATTGCAGGCAAATACCTGTCCGTCACCGACAGCAGCGATCCCCTGGGGCGCAAGATTTTCGAACTGGCTCAGACGCTGCACAAGCGTGCCAAGGGCGAACTGGTCCGCATCGTCGACATGTCGGTCAACGCCAACGAAGCGGTGACTTCGACGGCCGAGATCATGCGCGCCGTGCGTGAAGTCGATCACCGCACCCATGCCATCGCGGCGGCGGCCGACGAGATGGTCGCCAGCGTCAAGGAAATCGCCCGCAACTCCGACGACGCCGCGGCCGACGCCGCGCTTGCCCGTGATGCGGCCGATACCGCGCGCGAAGCGGGCGACAACGCCGTGCGCACCATGGAAACCATCACCCGCGCGGTCGAGGAAGCCGCCGGCAAGGTCGAAGGGCTGGCCGACGCCTCCCAGCAGATCGGCGACATCGTCCAGCAGATCGAGGCCATCGCCAAGCAGACCAACCTGCTGGCCCTGAACGCCACGATCGAGGCGGCGCGGGCCGGCGATGCCGGCAAGGGCTTTGCCGTGGTGGCGTCCGAGGTCAAGAACCTGGCCATGCAGACCGCCCGCGCGACCGAGGACATCCGCTCGCGCATCGCCAACCTGCGCGGTGAAATGAGTTCCATCGTGCAGTCGATGGAGGAGGGCGCCCAGGCCGTCGAACAGGGCCGCGAGGTGATTTCCTCGACCGGCGACGGCATGCGCGACGTGCTGCTCCGCATCGAAAGCGTGACCGGCAAGATGCAGGAAGTCGCCGCCATCCTGAACCAGCAGAACGCCGCCTCCGGCGAGATTTCCGAGGGTATCGGCACGATCGCGCAGATGGCGTCGGCCAACGTCGAGTCCGTGGGCTCCATCCTGACCGTGATGGATCATGCCGACCAGTTGATCGCCAAGGGCATCGGCGAACTGGCCGCCCAGGAGATCCAGGACTTCACCGTGCATGTCGCGAAGTCCGACCACATGATCTGGCGCAAGCGCCTGGCCGAAATGGTGGCCGGCCGCACCACCCTGAACCCCGACGAGCTTTCCGACCACCACTCGTGCCGTCTGGGCAAGTGGTACGATGCGCTCAAGGATACCGAGGTGCGCAACCACCCGGCGTTCGCCAAGCTGGCCAATCCCCATCGCGACGTCCACGCGGCGGGAATCGAGGCGGCGCGGCGCTACAACAATAACGATCTCGATGGCGCCCTCGAATACATCCAAAAGGCGGCGGACGCGTCCGTCGGTGTGATGAAGTACCTCGACGAAATCGCCAACAGATAGATCGTAGACATACGTTCCGACACGCGGCCGGCCGGGGGAGAACCCAGGCCGGCCGTTGTTTTTTGTGCGCCTGCGAAGGATGAGTCACGAAGGAGTCCCCGTCCCGCAACAATACCTTCCCTGGAACCCCGACCGGATTAGCCGGATCGTACCGCTACTCCAGGGTGGGACGGGGACGGTGATGAACGGTGTTTCACTACTTGCGGCGGCGACGCACCACATGCAGGCCGGCGTGGCGGTCACCGACCGGGACGGGCTTTACGTCGATTTCAACCAGCACTTCTGCGACCTGCACGGCTATGCCCGCGAGGAATTGATCGGCCGCCATTTCACGGAGGCGAGCCCGGAGCATTTTCACGAGCCCCTGCGCCGTCTGCACGACACGTTCTTCGTGAACGGCAAGGAGGCGCCGTCGTACTGGCAGTTGCGCCGCAAGGACGGCAAGGAGATCTACGTCAAGTCGCACTCCTCGCTGTACCGCAGCGACAGCGGGGCGCCCTACCGCGTCACCACGATGGTCGACATGACCGACCGCTACCGCCTGGAACGGGAACTCGCCCGCGAGAAGGAATGTGCCGAGGCAGCGATCAGCCAGTTGCACGCCACCCAGCGCAACCGGCTTCAGGCCGAGAAGATGGCCTCGCTCGACGACCTGCTGTGCGGCGTCGCCCACGAACTGAACACGCCCATCGGCGTCACCCTGACCAGCACGACCCATCTGGCGCGCAAGGTCGAGGACCTCAAGCAGGCACTGGCCGACGGCACCCTGACCCAGGGCGACCTGACGCGGTTCCTGTCCACGGCCGAGGACACCCTGGCCCTGCTGCGCGGCAGCACCGAGCGCGCCGGGGCGGTGGTCGACAGCTTCCGCCAGGTCGCGGCCGGGCGGAATCACGATGACCCGGTGCCGATTAGCCTGCGCGCCCACGCCGAGGCGGTGGTGCACTCCATGGCCCACCTCATCGTCGGGCGGCCCATCGACCTGCGGGTCGAAATCGCCGACGACCTCCAGGTCACCACCCATCCCGGCGTCCTCGCCCGCTGCATCACGGCATTGCTCGCCAACGCGCTGGAGCACGGCATGTCCGACCGTCCGGCCAGTCGCGGGCAGGGCAGGGTGCTGCTGTGGGCTGGCCGGGCCGAGGACACCGTGACCATCACCGTCCGCGACAACGGCGAAGGCATCAAGGGCAAGGACCTGCCGCGCGTGTTCGACCCGTTCTTCAGCGGTGCGCGGCAGTTGGGCCGCACCGGGCTCGGCCTGCACATGACCTACAACCTGGTCACCCAGACGTTGGGCGGCACGATCTCGGTGGAATCGGTGCGCGGCCACCATACCGCGTTCCGGATGACCATCCCGCTCGACGTCGGCCAGGACCAGCGCCGCAAGACCCACTGACCGGAATTGAAAGGGCGAGGCTGAGATGGCAGGCCAGATGATGCTCCCCCTTACGGAAGACGACGACCTGGGCTCGGCGACCGAGCTGCACCGTTTGGCCTTGCTGGGCGGGCTCGCACCGGGCATCGCGCACGAGGTCAACACCCTGCTCGGCGTGGTGGTTACGGCGGCGTCGCACTTCACCGTCCTGCGGCGCACCCTGGCCGAGCACCTGGACAGCGACAGCCTGACGCGCCGCGATCTCGACACCTACCTCGAGGGCGCCCAAAGGGCCGAGCGCCTCATGCTGACCAACCTGGAGCGCGCCGCCGCCCTGGCCCGCAGCTTCAAGCACGTGTCGGTGGCCCAGCATCACGAGGACTTTCAGCATCTGGTGCTGCTCGGCACCCTGGAGGACGTGATCCAGTCGGGCCACGGTTTGCTGCGCACCCTGCCGCACTCGCTGCACCTCGACTGCGCCCCCGACATGGAGGTCGACACGGTGCCGGGCGCCCTGGCCAGCATCCTGCTCAACCTGCTGTCGAACTCGGCCAAGCACGCCTGTCCGGAGGACGCCTGCCGGACCGACCCCGTGGCCATCACCGTGTCCGCCCGCATCCGGGACACCGACACATGGTCGCTGACCTATGCCGACACCGGGTGCGGCATTCCCGCCCATCTGGCCGACCGGGTGTTCGAGCCCTTCGTGACCACGCGGCGCGGCGCCGGGGGCAGCGGCCTTGGCCTGTCCATCGTGCGCACCATGGCCGCCGAGGTCCTTGGCGGCGGGGTCGAACTGACCTCGACCCCCGGCGTGGGGACGACCTTCCACTTCATATTCCCGCGCCGGCGGGGCACTGCCACGGCCACTAACGAGGATGGAGGCTGCCATGCATGACGACAGGTTGTTGTTCCTGCGCCAGGATGGGCCGGCGGCGTCCCTCACCGACGACCTGCGCGGCGAGCCGTGGTTGCTGCTGGTGGTTGACGACGAGGAGCAGGTTCATGCGGTGACCCAGTTGTCCCTCGGCGGGGTCAGCTTCCAGGGCCGGCCCGTGCATCTGCTGTCGGCCTACTCGGCGGCCGAGGCGTCGGCCATCCTGCAGACCGAGCCCGACGTCGCCCTGGTCCTCCTCGACGTGGTCATGGAGACCGAGAACGCCGGCCTGTCCCTGGTGCGCTGGATCCGCCGCGACCTGGGCAACCGCGACATCCGCATCATCCTGCGCACCGCCCATCCGGGGCACGCGCCGGAGCGGCGGGTCATTCTCGACTACGACATCAACGACTACAAGACCAAGACCGAGCTGACCTCCGACCGGCTGTTCTCGGCCGTGGTCGCCGGGCTGCGGTCCTACGAGCAGGTACGCACCATCAGCCGCCTGCTGGCCGACGTGAAGGTGGCCCAGCGCGCCACGGTGTTCGCCCTGGCCGATCTGGCCGAGCACCGCGACACCGACACCGGCGCCCACATCCGCCGGGTCCACGACCTGTCCGTGGCGGTGGCGGAACGGCTGCGCAGCCGGGGGCACTACAGCGCCGAAATAGACGACCGCTTCATCGAGGGCATCGGGCTGGCCAGCACCCTGCACGACGTCGGCAAGGTGTCCGTGCCCGATCATGTGCTGCGCAAGCCGGGCCCCCTGGACGAGCGGGAGTGGGAGGTCATGAAGTCCCACACCGTGTCCGGCGGCGCCATCCTGTCGCGCTCCGCGTCGCTCCTGGGCGGGCAGGGGTATCTGGCCATGGGGGCCGAGATTGCCCGCCACCACCACGAACGCTTCGACGGCAGCGGCTATCCCGACAGCCTGAGCGGCCAAGGCATTCCGCTGTCGGCCCGCATCACGGCGGTGGCCGACGTCTATGACGCCCTGATCTCGGCCCGGCCCTACAAGGACGCCTGGGAGCCCGAACGCGCCCTGGCGGTGATGCGCGAGGAGGGCGGCCGGCATTTCGACCCGCTCGTCCTCGACGCCTTCCTGGACATCATGGCGAACCGTCTCTGAACACTCGATTTCACCGGTGAGGATGCAGCATGACCCGTGACGACGCCCCGCTCGCTTTCCGTCCCGATCCGGTTCCCGGCGCCGAACCGGCCGTCCCGGAGCGCCCTTGGACAGTGCTGGTGGTCGATGACGAGCCCGAGGTCCACAAGGTGTCGTGGCTGGTCCTGGAGGAAATCCGCTTTCGCGGCCGGCCGCTGCATCTGGTCGGCGCCCAGTCCGCCGCCGAGGCGCGCAAGGCCCTGGCCGACAATCCCGACACCGCCGTCATCCTGCTCGACGTGGTGATGGAGACCGAGGATGCCGGCCTGCGGCTGGTGCGCGAAATTCGCCAGGACATGGGCAACCAGGCCGTCCGCATCATCCTGCGCACCGGCCAGCCCGGCCAGGCGCCGGAGCGGCGCGTCGTGGTCGATTACGACATCAACGACTACAAGGCCAAGAACGAGCTGACCGCCGACAAGCTGTTCACGGCCGTGATCGCCGCCCTGCGCGCCTACGAGGACATCCGCACCATCGAACGGTTCCGCGAGAACGCCTTCGGTCAACTCGGCGACCAGCTTGGGTTGATGCATGACGTTCTGGCCGTGTGCCCGGCCCCGCTGGCAGTGATCGGCTGCGACGGCGTGGTGTCCTCGTGCTCGCCCGCCTTTGCCGCCGCGCTCGGCCTGGAGTGGCGCCACCTGATCGGCGAGCCGCTGGCCCCCCTGCTGCCGGCTCTTGACCGCGCGCTCGAGGCGGCGGGCGGGCCGGGGCAGGCGGTGGTGGACGGCGTGGCGGTGCGCCTGCGCCGGGACGAGGCCGGGACGCCGGCCGGCGCCGTGGTGCGGCTGGAGGGGGAGGACCTGTCGTGAGCATGATCGGCGCGGCCGCCCCCGGCCAGGAAATGCTCAGCCTGCGCGGGCTGAGCTTTCTGGTGGTCGACGACAACCGCTACATGCGCAACCTGCTGCGCGGGATTCTGGCGGCCTTTGGCACCAAGGACGTCCGCGAGGCCGGCGACGGCGCCGACGCCTTCAAGGAACTGCGTCACTACTGTCCCGACATCATCATCAGCGACAACTACATGTCGCCGCTCGACGGCATCGAGTTCACCCGCATGCTGCGCACCGGCCGTGACAGTCCGGCGCCCATGGTGCCGGTCATCATGGTGACCGGCTACACCGACCTGCACAACGTGGTGGCGGCGCGCGATGCCGGTGTCCACGAGTTCCTGGCCAAGCCGGTGTCGGCCCATGCGTTGTACGGCCGCATCCACAACGTCCTGACCAAGCCTCGGCCGTTCGTGAAGATCGGCAGCTATTTCGGGCCATGCCGCCGCCGCCGCCACGCCAACCGCGACGGCCGCCAGGAGCGGCGCGTGGCCCAGTGCGACCTGGTCGATCCCGGTCCCATCGGGCCATTTCACGTCCATGGGTATGGCCAATAAGTACCTGTACCCAGGCGTGAAGTGAACAATGTTCGCCATTATTATTCACGCTCTAGAGGTGGTAATAGGATGTCTGGACAATAGTCATAAGTTGAAAAAATCTATGGAAATTGTTGGATGGGCGTGCAACTTTGGTCGTAGGGCCAACGATGCTGCGTTCCTGATTCGGGCGAGCGCAGTGTCCTTGGAGTGACTATGCCAAGGAGGTGTTCAACATGAAGGCGCTGTCGGATCTGCGCATCGCGACCAAGATATTCATCGTCATTGGATTGATGGGTGCCGTTTCGGCGGGCATCGCCATTCTTGGTGTCGTCGACCTCAACAAGCTGAGCGCGGCGGCCGATGAGCTTGGTGTGGCGGCGAATGAGGTCCGCTTGGGTGCCAACATCGGACAGAACGTCCTTGAACTGAATCGCTACGAATACCGTCTGGCGGCCAGCCCCGAATATTATGATGAAGCGGTTGCCGGCGTGGCCCGTGCCAGGGCCGAGATCGAGGACCGGCTCACCCGCCTGGAAGCCACCGCGGGTGATGAGCGGGGCGCGATGCTCCGGACCCTCCGCGAGCAGTACACGGTCTACATCAACGAACTTGAGCACACCATCGAGGTCGCCGGATCGGTCAAGGACCAGGTCGTTCTCGGCGCCGCGCAGGAGGCTATTCTTGACAGTGTCCGTGCCAGTCGCGCCGATGCTGCCGCACTCGGAAAAGCTGCGACCGAGTTCGTGGCCCTGGTGGACAAGCGGAGCGAAGACCTGTCCACCTTCGCCAATGAAACCGCCGCCAGCACGACGTTGCTGATGATCGTGGCGTCCGCCATCGGCGTTGCGGCCGGCGTCATCCTGGGGATTTTCATCGCGAAAAGCGGCATCACCACGCCGTTGGCCCGCACCATCGTACCGCTGCGGCAACTGGCCGAAGGCGAACTTGACGTCGATATCATCGGCACCGAGCGCGGCGACGAAGTGGGCGAGGTGGCCCGAGCCCTGGAAATCTTCCGCCAGAATGCCAACGAACGCGCCGAGGCGCTGGGCCGCGAGCGCGCCGAGGAGGAACGCCGCATGGAACGCGGCAAGCGCATGGAGCACCTGACGTCGGCGTTCGACGACTCCGTGACGCGCCTGCTGGGCAGCGTTGCCGGATCGGTCGAGCATCTGAACGACGCGGCGGAGTCCCTGTCCAGCGCCTCGCAGGAAACCAACGCCCAGTCCGCCGCCGTGGCCGCCGCAACCGAGGAAGCCTCGGCCAACGTGCAGACGGTCGCCTCGGCCACCGAGGAACTCTCCAGTTCCGTGAACGAGATCGGCACCCAGGTTCAGAAGTCGAGCGCCATCGCCGCCCGCGCGGTGGAGCAGGCTGAAAAGACCAACGAAACCATCGAAGGTCTGGCCGCCGCGGCCGGTCGGATCGGCGAAGTCGTCAAGCTCATCACCGATATCGCCAGCCAGACCAACCTGCTCGCGTTGAACGCCACGATCGAGGCGGCCCGTGCCGGGGATGCCGGCAAGGGCTTCGCCGTCGTCGCCAACGAGGTCAAGCAACTGGCCAGCCAGACCGCACGGGCGACCGAGGACATCGCGCAGCAGATCGCCAACGTGCAGGCCGAAACGCAGGAAGCCGTTGACGCCATCCGCACGATCACCGCCATCATCCAGGAAATCGACCAGATCGCTTCCGCCATCGCCAGCGCGGTCGAGGAACAGAACGCCGCCACCCTGGAAATCGCCCGCAACGTTCAGGAAGCCGCGCAGGGGACCGAACAGGTTTCGGCCAACATCGCCGGGGTGTCGGAAGCCGCCGGGCACACCGACGCCGCGTCCCAGCGGGTGTTCAGCTCGGCCCAGGAACTGCAGACCGAGGCCGAGACGCTGCGGACCTCCGTGGAAGGGTTCCTGTCCGATATCCGGGCCGCCTGACCCCATTTCCAATTGCGCCGACGGGCCAAAGAGAGTAGACAGCTTTACCGCCGGTTCCGGGCTCTCCGGGGCCGGCGGTGCCGTGTCCGGCTCTCCGTTAGCGTCTCTTAGTGCGCGCCTTCCTGGGAAGTGGTCCCGATGACCGATACCGCCAACAAGGCACTTTTGCCGACCGGCCTCCGCGATGTGCTGCCGCCCGACGCGGCGCGCGAGGGGCACGCCGTCGACCGCCTGCTGTCGGCCTTCGTGCGCCACGGCTACGAGCGCGTCAAGCCGCCGCTGATCGAGTTCGAGGAAAGCCTGCTCGACGGTCCCGGCGCGTCCACCGCCAAGGACACCTTCCGGGTCATGGATCCGGTGTCGCAGCGCATGATGGGCCTGCGCGCCGACATGACCATTCAGGTGGCGCGCATCGCCACCACCCGCCTGTCCCACGCTCCGCGCCCGTTGCGCCTGGCCTATGCCGGGCAGGTGCTGCGCGTGAAGGGCGACCAGATCCGCCCCGAACGCCAGTTCACGCAGGTCGGCGTGGAACTGATCGGTTCCGCCGGTCCGGCCGCCGATGCCGAGGTGATCGTGCTGGTCGCCACCGCCCTGGCCGACCTGGGCGTCGAAGGGGTGAGCGTCGATCTCAACCTGCCGTCGCTGGTGCCCGCGCTGTGCGACGACCTGGACCTGTCGCACGACGCCCGCGACCGCCTGCGCGCGATGCTCGACCAGAAGGACGTCACCGCCGTGCGCGGCCTGGGGGCCGAGGCCGCCTCGTTGTTCGGCGAGTTGCTGGGCTGCATCGGCCCGGCCGACGACGCCCTGGGCCGCCTGCGCCGCCTGGACCTGCCGCGCGCCGCCGCCGACCGCCGCGAACAGCTCGAGGCCGTCGTCGCCCTGGTGCAGGCCGGCGCGCCGGGCATCGGCCTGACCGTCGATCCGGTGGAAAACCGGGGTTTTGAATATCATACCGGTGTCAGCTTCAGCCTGTTCGCGGCCCATGCGCGCGGCGAACTGGGCCGCGGTGGCCGCTATCGCGCCGGCGTGGCGCGCGAGAAGGCCGTCGGCGCCAGCCTGTTCATCGACGCGGTGGCCGATGTTCTGCCGCCGCTGGCCGAGCCGCGCCGCCTGTTTCTGGCGGCCGCCGACCGGCCGCTGGCCGCCCGTTTCCATGCCGAAGGCTGGGTGACCGTGGCGGCGTTGGAAGACGGTGTCGACCTCGAAGCCGAGGCGCGGCGCCTGCGCTGTTCCCATTACACCGCCGGGGGCGCCGTCAAGGCGGTCGCTCCGGGCTCAGATCGGGGTTGATTGCATGACGAACGTGGTGGTCGTCGGGTCCCAGTGGGGCGACGAAGGCAAGGGCAAGGTGGTCGACTGGCTGGCCTCGCGGGCGGATGTGGTGGTGCGCTTCCAGGGCGGCCACAACGCGGGTCACACCCTGGTGGTCAACGGGGTCAGCTACAAGCTCAGCCTGCTGCCGTCCGGCGTGGTGCGCGGCACTCCCTCGATCATCGGCAACGGCGTGGTCATCGACCCGTGGGCGCTGGTGACCGAGATCGAGAAGATCCGCGCCCAGGGGGTGACGATCAATCCCGGCGTCCTGAGGATCGCCGAGAACGCGTCGCTCATCCTGCCGCTGCACGGCATCCTCGACCAGGCGCGCGAAGCCGCCGCCGGCAAGGGCAAGATCGGCACCACCGGGCGCGGCATCGGCCCGGCGTACGAGGACAAGGTGGCCCGTCGCGCCATCCGGGTGTGCGACCTGGACGACGACGCCGCCCTCGAGATGAAGATCGACCGCCTGCTGGCCCACCACAACGCCCTGCTCAAGGGCTTGGGCGCCGAGCCGATCGACGGTCAGGCCCTGTGGGACCAGATCAAGGAAATCGCCCCGCAGATCCTGCCCTACGCCAGCCCGGTGTGGCGCGACCTGGACGATTACCGCAAGCGCGGCAAGCGCATCCTGTTCGAAGGCGCGCAGGGCACCCTGCTCGACGTCGATCACGGGACCTACCCGTTCGTCACCAGCTCCAACACCCTCAGCGGCCAGGCTTCGGTCGGGTCGGGCATGGGGCCGGGCGGCATCGGGTACGTGCTGGGCATCACCAAGGCCTACACCACCCGCGTCGGTGAAGGGCCGTTCCCGACCGAGCTGTTCGACGACATCGGCGCCCGCATCGGCGAGCGCGGCCGCGAATTCGGCACGGTGACCGGGCGCAAGCGCCGCTGCGGCTGGTTCGACGCCGTGCTGGTCCGCCAGGCCGTCAAGGTCGGCGGCATCAACGGCATCGCCCTGACCAAGCTGGACGTCCTCGACGGCTTCGACGAGCTGAAGGTGTGCACCGGCTATCGCCTGGACGGCAAGGTCATCGACTACCTGCCGGCCTCCATGACGGCCCAGGCCTCGGTCGAGCCGATCTACGAGAGCTGGGAAGGCTGGTCGCAGAGCACCGAGGGTGCGCGCTCGTTCGCCGACCTGCCGGCCACCGCCGTCAAGTACGTGCGCCGCATCGAAGAACTGATCGAGGCCCCGGCCGCCCTGCTGTCGACCAGCCCCGAGCGGGACGACACCATCCTGATGCACGATCCGTTCGCCGACTGATGACAGGGCCCGCTGGCGCCGGTTGTCTTACCGGCGCCAGAAAGGCATAGTACCTGCAGCCGCCCGGAAGGGTCGGCGAGGGGATGAAGGGTGGAGGCGGCCATGGCGAACCAGGCCCCGGCCACGGCGGGGGCGGCCAGCGGGCCGGTCGTCCTGCGCGACCGGTTCGAAATCGATCCCGCCAAACCGTTGCCGGACCTTTCCAGTCCGCAGGCGGTGGCGTACCACTGCGAGGATCGCCGTGGTGCCGGCCGCTCGCTCATGGCGCTGATCTGCCGTCCGGACCTGCCGGTGCGGGCCGGCGCCATGCGCTCGCTCAAGGGCGTGCAGGCGGCCGGAATGCTGCACCTGATCGAGTACGGCGTGGTGGACTGGCCGCCGGCCAATCGTCGCCTCGTCGCGGTGGTGTATGAACGGCCGGCCGGCTCGCGCGTCCTCAAGGCGCCGAACACCAGGTTCGATCCGATCCCCGAAAACCAGGTCATCAAGAAGGTCATCAAGCCGCTGGTGACCGCGCTGACCGAGATTTCGACGCGCGGCGTGACCCACCGCGCGGTGCGCCTGGACAACCTGTTCTGGTTCGACACCACCAAGGAACGCCTGTGCCTGGGCGACTGCACGACGGCGCCGCCGGGCTATGACAACCCCGCCGCCTACGAACCGCTCGACATGGCGCAGGCCAATCCCGAGGGGCGCGGCCAGGGCTATCCCAAGGACGATCTCTATGCCCTGGGCCTGACCGTGATTTCGCTGCTGACCGGCCGCGACATCACCGAGGGCTGGACCACGGACGAGGTCGTGCGCGCCAAGCTGGCCCAGAGCACCTATGCCGCGCTGTCCACCGAGGGCCGCGTTCCCCTGAACCTGATCGAGTTCGTGCGTGGCGTCCTGTGCGACGACCCCAAGGAACGCTGGGACCTGGAGAACGTCGACCTGTGGCTGCAGGGCCGCCGCCTGACGCCGATCCAGACCAAGCCCGCCCGCCGCGCCCAGCGTCCGTTCAAGTTCGAGGGGCGCGAGATCTTCACCACGCAGGAACTGGCGCACGCCATGTCGACGCGCTGGGATCTGGCCGCGGCCCCCATCCTCGACGGCCGGCTGGAGGTATGGCTTCGGCGCGGCCTGGAGGACAACGAGTCGGCCGACGCCGTGGCCACGTCCATCCGCATGGCGCAGGCGCAGAGCAACGACCCCCGGCAGTCGACCGACCTGACCATCGCCCGCGTTCTGATCGTGCTCGACCCCCGCGCGCCGCTGCGCTATCGCGAGGTCCGGACCACTCTTGACGGCTTTGGCGCGGCACTGGCGACCGCCTTCATGCAGGGCCGGCCGCTGCGCTCCTATGCCGAAATCCTCAGCCGCGACCTGGCCAAGCACTGGATCGAGGCACAGGGCTTGTACAGCCCCGAACTCGGCCACTTCGAAAGCCAGTTCAAGGACCTGACGGCCAACCTGTCGACCCCGATGATGGGCGCCGGCATCGAGCGCTGCCTGTACGAGGTCAACGAGAACCTGCACTGCCAAAGCCCGCTGATCGAGGGCGAGTACGTCACCGAGATCCGTGAACTGCTGCCCGCCCTGGACCGCATCGCCGCCCGCACCGATCCCAAGACCAAGCCGATGGACCGCCACATCGCGGCCTTCATCAACGTCAAGTGGGAGCGCGACACCAAGGTGCAGTTCCGGGCCCTGAACGATGCCGATCCGCAACGCGCCGCGATCGGCATGCTCAGCCTGCTGGCCATCCTGCAGTGGCGCCTGGGGCCGCCGGCGCTGCACGGCCTGTCGGGCTGGCTCGGCGCGCAGTTGCAGCCGATCATCGAAAGCTTTCACGGCCGGACGCGGCGCAAGGACCTGGAACGCCAGATCCCGCAAATCATCCGCAAGGGCATGCTGCCGGAGCTTTACAACCTCCTCGACGACCAGGAGGAACGGGCCAAGGATGTCGAGGGCTTCGCCTGGGCCCGGGCCGAGTACAGCGCCGCGACGCAGCAGCTCAAGGCGCTGGAGACCGGTCGCATCGCCCGGGATGAACAGGCCGAAACGCAAGGGCGGCAGGCCGCCGCCATGGTGTCGATGGTGGCCGCCATCCTCAGCATCGCCATCGTCCTGTTTGTGAGGATGTTCTGATGGCCAAGAAGAAAGCCCCGCAGCAGCCCGCGCGCCGACAGGCCGCCGGCCCGTCCAACATGAGCCTGAACATCCTGATCGTCATCGCCGGGCTGGTGATGGTGGCCTTTTTCATGCCCACCTTGCTGCTGCTGGCCTTCGCCATGCTGCCGACCTTCGTCGCCATGGTGGTCGACCGGGGTCCCAAGCGGTACGGCGGCGCCACGGTCGGCGGGCTGAACTTCGCCGGCGTGGCGCCGTATCTGATGGACTTGTGGGGCGGGGCGAACGACGTGCCGCACGCCCTGACCATCCTCAGCGACGTGTTCACGCTGGTGGTCATCTTCGGCGCGGCGTCGTTCGGGTGGCTGCTCTACAGCGCCACGCCGGGCGTGGTCGGGGCCTACATCGGCATGACCTCGACCCGCCGCATCGCCGCCCTGCGCAGCCGTCAGCAGGAACTGCTCCGCGACTGGGGGCCCGAGGTGGCCCAGCAGGATGGCGAGGCCGTTTTCCGGGACGACGACACCGAGATCGTCGAATCCTGACGCGGCCTCAGCCTTCGGCTTCCAGGCGTTCGATCAGGGCGCGCATGTCGGCGGGCAGGGGCGAGTGGAAGGTCAGGGTCTCGCCGGTGATGGGGTGGACGAAGCCGAGCAGGCGGGCGTGCAGGGCCTGCCGCGTGAACCCGCTCACCACCGCCTGGGCTGCGGCCGTGATGCCCTTGCGCCGGCTGGAACCGTACAGCGGGTCGCCGACGAGAGTATGGCCGACATGCGCCATGTGGACGCGGATCTGGTGGGTGCGTCCGGTCGCCAGGCGGCACTCGATCAGCGATACGGCGCCGCCCAGGAACGACGTCACGGTCCGGTAGCGGGTCAGGGCGACCTTGCCTCCGCGTTTGACCACGGCCATCTTCTGGCGGTTGCTGGGGCTGCGGCCGATGTTTCCCTCGACCTCGCCGGCCGACGGGCGGGGGGTGCCCCAGACCAGGGCCAGGTAGGCGCGGTCGACGGTGCGGTCGGAGAACTGCGTCGACAGCCCGTGGTGGGCGGTGTCGCATTTGGCGGCGACCAGCAGGCCCGAGGTGTCCTTGTCGATGCGGTGCACGATGCCCGGCCGCCGCACGCCGCCGATGCCCGACAACGACGGCCCGCAGTGGTGGAGCAGGGCGTTGACCAGGGTTCCGTCGGGGCTGCCGGGGGCAGGGTGGACGACCATGCCGGCCGGCTTGTCGACCACGATCAGATAGTCGTCCTCGTAAATGATGTTCAGCGGGATTGGCTGCGGCATGGGATCGGCGGTCGTCGCCTCGGGAACATCGACGGTCGCCACCTGTCCAGGTTTGACCCGGTGCGAGGGGTCTTCTATCGTCACGCCGTCGATGGTCACGAACCCGGTCTCGATCAGCGTCTTCAGGCGCGACCGCGACAGGTCCGGGACCATGTCGGCCAGCCACTTGTCCAGGCGCGCTCCGCCTTCCTCGGCGGTCATCGGCCGCGTGGTCAGGTGGGACGGCAGGGCGGGCGCCGCGGTTTCGGGCAGCAGGGCGTCGTCATCGATGTCGGGCTCGCTCAGCGAACCCGGCGCGGACGGGGCCAAGACGTCGGGAAAGTCCCCGTTCTCGGACGGGAGCAGGCTGCGCCGACGGGGCCGGGACTTGCGGCGATACGGTTTGGGGCTCACGGGGTCGGGGTGACTCCATTGAAAGGCATGTGAAAATGAACGGGTCGACGAAACAATGAACGCTGTACGAGGATTGAAGCTGCTTTCCGCGGTGATGGCGCTCCTGATCGTGGGAGGGCTTGGCCTCCTTGGATATGGGGTGTACTCCAAGCTTGGCGGTAGCGTAAAGGGCGACGCCCAGCCCGTGGCCGAGACCACTGCCGAGCCCGATGCCGTCGTGCAGCCTCCGGTTGCCGGGCCGGGTGCGGGACCGGTTGTGGCGCCGGTCAACGCAGGCGCGCCGCTGGCATCGTTCGGCGCCCTCGGCCTCGACCAGCCGGCCGGCAGTCGTATCGTCGCGGCGACCACGGACGGCCCGCTGATGACCCTGCGCATCGAAGGCGGCGGTCAGGATGACCGGGTGATGATCATCGACATGCGGGCCGGCCGGGTTATCGGCGCGGTGCATGTCGGCACGCCGGGGCAATGAACCAGACGCCTTCCCACAACCCGGCCGGCCGGCTGGAAGTTCCCTCCGCCGTGCTGGCCGGCCTTCACGCCGCAGCCCGGGGCGCCTGGCCGGCCGAATGCTGCGGCCTGCTGGTCGGGGTGAGGGGCGAGGCGGGCGGGACATGCCGGGTCCACCGCGCGGTGGCCTCGCCCAACGTCGCCCCGGACGACGGTGCCCACGGCAGCCATGACCGGTTCGAGATCGAACCCGTGGTCCTGCTGGCCACCCAGCGCGCCGCCCGTGCCGAGGGCCTGGCGGTGATCGGCCACTACCACTCCCACCCCGACGCGCCCGCCGCCCCCAGCCCGACCGACCTCGCACACGCGTTCTATGCCGAACACGTCTGGCTGATCGTGTCTGTAGATGCCGGCGGCCACACGGCCGCGACCGCCTGGCAGCCCGTTTTCGCCGCGCCGACGGCCCCGGCGACCGCCTTCCTGCCGATACCCCTGGACGAGGTCTGAACTGGCCAAAATAACCCTTGCATAACCCGAACCTACCAGCTAGAAATCGCCCCTCGCAAGGCCCCGACGTCCCCATCGTCTAGAGGCCTAGGACACCGCCCTCTCACGGCGGCAACCGGGGTTCGAATCCCCGTGGGGACGCCAATCTTTGCAATGACTTAAAGCCGCCTTCGGGCGGCTTTTGTCGTTTCCGGGCCGGCCGTGGCGCATGCTCTCTCATATTGTCCCCCGTCAAGGCGCGGCGTCTGCAACCGGTGATACTGTCGGCCCTGGTTCACCCCCCCACCCCCACCCCCCCCGGAGCGGGATCCATGGTCGAGTTCTGTCACGCCACCGTGGCGGCGCAGCTTGAGACGGTTGAGCGGCTTGAGGCGGTCGAGGCGCGCTGTGCGACCTGCGCGGCCCGGCGACATCTGGCGCGTGCGGCGGTGGCGTGCCGGGGCGGGCATGAGGTTGTGGCCACGTACCATGTCCTCCAGGCCATGGGGGTTGGCCTGGAGGAACGGTGCGGGTTGCCCGTGGCGCTGCATGACATCGTGACGGGGCTTCTCAAGCGTCGCATTGCGGAGGGCACCACCATTCCCTTGATGGAGTCCGAACTGGCCGCGCTTGCGGCGCGCTGATCGACCTCACGCCGGCAGGGGCTCCCGGCAGGCCCGCAGGGCGGCGGCGGTGATGGCGTCGGCGTTCGGGGCGAAGGCCTGTTCCAGGGGGAAGGAGGCTGGCGCCGGGGCGTCCGGACCGGTCAGGCGGATGACCGGCGCGCGCAGGGCGGCAAAGGCCTTTTCCGCGATCACCGCGGCCACCTCGGCGCCCATTCCGCACGGGCCGCCGGCCTCGTGGACGACGATGGCGCGGCCGGTGCGGCGGACCGACGCCAGGATGGCGGCCTCGTCCAGCGGCTTGAGGCTGCGCAGGTCGATCACCTCGGCCGAGACTCCTTGGCCGGCCAGATCCTCGGCCGCCGCCAGGCAGGTGTGGACGGTCTTGGCGTAGGAAATCAGGGTGACGTCGCGGCCCTCGCGCCGCACCGCCGCTTTGCCCAGGGGCACGATGTGCTCCTCGTCCCACGACGCACCCACCGGCCCGGGCGCGAACGCCAGCCCCAGGTCGGTGAACAGCAGGACCGGGTTGTCGTCGCGGATGGCGGCCTTCAGCAGGCCCTTGGCGTCGGCCGGGGTGGACGGCATGGCGACCTTCAGGCCCGGACTGTGGACGAACCACGCCTCGATATTGTGGTTGTGCTGCGCCCCGACGCCCCAGCCGCTGCCGGTCTGGGCCAGCACCACCATGGGAAACGCGAACTGCCCGCCCGACAGGGTGCGCAGCTTGCCGGCGCTGTTGACGATTTCGTCCATGGCGTAGCACAGGAATGGCGCGAACAGCAGGTCCACCACCGGGCGCAGGCCGGTTGCGGCGGCACCGGCGGCGGTGCCGGCGATGATGCCCTCGGCCAGGGGCGTGTTGCGGACGCGCTGCGGCCCGAAGGCGGCCAGCAGGTCGATGCGTTTGGTGGCGACGCCTTCGCCAAACACCAGGACCCGGTCGTCGCGGCGCATCTCCTCGGCCAGGGCTTCGCCGATGGCGTCGGAGGTGGTGATCTGGCGTGCGGTGATCTCGTTCATCGGTCGCGTCCTCGGATCAGGCGTAGACGTGGGCGGTCAGGGCGGCGGCATCGGGGTAGGGGCTGGCATCGGCAAAGCCCACCGCGGCCTCCAGGGCGGCGGCCACCTCGTCCTTCAGACGGCCGAGGGCGGCATCGTCGAGCAGCCCCGCCGCCGTCATCCGCGCGGCCAGCAGCGGGATGGGGTCGCGCGCCTTCCACGCCGCCAGTTCGGCCGCATCGACGTAGGACTGGTCGTCGGGCTCGTAGTGGCCGCGAAGACGGTAGCTGCGGGTTTCCAGCAGCACGGGCCGGCCGGTCCGGCGGATGCGCTCGGCGGCCTGGGTCGCGGCGGCATGGACGGCCTCCACGTCGTTGCCGTCGACCGTCACGCCCTCGATGCCATAGCCGGCGGCGCGCCCGGCGATGCTGTCGCCGAGCATGGTCTCCCGGCGGTGGACGAAGGCCTGCCACTCGTTGTTTTCGCACACGTACAGGATGGGCAGGGACCACACCGCCGCAAGGTTGAGCGATTCATGGAACCGTCCCTCGGCCGCCGCGCCGTCACCAAAGAAGCAGGTCACGATGCCCGGCCGCTTCAGCATGGTTTGCGACAGCGCGACGCCGGTGCACAGGCCCAACTCGCCGCCGACGATGGTCGAGGTCAGCACCACCCCCAGGTCCTTGGCCGAGATGTGCAGCGACCCGCTCATGCCGCCGCAATAGCCGTCGCGCTTGCCCATCACCTCGGCCATCAGGCGGGCGGGGTCGGCGCCCCGGGCGATCAGGTGGCCGGCGCTGCGGTGGTTGGTCAGGATGAGGTCGTCCGGCGTCAGGGCCGACACCACCCCGACCGCCGAGGCTTCCTGTCCGACCGCCGTGCAGGTGCCGGCGGCGCGGCCCTCGCCGTGCAGGGCGACCAGGGTTTCCTCGTAGGCGCGGATGGTCATCATGCGCCGCAGGGCGTCCATAAGGTCCAGCATGGTTCCGTCCCTCCCTCAGGCCGCAGCACGCTGGCCGAGGACGCCGTCCAGCTTGGCGATGTCGGACGCGCTCAGGTGCGGGCTGACCAGGGCGATGATGTCGGAGAAGACGGGGGCGGGGACCGCCTCGCGCAGGCCGCACAGGAAGGCCGCCCGTTCGGCCGGCGTCGCCGAGGGCACCATCCAGCGCAGCGTCGCGGCCATTTCTTCGGGCGGCAGGGCGGCGACGATGGACCGCTCGATGGCGGCCAGTTCGTCGTCGTCGTAGCAACGCCACAGCACCGCGTTGTTGTGGGTTTCCTCGACGTTCATGTGTTCGAGGTTCTCGCCGATGAATACCGCGAGGTCCAGGTACAGGGCGTGCGCCGCTTCCGCTCCCCGGCCGGCGTCGGCCAGGGACGCCTTCAGGCGGTCGATGGCCTCGGCATGATGAACATGGTCGGCCGCCACGATGGCGGTGGAGCCCGGGGCGCGGGCCTCCATGGCGGGATGAACGTGGCGGTCCTCGTTGCCCATGTGGTGGTGGCAGAAGTCGAGGAACGCGCCGACGCGCCCGCAGACGGCGGCGACGTCGGCCGGATCGTCGGCATCCATCCGCCCGAGGGCTGTCAGGGTCTCGGCCGCGTAGGCGCGCAGTCCCTTGTGGATCAGGCGGTACATGTTGTAGCGGGGTTCGGGGGTGCTCATCGGTCGGCTCCATGCATCGGGGGGATGCGCAGGAGCTTAGGCCGGACGTGATCTTAACGGTTGTTAAGTGATGCCTCAGCGAACCTTAAAAATTCCCTCACGGCATTTCCTCGAGCAGCAGGGGGCGCCTGACCTGCAGGCGAAAGCGGCCGCGCCCGGTCTTTTCGATGCGCACGATGTCGCTGCGATCGGCCAGCCGGCGCTGCAGCAAAAGGAGGCGGGCCTCCAGGTTCTCGGCCGCTTCGGGCAGGCGGATTTCGGGTGCCAGGCGCAGTTCGCGGTTGGTGAACTCGCACCGCCCGTCGGCCAGATGGTCGCGCACCAGCTTGCGGAAGATGGCCCCGGCCACCCCCTTGATGAGGTAGTCGTGGTCGATGAACACGCTGTCGTCGGCGGCATGGTGGCGGACGGTGGCCGGCGGCCCGACCGGGGCCGGGCAGCAGGCGTCCGGCGCGCCGTCCGCAACCGTCGTGCCGCGGGTGAGGGCCGGGACCAGGGCGGCGAGGTGGGCGGCCAGGGTGGCCACGGCGTCCTCGTCCTCGTAGCGGAACCGCATGTCCTGGGGGCTTTCGGCGAACAGCACGCCGATCAGCCGAGGCCCGGTGACGATGGGAACGGCCATCTGGCTGTGCGGCTCGTCCAGGCCGGGGAAGGGGATCTCCTTGGCCGACGGCGCGCCCGCCCCGATGGCCCGGCTGTAGCTGTAGTCCGACGTCAGGTGGCAGATGCGGATGGGCACGCGCTCGCGCGCCGCGACGCCGATGACGCCGTCGCCCAGCCCGACCTCGAACCCCACGCCCGACGCGCTGTAGCCCCGGCTGGCGACGGTGTAGAGGCGCTCTCCGGCCTCGTCGAGCATCAGGACCATGGCGTGGTCGATGCCGAAGCGGTCGCCCAGGGCGGCCAGGGTTTGGTCGACAAGCTCGGTCAGGTCGCCGCACGCGGCCAGGCGTTCGCAGGTGCGCCGGACCTCGGGCAACAGGCTGGGGCGTGCGGCGGGCGGCGGGGCGGCGCCGGCCACCGCCTCGATGCCGAGGACCTTGTAGACGTCGGCGCCGCGCAGCACGAACACATCCTGCATCCCGGCGTGCGAGGCGATGCCGGCCAGCTTGGCCTTCATGGACTCGAACAGCGGGCCGCTGGTTTCGGTGTGCAGGTAGCGCAGCGTCAATTCGTACTCCGCCGTCGTCACCGGGTCGGCCACCTGCACCGCGGCGTAGGGGTTTTCCAGGATGTTGCGGCGGGTCTTGTTGAAGAACTGGTAGGTCAGCGCGACATGGTTGGCATCGACATAGTGGACCTGGGACAGCAGCGAGGCGTTGGGCACGCCGTCGCGGTCGCAGGTGGCGATGGTCGATGGCACCACGCCTTCCAGGCAGTTGCGGATGGCGTCGAGGGTCAGCATCCCGGTCATGCCACCAACGCGTCCCCGGCGCCCGGCCCCGGCGTCTGGTCGAAGGCGCCGTCGGGGGTGAAGCGGATGCCGACCAGGCTGCCCGGCGTATAGGTGCAGACGCTGGCGATGAAGGGCTCGCTGAAGCCGATTTCCCGCAGTTCCAGGACAAAGGCCCGGCAGTGGCGGTCGGCGATCTCGCAGGCGTCGGCGTCCAGCGGCACGACGACCGCGCCACGGCCCTTGAGCTGGATTGAGCGGTGGGTGGTCGGCTGGGTGAAGGCGGCGGCGATGAAGCCCGTCGCCCGCACGGCGTCGAGCAGGGCGCCGCAGGCGTCCGATGCGACGAGCAGCCTGATCCGGCTGCGGTCGTCCTCCACCGTGACGGCCACGCCGCGCCCGGTGACCGGCCGCCGCCCGGGCGTGCTCGAGGCCAACCGGACGCTGACGCCCAGTTGAAGGAAGGCCGCCGTTTCCGGGCTGATGATCGCGTCGTGCTGCATCTGTTTGCGTCGCGGAGGGAAAACTTGATAGAACCAAAGCGTACATGTTGGGCTGGTGAAGATTCAATCTCGAATGTTACCCCCCCATTCGCTCACCGGCAGCGGCTGAGGATGGCCACCCGAAAACCTGTCGCGGAGGCGCCTGATGACGGACCTGCCCGATTTCCACGGCAGCCAGACCGACCATCTGCACCTCATTCTGGAGGCTGGCGGGATCGGTGTGTGGGAACTTGATGTTCGCACGGGTTCCGCCTGGCGGAACCTGCGGCACGATCAGATTTTCGGCTATGACGTCCTGTTGTCCGAATGGTCGTACGAGACGTTCCTAAACCATGTGGTGCCCGAGGACCGAGACGCGGTGGATGCCCTTTACGGCTCCGCGCTGGCGCAGCGCAAGACGTGGTCGTTCGAGTGCCGGATCGTCGGGGCGGACGGCGAGCGCCGCTGGATCAGCGCGACCGGCCGCCCGGTGCGCGACGAGAGCGGCGAGGTGGTGCGGCTGATCGGGCACGTCATCGACATCACGCACGCCAAGCGCAACGAGGAACATCTGCGCACTGTCCTGAATGAGCTGAACCACCGTGTGCGCAACATGCTCGCCGTCATTCAGGCACTCGCCCAGCGGTCCTTCCCCGATGGCATCGACGTGGCCGAAGGCCGGGAGGCCTTCATCGGCCGGATCCACGCCCTTGCCCAGGCGCACTCGGTGATGACGGATGAGGCATGGAGCGGCGCCAAGATGGCCGACCTGGTTGCCGGGGCGCTGGCTCCGTATGGCGGGGACGGCAGGTCCTGCGATTTCAGCGGGCCGCCCATGTGGCTGTCGTCCAAGGTTGCCGTCAACCTCGCGATGACGCTGAACGAATTGACCACCAACGCCCTGAAGCACGGAGCGTTGAGCGTGCCCGAGGGCCGTGTCGGCATCCACTGGAGCCCTCATCCGGACAAGCAGGACGTCTGCGAACTGCTGTGGACCGAAAGCGGCGGCCCGCCGGTGGTCGAACCGACCCGGCAAGGTTTCGGCCGGCAAGGTTTCGGTATGACGCTGATCGGCATGCTGCTGCCCAGCACCGGCGGCGTGGCGGAGGTCGCCTTCGCGCCGGGCGGCCTGCGCTGCCGCCTGGAAATACAGGGCTGCCGGCCCGTGGCGAAGGGAAGCGGATTGCCATGAAACGCTGCAAGGCGCTGGTCGTGGAAGACGAACCCCTGGTCGCGCTGTTGATCGAGGATCATCTTCGTGACCTTGGGGTGGAGGACGTGGTGTTCGCCCATTCCCTGGAGGCCGGTTTGCGGCTGGCGCGCGATGTTCCGTGCGACTTCGCGGTGCTCGACATCAACCTCAATGGCGAGCGGTCGTTCCCGATCGCCGACGTGATGCGGCAGCGGGACATCCCTTTCCTGTTTTCCTCCGGATACGGCTCGCGCGATCTGGAGGAGCGCTATGCGGACCATCCCGTGCTCACGAAGCCTTATTCCGCCCAGGCTTTCCAGGAGGCGATCCGGCAGTTGTTCGGTCAGGGGTAGTGCGGGCGGGGGTAGCGCGGGCGGGCTTTTTCCTGGCGGGAGTCTCGGCCGGGTCCGGCTCAAGCTCGTGCATGAAGCACGGCGGGGAACTGCACTCGATGGTGACGTTGGGGTCCTCGTCGGGACCGGCGATCTTCGGACGCCTGGCCATGGGATTGCTCCTGTGCTGCCCGATCTGTCGTCTTCCCCATATTGGTCGTCGCATGGAGCAATGCCACCGCCCATGCGCAGGCCGCTTCGGCTTGACTTGTCGCAGTGAACGGAAGATCGTGCCGGTCAAGTGCCGCCCCCCCCCGTTCGGGGTGGCCCCCGTGAGGAGACCAAGCCACCCCATGTCGCCGCCGACGCCTGTCCCCCCGCACACCGTGCCGCCGGGCGGCCGCCCGGATCAAGGCACCTACCGCGTGCCGTCCAGCCTGTTGCGGATGGATGTGACCGGTCGGCTGGCGGTTGCCGGCGGGCTGGCTGCCGCCCTGTGGCTGGGCGTCCTGTGGGCCACCGGGTGAGGGCGCGTCGATGACCACCACCAAGCCCCACATCGTGTTCGACAACGTCACCCTGGGCTATGAACGCCACCCGGCGGTGCATCACCTCGACGCCGTCCTGGCGCCGGGCACCCTGACCGCGGTGGTCGGGCCGAACGGCGCCGGAAAGTCCACGCTGCTCAAGGGCATCATCGGCACCTTGCGGCCGTTGGAAGGGCGCATCGCCCTCAAGGGCATCGCCCGCGACCAGATCGCCTATCTGCCGCAGCAGGCCGAGATGGACCGCTCCTTCCCGGTGTCGGTGTTCGACATGGTGGCCATGGGCCTGTGGCGCCACATCGGGCCATTCCGGGGCCTGTCGCGGCAGTACGAGGACCGCGTGCACGAAGCCATGGCCGCCGTCGGCCTGACCGGGTTCGAGCACCGCGCCGTCGGTTCGCTGTCGGGCGGGCAGATGCAGCGCGCCCTGTTCGCCCGCCTGCTGCTGCAGGATGCCCCGATCATTCTTCTGGACGAGCCCTTCAACGCCATCGACACGCGGACGGCGTCGGACCTGCTGGCCCTCATCAAGCGCTGGCATGGCGAGGAACGCACGGTCGTCGCCGTGCTGCACGACCTCGACCAGGTGCGCGAGCATTTCACGGATACCCTGCTTCTGGCCCGCGAACTGGTCGCCGCCGGCCCGACGGCCGAGGTGATGACCGCCGAAAACCTGTTCCGCGCCCGCCAGTTGTGCGAGGCCTTCGACGAGCAGGCGGCCATCTGCGCCCGCGCCACCGGTGGGTGGAGGCTGCGCTGATGCTCGACGGCCTGTTCGGTCCGTTCATCGAGTTCGGCTTCATGCGCCGCGCCCTGGTCGGCTGCCTCGCCCTGTCCGTCGGGGCGACGCCGGTCGGAGTGTTCCTGATGCTGCGCCGCATGAGCCTGACCGGCGACGCCATGGCCCACGCCATCCTGCCGGGCGCCGCCATCGGGTATCTGGTCGCCGGGCTGTCGCTGGGCGCCATGACGGTGGGCGGCATCATCGCCGGGCTGACCGTGGCGTTGCTGTCGGGCTTCGTGACGCGGGCCACCATCCTGCGCGAGGACGCCAGTTTGGCCGCGTTCTATCTGGTGTCGCTGGCGCTGGGCGTGCTGATCGTCTCGACGCGCGGGTCCAACGTGGACCTGCTGCATGTGCTGTTCGGCACCGTCCTGGCGCTGGACAACGCGGCGATCTATCTGATGGCCGGCATCGCCACGGTGACTTTGGTGGCGCTGGCGCTGCTGTTCCGACCGCTGGTCATGGAGTGCCTGGACCCGGCCTTCCTGCGGTCGGTCAGCCGGACCAGTTCGCTGGCGCACTATGCCTTCCTGACCCTGGCCGTGCTCAATCTGGTGGGCGGATTTCACGCGCTGGGCACGCTGATGGCTGTGGGCATCATGATCCTGCCGGCGGCGGCGGCGCGGTTCTGGGCGCGCGAGATCTTCGGCCTGCTGGTCGCCGCCGTGCTGATCGCCGTGCTGAGTTCGGTGGCCGGCCTGCTGCTGTCCTACTACCACAACCTGCCGTCCGGCCCGGCGATCATCCTGACGGCCGGCATCGCCTATGGCCTGTCGCTGATCGTCGGGCGGGAGGGCAGCCTGCTCGCCCACTACTGGCCGGGCCGCCACCTGGAGGCCTGAGCCTTTGCGCATCCTGATTGCCCTCTTCGCTGCCTGCCTGATCGCCTTTCCTGCCGCCGCCGAGCCGGTCAGGGCCGTCGCCTCGTTCAGCATCCTGGGCGACATGGTCGAGCGCATCGGCGGCGAGCGTGTCGCCGTCACCACCCTGGTCGGCCCCAACGGCGACGGGCACGTCTACCAGCCCACCCCGGCCGACGCCCGCACCCTGGCCGGGGCCGAGCTTCTGGTCGTCAACGGCCTGGGCTTCGAGGGCTGGATGGACCGCCTGATCGCCTCGGCCGGATACGCAGGTCCGGTGGTGGTGGCGGCCCGCGACGTGGCGCCACGACGCATGGAGGGCAGCGCGACGACGGTCGACCCCCACGCCTGGCAGAGCCTCGGCAACGCCCGCGCCTACGCCCGCACAATCGCCGCCGGACTGACCGAGGCAGACCCGGCCGGGACCGCCGTCTACGCCGCCAACCTCGCCGTCTGGCTGGATGCCATCGCCGCCGTCGAGGCCGAGGTTCAGTCCATGGTCGCCGCCCTGCCGACGGAACGCCGCCGGGTCATCACCTCCCACGACGCCTTCGGCTACTTCGGCGAGGCCTATGGCCTGGACTTCATCGCCCCGCAGGGCGTCAGCACCGAGGCCGAGGCCTCGGCCGGCGACGTGGCCGCGCTGATCCGCCAAATCCGGGCCGAGCGCGTGCCGGCCCTGTTCATCGAGAACATCTCCGACAGTCGCCTGCTGGAGCAGATCGCCCGCGAAACCGACGCCGTCATCGGCGGAACGCTGTACTCCGACGCCCTGTCGGACCCTGATGGCCCGGCCGGCTCGTACCTCGACATGATCCGCCACAACGTGCGGGTCATCGGAGCGGCGCTGGGGGTGTGACATCCGCTGACGCGGATGGCTGCCGCCGGCCTGGAGGAGGCCTCCAGACCTCCTTTATTTTCTTGAAGAAGAAAAAGGGGTTTGGGGCTTGCCCCAAGCGGGTTCGGGCGGCAGCCCGACTTATTTCAACGCCGCAGACAGTCGTTCCCACGCCGCCTCATCCCCGGGCAATCCGAAGCGCAGGCGGTCGGGTTGGGTGGGGAAGGGACGGGTGAGGATTCCGTGGCGGGCGAGGTGGGCGTAGAGGCACACGGCGTCGGGCGTGGTGGCGAGGCGGAAAAGGGGCGTCCCCCCGACCACCGCGAGCCCGGCCCCGGTCAGCAGGGTATCCAGGCGGGCGGCGTCGGCTTGCAGTCGGGCGCGGGTGGCGGCGGCCCAGGCGGTGTCTTCCAACGCAACGGCGCCGATCTCCAGCGCCACGCCCGACACCGCCCACGGCCCCAGGACGGCACGCAACCCCTCGGCCCGGTCGGGGGCGCAGACGGCGAAGCCCAGGCGCACCCCGGCCAAACCATAGAACTTGCCGAACGAGCGCAGCACCACGATGGGCGCGTCGTCCACCAGGGCATCGACCGCTTCGCCGCCAGTGTCGAGGAAGGCTTCGTCCACTACTAGTAGACCCACCGTCCGCGCCACGTCCAGCAGGGCGCTTGCGGAGTGCAGGCGGCCGTCGGGGTTGTTGGGGTTGACCACCACGGCGAGATGGGCCCCGGCGAGGTCCTCCAGGCGCCCGACCTCCTCAACCGTGTGCCCGGCCAATCCGGCGGCGCGGGCATGTTCGGCATAGGTCGGGCTGAGGACGCGGGCAATACCCGGCCCGATGCCGCGCGCGAGGGTCGGCAGCAGGCTCTGGGTCCCCGGCGCAGCCACGACATGCGCCGGGGAGGGGGCGCCATACCGCGTGGCCGCCGCCCTCAGCAGGCGGTCGAGGGCATCGCGGCCGGGCAGGCGGGTGAACGCCTCGGGCGGCAGCGGCGGCACCGGGTAGGGGTGCGGATTGATGCCGGTGGACAGGTCGATCCACGGCTCGGGCGCGTCCGGGAACAGCACCCGTGCGGCGGTCAGATCGCCGCCATGGAACAGCGGCGTCATCGGGCAAGCTCCAGCAGGCGGGTCAGGGGCATGTGGGCCTCCAGATGGTCGGCCAGGGCGTCGAGCGTGTCCTGGATCTGGCGGTCGTAGGAGATTTCCGCTGCGCCGCCGCCCAGGCGGGCCAGCCATGCCGAGCGCTGCGCATCGTCGGCGAACAGGCCGTGGACGTAGCTGCCGAAGACACGCCCGGATACGGCGCCTTCCGGCCCCTCGGCGAGGTGGGCGAAGGGCTGTGCGGTGTCCGGCCCGATGGTCCGCCCCATGTGCATCTCATAGCCGCGGAAGGCAACGCCGTCGAAGGTCGCGCCGGAGGCCGGGGCCAGCCGCTTGTCGCCGCTGAGAACGGTGGTCACGTCGAGCAGCCCCAGGCCGTCCACCCCGCCGGCCGGACCTTCCACGCCCTCGGGATCCTCCAAGCGCCGGCCGAGCATCTGATACCCCCCGCACAGCCCCATGACCCAGCCGCCGCGCCGGGCATGGGCCAGGATGTCGATGTCCCAGCCATGCTCGCGCAGGGCCTTCAGGTCGGCGATGGTCGACTTGGAACCGGGCAGCAGGACCAGCGTGGTATCGGTCGGCAGCGTCATGCCGGGGCGCAGGTGGATGACCTCGACGCCGGGTTCGGCCTCCAGCGGGTCGAGGTCGTCGAAGTTGGCGATGCAGGGAAGAATTGGAACGGCAACCGTGATGCGTGCCGCGTTCTTTGTGTTGCGACGGGCGTGGGTCAGGGCCACCGCATCCTCGGCCGGCAGGCGGGCAGCCCCCGCGAAATGGGGGACGAGGCCCAGGGCCTGCCATCCGGTGCGCGCCGCGATGATCTCCATGCCTTCGGAAAACAGGTTCGGATCGCCCCGGAACTTGTTGATAACGAAGCCGACAACCATCGCGGCGTCGGCCGGGTCCAGGACCGCCTGCGTCCCCACCACGCTGGCGATCACGCCGCCCCGGTCGATGTCGCCGATCAGCACCACCGGCACGTCGGCGGCCCGCGCAAAGCCCATGTTGGCGATGTCATTGCGGCGCAGGTTGATCTCCGCAGCACTTCCGGCACCCTCGATCAGCACCAGATCGGCGTCGGCACGCAGGCGCGCGAAGCTGTCCCGCACGGCCTCCATCAGGCCCGCCTTGAGGCCCTGGAACTCGGCAGCGCTACGGGATCCGCGCACCTTGCCCTGGACCACCACCTGGGCGCCGATGTGGCTCTGCGGCTTGAGCAGGACGGGGTTCATGTGCACCGTCGGCGCCACCCCGGCGGCCAGCGCCTGCAACGCCTGGGCGCGGCCGATCTCGCCACCGTCGGCGGTCACGGCGGCGTTGTTGCTCATGTTCTGCGGCTTGAACGGCAGCACCCGCAGGCCGCGCCGTGTGTAGGCGCGGGCCAGCCCGGCGACCAGCAGGGACTTGCCGACGTCGGACCCGGTGCCCTGGAACATGAGGCTGCGTGCGGTCAAAATTCGATACCTTGCTGCGCCTTCACCCCGGCCGCGAAGTGGTGCTTCACCAGGGCCATTTCGGTCACGAGGTCGGCCGCCTCGATCAGCGCCGGCTTGGCGTTGCGGCCGGTCACCACGACATGCAGGTCGGGCCGCCGCGCGGTCAGTTCGGCCACCACCATGTCCAGATCCACGTAGTCATAGCGCAGGGCGATGTTCAACTCATCCAGCACCAGCAGGCCAAGCTCCGGGTCGGCCATCAGCTCGCGCGCCTTGTCCCACGCCCGCCCGGCGGCGGCGATGTCACGGTCGCGGTCCTGGGTTTCCCAGGTGAAGCCCTCGCCCATGGTGTGCCAGGACACCAGCGGCCCGAAGGTTTCCAGGGCATCGCGCTCGGCCGAGTGCCAGGCGCCCTTGATGAACTGCACGACGCCCACCTTGCGCCCGTGGCCGATCATCCGCAGGGCGAGCCCGAAGGCGGCGGTGGACTTGCCCTTGCCGGGGCCGGTGTGGACGATGAGCAGGCCCTTTTCCTCGGTCTTGGAGGCGACCTCGGCATCCTGTACGGCCTTGCGCTTTTCCATCTTGGCACGATGGCGGGCGGCGTCGTCTTCGGTCATGCTCTTGCGCCTCCGGGGGCTGAGGGGGTACGAACGGGGATGGATATATCGACAGCAGGCAGGACATGAGCGCGCAGGATACACCGCTGCGCCGGGGCTGGACCACCGGGGCCTGCGCCACGGCGGCGGCCAAGGCGGCGTGGAGCGCGCTCAACGGCGGCGGCTTCCCCGACCCGGTGAGCATCACCCTGCCGCGCGGCGAACAGCCGGCCTTCGCGCTGGCCGTGACCCGCATGGAGCCCGACGGCGCAGCCACCGTCGGCATCGTCAAGGACGCCGGGGATGACCCCGACGTGACCCACGGCGCGCTGATCCTCGCCACCGTGCGGCGCGGGCCGCCCGGCAGCGGCGTGACGTTCCGGGCCGGGCCGGGGGTCGGCATGGTGACGCGGCCGGGCCTGCCCATCCCGCCCGGCGAGCCGGCCATCAACCCGGTCCCCCGGCGGATGATGTGCGACGCGCTTGGTGCCGTTGACGCCGAAATCACCGTCTCGGTCGAGAACGGAGAGGCGCTGGCCGCCAAGACCCTGAACCCGCGCCTCGGCATCGTCGGCGGGCTGTCCATCCTGGGCACCACGGGCGTTGTCGTGCCGTATTCCTGCGCGGCGTGGATCGACACCATCCACCGGGGCATCGACGTGGCCCGCGCCATGGGCCTGAACCACGTCGCCGGCGCCACCGGCGCGACGTCCGAGGCCGCCATCCAGGCCCGTCACCAGTTGACGGAGCCGGCCCTGATCGACATGGGTGACTTCGTCGGCGGAATGCTCAAGTACCTGCGCCGCCACCCCATCGCGCGGGTCAGCATCGCCGGCGGCCCAGGCAAGATGACCAAGCTGGCGCAGGGGCGGCTGGACCTGCACTCCAAGCGCCATTCCGTCGATCTTCCGGGGCTGGCGGACCTGGCGCGGCGGGCCGGCGGCGACGACGCCTTGGCCGCCGCCATCGCAGCGGGCAACACCGCCCTCGAAGCCTTCCAGTTGGCCGAGGCGGCCGGCATCCCGTTGGCCGACGTGGTGGCCGAGGCAGCCTGGATCACGGCCGCCCACGTCATCGCCGGCAGCGGCATCGAGCTTGAGGTCGTGGTGTTCGACCGGGCGGGGCAGCCGGCCGGTCACGCACCGTTCCGCTTGGCCTGAGCCGACGGCCGGAACCGCCGGTCATAGTCGGCGTCGTACAAGGCGCTTTCCCGGAACCCTTCCGCCGCCAGGGCCGGGCCGATGAGGATCAGCGCCGTGCGCTCTATCTTCGCCTCGGCCACCTTGGCGGCGATGTCGGCCAGGGTGCCGCGGATGACCACCTCGTCCGGCCACGAGGCCCGCACCACCACGGCCACCGGGCACTCCGCACCGTAATGGGGCGTGGTTTCCTCGACCACCTTGTCGATCACATGGACCGCCAGATGCACCGCCAGGGTCGCCCCGGTGGCGGCAAAGGCGCTGAGGCGTTCGCGGTCGGGCATCTTCGACGCCCGGCCCGACACACGGGTCAGCACCACCGACTGCGTCACCTCGGGCACCGTGAACTCGCGCTGGAGCAACGCCGCGGCGGCGGCAAAGGCCGGAACGCCCGGCGTCAGGGTGTAGGGAATGCCCAGGCGGTCCAGCCGACGCATCTGCTCGGCCACCGCGCTGTAGACGGACAGGTCGCCGGAATGCAGCCGGGCAACGTCCTCGCCGGCTTCAAACGCCTTTACGTATTCCGCCTCGATCAAATCCAGGCTGAGCGGCCCCGTATCCACAAGCCGCGTGTTCGGCCCGCAGTAGGCCAGCAGGTCCGGCGGCATGATGGACCCGGCGAACAGGCACACCGGGCAGGTCTCCAGCAAGGTCTTGCCGCGCACGGTGATAAGGTCGGCAGCGCCCGGTCCGGCGCCGATGAAATGAACGGTCACGGCGAGGGTTCTCCTGGTTCGTCAGGGTCAAGTTCTTCTTTTAAAGAAAGAAGGAGGTCCGGAGCTTGCTCCGGGCGGGTTCCGGGCGGCAGCCCGTCCGCGTCAGCGGAAGCTATGGCACACGTCACAGGCCCCACGACGACGCGCGGCACAATCAGCACGGCCTCGGGGCCGGCGGCGGCCAGGGCGGAACATTCGGCGACGGACGGCACCCCGGCTTCGCGCAACGAGGCCTCCGACACGGTGACGGCCGGTGCCGCCTGCATGGCCTCGATACTCACGCCCACAAAGGGCAGGCCGAGAGTTTTGGCAAACGCCGCAAGCCCCGGTTCATTGGTCTTGGCCTCCGCCGTTGCCAAGACCGATGCCACCCGCCCGGCAGCCTCATAGGCCGCCCGAACCTGGGTCTCGGTCACGCCCCGGCGGCATCCGAACCCGGCGACAATCATGGCTTGGTCCAGACCCATTGCACGATGGGCATGGCCGGGCGCCATGCCGTCATGCCGGCCAGGGGCGCGGCGCGGCTAATGGCGATGTGGGTCAGGGTGCCGCCAAGATCGGTGTGGCGGGCCAGCACAAGGGCTTCGGTCTCCAGGGTCACGGCGTTGATGACCAGCCGCCCGCCGGGGCGCAGGGCCTCCAGCGCGGCGTCGAGCACGCCGGGGAAGGTGGCGCCGCCGCCGATGAACACGGCGTCGGGGGTGGGCAGGCCGGCCAGGGCGTCGGGGGCCTTGCCCTCGACCACGGTCAGATCGGGCACGCCGAAGGTGACGGCGTTGCGGCGGATGCGGGCGGCGCGCTCGGGCTTGGCCTCGATGGCGGTGGCGGTCAACGACGGGTCGGCCAGCAGCCACTCGATGCTCACCGAGCCCGATCCGCCGCCGATGTCCCACAGGCGTTCCCCCCGGCGCGGTGCCAGGGCCGACAGGGTCAGGGCGCGGACCTCGCGCTTGGTGATCTGGCCGTCGTGCTCGAACAGGGCGTCGGGCAGGCCGGCGGCGCGGGGCAGCACGCGGGCGCCCGGCCCGGCCACGACCTCGACGGCCAGCACGTTCAGGGCGTCCACGTCGGCCAGGGCGAAGTCCTCGGCCACGGCGTCGCGGACCTTCTCGCGCGGGCCGCCCAAGGCTTCCAGCACATGCAGGCGGGATTTCCCGAAGCCGGTGCCGGACAGCAGGCGCGCGACCTCGGCCGGGCTGTCGCCGTTCGAGGTCAGGGCCAGCAGGCGGGCGCCGGGATGCAGATGCGGGCGGATGAGGTCGATGGGCTTGCCGTGCAGGGACAGGCAGCGCACGTCCGGCAGCGGCCAGCCCAGGCGGCTGGCGGCCAAGCTGAAGGCGGAGGGCGCCGGCACCACGGTCATTTCGGCTGCCGGAACAAAGGCCGCCAGGGTGGACCCGACGCCGTGCAGGAACGGGTCGCCCGATGCCAGCACGCACACCCGCCGGCCGCGCGCCGCGATGACCTCGGCCACGGTGAACGGCGTCGGCCACGGCCGCGCCTCGCCCCGGATGAGGCCATCGGCGAGGTCCAGGTGGCGGCGCCCGCCGAACACCACCTCGGCCTGCGCGATCAGGCTTTGGGCGGTGGCGCTCAGGCCGTCCGCGCCGTCTTCGCCAATGCCGACGATGGACAGCCAGGGGGTGACTGGGGCAGTGTGCGCGCCAAACAACTCAGAGGACGACATGACCACGCGGCTCCTCATTCTCGGCGGCACCACCGAAGCGCGGCGGCTGGCCGAACGGCTGGTCGGACGGGCCGACCTGAACATCACGATTTCCCTGGCCGGGGCGACCCAGGACCCGGCCACCATGCCGGTGGACACCCGCATCGGCGGGTTCGGCGGCGCCGAAGGCCTTGAAGAATACCTCAAGACCGAGGGCGTGGAGATGGTGATCGACGCCACCCACCCCTTCGCCGCCCGGATTTCCGCGAACGCTTTCCATGCCGTGCGCGGGGCGGGCATTCCGCTGCTGGCCCTGCGCCGCGCCGCGTGGGTGCCGCATGAAGGCGACAACTGGACCATGGTGCCCGACATGGCGGCCGCCGTGGCCGCACTCGGCAAGCGTCCGCGCCGGGTGTTCCTGGCGCTCGGCCGCAAGGAACTGGCCCCGTTCGAGGCCGCTCCCCAGCACAGCTACGTCATCCGCAGCATCGATCCGGTCGAGCCGCCGCTCAAGGTGCCCGATGCCTCCTACATCCGGGCGCGCGGCCCGTTCACCGAGGCCGACGACGCGGTTCTGCTGCGATCGCAGGGCATCCAGGTGATCGTGTGCAAGAACAGCGGCGGCAAGGCCACGTCCGGCAAGCTGGCCGCCGCGCGGGTCCAGAACATCCCGGTCATCATGGTCGAGCGGCCCGAGGTCCCCCAGGTCCGCGTCGTCAAGACGGTCGAACAGGCGATCGGCTGGATCGATCAACGGGCCAAACCTTCTGGCAAGTCGGGCAAGAAGAAGCGCGGCGTGTAGACCAGCGGCGGCAGGCCGGGGCGCTCCACGATGCGCGTTTCGGCTGACCCGACGATGACGCAGGTCGCCATGTCGGCAACCTCGGCGTCGGCTTCGGCCAGGGTGAAGACGGTGATCTTTTCGTCCGGCCGGCACGCGGCGCGGCCGAAGATGACCGGCGTGGTCGGCGGCAGGATTTTGCGCAGGCGCTCCAGTGCGGCGCCCAACTGCCACGGCCGGGCCTTGGACCGCGGATTGTAGAACGCCATCACGAACCCCGCCCCGGCGGCGGCGTCCAGCCGAGCCTCGACCACTTCCCAGGGCTTGAGGTTGTCCGACAGGTTGATGGCGCAGAAGTCATGGCCCAGCGGCGCGCCGCTGCGGGCCGCAACGGCCAGCATGGCGGTGACGCCGGGAATGATCTCCACATCCAGGGCGCGCCACGCTTCCGGCCCGCTCTCCATCTGCTCGATCACGGCGGCGGCCATGGCGAACACGCCGGGATCGCCGCCCGTGACCATGGCTACCTTGGCCCCGGCCTCGGCCCGTTCCAGGGCGGCGGCGGCGCGGGCGGCTTCCTCGCGGTTGTCGGTCGGGTGGCGGATCTGGCCGTCGCGCAGGGGGGCGCGGTCGATGTAGGGGCCGTAGCCGAACAGTTCATCCGCTTCGGCCAGGGCGCGGGCGGCGTCGGGCGTCATGTGCTCGGCCGGGCCGGGACCGAGGCCGATGACCACCAGCTTGCCGCTCATGGCCCGGATGCTCATGGCTTGTCCTCCCAGCCGGGCACCAGGATGAGCGAGAAGTACGGCGCGGCGTCCTCCGGCCGGTCGGCCAGGGGGATGATCTTCTGGTGGGCCGTGGTGCCGCGCTCGGCATAGAGCGCGCGGTCCAGGCAGCCGGCGCGGGCCAGGGCGCGGCGCACCTTGGGCAGGTTGCGGCCGATCTTCATGATGACGGCGGCCTGGCAGTTGCCCAAGGCCTCGGTCAGGGCGTCCTCGGACAGGGTTCCGGGCAGGACGCTGAGAATGTCGTCGCCCTGGCAGATCGGCTGCTGCGCGGCCGACCAGCATCCGGCCATGCCGGACACGCCGGGAATGACCTCGGTGTCGTAGTCCGGGGTGATGCGGACGTGCAGGTGCATGGCCGCGCCATAGAACAGCGGGTCGCCCTCGGACAGCAGGGCGATGGTCTTGCCCTCGTCGAGCAGGGCGCGCAGGCGCACCTCGCACTCGGCGTAGAAGTCCCGCAGGGCCTTGATGTAGATCGGGCTGTCCTTGTGATGCTCGGTGGTCATCGGATAGTACAGCGGCAGTTCCACCGTGCCCGGCGGCAGGTGGCAGTCCACGATGCCGCGCGACGTGCCCTTGCTGCCCATCTTGGCGAAGTAGGCCACCACGTCGGCCGAGGTCAGGACCTTCAGCGCCTTGATGGTCAGCAGGTCGGGGTCGCCGGGACCGACGCCCACGCCGTACAGTTTGCCCGCGCTCACAGGCCGGGCCTCGCCAGGGAGTTCAGCGCGGCGGCGGTCATGGCGCTGCCGCCGATGCGCCCGCGCACGATCAGCCACGGCACCCCGCGCGAGTCCTCGGCCAGGGCGTCCTTGCTCTCGGCGGCGCCGACGAAGCCGACCGGGATGCCGAGGATGGCGGCCGGGCGCGGCGCTCCGGCGTCGAGCATTTCCAGCAGGCGGAACAGGCTGGTCGGGGCGTTGCCGATGGCGATGACGGCGCCCTCCATATGCTCGCGCCACAGTTCCATGGCGGCGGCGGATCGGGTGGTGCCCATTTCCTCGGCCAGCCCCGGCACGCGCGGGTCGCGCAGGGTGCAGAGCACTGCGTTGTCGGCCGGCAGGCGGGCGCGGGTGACGCCGTGGGCGACCATGTTGGCGTCGCACAGGATGGGCTTTCCTGCCGCCAGCGCGGCACGGGCCGAGGCCACCACGTCCGGATGGAACTCGATGTGCGGGGCGATCTCGGGCTGGCCGCAGGCATGGATCATGCGCACGGCCACGTCGGCCTCGGCCTCGGTGAAGGCCGACAGGTCGGCTTCGGCGCGGATGATGGCGAAGGACTGGCGGTAAATGGCCATGCCGTCCTTCTCGTAGGCGTAAGCGTGCGTCATGGGAGCGCCTTGTTGGTGCGGATGGCCTCGGCGAGGCGGAAGAGGGTATGCCCCAGCGTGTCGTCCCCGGCAACCCTGGAGGTGACCGCATCGCCGGCCTTGCCGTTGACCACGATGCCCAGGCCCTCGGCGTCGCCGACCACCACCAGGGGCGCCGTCCACGGATAGGCGCAGCCCTTGCCGCAGCCCGACAGGTGGACAATCAGGTCCGGCCCCAGCGCGCCGGCGCAGGCCTCGGCCACGGCGGCGGCGCGCGCGCGGGTGGGCCAGAAGGCCGAGGCACAGGCGGGCGCCCCGGCGCAGGGGATGACGAAGCGGCGGGGGTCAGCCGGGTCGGTGATGAAGCCCAGGCGGTCGGCCAGGGCCACCACCGACGGGTCCACCCCGACCAGCAGCAGGGCATAGGGCGCCGCACCGACGATGGCCCGCGCGCCGCAGCCCTCGGCCAGGGCGTCCAGGGCCTCGGCGGCAATGGCCCCGAACGGGAGGCCGACGCCGACCACGTCGCCATGCAGGCCTACAGCCTCGGCACGGGGCCGGGCGGGGGGAGGCGTGGTGCCGGCAACCTTCAAGTCCCGGCCGCGCGCGGCGGGGCCGAGGGCGGCGATGGCCCGCAACTGCTCCAGCACGGCCGCCACCGGGTCTGCCACCACGCCAAGCCACGTCTTGCCGACGCCCAGATGGAACTGGCCATCCGCCAACCGCAGCCGCACGTCGGCGGTCAGGCCGTCCAGGTGCAAGGCCGTCCCGGTGTCCACGATGACCGACATCTTGGGCGCCAGGACCAATCCGCGCGCACCTTCCCGAATGGCGCGGGCCAGGGCGCGGGTGTCGTCACCGGCCAGCGGATCGACCAGCACCGGCAGGCCATCCGGGCTGGCGATGCCGAGCGCGATGGCCTCGGCGGCGAACAGCGGGGCGCTGGCCTCGGTCAGGCCGCGCGCCTGGAGGTTGCCGCGCTGGGTGACCTCGATCACGCCATTGCCGTGCTTGCGGGCCAGGGCGCACAGGGCGCGGATGCCCTCGGGCGTTGGCGGGGTCGGCGGGCTGAGGCGGGCCAGGATGCCGTCGCCGGTCGCCATGGGGGCTTGCAGGGCCGGGCAGGCGCCACGGCGGGAATAGGGCACCGGGCTCATGGTGTTGGGTCCTGCTTGAGGATGGAAAGATCGTGGTCCACGTCGTTGCGCCGGGGGTGCCACAGGCCGCGCCGCCGGGCCGCCTCCAGCCGTTCGGCGATGGAGCGGGCGGCGGCAGGGTTCTCGCGCAGCAGGAAATCGCGCACCGTGTCGTCGGCGACATAGGCCTCGTGCACAAGATCAAACAGCGTGTTGGACACCGCCCCGGTGGTCTGGGCGAAGGACACCAGCCGGTCCACCGTCTCGGACAGTTCCGCCGCGCCGCGCGGGCCGTGGCGCATCATGCCTTTGATGAAGCGCGGGTTGACCGCCCGGCCGCGCACGATGCGGGCCAGCGCCTTGTCGAGCGTGCGGGCCTTGGGCGCGCCGGGCGTGGTGGTGTCCAGCGCGACCAGCGCCGGCCGGTTGCCGAGGCTGCGCGCCGCCGCCGCAAACCCGCCGATGTGGGCGACGTCGGCGCCGCCCTCCAGCAGGTCGCGGCCGGGATCGTCGCCGGTGTGGATCAGCATGTCGGCCACCGCCACACGGCCGGCAAAGGCGCCGGGCCGGGCGATGGCCTTGCCCTCGGACCCCTCGTAGGCGTGGGAGGTGGCTTCCAGGTAGGCCCGGCCGATGGACTCCGGGTCGGTGTCGTCGCGCAGGATGTCCTCGACCCCCGCGCCATAGACCCCCGGCGCCGCCCCGAAGATGCGCGCCCGGTCGCCGGTGGCGCGGCAGGTGGCGGCCAGGGGATTTTCGTCGTCGGTCTCGTCCCGTTCGGCCACCGCATGCACGGCGATGTCGAGCAGGGCGATCTGGGCCGGGAACAGGTCGCGGAACAGCCCCGAAACACGCCACGTCACATCGACGCGCGGGCGGCCCATGACGGCGGGCGGCTGCACCTCGATGCCGGTGACGCGGCCCGATGCCTCGTCCCACACCGGCCGGCAGCCCATCAGGGCGAGGCCCTGGGCGATCTCCTCGCCGCCGGTGCGCAGGGTGGCGCTGCCCCACAGGTCGATGACCAGGGAGCGCGGCATCTCGCCTTCCTCCTGCAGGTGCAGGCGGACCAGTTCATCGGCCGCAAGCCGCCCCATGTCCATGGCGGTCGGCGTCGGCAGGGTGCGCGGGTCGGCGGCATAGAGGTTGCGCCCGGTCGGCAGCACGTCCCGCCGCCCGCGCGCCGGGGCTCCGGCAGGACCGGCGGGGACGTGGCGGCCGTCGAGGGCGGCCAGCAACCCGCCGCGTTCCTCGGCCCCGCACTCGCCCCGTCCGTAGACGTGGAGGCCGTCCTTATAGGCCATGTCTTTTACGTCGCACAGCCAGGCATCGATCTGCATGAGCGCCCGGTCGGCATCGCCCATGTCCACCCCGGCCTCGCGCGCCAGGCCCGAGCTTTGGGCGTGCTCGACGATCAGGCGGGCGAGGCGGTCGCGGCGGCGGCGGTCGAGGCCGTCGGCCTGGGCGTACTCGTCCACCAGATGCTCTAGCTGGCGCAGGCTGTCGGGCAGTTCCGACACCAGCGGCGGCGGCAGATGGCCGAGCGTCACCGCCGCCAGCCGGCGCTTGGCCTGCGCGGCCTCGCCGGGATTGCTGACGATGAACGGATAGACCACCGGCAGGGCGCCGAGCAGGCGTTCCGGAAAGCATTGCGCCGACAGCGCCACGGCCTTGCCCGGCAGCCATTCCAGCGTGCCGTGGGCGCCCATGTGGACCACCACGTCGGCGCGGCCTTGCAGCCACTGCCCGAAAGCGGCCAGCGCGTGGGCCGGCGGCACCGAGGGATCGTGATAGGTCACGCGGCGGTCCTCGCGCCGGCCCCGGTCGGGCGGCAGGGCGATGGTCACGTTGCCCAGGGTCAGGGCGCGGAAGCGGAACGCGCTTTCGGGCGCGCCCCAGGCGGCGGTGATGTCCTCTGCGGTTTGATACGCAGCGAACCTCTCCGCCTCCTCGGCCAGCGCATCGAGCAGCGCCCGCGCGGTGGGCGGTCCCTCGGGCACGGAATATCCCGCCTCCCGCAGGTCATCGAGCAGCGCCAGCACGCTTTCCGGCACGTCCAGGCCCACCGCATAGCCCTCGTGGCCGGGGGCGCCGGGATAGTCCGGCATCAGCACCGCCACCCGGCGTTCCGCACGCGGCAGGGCACCCAGGCGGACCAGCGCCGTGATGCGGTCGGCGGCCTGGGCCACGCGGTCGGGCTGCGGGGTGTTCACCAACGGGGTGTAGGCCAGTTCCGGCCGCATCGGGGCAGGGGCCTTGAAGGAAATCACGCCGCCGAGCACCCGCCCGTCCAGTTCCGGCAGCACCACATGCATGGCAAGGTCGGAGGCTCCCAGGCCACGCGGGCTTTCCTTCCAGGCGGCTTCCCGCGTGGTCGCCAGCACCACCTGAACGATGGGCGCGCCCCCGGCATCGGGCAGGTCGCCGCTGGAAAAGGCGGTGGTGGTCACCACCACGGCCGGACCCAGGCGGCGCAGGGCCGCGCCCACGAAGGCGGCGGCGGCGGGGTCCTTGAAGCTGGGGATGACCAGCGGCGCGGCGGCCAGCCCCCGGTCTTCCAGGGCGGCGCACAGGGCGTCGATGGGCGCGGTATCTGCCGCCAGCAGGATGGAGCGATAAAAGATCACCGGGACCACGGGCCGGTCGGACGCCAGCGCCGCGACCTCCACCGGGCCGCGTCCGGGCAGATAGCCGCAGAAGGCGGGCAGCGGAGCAGGGGCCGCAACCTCGGCCGTCGCCCCGGCCAGCACCGCCATCCGCCTCAGCAGGGCGCCGAGGTTGTCCCGCCCACCGGCCCGGAAATAGGCCAGAACCTCGGCCAGTGTCTCCGGCGGCAGGGTGGAGGCGTCGGCCAGGCGCGGGTCGTCGCGGTCCTCGCCGGGCAACACCGCCAAGGCGATGCCCCGGCGCCGGGCGATGCGGGTCAGGCGTTCGACGCCGTAGCGCCACCAGTCCAGCCCGCCGAGAAGCCGCACCACGATGACCTTGGCGTGCTGCCCCACGGCGTCCACCCACAGATCGACCGACATGGGGTGGCGCAGGTCGCGCAAGGAGGCCAGCCGCAGGGACGGCAATGTGTCGTCCCAGGCGGCGGCCAGTCCGGTCAGGTCACTGTCGGTGAACGACAGCACCACCATGTCGCCCGGCGTCTGGCCCAGGTCTACCGGGTCCTCCGTCTCGTCGAGCGAAGCGCTGGTGGTGGCAAGAATATGCATGGATCAGGCGCCCGCCAACGCCTGTTCCACCGCCGCCCGGTCCAGGCCCTTGAGGCCGATCACGACCAGCCGGCCGGCGCGGTCCTCGCCGGCCTGCCACGGCCGGTCGTACTGGTGGTTGACCCGCGCGCCGACCGCCTGGACGAGCAGCCGCATGGGCTTGCCGGCCACCGAGGCAAAGCCCTTGACCCGCAGGACGGCGGCTTTTTCCGCAATGGCGGCGATGCGCCCGGCCAGGGTATCGGGGTGGTCCAGTTCGGGGATGTCGAGCACGAAGGTGTCGAAGTCGTCGTGGTCGTGGTCGCCCTCGGTCTCGTGATGGGTCATGCGCTCGGCGATGGTGTCCTCGGCGGCCATCTCCAGGCCCAGGAGGGCGGCGGGATCGACCTTGCCGCCGGTCGCGGTGATGACCCGCACGGCGCGTGGCAGGCTATGGCGGACCAGCGCCGTGGCACGTTCGATGCCGGCGGCGTCCAGAAGGTCGGTCTTGGTCAGGATCACCAGGTCGGCGCAGGCGATCTGGTCCTCGAACACCTCTTCGATGGGGTTGTCGTGGTCCAGGCTGTCGTCGGCGGCGCGCTGGGCGGCCACGGCATCCGGGTCGCTGACCACGCGGCCCTCGGCCAGGGCGGCGCCATCGACCACGGCAACCACGCCGTCCACCGTGACCTTGCCCTTGATGGCCGGCCAGTGGAACGCCTGGACCAGCGGCTTGGGCAGGGCGAGGCCGGACGTCTCGATCACGATGTGGTCGATGCGCGGGGTGCGCGACAGCAGGGCGTCCAGCGTCGGCACGAAGTCGTCGGCCACGGTGCAGCACAGGCAGCCGTTGGCCAGCTCGACGATGTTGTCGTCCGAGCAGTCCTCGACGCCGCAGCCCTTGAGCATTTCGCCGTCCATGCCGACATCGCCGAACTCGTTGACGATGACCGCGACGCGCCGGCCGCCGGCATTGCTCAGGATGTTGCGGATGAGGGTGGTCTTGCCGGCGCCAAGGAAGCCGGTGACGATGGTGCAGGGCACGCGGGCGAGCGAAACGGACATGCAATCCTCCAGAAAGGGCGTCTTCCAGAGGTGCTGCAACGGGAGGTATATGCGTCGCCAAGGCACCCCGCTTGGCGTTCCTCCGGATCACGGCAGGTGTCCTGGCTCGCGGGTCATCATCTGGCGCCACCTTCCCGGACCCCTTCGGAGCCCAGTGGTAAAAACGGCGCAGACTCTCCGCCTACAGTTGCGGGGGCAGCCGCGGAATTGTACCGCGTTCCCTGTCGTCCCCGCCCGAGAGCGGGAACCCGTGAAGCCAGAGACTTAACGCCGCGTTTGACCTGAAGTCAAGGTAAGGCAATGCTGGCCGCCCCCCAGCCTCGTCCGGCCCCAGGAGTACCGCCATGACCAACGCCCTTCTCATCGCCGCCCCGCGTTCGGGGTCGGGCAAGACGACGGTCACGCTGGGGCTGCTGACGGCGCTGGCGCGGCGGGGCGTTCGGGTGTGTGCCGCCAAGTCGGGGCCGGACTACATCGACCCGGCGTTCCATGCCGCCGCCACCGGGCGGCCGGGCATGAACCTGGAAAGCTGGGCCATGCCGCCGGACCTGGTCGCCTACCTCGCCGCTCGGCAGAGCGAAGGGTCCGACCTGATGGTGGTCGAGGGGTCGATGGGCCTGTTCGATGGCGTCTACGGCACGCCGCGCCGCACCGGGGCCGGGGCGGACATTGCCGCCGCGCTGGGCGCTCCGGTGGTGCTGGTGATGGACGTCTCGGGCCAGAGCCAGTCGGCGGCGGCCATCGTGCGCGGCTTTGCGAGCCATGATCCGGACGTCCGCCTGGGCGGGGTCATCCTCAACCGCGTCGCCAGCGAGCGCCACCGCGCCCAGGCCGCCGACGCCATTGCCCAGGTCGGCATTCCGGTGCTCGGCTCGGTCCCGCGCGAGGCCTCGATCATCCTGCCCGAGCGCCATCTGGGCCTCGTGCAGGCCAGCGAGCAGGCCGACCTCGCGGCGCGCCTCGACCAGCTTGCCGACCTCATGGAGCGGAACGTGGACCTGGATGCGGTGCTGGCCGCCGCCGCGCCGATGCAAGGCTCCGACGCCGCGCCCGATGCCCTGCTGCCGCCTCCCGGTCAGCGCGTTGCGCTGGCGTACGATGCCGCCTTCACGTTCGTGTACGGGCATCTTCTGGAGGGCTGGCGCCGGGCGGGGGCGGAGGTGGTCATGTTCTCCCCGCTGGCCGACGAGGCACCGCCGGACGACTGCGACGCCTGCTGGCTGCCCGGCGGGTATCCCGAACTCCACGCCGCCGCGCTGGCCGCCGCCGGGCGGTTCCAGGCCGGGCTGCGCGCCTTCGCCGAGACGCGCCCGGTGTTCGGCGAATGCGGCGGCTACATGGTCCTCGGCCAGGGGCTTGAGGATGCCGACGGGACGCGCCACGCCATGGCCGGGCTGTTGGGGCATTCGACCAGCTTCGCCAAGCGGCGTCTGAACCTGGGCTATCGGCAGGCCCGCCTGTTGGCCGACTGCGCCCTGGGCCGGGCCGGCGACGAGGTGCGCGGCCATGAATTCCACTACGCCAGCGTCACCGACCAGGGCGACGACCCCGCTTTGGTCGACCTGCGCGACGGCCGCGGCGTCGTCCTGGGGCCGGGCGGCAGCCGGCGGGGCAGGGTCGCCGGCACGTTCTTTCACGCCATCGCGCGGCAGCCCTGACCCCGCAGCTTAAGCCTCATGACCGGGCTGGGTCGCCGCCAGAGTGCTGCCCCTTGGCCGGTGGACATGGCAGACTGTCGCCATCCCGAAGGACTGTCTTGAAGGACTGGTGACAACTCTGTCATGGCGCAGCAACCCGAACCAAAGCGCAGGCGCCGTGCGTCGCTTGCAGAAGCTGACACATCGGTCGGGATCGAGGGATTCTCTCTGGCCGGAGTGTTTGGCCTGTTCGGAGGGTTCACCCGCGCGGTCAGCGAAAGCGGGTGGAACGTCCGGACCGGCATGGTCGTGGTCGTCATCGGGCTGCTGTTGGGGACTGTCGCATTCATCGCCTATGGCGGCGGCATCCTGTCCTATGCCTCCGACGCCCGGTTTGCGGGGGCGTCCCGCGAATTCTGGACCTGCCGCTACGTGACGCTCGCCGGGACGGAATCGCGCCGGATCTGGAAGGCCGACGCAAAAGGCTGCCCCGTGCTGCTCATGCCTTAGCCCTCCCCAGGCAGCGGTCGCCCGCGTCCGCCCGTTGTCGAAGGGGGCGGGCAGAGCGGATAGGCGATGGCGCAGGATGAAAACCCGCAGACCTTGGCCGATGTCGTCGAGAAAATAACGTCAGCCGGCACGCGGGACGGCGAAATCACGGTCGAGGAAATCTTGCAGTCCGTGGGGCAGCGCTCCTTCGGTCCGATGCTGCTGGTGCCCGGACTGATCGTGCTGTCGCCCATCAGCGGCATTCCGGGCGTGCCGACGCTGGGCGCCGTCGCCGTGCTGCTGATCGCCGGACAGATGCTGATCGGGCGCAAGTGCTTCTGGGTGCCCGGCTTCCTGCGCCACAGAAAAATCAGCCGCAAGAAGATGCGCAAGGCCGGACGCTTCCTCATGCCCATCGCCCGGTTCGTGGACCGCCTCGTCGGGCCGCGGCTGTCTTTCCTGACGGGGCACCCCTTCAACTACCTGATCGCCCTGACCTGCGTGGTGATCGCGGTCATCATGCCGCCGCTGGAGGTCATCCTTTTCGCCAACGTGCTGACGTCGGCCGCCATATCAGCCTTTGGGCTGGCCCTGGTGGCGCGCGATGGCGTGCTCGCCGCCATCGCCTTCGCGCTCACCCTGGGCAGCCTGTACTTTCTGTTCATGCTGGTCGCGGTTTGAGGTCACGAGGTCTTGCGCTGCCGTCCGATCGACGGGTTGGTCGCGGCCATGCGGCACAGGGCCGGATAGGTCGGCTCCTCCAATCCCAGCAGCGGCAGGCCGTGGGCCTGGCTGAACGCGGTGACGTGCTCGGCCGCGAAGTCCTCGGGCGCCACGCCCTGCGACTCGGCCCAGTCCACCATGTCGAGTTCCTGCCCCCAATAGCCGCAGACCGGCGCCGGAATGGCCTTCAGGATGCGCTGCATGTCCGGAACCATGCAATCCATGCGCAGGTACGGCCAGATGTCCGCATACAGCACGTCCACCGGCCCGATGCGGTCGCCGAGCCCCGGCGCCATGGCGTCCGACAGCACGATCTCGACGCGGTCGCGCACCGTCCACTCGTCATAGCCCGAGAATCGTTTGAAGACCTCCAGCACCTCGGGGTCGCGCTCGACAACCACCACGCGGTCGACCGCCGGCAGGTGCGCCAGGGCGTAGGCCATCAGCCCCATCCCCAGGCCGCACACCGCCACCGTGCCGCGCCCGGCGGCCAGGTGGGGGAGTTGGGACTCGATCTCCATGGGCGACAGGCTCATCCACGTCACGTGGTCGCGCACCAGGCCCCAGTTCATCCAGTCCAGTTGGCGCGGGCCGTGAAAATATCCCGCACAGGCCAGCATGAAGAAGCTCGAGAACCGCCAGTTCGGGCCCGACGCGGCCCGGTATGGGGGCACCGCGACCGCAGGGTAGGGCAGGGCCGGCTGGCCGTTGGTGCCGTCGAAAGCGATTTCGGTGGCATTGCGTGCCTCCGGCACCATGAATTCCATCATATCCCGTTTCCCCTGTGTCCACTATTCCCGGCGACCCAAGGTAGCGTCCCGCCAGCTTTACCGCAATTGCCTTGCGCGACCCTCAAATGGTGCGGTGCGCAAAAATGACTTGGCAGGTCGGGTCTCCATCTCTATAGTGCGCCGTTCACCGCTGGAGGCCTGCGCGTCCCATTGTCGAGTGAGACGCGGCCCCATGAGAGCGGGCGTATCTTTCTCCATAGTCCTCCTTCGCTGATATAAAGCCCGGAACGTGGTGTTCCGAGGCTGCCCCATGTCATTGATAGGAAGTCTATGTCCTTTTCCGAACTCGCCCTGCACCCGCTTGTCCTCCAGGCTCTGACGGAGGGCGGCTACACCGAGGCCACTCCGGTGCAGGCTGCGGCCATTCCGGCTGCCCTCGAAGGCCGTGACGTTCTCGCCAACGCCGAAACCGGCACCGGCAAGACCGCCGCGTTCCTGCTGCCCGCCCTGACCCGCCTTGCCCTGAGCAACGAGTCCGCGCCGCCGCTGCGCCGCATGCCCGGTGCGCCGCGCATTCTGGTGCTGGCCCCGACCCGCGAACTGGCCAGCCAGGTCACCCAGGCCGTCCGCAAGTACGGCAAGCACCTGCGCCTGAGCAGCGTCGACGTCGTCGGCGGCATGCCCTACCGCGACCAGCTTCGCCTGCTGTCCAAGCCCATCGACGTCGTTGTCGCCACCCCGGGCCGCCTGATCGACCACGTTCAGCGCAACCGCATCGACCTGTCCACCGTCGAGACCCTGATCCTCGACGAAGCCGACCGCATGCTCGACATGGGTTTCTCCGAGGCTGTGGACTTCATCTCCGCCGCCTGCCCGGTCAACCGTCAGACCATGCTGTTCACCGCCACGCTGGACCGCCGCATGGCGGGCCTGGCCGAGCGCCTGCTGCGCAACCCGGTCCGTATCGCCGTCGAGCGCACCGCCGCCAACCAGGCGCGCATCGAACAGCGCCTGCACATGACCGATGACCTGGGTCACAAGCGCCGCCTGCTGCACCACTTCGCCTCGCACCCGGATGTGGGCAAGGCCATCGTCTTCGCCGCCACCAAGCGCGATGCCGACAGCCTGGCCGAAGATCTGGTGCAGGCCGGCCACATGGCCGCCGCGCTGCATGGCGACATGAGCCAGGGCCAGCGTAACCGCACCCTGCAGCGTCTGCGCACCGGTCAGGTCCGCCTGCTGGTCGCCACCGACGTTGCGGCGCGTGGCATCGACGTGAAGGACATCTCGCACGTCATCAACTTCGACCTGCCGCGCGTGGCCGAGGATTACGTCCACCGCATCGGTCGTACCGGCCGCGCCGGTGCCGAGGGCATCGCCATCTCCTTCGCAGGCCGTGCCGACCGCGACACCGTTTCCCGCATCGAGCGCTACACCCGCGAGGCCCTGGCCGTGCACGTGGTGCCCGGTCTGGAGCCGCGCCCGCGCAGCGAACGCTTCAACGCCGCTCCGGCGACGCCGCGTCCGGCCGGCAACCGTGGCCCGCGTCCGGCCGCCAATGCCAACAAGCCCTGGCAGAAGCCGGGCCGCACCGAAGGTGCTCGCAATGAAGGCGGTCGTGCCTTCGGCGCCGGCAACAAGGGCGGCCGCGCGTTCCGCTAAATCTTAGGGTTACCGTTTCCGTTAGGATTGGTGGGTCCTGAACCACTCGTATGGGGGGCTGTTCGCGCAGCCCCCCTTGCGTTACCGTCGTTGTTGGACACCCCCAAGGCGTCCGACAGGAGACGGCATGCGCGACATGATCCCCAAGCAGGTATTCCTGACCACAGGCGTGGCCAGCCACCGTGACCAGCTCGTGGCGTTCGAATTCGCCCTGCGCGAAGCCGACATCGAGCAGCAGAACATCGTCACGGTCTCGTCAATCCTGCCCCCCCACTGCGAACTGATCCCAAAGGAAGAGGGCGTCAAAACCCTGCGCCCGGGCGAGATCACCCACGCCGTGATGGCCCGCATCGAAACCAACGAGCCCGGCCGGCTCCTGCACGCCAGCATCGGCCTGGCGCGGCCCGCCCAGCCCGACCGCTACGGCTACATTTCCGAACTGCACGGCTTCGGCATGACCGCCCAGCAGAGCGGCGACTATGCCGAAGACTTGGCCGCCACCATGCTGGCCTCCACCCTGGGCATCGATTTCGACCCCGATGCGGCATGGAACGAGCGCAAGCAGGTCTACGTCCACAGCCAGCTCATCATCGACACGTCATCGGTGGTTGCCGCCGCCCAGGCCGACGCGACCGGCAAGTGGACCTGCGCGGTGGCCGCCGCCGTGTTCAGATTTTAAATCCAGGGAGATCCAGGGGAATGCTGTTCACGAAGTCCGACCATCCGCCGCACCACAAACTCTACATCCGCATGCGCAACACCGATCAGGAGGCCATGCGGGCCGGGGCGGAGACGGGACGCGGCACCTATTACCGCATCTTCAACCGTGGCTGCGGCGGCGGGTCGAGCTTCCTCATCCGCGAGGAAAGCCTGCCCGACAACGCCTGCTCGGCCTGGGTGGTGTTCGCCACCCACGCCGAAAACGGCATCGAAAGCTCCAGCTTTCCCACGCAGGAAGAAGCCGCCGCCTTTGTCCAGGCGGCGGTCGATGCCTTATGCAAGAGATAGGGCGGGCCGCCTAAAGCGGTTTGCTTTCGACATGAACCACGGCCTGTTCTTGTGCATCTTGGGCTGCCGCCCAAACCCGCTTGGGGCAGGCCCCAAACCCCCTTTTTTCTTAAACAAAACAAGGGAGGTCTGGAGCGTAGCTCCAGGCTGGCGGCAGCCATCCGCGGCAGCGGACAAATGCGTTAAGTTAAAGGAAAATCGCTCTAGTCCGCCATTGCCATGGCGCCCTCGACCTTGTCCAGGGCGGCCTGGATGACCTCGATGCCGGCGCCGGGCAGGTGGGCGTTTTCGCTGAGGTGGCGGCGCCAGGACCGCGCTCCCGGGCAGCCCTGGTAGAGGCCCAGGATGTGCCGGGTCATGCGGTTCAGAGGGGTGCCGTCGTCGAGGCGCGCCTGGACGTAGGGCAGGAACCGTTCCACCACCTGGCGCCGGGTCGGCGGCGCGGTGGGGGCGCCGAACAGCACGGAGTCGGCTTCGGCGAGCATGTAAGGTGTCTCGTAGGCGGCGCGGCCGATCATGCAGCCATCGACCGTGCGCAAATGCTCCGCGCAGTCCGCGATGGTCTTCAGGCCGCCATTGAGAACGATGGTCAGATGCGGGTACTCGGCCTTGATGCGATGCACGATGTCGTGCCGCAGGGGCGGGATCTCGCGGTTCTGCTTGGGGCTGAGCCCCTGAAGCCAGGCCTTGCGGGCGTGGATGATGAAGGTCTGACAGCCGCCTTCGGTCACGGTGTCGATGAACTGCCGCAGGTCGTCATGGCTGTCCAGGTCGTCGATGCCGATGCGGTGCTTGACGGTGACCGGCAGCGCCGTGGCGTGCCGCATGGCGCGCACGCAGTCGGCGACCAGGGCTGGCTCGGCCATCAGGCAGGCCCCGAAACGCCCGGCCGAGACGCGGTCCGACGGGCACCCGACATTGAGGTTCACCTCGTCGTATCCCCAGTCTTCGGCGATGCGGGCGCAGCGCGCCAGATCGGCCGGGTCCGAGCCACCAAGCTGCAGCGCCAGCGGATGCTCGGCGGCATCGAAATCCAGGTGGCGGCCCTTGTCCCCGAACAGGATGGCGCCGGTCACCACCATCTCCGTGTAGAGCAGGGCGTGGCGGGTCAGGCCGCGCAGGAACACCCGCTCATGGCGGTCGGTCCAGTCCATCATCGGGGCCACCGACAGGCGGCAGGTGTAGGGGGCGGTCATGCCATGTCTCCAGTCGGCTCCCCTTTATCAGAGACCGGCCGGTGGCGCAAACGGCAAGGGGGTTGACGTGCTGTTCTTGATATGTTCCTATCGTCAAAAGGAACATTAAGTGAACTTAAGCGCGTTAAGGAGGTCCCCGATGCCCATCAGCACCTTTCTTTCGGAGTTCGTCGCCTTGCTCTCTTTGTTCGCCGTGATCTACCTGTGGTCCCTGGTCGGCTTCGCCCTGCAGACCTGAACCGTCACGTCGAGGCGGTCAGGCGGTCGAGGCGCAGGCGGTGCCGGGCGTCGGTCAGCCGCCAGGCGCCCAGCATGACCGCCGACAACGCTCCGATGGCCGTGCCGCCGGCAATCAGGAACATGATGAGGATTTGATATTTGGCGGCATCCGGCGGGGCCGCGCCGGCCAGGATCTGGCCGGTCATCATGCCCGGGATGAACACCAGACCGGCACCGGCCATGGCATTGATGATGCTGATGAGGCCGGTGCGCAAGGCGTGCCGGGTAACGTGGCGCAGGGCCACCCACCGCGTGGCGCCCAGGCTGAGCCGTCCCTCGATGGCGGCGCGGTCCCTGGACGCCAGGGTGGTCAGCGTGTTCAGCCCGATGCTGACCCCGTTCATGGTGTTGCCCAGCACCATGCCGAGCAGCGGCAGGGCATAGCGCGCGTCGTACCACGGGTCGGGACGGACCTGGGTGGTCAGGGCGAACAGGGTGACCAGGAACGATGCCAGCAGCATTGCCCCGGTTCCCAGTCCATAGGACCACCAGCCGCCCAGGCGGCGGTCCTGGCGCGCCATCACCTCGCGGCCGGCGAACAGGACCATCACCGTGGCCGCCAGCAGCGTCCATTCCGGCGCATGGTGGGCGAACAGCCACTCCAGCACCATGGCCATCAGCAGAAGCTGCACCACCATGCGCGTCGCCGCCACCAATAGACGCCGCTCGACGCCCAGTCCCAGCCACAGGGACAGTCCGGCGTTGAGAATGACCAGGACGGAGGCTATGGCAAGGTCGCTCCAGGCCAGGGCGACATAGGATGTTTCCACGGTCGCCGTCATGGCGCGGCCTCCTCGCTGAGCGGAATCAGGGTCCCGTCGCGCAGGTGGACCACCCCGCCCGAGGCCAGCCGTCGCGCCTGGGCGGCGTCGTGGGTGACCAGCAGCACGGCGGTGCGGTCGTCTTGCGACAGGGTGGCAATGAGCGATTCGACCCGGCCCGCGCTCTCGGCATCCAGGGCCGCCGTCGGTTCGTCGAACAGGTAGACGCGCGCTTCGCCGGGCGGGCGGGGCAGGGTGATGGCGCGGACCAGGGCCAGGCGCTGGCGCTCGCCGCTCGACAGCCGTTGCACCGGCCAGTCCAGGGCATCGGCGGTTAGATTGACGCGCGGCAACAGGGCGGCGGCGGCGTCGCGGTCGGCGAAGTGTGCTGCCACCATGTCGTCCCACCAGCCGGCGTCGGCCGCGACATAGACCACGCGCCGCCGCCAGGCCGGCGCGTCCATGGCGCTGCGGTCGATGCCGTCCAGGCTGACCGCGCCATCGGCCGGGTCAAGGTCGGCGATCGCCCTCAGAAGGACCGATTTGCCGGACCCGGACGGGCCCATGATCGCCACGGTCCGGCCGTCCGGCACGTCCAGGTCGGCCGGGCCGATGGTCGGGCCGTCGGGTATGCGGCGGATCAGCCCGCGGATGGAAAGCATGCCGTGCATTCCTGCCATGATGGACAAAAGCCCCTTCCGCCTCCAGGTCATGGGCAAGGACATCGGAAGGGCCGGGCGATTTTCTTTGCTTGGGGCCGCGCGGTCTATAGAATTAGCCGTCAATGATGCATCGCCACGCGGGAAGGAGCGGTGTGTGATTATTCGAGACGTCAAGATCGAGGATTCCGTGAAGAAAACGCGCATTGAGGCGGCCTGGTCGGGGCAGGCGGAGTGCCGGGGGTGTGGCATTCGCGACCTGGCCCTGTTCGCGGACCTCAAGGAGCAGGACTTCAGCCTCATCCACCTGCCGATCGACGAGATCGCCTACGAGGCGGGCGCCGTGCTGTACAACTCCGGCGACGAGGGGCGGGCCGTGTTCACCGTGCGCTCCGGCCTCATTAAGCTGGTGCAGTACCTGCCCGACGGCGCGCAACGCATCGTCCGCCTGCTGCGGCCCGGCGACACGCTGGGCCTCGAGGTGCTGGTCGGCGACACCTATGAACACACCGCCGTGGTGCTGCGGCGCGCCCTGACCTGCCGTATCCCGCGCGAGGTGGTGCAGCGCCTGTCGGTCGAGACTCCGCGCCTGCACACCCAGCTCATGAAGCGCTGGCACCAGTCGGTGCGCCAGGCCGACGAGTGGCTGACCGAACTGTCCACCGGCAGCGCCCGCGCTCGCGTGGCCCGCCTCCTGCTGTCCCAGGCCGAAGGCGCCAGCGACCAGGCCTGCGAACTGTTCTCGCGCGAGGACGTCGGCGCCATGCTCGGCGTCACAACCGAAACAGCCAGCCGCATGATCGCCGAGTTCCGCCGCTCCGGCGTGCTGACGGACCTCGAAGCCAACCGCTACCGCTGCAACATCGAAGAACTGCGCCGTATTTCGGGCGAGACCGCCTGAAGACGTGAAGGTGTTTGGTCCGCTGACGCGGAGGGCTGCCGCCGGCCTGGAGCGATGTTCCAGACCTCCTTGTTTTCTTGAAGAAGAAAAAGGGGTTTGGGGCTTGCCCCAAGCAGTCGGGCGGCAGCCCGTCCGCGTCAGCGGATAAGCATGCTTCGCATTGCACGCAAACCGCTTCAATTACCTTACCGCCCCAGGCGGCGCGGTCCCAGCAGGGGCTCGGCGTGGTGGCGAAAGGCGGCTTCGTCGAAGCGGGCTTCGGCGTTGAGGGGCAGGGTGGCGGCCACCCGGATGAGGGTGGGGTGGATGTCTGGACCATCCTCGCCGCCCAGTTCGAACCATGCGCGGGCCCAGGCGGCGGTGGCCATCAGGTGGATGAGGCCGAGCAGGCGGAAGCACACGGCGATGCCGTGCAGGGTGTCCAGCCCGATGGCGCGATCGAGGGCGCCGACCCAGCAGTGGGCGTCGGTGTCGGCGAACAGGATGCGGGTTTCGGTGCCGTCGGGGCGCAGGAACCGTACGCCGCGCGCATCGTCGGGATCAACCGCCAGACCGATCTCGGCGCCGACGGTCGCGGCGTTCCAGGCCGCCACCAGGTCGCGCGGCATGACCGGCGGCAGGTCCTCGGGCGGCATGCCGACATCGACCACGCGGTCGGAAGGGGTTGGGGACGGGATTACGCGGTCTCCCAGGCGCATGACAGGCCGAGTTCGCCGGCCGTGTTGCTGACCGTGGCAAGGCAGGCGGCGGCTGCGTCGGCATCGCTCAGGCTGATGGCGATGCGAATGATGTAGCGGGTACCGGCGCCTTCGGGCACATGCTCGGCGTTCAGGCGCACGATGTTGGCCTTGTACTGGCCGAACACCTCGGCCAGGCGCGCGATCAGGCCCGGCCGGTCATCGCCGGACACCGTGATGCGATGCGTGATGCGGCCGCTGGGGCCATGCACGGGGGCCAGGGTGAAGGGCGTGACGGAAAGCTGCGCGCCCTCGGCTTCCGGCAGGCCGGACAGGGCGCTCTCCACTTCCGCCGCGCTCACGTCGTCGGGCAGTTCGCACAGCGCGGTGAACTCGGCCGCCTGGCCCAGGACGGCGAAGGTCGCGTCGCCCAGGTTGGCGCCCAGGTCGAACAGGGCGCCGGTGACGGCCGCCACCAGTCCGGTGCGGTCGGGGCAGGACAGGCTGACGAGAACGGTCTGGGTCATGGTCCGGCTGAAGCCTCTTGGGGGTGGGGGACAGACTGGCCGCCTTATCTGGCGTCGTGGATGGCCCAGCCAGTTTATCTGGCGTCGTAGATGGCCTTGTAAAGGGTTCCGGCGGTGCGGGCGGCATTGACCGTCCATTGCCAGTCGCGCTCGGTCATCGGCACCGTGTCGAGAACGTCCATCAGGCGCTCGTGCGGGCCGGCGGCTTCGGGGCGGCGGTAGAAGAAGGTCGTCTGCTCCGGCCGCAGGGACAGGCACTGGAACAGCCTGGAACTGTAGTTGGCACTGAAGTTGGTGGCGATGGCATCGATCACCGACAGCACGCCCAGCCGTGCCACCGGCGCCTTGATGGCGACATAGTAGTTGTAGGCCACGTAAGCCTGGGCGTCGGTGCCGGGGAACGTGGAGCGGGGATCGGGGCCTTCGAACCCGGTGCGCGCCAGATCGTCGAGGATCCACTCCCAGTGCGCGCTGGCCTGGGCGGCATTGCGCAACAGCGCCTGACGCGCCGTCTCGAACCCGTCGGGCAGGTGAGAGGCGGCAAGCGCGGAGATCGACGGGCCCTCGTAGGTGGTGTGGAACAGCGACAACAGCAGGCCATGGTAGTCCGACAACTCGAACTCTCCGGTCAGGATGCGCCGGGCGGACTGGTTGTCGGGAAACGCCAGGGTGATGTCGTTAAGGGCGTCGATGAAATCCTTACGGCTGGTCATCAGGAGCAGTATCCACGTCGTGAAAATGATCTGGGCCGGGCGCGGCGTGCGCCTGACAATTCTATCCGATTCCGCCGGGGATTTCCTAACCTGTTCGCTGTTTCTTGAAGATGTCGTGCGAATCGCTTACCCTTTTAGGGGTGGAAAAGGATCTTTCCATGCGGGATGAAGAGGGAGCGGGCCGTGAGCCTGAAGGTCGGTCAATCTCAGCTAGTGGGCTCGGCAGCCGCAACGCGTGCGGCGGCGGTGCATCACGGCGCGTTTACCGGCACCCGTCTGGTCGACAAGCTGTCGGCCACCAATCCGGCCGGGCCTGGGGAAGAGTCCTTCCAGTTCACCGACACCTGGGACGAACTGCAGCAAAACAGGCCGCGCCGCCGGTCGCGTCTGGGGATCCACGGCGATGCCGTGCGGTTCGGCAGCGTCCTGGCGAGCGAGGAGGTCGGGGCGATGATGGTGTCCTACCGCTCGCAGCACGAGATTTCGCTCATGCCTTCCCTGCGGGTCGGGGCGATGCTGTACGACCATGCCAAAATCGCCATCAGCACCGGCGGACGGTCGCGGGTTCTGGGCGGCCAGCTTAATCGCACCCTTTAGGGGGCTCGTCATCGGCGGCCCAGGCAGCCAGATCGTCGGGCGTGTCGATGTCATCGAGCACGCCGCGCCCGCCGTCGCGGCAGCCGTCCATCGGCACGGTGACGAGGCGGTCGGCGTGGCGGCGCAGGACGTCGCGGCCCCCCACATCCCCCGTCACCCCCAGAAGCTCCCGAAACAGCGAACGTGGCCACAGCACCGGGTTGCCCCGCCGGCCGCCGCAGGTGGGCGCCACGATGAAATCCGGGGCATCCGGGGCGTCCGGCGTGGCACGGAAGGCGTCGATCAGGCGCCCCAGGTGGTCGGCCGTCACGCCCGGCATGTCGCCCAGCAGCACGGCGGCCCCCTGACACTCGGCAGGAACGGCCGCAATGCCGGCCCTGATGGAGGACGCCATTCCTTCGTCCGGGGCGGCGGAACGGGCGGTGCGGATCGGCAGGCCCGCCAGGGCGGCCTCGATCTCGGCCGCGGCATGCCCTGTCACCACGATGACCGGGCTCAGCCCGGCGTCAAGGGCGGCCCGGGTGGGGCGCCGGACCATCGGCTGCCCGCCGACGTCGGCCAGCAGCTTGCTCGCGGACCCGTGGCCCGCCATGCGGCGGCCGAAGCCACCGGCCAGGATGATGGCGGCAACGGCAGCCATGGGAGGGGCCGTCGCTACTTGCGGACCCACCCATCGCCCGGATTGACGAATTTTCCGCTGGGCGTCCGCTGGATGAGCTTTTGGCCGGCAATGGCCATCACGGCCTGAACCGCGGTGCCGTTCTGCTTGGCGATGCGGCGGTATTCGTCCATGCGCTGCGCGTTGATCTTGTCGATCAACTGCTTGACCTGGGGCGACGGCGACTTGACGGCGCCGAGCAGGCCGTCGGCCCGTTCACCGATCAAGCCCGACGCCTTGCCCTGTTCCAGGCTCTGGGCGAAGGCCGGGGCCGGCGTGACGGCGAACAGCCCGACAGCCAGCAGCATGGCGAGGAAGACGGTGCGAAATAGGGTCATGTCCAGTCTCCCACAGGCCTAGAAGAGTTCAGCATTGCGTTCGAGCAGGGTCTCGACGTCGCGCTCGACCTTGATGCGGACCTCCTGCTCGATCTTGACGTTGAGGTTGATCACGATGGGCTTGTCGGGGGCCTCGACCCGCACGGTCGGCTGGCAGGCGGCCAGAACCACGCCCGAAGCGACAAGTACCAGGGCCACAATAAAGGGCGGGGCGGCATTCCAGGGCATGGACGCGCGGCAGCGTGCAGCAGGCATCGTTATAATCTCCCTTTTGGTCGGTCTCGGCGACCGGGGTGCTTGCTCCCACAATCGCGGCACATTGTGGCGCCATTCCGGTTGTTTGACGCTACTATCGCCCGTGGCGGTCCTATTGTTCAACGCCGAACTGCTCCATGTGGCGGCGAATGCGGTCGGGCACCTGATAGCCGGTGAGCGATCCTTCGATCACCTGGGCCAGGGCGCCGCTCAGGGTCAGGTTGAATTCCACCGGATAGCCGCTATAGAGATCGGGGTTGTTGCCCGCCAGGTGCATGCCGACCTCCAGCGCCCCGGCCGCGCTGCCGGTCACGGTCAGGCGCAGGCTGTCATAATGGAAATCGCTCAGTGCCTGGAGCATCAGGTCCACGCCGGCACCGCCCGAGGCCAGCCCGGCCGGCGCCTCGGCCGGGCGGTAGCGGATGGTGCCGGGGGCATCGGTCCGCAATTCGCCGCCGTGGAACAGGATGTTGCCGTCACGCAGCTCGACAGGCACCTCGCCGTGCAGGTTGCCCGACGCGCTCAACCCGCCAAGCTCGGTCAGGTTGGCAAGCTGGTCCAGGCGCAGGCCCTGGACCCGCAGGACCGTCTGCGCCCCCGAGCCGTCGAAGGGCAGGACCAGCGGGTCGGCGTGGATGGTGCCTTCGGCCAGGGTCATGATCGCCCGGTCGATCACCGCGTTGCCCTTGCCATCGAGGCGGAAGGTCATTTCGGCGTTGCTGAAGGGCACCCCGGCGTCGATGGCGCCGACCGCCAGCACCTGATCGGGCGGCGTCGCCAGCGGCCACAGCTTGGTGATGGCCAGCACCCCGTGGGTCTGGCGCAGTTCGACAAATCCGCGCCGTATGGTCAGCCCGTCGAGCAGGACCTCCAGGCGCGGGGTCAGGCCGCGCGGCGTCCAGGCCACGGTACCCCGAACCGCCATGTCGCCATCGATGCGCAGGGCCGCGGCGGCCAGCGGCCCGTACAGGCTTTCGGGCTGCAAGCCGTCGCCGAAGGTCAGGCGCGGCACGGTCACCTTGGCGCTGCCCTTGCCGGTGGCAACGTCGTGCCGGCCGTCCAGGCGCAGAATGGTTTTCAGGCCGCCCTCGCGCACCTGTGCCTCAAAGCGGGTCGGCGTGCCGTCCCACGGATGTTCGGCCGACGCCTGGATGCGCAAGGGTCGGTGTTCCTGGGTCCCTTCGGGCAGGGGCAGGGGCTCGCCAGGGAGATGCGGCACGCGGGCTTCGGCCTCGATGCTGATCCCCGTCGGGCCTTCCCGCACCGTGGCATAGACGCCCGAGGCCTCCATGGGCGCCGCGGGGTCCTTGGCCTTCATGGTGCCGTCGCTCAAGGTCAGGGTGAGCATCCGGTTGCCTTGCGCACCGACCGGAACCACGGCGTCGATTTCGGCGCGGGCGAAGCGGCTGTCGATGGTGCGCCCGGCCGAGCGTACGACCAGGGCGGCGTCGGGAACCGCCAGGCGGGCCTGCATCTGGGCGGCGCCGTCGGCCAGTGTCAGGACGACGGCGGCGTCTTCGCCGGTCGGCTCGATGACCCAGTCGAGGCCTTTGGGCAGCGTGGTGCCGCCGATCACCACGGGGCCGTCGAGGCTGAGGCGGCCCTCCTGCAGCCCAAGGCGCGCACCGCCGTCGTCCCAGGTCAGGCCGCCGGCCATCAGCATGCGCAGGCGCGGCACCGAGATGTCGTCGATCAGCAGCTCCTGGCCGAGAATGAACAGGTCGACCTGCACGCTGCCGTCGGTGGGCAGTCCGCTCAGGTCGCGGCCGTCCAGGCTGGCGTGGACCATGCCGCCGGCGGACGGCAGTCCGTTGACCACGCCCTCAAGCTGGCGCAGGGCCAGCGTCTGGAGGGTGCCGGCGCCGTCCACGGTCGCCTCGCCATCCACCGTCAACCGGCCGGTTGTTTCCCCCATGCGGGCCGAGACACTGCCCGCGCCGGCGACGCGATACCCGCCGTCCAGCGGACTGACGAAGACGTGCAGCGGCGCGGCACCCGCCGTGCCGGCAACCACCGTGAGCCCGGCCTCGGCCTGCGCCTGGAGGGCGGCGGGGAGGCGGGCAAGCAGGGCGTCGTCCAGTTGCCGTGCCGTCAGGACCAGGCCTTCCTCGGACACCGCCTGGATTTCGCCGTCCTCAGCGGTGAGGGAAAGGCTGGTGAACCCGTCGACGTTGCCGGCCAGTCCGGGAATGGCGGCCGACCGTGCGGTCACCGCGAGCTGGCCGGTGCCGTTCAGGGCCTCCCACGGCGCCGCCGCAGACTGCCGGCCGGCAAGGGCGAACGACGCCTCGGCGGCCAGGCCGGGGCCGGTGACGCTAAGGCTTGCCTCGGCGGCAACGCCGTCGTCGGTCCGCTTGGCCTCGCCATCGACGATGATCTCGGCGATCCCGTGGGGGGATTGCAGGACCAGCCGCGCCGCGTTGACCCGCAGGAAGTCCACCGGCAGCAGGGCATCCGTCGCCGCAGCGTCCGTGTCGGTGGTCTCGGCTCCCAGCAGATCCGTGACGGGGCCGAGCCCCTCGATGTGCAGGGCGCCGTCGATCCAGGCCGCTTCGACGCGGGCCCGGTCGATGATCAGCGTGTTGAGGCGGCCATCGGTCAGGTCATAGGTCAGAATGATCGTCTCGGCGCCGGCGGAACGACCGTCCGGGCCGACCTTGATGTCGCGCAGGACCATCCGCGACAGGCCGACCTCGTCCATCGTGTACCGCAGCGGCGCGATGCCGAGGCGTTCTTCGAGGATACCCGGCCCCCAGGTTTCGGCCACCCATGGCAGGGCTGCCCATGCCGCGATGGCAACGGCGCCAAGGGCCGCAAGCGTGCCGGCCAGGAAGAGTGCTGGCCGGCGCATCGGCTATTGCGGCCCTGCGCCGACAAGGGCGGCGACGGCCCGGCCGGCGAGGACGCCGCACAGGTGAGCACGGTACTCGGCGCTGGCGTGCTGGTCCTCGTTCAGGCCATCGGGGCTGGTCGCCACGCCGTCCAGGGAGGCGGGACTGAAGGACGTTGCCAGGGCCTGTTCCATGGCCTCATGGCGGAACACCTGCCCGGCCGCCCCGGTCACCGCCACGCGCGGACCGGCGGCGGTGCGGGCGACGAACACCCCGACCACGGCGTAGCGCGAGGCCGGGTTGCGGATCTTGGCGTAGGCGGCGGCCTCGGGCAGGGGGATGCGCACCTCGCGGATGATCTCGCCGGGATCCAGCGCGGTGTCGAAGAAGGCGCCGAAGAAATCGGCCGCCGCGTGGCTGCGCATGTCGGTGACGATGGTGGCGTCCAGGGCCAGGGCGGCCGCCGGATAGTCCGCCGCCGGATCGTTGTTGGCCATGGCCCCGCCGATGGTGCCCATGGCGCGCACCTGCTGGTCGCCGATGGAGGCCGCCATGGCCGCCAGCGCCGGCACCGCGGCGATGACCTCGGGGGAGTCGGCGATGGCCTGATGGGTGGTCATGGCGCCGATCACCAGCGCGTTTCCGTCGCGCCGGATGCCGGTCATGCCGGGGATGCGCCGCAGGTCGACGAGGCGGTCATGCTGGGCCAGGCGCATCTTCAGGGTCGGGATCAGGGTCTGGCCGCCGGCCAGGTAAGCCGGCTCCTCGGCCGCCGCGTGGGCTTCGCGGGCGTCTTCAAGGGTGGTGGCGCGGTGGTAGTCGAACGGGAACATGGTCTGCTGCCTCCGCTTTATCAGCCGTTGTCCTGCTGGGCGTGCATGGCCCGCGCCCCGGCCTGCACCGCCGTCACGATGGGGTCATAGCCGGTGCAGCGGCAGACGTTGCCTTCGAGCGCCGCCTGCACATCCTCGACCGAAGGATCGGGGTTGCGGCGCGCCAGTTCGACCGCCGCCATGACCATGCCCGGGGTGCAGAAGCCGCACTGCAGGGCGTGGTGCTCGCGGAAGGCCTCCTGCATGGGATGGAGGGGCTCGTCGGCCGCCGACAGGCTTTCGATGGTGTCCACGGTGCCGCCATCGGCCTGCACCGCCAGGACCGCGCAGCTCTTGACCGCCTGGCCGTCCAGGTGGACCACGCAGGCGCCGCACTGGCTGGTGTCGCAGCCGACGTGGGTGCCGGTCAGGCCCAGGTGGTCCCGCACGAAGGTGACCAGCAGGGTGCGCGGATCGATGTCGCGCGAAATGCTGTGCCCGTTGACCGTCATCGAGACGTTGACCGTCATGCCCGTCACCTCCTTTGAACGTCTACTTCTTTGGTCCAAGCTCGAAATTCGGGCTTTGGCGTCGCCGGGTCAAGAGCCGTCCGGATATGTTGCCCCGCCGGCCGTGAATGATAGAGTAGGCGGCCCGTGCGCGCGAGGACCCTTATGAAGCCGCCTGCCCCCATGAAACCGCCTGTTTGTGATACCCCGTTCGATGTCGCTGTCTGGCTGACCGACCGCGCCATGCAGGACGGCGAGTACCTGCAGCCCCAGAAGCTGCACCGCATCATGTATCTGGCCCAGGCCTATTATGCGGCCGCGTCCAAGGGGCAACGCCTGATGCCGGCCGTCTTTATCACCTCGACCTTCGGGCCGATCGAGCCTTGCACCTTCCGGGCCTTCGAGAACGGGCGGCCCGAGATCCAGGTGCGCTCCATTCCCGATGCCCAGAAGCACTTCCTGGACAGCGTGTGGCGGCGCTTCGGGGCCCACACGGTGGACTACCTGAACCGCATGATCGGCGAGCACTCGCCGTATCTGGAAGCCCAGATGGCCGGTCCGCGCGGTGAGATCAGCCTGGAAAGCATGGTCGCCTTCTACGGCCGCCAACGCCCCGCCGCCGAGGAGCAAGGTGCCGGCGGGGGCTCCACCCGAACGCCGCCCTCGGTGGAGCAGGTCATGCGGCCCCGCGTCATGCGCTCCCACAAGGGCAAGCCGGTCAACGTCCACCCCTGGATGCCCAAGAAGCGCCTGAGCGACGATCCCAAGTAATCACCGGAGTTCGACCGCATAGGTGTCCACCGCCGGAAGCGCGCCCTCCAGCAGGCCCCGGGCGCGCAGGAACTCGGCGAAGCGGGCATAGCGGACGGTGTCCAGGGCGCCCGGCCGCAGGGCGAAGCGCGGCAGGGTGTCGGCCCAGGCGCGACGGTTCAGTTCGTCGTTCAGGTCGGGGTAGGCCTTGATGAAAAGGTCCCAGGACTCCTCCGGGTGGTTCAACAGGTATTGCGTGGCCTGCTCGACCGCGTCGATGAAGCGGCGCAGGGCGGGGTCGGCCACGCGGTCCTCGTGGGCCACCAGGATCAGTTCGTCATAGGCCGGGACGCCATGTTCCTCGGGATAGAACGCGCGGCCGGGGCGGCCGGCAATGTCCATCTGGTTCAGCTCGAAATTGCGGAAGGCGCCGATCACGGCATCGACCTGTCCGGAATAGATCGACGGCGACAGGGCGAAGTTGACGTTGATGAGGGTGACGTCGTCGAGGGTCAGGCCCGCCTGTTCCAGCATGGCGCCGAGCACCGCGTCCTCGAACCCGCCGACCGAGAACCCGACCTTGCGGCCCTTGAGGTCGGCGATGGACTTCACCGGGCCGTCCTTTTGCACCACCAGGGCGTTGAGCGGCGTCGCCACCAGCGTGCCGACGCGCATCAGCGGCAAGCCCTGCGCGGTCTGCACATGAAGCTGCGGCTGGTAGCTTACCGCCAGATCGGCCCGCCGGGCGGCCACCAGCTTGGGCGGATCGTTGGGGTCGGCCGGGGCGATCAGTTCGACGTCGAGGTCGGCGGCGGCGAAGAACCCTTTCTCGCGCGCCACCACAAGTGTCGCGTGGTCGGGGTTGACGAACCAGTCGAGCACCACGGTCATTTTCTCCGCCGCCTGCGCAGTGCCGGCGAGGGTGAGCATGGCGAGTGCCACCAGGGAGGCGGGAACCTTCATTGGGGGATGCTCCTTCAGGAATCGGTTGGCGCGGTATCGGGTTGCCACGGCAGGGCGCGGCGCAGGGCCGCATCCACCAAGGCATAAAGAGCGACGGCGAACACCGCCAGGACAAACAGGGCGGCGAACATCAGGTCCACCTGCATGCGGGCGTTGGCGTGCAGCATGAGATAGCCCAGCCCGGCCGCCGAGCCGACCCACTCGCCGACGATGGCGCCGATCGGGGCGACGGCCGTGGCGACCCGCAAGCCGGAGGCAAAGGCCGGAAGGGCTGCGGGCAGGCGGATGTGGCGCAGCACCTGCCAGCGGCTGCCGCCCATTACCCCGGCCAGATCCAGCCAGCCGGGGTCGGTGCGCCTAAGGCCGTCGAACAGCGCGGCCGTGACGGGGAAGTAGATGATGAGGGTGGCCATCGCGACCTTGGACCCCAGGCCGTAGCCCAGCCACAGGACCAACAGCGGCGCGATGGCGAACACCGGGATCGCCTGGCTGACTACCAGCAGCGGCATCAGCCACCGCCGCACCGGCCGGAACGACGCCAGGGCGACGGCCGAAAGGCCGCCGAGCAGCGTGCCGACGGCCAGGCCGAGAATGATCTCCAACCCCGTCACCCAGGCGTGGCGGGCGATCAGGTCGGCCCGCCCGACCAGCACCTGCGCGGTCTGCCACGGCGACGGCAAAAGGTACGGCTGGCGGCCGACCAGTTCATAGGCCAGGTGCCACAGGGCCAGCAGGCCCGCCAGCGTCACGACGGCGCGCAGCAGGCGGCTCATGATGGACACGAAAAAGCGGCGGCGGGACGTGCAGGTCCCGCCGCCGCCGCTTTCCTGCGGTGGTTCGCTAGTGCTTGGTCTCCCACTCGGAAACCTCGCGCTCGGCGCGTTCCTTTTCCATTCCGTAGCGCTGCTGCAGGCGGCCGATGAGCTGGTCGCGGTTGCCCTGGATCGTCTCCAGGTCGTCGTCGTTCAGGTCGCCCCACTTGGCGCGCACCTTGCCCTTCATTTCGGTCCAATTGCCTTTGATCTGGTCCCAGTTCATGGCGTCCTCCTGTTCCTGTATGCGGAAACGTCATCGGACAAACGCTTTGGCAGGGGGGGAGGATTGCGGTCATGACTGGGCCTCGTCGTCGGCATCGGCGAACCTGTGCAGCAACTCGGCGTGGCGGGCCATGACGGCGGGGTCGGCAACGTCGCGCGGTATGGCGCCAGACATCTCGAGCGCCGGGCCGAGCCGGGCCGGATGGCCTTGCAGGATGTGCAGGCGGTGGCCCAGGCGCAGCGCCTCCAGCGGGTCGTGGGTGACCAGCAGGACCGTCCGCCCGGCCAGCAGCCCGGCGGCCAGGCTCTGCAGGCGCAGGCGGGTGATGGGGTCGAGGGCGCTGAACGGTTCGTCCATCACGATGACCGGCCGGTCCTCGAGCAGCGTGCGGGCCAGGGCGGCCCGCTGGCGTTGCCCGCCCGACAGCGAGGCGGGCCGGGCGGCGGCCTTGGCCGACAGGCCGACTCGGTCGAGCAGGGCGAGGGCTGCCGCGCGGTCCGGCGGCTCGCCGCGCAGTCGCGCCCCCAGCAGCACGTTGTCGAGCACGCTCAGCCACGGCAGCAGCAGGTCCTGCTGCGCCATGTAGGCCACGCGCCCGGCCAGCGGCTGGCCGTCGTCGGCCGTGATGCGGACTTCGCTGCCAGCCGGGGCGAGGCCGGCGACCAGGCGCAGCAGCGTGGTCTTGCCGACCCCGCTGGGGCCGAGAAGGCATGTCCAGGCCCCGGCCGGCATGTCCAGGTCGAGAGCCTGGAACAGCGGCACGCCCTGCCACGACAATTCGGCCACATGCACCGCCACGCCCACCGCGACGGGCGGGGGCGGGGGGTGGGGAATTCGGGATGCGGCGGACATGCTCACTGCGAAAACTCACCCGTCCCTACGCCGGTGCTAACCGGATCAGGTTCCAGCTCGAGCTAGGGGTCGTTTCCCGGTCCTGGAAACCTCTCAGCCGGCGCGCCGGCTCCCCCTGGGGAACGGGCATCATGGCGCGGCGGGCGAAGGGGGTCAATGTGCCAAGTATGAGTGAAGTGATGGGCGCCATTGAAAACGCCGAGCAGGCGGACCTGCTCGGCGTTCCTCCGACAGAAGGCATTGGGGGGCAGTCGGGGGGCGCCTCCCGTCGGAACCTGGGCTCCTGCGATGGGCTTGCATCGCGGAACATTTCGTGAGGATTATGGGTGAAGTCACCAAAACGCCGCTGCAACCGACAGCGCATCTTGGCCCGCCCCATCCCTCTGGCACGCACTATAGCGCACCTTTTCGGCTTTCAAACCAAAATAACGCACGGCGCGACGCGGGATGATGACGCACGATCCGGCCGCCCGGCCGGCCGCCCAGGAGGTTTCAGAATGACGTTCGCCCGTACCCTCTCCCGGCCGTTCGGCCTGCTGTTGCTGGCCCTGAGCCTGGCCGTTCCTGGTGGCATGGCCGTTGCCGCGTCCGACCGCGAGCCGCTGGTGATCCAGACCACGAATGGCCCCCACACCTTTGCGGTGGAGATCGCCGACACCCCCGAGTCGCGCGCCAAGGGCCTGATGAATCGCACCCGGATGGACCCGCGCCACGGCATGTTGTTCAACTTCAAGCGACCGCAACAGGTGTCCATGTGGATGCGCAACACGCCCCTTCCGCTGGACATGCTGTTCGTCGACCAGCGCGGCACCATCGTTCATGTGGAATACCGGGCCGAGCCGCACAGCACCAACCCGCGCGGCCCGCAGAAGCCGGTTCTCGGGGTGGTGGAACTGGTCGGCGGAACCGCCCACGCCCTGGGCATCGCCCCCGGCGATACCGTGGAGCATCCGATGTTCGGCACGGTTCCGGGCGGCATGCGGTGAGGGACGCGTCTTGCCGGTTGCTCCTTGCGCGGAAAGTCCATATGTTGCCTCCCGGATCTGTAACGGGGCGTAGCTCAGCCTGGTAGAGTGTCTGCTTTGGGAGCAGAAAGCCGGAGGTTCGAATCCTCTCGCCCCGACCAGATTCTTAGGATGATTTGAGGAAGGACACGCTCGTCATGGCCCAGGTGGTGCGCATCTATCGTCCGGCGAAGAACGCCATGCAGTCCGGCCGGGCCAACACCCGCAAGTGGCTGGTCGAGTTCCAGGCGGCCGACGCCAAGCGCAACGACACCCTGATGGGGTGGTCGGGCTCGCGCGACACCCAGACCCAGGTCAAGCTGCGCTTCGACACCCGCGAGGAAGCCGTCGCCTACGCGCAGCGCCAGGGCTGGGTCATCCAGGTCGAACAGCCCAACGAACGCGTCATCCGCCCCAAGAGCTACGCCGACAACTTCGCCTTCAACCGCATCCTGTAAGGGAAGCGCCGACACGGCAGGCGCCCGTAGCTCAACTGGATAGAGCACCGGACTTCTAATCCGACGGCTGCAGGTTCGAGTCCTGCCGGGCGCGCCAATGATTTCAAGGGCTTAGCTGGAAACGGCTAGGCCCTTTGTGCATGTCCGACCATCCGAGCTGCCCCCCCCTGCCGAGGGTGTAGGCCGCTTGCACCCGCGCGGGGCGCGGGATGGGCGTGGTATTCCTGAAGGACGGTGGTGCCTGCGTTGGAAAAGCGCCATACTTGTCGTCAAGGCGCAGGACCTGCCGACTATCCGCCCTGGGACGGCGTGCCGGAGACGGTGCGACAGGGGACGTTCCGGAACAGCCGCACCCGGAGGAGAAGGCCATGGCCACGCTCATCGGTTACGACGTCTTCCGCGCCCTCAAGGCCTGCCGCCGCATTGAGGAAACCAACGGTGCCATCCTCGACGGGCTGCATTCCATGCGACGCGACGCCGATCAGGCGCGGGCGTCGCTGGAGGATGCCAGCCAGCGTCTCGAGGAAAGCCTCGGTCACTTCGACGTCGCCCAGGAACGGTTGCGCAAGGTCAACGCGCAGCACGTGCGGGTCATGCAGGTGGTCGATGCGATCATGGCGACCAGCCCGGCGTTCAGTTCCCTGCGATAGGACTCCGCCTTCCGGCAGCGTGACAGGCGAGGGGCGAGCCGCTAAAGTGGCGCGCTCCCCCTCCGTCCCGCCAGACTGGGAGGCTTGGCATGTCTGATTCGCTCGTTCCGGGGCCTACCGACGCGTTGCTCGTCATCGACGTCCAGAACGACTTCTGTCCCGGCGGCGCGCTGGCCGTGAACGCTGGCGACGACGTGGTTCCGGTCATCAACCGCCTGGCGCCGCTGTTCGAGACGGTGGTCCTGACCCAGGACTGGCACCCGGCCGATCACGCCTCGTTCGCCTCCGCCCATGCCGGCGCGGACCCGTTCACCACCGCTGAAATGCCCTATGGCACACAGGTCCTGTGGCCGGACCATTGCGTGCGCGGCACCCCCGGCGCGGACTTCCATGCCGGGCTGGAGACGGTTCACGCCGCCGCGGTGGTGCGCAAGGGCATGAACCGCACGATCGATTCCTACTCCGCGTTCTTCGAGAACGATCGCCGCACGGCCACGGGCCTGGCGGGCTGGCTGCGCAGCAAGGGCATCGGCCGGGTGTTCTGCACGGGCCTCGCCACGGACTTCTGCGTGCTCTACTCGGCGCTGGACGCGCGGGCGCTGGGGCTGGAGGTGGTGCTGGTCGAGGATGCCTGTCGGGGGATCGACCTGAACAACTCGCTGGCCGCGGCGCTCAGCGACATGGCGGCGGCGGGCGTGACGACGGTTGCCGCGGCAACCCTGCGCAAGGGTGGCCGCGCATGAGCGATGTTGCCGCCACCGGCCGCTGGATGTGCGTTGTCTGTATGTATGTCTATGACCCTGCGGTCGGTGACCCCGACGCCGGGATGCCGCCCGGAACCGCCTTCGAGGACCTGCCCGACGACTGGGTGTGCCCGGCCTGCCGGGCCAAGAAGAAGGCGTTTCGGCCGCTCAAACGATGAAACCAAGGAGGTGCCCGATGACCACCCTGACCCCGTTCCACCTGGCGTTCCCTGTCACGGACGTTGCCGAGGCGCGGCGCTTCTACGGGGAAATCCTCGGCTGCCCGGAAGGCCGCAGTGCCGAGGACTGGGTGGACTTCGATCTCTATGGGCACCAGATCGTAGCTCACCGCGTGGACCGGCCGGAGGGCGCCGGCGGCCCGCCCACCAACCCCGTCGACGGCCACGCGGTGCCGGTGCCGCACTTCGGCGTCGTCCTGGAATGGAGCCAGTGGGAAGCCCTGGCCGCGCGCCTGACCGAGGCCGGCGTGCCGTTCGTCATCGAACCCTATGTGCGGTTCAAGGGGCAGCCGGGGGAGCAGGGCACGCTGTTCATCTACGACCCCTTCGGCAACGCCCTGGAGTTCAAGACCTTCCGCGACTTCTCGCAGATCTTCGCCACGGGTTGAATGTGAACCACTGACGGTTCTCGTGGTTATTGGGCTGCCGCCCAAACCCGCTTGGGGCAGGCCCCAAACCCCTTTTCTTTCTTCAAGAATAAACAAGGAGGTCTGGAGGTTCCCTCCAGACCGGCGGCAGCCATCCGCGTCAGCGGACCCCTTGTTTTATTTCTGACGTTCCCGGTCGGGAATACATAAAAAGGCAGCCGCCCACGGGGGCGGCTGCAAGGGGAGTCTCAAAGAGGGAGGCCGACCAATCACGATGTCAGCCATCACCTAAGATAAGCGCCAAGCGGCTCATGTCAATCGCATATCGGGCGCACACAGCCGAACCAGCCTTCCGAAGGGGCTTTGCCTACGCCTTCCGATGGCGGATGTTGCTGCCGGGAAATACCTGACCGCGCGGTTCGGGAAATGCTACTCCGGCCGCTGCCCGAGGGTCGCGGCCAGCAGGTCCGCCACCACCGCCCGGCTGATCGACCGCGTAATCACCACCAGACGCGAGCGGCGGTCGCCCTCCGGCCAGACGGCCAGCGTGGTCGGCGGGTGGAAGACGTGCTGCACGCCATGCACCACCACGGGGCGGTCCTCGCCCTCGATGTTCAAGACGCCCTTGAGGCGCAGGATGTCGGCGCCCTTGGAGGCAATCAGCAGCTCCATGGCCTGGACGAAGGACTCCCAGGCCAGTGGCGCGGCGAAGGACAGCGAGAAGGCCGCGATTTGGGCGTCGTGCCGGTTCACGTCGTGGTGATGGTGATGCCCATGGTCATGGTCGCTCTTGTACGCTTCCTCGCTCAGCCAGCGCGCGACATCGGGATGCTTCTGGCGCGCGTTGAACAGCCCGGCGTCGAACAGGGCCGCCGGCTCCACCTGCCCGTGATCGGCCAGGATGACCGGTGCAGCGGGATTGAGCGCGTGCAGACGGTCGCGCAGGGCGGCCAGGGCCTCGGCGTCAATGAGGTCCGTCTTGGTCAGCACCAGCCGGTCGGCCACGGCGGCCTGCTTGGCGGCTTCGGGCTGGCGGGTGAGCTGGTCGGGGGCGTTGACGGCGTCGATGGTGGTGACGATGCCGTCCAGGCGATAGCGGCTGGAGATCAGCGCATCGGTCATCAGGGTGTGGAGGATGGGGGCGGGGTCGGCCAGCCCGGTCGTCTCGATCAGCAGGCGGGAGAACTCCGGCACGTCACCGCGCACCCGCTTGAAGTACAGGTCGCGCATGGCGGTCACCAGATCGCCGCGCACAGTGCAGCACAGGCACCCGGAATTGAGCAGGATGATGTCGTCGTCGATTTTCTCTACTAGGAGATGATCGAGGCCGATCTCGCCGAACTCGTTGATGAGGACCGCCGTCTCGCCCATGTCCGGGTGCTTGAGCAGGGCATTGAGCAACGTGGTCTTGCCGCTGCCCAGGAACCCGGTCAGCACGGTGACGGGCAGAAGCTCGGCGGCCTGGGGGGCGCTCATTTGCCGTACAGCTCCTGTTCGGAGATCTCGGGCTGCGCGATCTCGGCCACGGCGTCGCCGCGGATGGCGTGGAAGAAGCAGTTGCGCCGGCCGGTGTGGCAGGCCACGCCCTGCTGATCGACCAGGGCGAGAATGGTGTCCTGGTCACAGTCCAGGCGCAGGTCGACGAGGGTCTGCACCTGGCCGGAGGTTTCGCCCTTGCGCCACAGCCCCTTGCGGGACCGCGACCAGTAGCATACCCGGCCGGTGCGCAGGGTTTCCTCGACCGCGTCGCGGTTCATGTAGGCCAGCATCAGGACCTCGCCGGTGTCGTGCTGCTGCGCGATGACCGGGACGAGGCCGTTGGAGTCGAACTTGACCGAGGCCAGAAGCTCGTAGAGGGCGGATGTGGAAACGCTCATGCGGGACTCCCCAGGCGGTCGAAACCGCGCTCCAGGTCGGCGATCAGGTCGGACGGGTCTTCCAGGCCGATGTGGTAACGCACCAGCGGCCCCTCGAACGGCCACGCGGTGGCAGTGCGGGTCACATGGGTCGGCACCACCAGGCTTTCAAATCCGCCCCACGAATAGCCCAGGGCGAACAGGTCGTAGCCGTCGAGCATGGCCTCCACGGCGGCCTCGGACACCGGCTTCAGGGCAACGCCGAACAGGCCGCAGCCGCCGGTGAAGTCGCGCGCCCACAGGGCGTGGCCGGGATGGTCGGGCAGGGCGGGGTGCAGCACGGCGGCCACCTCCGGCCGGCCTTGCAGCCACTCGGCGATGCGCAGGCCGGCGTCGAAGTGCTGGCGCAGACGGATCGGCAGGGTGCGCAGGCCGCGCAGGCCGAGCCACGCTTCCTCGGACCCGGCGGCGAACCCGAACAGGGCGACGCTGGTGCGGATGCGCAGGAACAGGTCCTTGTCGGCGCAGGTGATGGTGCCGAGCATGGCGTCGGAATGGCCGACGATGTACTTGGTGGCCGCCTGCACGGACACGTCCACGCCTTTGGTGAAGGGCTGGAAGGTCAGGATGCCCCAGGTGTTGTCCATCACCACCACGGCGCCGCCGGCGTGGGCGACCTTGGCGATGGCCGGAATGTCCTGGACCTCGAAGGTGTGGGAGCCGGGGCTTTCCGTGAACACGACCTTGGTTTCCGGGCGCATCAGCCCGGTGATGGCGGCGCCGGCCGCCGGGTCGTAGTAGGTGGTCTCGACGCCCATGCGGGCCAGGGTGTGGTCGCAGAACGCCCGCGTCGGGCCATAGACGCTGTCCACCATCAGCAGATGGTCGCCAGCCGACAGCAAGGCGGTGAGCGTTGCGGTGATGGCGGCGAGCCCCGAGCCGACGGAAACGCAGTGGGTGCCGCCCTCGATCTCGGCCACCGCGTCCTCAAGGGCGAAGGTGGTCGGCGTGCCGTGGCGGCCATAGGTCACGACGTGGTCGAACCGTTTCTTGCCGCGCTCGTTCAGTTCGCGGACGGTCGGCGCGATCACCGTGGAGGCCCGGTAGGCCGGCGGATTGACGGTGCCGTGATGGTCCTCGGGCGAGCGGCCGGCGTGGATGATGCGGGTGTCGATCTTGGCGTCGCGGGTGCTCATGGGCCTCAGCTGCGTTCTGGAATAGGGGGCTTCTGCCGAATTCGCCTGCATTGTGATGCCGCCGCGCTGCAACGCCAACCCCCTATCGTCCGTATGTCCTATGTTGCTATGCAGCAAAAGCATGGCCGATAGGCGTAAATGGCGAAACTCATCTTACCAAGAAGGAATTACCTCTTTGGCAACGCGCACTGCGCAGCCCACTGCCCCGAGGTAGTAAAAAGACTTGGCGCCATGACCCGTTCGGCCTTATATTGCACTGCAACAAAGGCCCGTCATCAAGAGCGGAGATAAAGGGTGGAACGCCGGATCGCTGGTTTGACAACGAGGAGACTGGTGATGCCTGGAACGCCGACAGCGTGCCACGCCTACAACCTTTTCTCGCTGACCATGGAAAGCCGCTATGGGAGTGCCTGGCGCTCCTGCGTGGCTCCGGAAACCATTGCGAACCTGGCCGACGAGATCGTTCAGGGCTTCGGGGGACGAACCGCTGGTTCCCTCCCGGTCCCCGAGGTTGATCGTTCGGCCACGGTTTGGCAGTTTCCGGACGGGTCGCGGGCGCACACGGGCCGGTTCGGCCTGCGTCGCGAGGACGACAGCGAAGAAAAGGCAGCCTGACGATAAGGGCCTGCCGCCGACGCTTTCACGACACACTGTTACGGCGCGGCCTCCACCCACGGTGGGGGCCGTTGCCCGTTGGTGCAGAGAAAGTCCGAGCCAAGTCCACTTTGTTCGGCGGGCCATTCGTGCGACTATGCTGCCTCCACACGTGACGACGTGGATCAGGGGCAGGAAGACAAACACACATGGCACGTACTCGCGCCCGGGCCAGATCGGCCGAAGAGCAGGATAAGGTGCGCCGTCGTTTCATCGACTGCGCCCGCAAGGTTTTCGCCGAGGCTGGAGCCCATGGTCTGACCATGCGCCGCCTGGCGACCGAGGCCGGATATAGTCCGGGCACCATCTATCTGTATTTCCCCAGTCGCCGCGAACTGTTGCGGGAGGTGTGGAAGGAAGACATGGTCGCCCTGCGCGACCGCTTCGCCGTGGCTGTTTCGCAAGGCTCGCCGATCGAACGGGTGAGGGCGTTGTGCCATTGCTGGGCCGACTTCTGGTTCGACCAGCCCGACCATTTCAAGGCCATGTTCCTGGAGGTCGAGCGCCAGTACGTAAGCGAACGTGCGGCCTTTGCCGAGGACGAGAGCGTGCAGGGCCTGCACACCCTGTTCGTGACCCATACCGCCGCGGCAATCGATGCCGGCCAGTTGGCGCCGGTCGACCCCGTCGTCCTCACCCACAGCCTGCTGGCCGCCATCCATGGCGTCGTGACGCTGCACATCGGCAACGCCGGATTCGGATGGTCGGATCGCAAGGTGATGGTCGACACGGTGGTCGGGGCCATGCTGCGCGGATTGGCGCCGACGGCCTGACCGGCCGTTCGGCGAGAATGATGCGCGCGGGACGCCGGACCATCGCACCACGCCTGCTTGGCGGCCTTGTCGTCGTGATGTTCGCGATGATGGCGGCGGCTTTCGGCGCGCGCGCGAGTGCCGCCGATGCCGAGCCGCCGACCGTGGTCGATGGGGTCATCGACGCCAGAGACTGGCATTTTCCCGAACCGTTGCCGTTGAACGGGGCGTGGAGGATGGCGTGGAAGGATCTGGTTCCGCCGTCCCGGGCGGCTGCGCTGCTTGACGGCGGCGCGCTGCTGCCCATGCCGCACATGTGGAACGACACGGTCGGAGAGGCGCCGACGCCGGGGTTCGGCTTCGCATCCTATGGCCTGAGGATCCTGTTGCCGCGCTACAGCAGTGGCCTCGGCTTGAGAGTGCCCGAGGTCAACAGCGCCTTCCGCATTTATATCAACGGCGAACTGGTGCTGGCGCGGGGTCAGGTCGGCGTGACGGCGGACCTGGAAGTCCCCCGGTATCAGGCCTCCGTGGTGCCTCTGCCGCCGGGCGACCGGATCGACGTCCTGATCCACCTGTCGAACTTCAATCACTTCGAGGGCGGCCTGGGGCGCCCCCTGACCTTGGGCCGGATCGGGCCGATGCAGGCCGAGCGCGACCGCAAGGTTGCCAGCGACCTGTTGTTGGCCGGGGCGGCCAGCATGATCGGCCTGTATGTCTTCATCCTCTGGCTTCAGCGCCGCAACGCCGAGTATCTGCTGTTCGCCGCCGTGACGTTTTGCGTCGTTCTGCGCGTGGTGGCGGTGGGCCGACTGCCGTTCATCGCGTGGCCGGACATGTCCAGCATGGTGCTGCTGCGCGCCGAGTACATCGGGGCGTTCCTGTTTCTGGGCCTGTATCCGGCCTTCGTTGCGCGCCTGTTTCCGGCCGAGATGTGGAAACCGCTCAATCGCCTGTTGATGGCGGTGTCGGCCGTGGTGTTTCCGCTCGCCCTGTTCGTGCCCGGGCACATATTCACGCAGATCCGGCCCCTCATGGCCTATGGCATTCTGGCCACCATGCTCTATGTGGCCGGGGCGGCCGGTCTGGCCGTGGCCCGCCGCCGGCCGGGAGCGGGGTGGCTGATCGGCTCGCTGCTGGTGCTGACGGCCGGCGTCACGAACGACGTTCTGCATTTTCAGCGCATCATCAACACGACCGACCTGACGGCGCTGGCCTTTGCGCTGTTCATGCTGGGTCATGCCATGGTGCTCGGCCAGCGGATGAACGATGCGTTCAACGCGGTCGAAACCCTCAGCCGTCATCTGAGCGACCTCAACCGAGGCCTGGAGGAGCGGGTGACCGAGGTGACGCGGGGCCTGCGCGAAGGGCGCGACCGCCTGCACGCCATCCTGACCAACGTTCCCGATGGCGTGGTGACGGTGGACGACGGCGGGCGGGTGGAAAGCTTCTCGCCGGCCGCCGAACGGCTGTTCGGGCGCACTGCGGCGGAAGTCGTCGGGCAGCCGGTCGGGGTGCTGTTCGACGGGGCCAGCGCCGCCCGCGTTCTGGCCCGGCTGTTCGAAGAGGCGCCCGCCGGCGGGTCCGGGGACGAGATGGAGGCCGACGCCCGCCGCCACGGGGGGCGCAGTTTTCCTGCGGCGCTGTCCCTCAGCCGGGCCAGCCTCAACGGCCGCCGGGCCGGCGTGATAACGGTGCGCGACGTGACCCAGCGGCGCCAGGCCGAGGCCGCGCTCGCCAAGGCCAAGGAAGACGCCGAGGACGCGGCCAACGCCCGGGCCGAGTATCTGGCCACCATGAGCCACGAGATCCGCACTCCCCTCAACGGCATGCTGGGAATGGTCGAATTGCTGCGCGGCACGCGGCTGGATCTCGAGCAGCGCGACTATGTTGAAACCATCAACTATTCGGGCGGCGCCCTTCTGACCATCCTGGACGACGTCCTCGACGCCTCGCGCATCGATGCAGGGCGGCTCAGTCTTGAAAGCACGGTGTTCAACCTGCCGCGCCTGGTCCGAAGCGTCACGGACCTGATGACGCCGCGCGCCTCGGCCAAAGGGGTGCGGGTGCTGCTGGAGACGGCGCCGGGCGTTCCGACCCAGGTGGTCGGCGACCCGATGAGGCTGCGCCAGGTGTTGCTCAACCTGGTCGGCAACGCGGTCAAGTTCACCGAACGGGGGGAGGTCGCCCTGATCGTCGATGTGGAAACCGCGACCCAGACCGCAGGCCGGTTCCGCTTCACGATCCGCGACACGGGAATTGGCATCGCCGAGTCGGCGCGCGCCGCCCTGTTCTCCCGCTTTGCGCAGGCGGATGCCTCGGTGGCGCGGCGGTTTGGCGGCTCCGGCCTCGGCCTGTTCATCTGCCAGCGCATCGTGACCCTGATGAGTGGCACCATCGACGTTTACAGCAGGCCGGGCGCTGGAACCACCTTCACCGTCCTGGTGCCCCTGGGCATCGAGAGGCGGCACGGACAGCGCCAGCCGAAGGACGAAAACTACGCCGTTCCGCCGCTGCGCGTCCTTCTGGTCGAGGACGTGGAGGTCAACCAACGGGTTGCAACCGCCTTCCTCCGCACCCAGGGGCACACGGTCACCGTGGCCGGCACCGGGTGCCAGGCGGAAGCCCTCCTGCGCGACGAAGACCCCTTCGACCTCGTGCTGATGGACATACGCCTGCCCGACATCGACGGGACGGAGGTCACCGCGCGGTTGCGCGCCATGGCCGATCCGGTGCGGGCCGAGACGCCTGTGCTTGCGCTGACCGCCAACGTCTTTCCCGAGGACGTCGACCGCTACCTGAAGGCCGGCATGAACGGCGTGGTGGCCAAGCCCATCCAGATCGATCAGTTCCGCCGCGCCGTGGCCGCCGTCATCAGCGGCAGTGCGCCCGCCGTTCAGGCGCCCGGTCGTCCCCACCCGGTCACGGCGGCCAGCTCATGGTTGAGCGGGCCGGCCCCGGCGCTGGACGTTCCGTTTGTGGAAGAGCGGCTGGCCGGTCTGGGCGAGGCCGGCTTCCTGCCCATTCTGACCCTGGGCCGGCGCAGTGTCGCCGCGGCTGTCGAAGACATTGCGGCCAGCCTTGCCGGGCCGCCCGACGCCCTTGCCAAGGCGGCTCACCGGCTGGCTGGCGCGGCCTCCAACTTCGGCTTCGGGCTGTTGTTCGCCCTGGGGCGGCGGATTGAGGTTTTGGTCGAAGGCGGCGACGCGGACGCGGCACAGGCGGAAGCCCGGCAGGTTGGCGAGGCCCTTGCCGCGACCCAGGCGGCCCTGGAGGACTGGCTGGCCGAAAAGGGTTTTGCGACATCCAGGGCGCCAAGTTTTCGGGAACCGGCGTCTTTTCGGGAACCCTCGTCCCATGGTGAGCCTTGATCCTTCAGGGTTTGTCCATTGGAGGAAGACGTGTCAAAGCCGAGGATCGTTATTGTCGGAGGCGGCTTCGCCGGGGCTTTCGCAGCACGGGAATTGAGGCGCCACGGAGGGTTCGAGGTCGCCCTCGAACTGATTGACCCAAAGAATTACATGGTGTTCCAGCCCCTGTTGCCGGAAGTGGCCGGGGGTGCCGTCAACGCGCTCGATACCGTCACGCCCTTGCGCCAGATGGTCATGGGGGGATCCCTGCGCATCGGCATGGCGCGCAGCGTGGACTTCGCGGCCCGGCGGGTCGAGGTGGTCGAGGCCGCCGGCGGCTCGGTGGTGCGTGTTCCCTACGACCATCTGGTGCTGGCCCCCGGCCTGGGGGTCGACCTGTCGGCCTTTCCGGGCCTTGGCGAGCACGCCTATCCCTTCAAGAGCGCGCTCGACGCCCACGCCCTGCGCAACCACGTCATCTCCTGCCTGGAGCAGGCCAGCATGACCACCGACGCGTCCGAGCGGGCGCGGCTGCTGACCTTCGTGGTGGCTGGCGGCGGGCTTTCCGGCATCGAGGTGATGGGCGAGATCCATGACCTTGTGCGCCGGTCCCTGCGGTTCTATCCCGGCCTGAGCATCGGCGACGTGCGGGCCGAACTGGTCGAGTACGGGCCGCGCATCCTGACCGAACTGGACGACGGGCTGGCCGAGCGCGCGGCCGGGCTGTTGCGGTCGCGCGGCATCGCCATCCGCACCAACACCCCGGTCCGCGAGGCGTCGGCGCGCTGCATCACCATCGGCGACAATATCGTCATCCCGACCGCCACCATCATCGCTACCATTGGAAACGCCCCCACCGCCTTCGCCAAGGCGCTGCCGCTGGCCAAGGAGAAAGGACGCATCGCGGTCCATCCCGACCTGCGGGTGCACGGCCATGACACGGTGTGGGCGCTGGGCGATGCGGCCATGGTCCCGACTGGCCACGGCCCGGCTCCGCCCACCGCGCAGGCCGCCGTCCGTCAGGCCAAGCTGCTGGCCCGCAACATCCTGGCGGTCAGCGACGGCAAGCGGCCAAAGTCGTTCCAGTACCGGTCAAAGGGCACGCTGGCCTCGCTGGGTGGGCGGCGCGGCGTGGCCGATGTGCGTGGCGTGAAGCTCGACGGGCGGACGGCGTGGCTGCTGTGGCGGCTTGTCCACCTTGCCATGCTGCCACGTGCGGCCACCCGCTGGCGGGTCGGGGTGGAGCAAGTCCTCGATCTGTTCCTGCCGCGCCACTCGGTGGCAACCGGCGATCCCGCCGTGTCCGAGACGCGTTTCGTGCGGCATCGCGCGGGTGATCTGGCCTATGGCGGGCACATGACGGTCCAGGGCGCCTTCCTGGTCGTATCCGGCCGCTATGTGGTGGAGGCGCCGGGCCAGGAGCCGCGCACCCTGGGGCCCGGCGACCACTTCGGCGCCGTCGATGCGTCCGCGGATGTTCCGGGCACGCAAAGCGTCCGGGCGCTGGAGACCTCGCGTGCCCTGCAGGTCGCCCCCGACACCCTGCACAGCCTGATCGATGCGGTGCGGGCGGGCGGCGACCGGCCGGTGCTGCGCGAAATCGAGCAGGAAGTCAGCTCAGGTCAAACGTAATCCCCTGGGCCAGCGGCAGGTTGCGGGAATAGTTGATGGTGTTGGTGGCCCGGCGCATGTAGGCCTTCCAGGAGTCCGACCCGGCCTCGCGCCCGCCGCCGGTGTCCTTCTCGCCGCCGAAGGCCCCGCCGATCTCGGCCCCCGACGGGCCGATGTTGACGTTGACCAGGCCGCAGTCCGAGCCTTCCGCCGACATGAACGTTTCGGCCTCCCGCAGGTCGTTGGTGAAGATGCAGGACGACAGGCCCTGCGGCACGGCGTTCTGTACCGCGATGGCGCTCGTCAGGTCCTTGTAGGACATGACGTAGAGAATGGGCGCGAAGGTTTCGGTCAGCACCAGGGGCGTCTGCGACGGCATTTCGACCAGGGCCGGGCGGACGTACCAGCCGCCCGCGCAGCCGCGCACCTGCACCCGGCTCCCGCCGTGCACGCTGGCGTGATCGGACTGCGCCACGGCAAGGGCGCGGTCCATGGCGTCGAAGGCGGCCCGGTCGATCAGCGGCCCGACCAGCGTGCCAGGCTCCAGCGGGTTGCCGACTTGAATGCTGGCGTAGGCCTTGCGCAGGCGTCCGACCAGGTCCTTGCGGATGTCCTCGTGGACGATCAGGCGGCGCAACGACGTACACCGCTGACCGGCCGTCCCGACGGCGGAAAACACGGCGGCCCGCACCGCAAGGTCCAGGTCGGCCGAGGGGGCCACGATCATCGCGTTGTTGCCGCCAAGCTCCAGCAGCGAGCGCCCCAAGCGCGCCGCGACGCGCGGGCCGATCTTGCGGCCCATGGCGGTGGAGCCGGTGGCCGAGATGAGCGGCACGCGCGGATCGTCGGCCAGCACCTGTCCGGTCTCCGCGCCGCCGATCAGGACCTGCACCAGGTCGGCCGGCACATCCTCCATGCCCTCGGCGGCGCGGCGCAGCAGGGCGGCGCAGGCCAGCGCGGTCAGTGGCGTCTTTTCCGACGGCTTCCACAGGACCGGATCGCCGCATACCAGGGCGATGGCGGCGTTCCACGACCATACCGCGACGGGGAAGTTGAACGCCGTGATGACGCCGACGGGGCCGAGCGGATGCCACGTCTCCATCATGCGGTGGCGCGGCCGTTCCGAGGCGATGGTCAGGCCGTAGAGTTGGCGCGACAGACCGACCGCGAAGTCGCAGATGTCGATCATCTCCTGGACTTCGCCCAGGCCCTCCTGAAGGATCTTGCCGGCCTCCAGGGTGACAAGGCGTCCCAGGTCGGTCTTGTGCTCGCGCAGCAGGGCGCCGAGGCGGCGCACCAGTTCGCCGCGCCGCGGCGGCGGAACGGAACGCCATACGGAAAACGCTGCCGCCGCCCGACCGATGGCCTCGGACACATCGAGCGGATCATGCTCCCGCAGGTGGCCGAGAACGCTGCCGTCGATCGGCGACCGCACAGCCAAGGTCCCGCCCCGCAGCACCGTCTCGGGCACCCCCAGACGGCCGAGGATGTCGCGGGCATGTTGGCTTGTTGACACGGTCGATGCCATTCAAGGTTCCTTCCACTCAGTCCATTTCAGCCATCAGGGCGGCGTTCCCGCCGGCCGCCGTGGTATCCACCGAAACCACGCGTTCGGTCGCGAAGCGGGCAAGGTAACGGGGGCCTCCGGCCTTGGGGCCGGTGCCGGACAATCCCTCTCCACCAAACGGTTGGCAGCCGACGATGGCACCGATCTGATTGCGATTCACATAGCAGTTGCCGACATGGGCCCGCCCGGCAACGGCGCGCACCGTCGCATCGATGCGGGAATGAACCCCCAGGGTCAGGCCGAAGCCGGTGGCGTTGACGGCGTCGATCACGGCGTCGAGATGTCCCGCCTTCCAGCGCACCACATGCAGGACCGGGCCGAACACCTCGTGGGTCAGGCGGTTGAGGCGGTCGATCTCGAAGGCGCGCGGGGCGAACCAGTGGCCGGGGGGCAGGATATCGGTCATTTTGGTCTGAGAGATCAGGGGCGTTTGTTCGATCAGGCGGCCTTCCTGGCTCATGCGCACGGCGTGAGCCTCCAGCCCCTCGCGCGCCTCGGCGTCGATCACCGGGCCGATGTCGGTGGACAGCAGCGCCGGGTCGCCGATGCGCAGTTCCGCCATGGCTCCGGCGATCATGCGCAGCATGGGGGCGGCGACGTCCTCCTGCACGAACAGCACGCGCAGGGCCGAGCATCGCTGCCCGGCGCTCTGGAAGGCCGAGGCTAGGACGTCGCGCGTGACCTGCTCGGGCAGGGCGGAACTGTCGACGATCAGGGCGTTCTGGCCGCCGGTTTCGGCGATCAGCGGAATGATCGGTCCATCTCGTCCGGCCAGCGTGCGGTTGATGAGCCGCGCCGTGTCCGTGCCGCCGGTAAAGGCCACGCCGGCAATCAGCGGATGGGCGACCAGCGCGGCGCCGACCGTCTCCCCCCGGCCGGGCAGCAGGTGCAGGACATCGGGCGGCACCCCGGCCTCGTGCAGCAGGGCGACGGCGCGGGCGGCAATCAGCGGCGTCTGTTCGGCAGGCTTAGCGCACACCGCGTTTCCGGCGGCCAGGGCGGCGGCCACCTGCCCGGTGAAGATGGCCAGCGGGAAGTTCCACGGGCTGATGCACACGAACGCCCCGCGCCCGTGCAGGGAGTAGGTGTTGCGCTCGCCGGTCGGGCCGGGAAGCTGGGTCGGGCCGGAGAAGTCGGCCCGGCAGCGCACCGCGTAGTAGCGCAGGAAGTCCACCGCCTCGCGCACCTCGGCCACGGCATCGGGCAGGGTCTTGCCGGCCTCCCGCACGGCCAGGGCCATGAGGGCGGGCATGTGGTGCTCGAACAGGTCGGCGGCGCGCTCCAGGATGGCGGCGCGGCGGTCGGCCGGGGTGGCGTCCCAGGACGGCTGGGCACGGTGGGCGGCCTCGACGGCGGCGGCGGCCTGTTCGGCGCCGGCCTCGCGCACCGTGCCGACGACCTCCAGGGTGTTGGCCGGATTGAGCACGGGTTGTGGCGGGGCTGCCGTGCCCTTGGCCGTGGTCAGGGGGGCGGCATGGGCTTCGCCGAGCGCCTCCATACGCGGACGCAAGGCCTCCAGGCTCATCGGGTCGTTGAGGTCCACGCCCCGGGAGTTCGGCCGGTCGTCATAGAGCGCGCGGGGAGGGCGGATGCGCGGGTGCGGCTTGGCCGGCAGGGCGGCGACCTCGGCCACCGGGTCGGTGACCAGGGCATCGACCGGCAGGCTCTCGTCCACGATGCGGTTGACGAAGCTGGTGTTGGCGCCGTTCTCCAGCAGGCGGCGGACCAGATAGGCGAGCAGGTCCTCGTGGCTGCCGACCGGGGCGTAGATGCGGCACGGGTGGCGGGCGATGATCTGGTCGTAAAGGGCCTCGCCCATGCCGTGCAGGCGCTGGAATTCAAAGTCGCTGCCGGGTTCGGCCATGTCCATCACGGCGGCGGCCGTGTGGGCGTTGTGGGTGGCGAACGCGCAGTGGAAGGCGTCGGGCATGGACAGCAGCTTGCGCGCACACGCCAGATACGACACGTCGGTCGAGGCCTTGCGCGTGAACACCGGATAGCCGTCCAGGCCGTGGACCTGGGCGTGCTTGACCTCGGCGTCCCAATAGGCGCCCTTGACCAGCCGGACCATCAGGCGCCGCTTGTCGCGGCGGGCCATGGCAGCGAGCCAGTCGATCAGCGGCCAGGCCCGTTTCTGGTAGGCCTGCACCGCCAGCCCCAGGCCGTTCCAGCCGGGCAGGGCGGCCGAGGCGGCGTCGATCACGTCGAGCGACAGATCCAGCCGGTCGGCTTCCTCGGCGTCGATGCACAGCGGGATGTCCACCTCCTGCGCCTGCCGGCACAGGGCGATCAGGCGGGGGGTCAGTTCCTCCATCACGCGGTCGCGCTGGGCGAACTCGTAGCGCGGATGCAGGGCCGACAGCTTGACCGAGATGCCCGGACCCCCGAGCGGCCCGCGCCCGGCCGATGCCGCGCCGATCGCCTGGATGGCCGCGCTGTAGGATCGGAAGTAGCGTTCCGCGTCGTCCATCGTCCGGGCGGCCTCGCCGAGCATGTCGTAGCTGTAGGTGTAGCCTTTCTTTTCGGTGTCGCGGGCGCGCTCCAGCGCTTCCTTGATGGTGCGGCCCATGACGAATTGGCGGCCCATGATGCGCATGGCCTGGACCACGGCCTGACGGATCACCGGCTCGCCGGAGCGGCGGACGAGGCGGTGCAGCGTGGTCCGCCAGTCGGCGGGGCTGGCATCGTCGCGGACCAGCCGGCCGGTCAGCATGAGCGCCCAGGTCGAGGCGTTGACGAACACCGACTCCGACCGGCCCATGTGCTTTTCCCAGTCGGCGCCGCCGATCTTGTCGGAGATCAGGCGGTCGGCCGTCTCGCCGTCGGGGATGCGCAGCAGGGCCTCGGCCAGGCACATCAGGACGACGCCTTCCTGGGACGACAGGTCGTATTCATGCATGAAGGCGTCGATGGAGCCGGCCCGGGCGCCGCTTTCACGCACCCCCTCGACCAGGGTGCGGGCGGCGGACTGGACGCGCGCGGCCTGGGCGGGGGGCATGGCGGCCTGATGAAGGCGCTCCTCCACGCAGGCGGTTTCGTCGGGCCGGAGGGCGGCTCGCACGGCGGCGCGCAAGGCGTGGTGCAAGGCGCCGGGGGCGGGCGGTGGGGCCTGGAATGGCATGGCGGGCACCCTACTCCTGGAGTCGGACATTCATCCAGCATGACCAATCGGCGTTTGATTTCAAACCCCTTTGCTGCGAGCCGCACTTGCAGAGGTGCCGGTGGCCGCGCAGACTGTGAGCCCGAGTCTTCGCAGCCCGAGGCGTCCGCATGGTCCGCTTCTCCTTGGTTTCCCTGCCCCGCGAGGCCCTGCGCGGCCACACCGGATGGCCGCGCCAGTGGCGTCGCGCCGAGCCGAAGCGGCGCTATCAGGCGATCATCGTCGGTGGCGGCGCCCATGGTCTGGCGGCAGCGTGGCATCTGGCGCGCGACCACGGCCTGCGCGACGTGGCGGTGCTGGAAAAGGGCTGGCTGGGCGGCGGCAACACGGCGCGCAACACCACCATCATCCGATCCAACTACCTCGCGGCCGAGAGCGTCGCGCTGTATGACCGCGCCCTGACCCTGTGGCCCGGCCTGACCCAGGCCCTGGACTACAACGTGATGTTCAGCCCGCGCGGCGTGCTGACCGTGGCGACCAGCCCGGACGAGGTGCGGGAGGTGCAGCGGCGGGTCTACGCCAACCGCCTCGCGGGGATCGACGCCGAGTGGTTGAGCCCCAAGGAGGCGCAGGCCTTCTGCCCCCTGCTGAGGATCGAGGGCGGGCGGTGGCCCGTGCTCGGCGCCGCGCTGCAACGGCGCGGCGGCATTGCCCGCCACGATGCCGTGGCGTGGGCCTATGCGCGGGCGGCCTCGGCCCTGGGAGTGGACATCATCGAGCAGTGCCCGGTGACCGCCTTGCGTCTGGACGGCGGCCGCGTGACCGGCGTGGACACCGCGCGCGGCGTGATCGAGGCCGATGCCGTGGCGCTCAGCACCGCCGCTGGTACCGCCGGGCTGGCGGCGGGCCTGGACCTGCCGCTTGAGTCCCACGTGTTGCAAGCCTTCGTGTCCGAGCCAGTCAAGCCGGCGCTCGACTGTGTTTTAATGGCTGGCGGCCTGGACGCCCACGTCAGCCAGTCGGCCAAGGGGGAGTTCGTCTTCGGGCTGCCGGTCGGCGAGGGGTTTGGCGTGATCGAGAAGGCGGCGGCGGGCATCCTCGACCTGCTGCCCACTCTGTCGCGCCTGCGCCTGCTGCGCCAGTGGCACGGCGTGGTGGACGTGACGCCCGACCGCTCGCCCATCCTGGGACCGACGCCGGTTGGCGGCCTGAGCCTCAATTGCGGCTGGGGCACCGGCGGGTTCAAGGCCACGCCGGCGGCCGGCGAAATCCTCGCCCACGCCGTGGCGACGGGGCGGCCCCATCCCCTGGGCGCGCCCTTCGGGTTGGAACGGTTCGCGGCCGGTGCCCTGATCGACGAGCGCGCCGCGGCCGCCGTGGCGGGAGGCGTGAGATGACCTGTCGCCTGCCCAACGGAGGCCGTATCGACCGGTCCCGCAAACTGCGGTTCCTGTTCAACGGCACGCGGTACGAGGGGCATCCGGGGGATACCCTGGCCTCGGCCCTGGTCGCCAACGGGGTGAGCCTGGTTGGCCGCTCGCTGAAATACCACCGCCCGCGCGGACTGCTGGCCGCCGGGCCGCAGGAGCCCAACGCGCTGTTCCACGTCGGGTTCGGCCCGCGCTCCACGCCGTCCATGAAGGCGACGGAGGTCGAGTTGCATGACGGCCTGGTCGCCGTGCCGGAGGCGGGGTGGCCGTCGCTCGGCTGGGACTTCGGGCGGGTGGCCGACGCTGTTTCAGGCCTATGGGCGGCGGGCTTCCCCTACAAGACCTTCAAGAGCAGCCCGCGCCTATGGGAACGCCTGTTCGAGCCGGCCCTGCGCGGCGCGGCCGGATGGGGCAGCGTTCCCGACGGCCCGGACGGCGACCGCTATGACGCGCGCTGGGCGCACTGCGACGTGCTGGTGGTCGGCGGCGGCCCGGCCGGTCTGGCGGCGGCGCTGGCCGCCTCGGCCGACGGGGCGCGGGTCATCCTGGCCGACGCGCAGAACGAGGCCGGCGGCCACCTGCTGCACCACGACCGCGCCATCGGCGGTCACGAGGCCCTTGCCTGGGTGGCCGATACCCTGGCCGCCCTCAAGGACCGGCCCGAGGTCACGGTGCTGTCCCGCACCACGGTGACCATGCTGGAGCGGGACGGCTCGGCCCTGGCCCTGGAACGCCGCACCGACCACAAGGGGCCGCAGATCGGCTCGTTCGTGCCGCGCCAACGCCTGTGGCGCATCCGGGCCGGGCGGGTGGTGCTGGCGACCGGCGCGCTCGAACGGCCGCTGGTGTTTCCCGGCAACGACCGGCCCGGCGTCATGCTGGCCGGTGCCGTCCTGGCCTACGTCCGGCGCTGGGCGGCGCTGCCCGGCCGCGATGCCGTGGTGCTGACCAACAACGATGGTGCCTACGAGACGGCCGAGGCATTGCTGGACGTCGGGGCGGGGGTGGTCGCGGTGGTCGACCTGCGGCCCGACCCGCCGGCCCGCCTGGTCGCGCGTCTGGCCGAGCGGGGGGTGGAAGTCCTGAGCGGCCACGTCGTGGTCGCCACGCGCGCCGGGCGGCGGGGCATCACCGGGGTGACCGTGCGCGCCCTGTCGGCCGACGGGACCGAGGTTCAGGGGCCGGCGCGCCGGCTGTCGTGCGGGCTGCTCGCCGTTTCGGGCGGCTGGGATCCCGATACCGCCCTGGCCCGGCAGGTCGGCGGGACCTTGCGCTGGGATGAGGCGCAGGCCTGCTACATCACTTCAACGACGCCGGATTTCGTATCCATGGCAGGCGGTTGCGCCGGCACCTTCAGTCTTCACGAGAGCCTGAGGGAGGGGCTTTCAGCGGGGTCGGATGATCCGCCGCCGGTGCCGTCGGTGCGGGAACCCGCCTATGGGACCGTCCGCGCCGTGTGGCAGGTTCCGGGGCGACAGGCGGCCTTTGTCGATCTGCAGACCGATGCCACGGCGGCCGATATCGCCCTGGCCGTGCGCGAGGGGTTCGACCATCCGGAACTCCTCAAGCGCTATGCCGTCATCGGCCTGGGGACCGAGCAGGGGCGGACGGCGCAGGTCAATGCGCTGGGCATCCTGTCGGAGGTGACCGGGCGGCACATGGCCGATCTGGCGCCCACCACGGCCCGTCCGCCGGTCGAGCCGATGGCCCTGGGCGCCATCGCCGGGCGCGCGGTGGGGGAGTTCGCCGCACCGCGCAGGCTGTCTCCGCAGCACGACTGGCACGCCGCAGCCGGGGCGGTGTTCCGCGAGGAGGCCGGCTGCCAGCGCCCGCTGGCCTATCCGCTGCCCGGCGAGACGGTGGCCCATGCCATCGAGCGGGAATCCCTGGCGGTGCGCGAGAAGGTCGGCCTGCACGATGCCGCGCCGCTGGGCAAGATCGAGGTCCAGGGACCGGATGCCGGGGCCTTCCTCGACCGGGTGTTCACCAACGGCTGGAGCGGCCTGGGCGTCGGGCGGTTGCGCTACGGCCTGATGCTGACCGCCGAGGGCTCGGTGCTCGACGACGGCATCGGCGGGCGGCTGGCGCCGGACCGCTACCGCCTGATGGTGGGGGCGCCGCGCTCGGCGGCCGTGATCGGGCATCTCAAGGAGTGCGCCGCCGCGTGGCCGGACCTGCGGGTGTTCGTGTCCGACGTGACCGAGCAATGGGCGACCATCCTGCTGACCGGACCGCGCTGCCGCGACGTGCTCGGCCGGCTGGCCCCCGACCTGTATCTGGGGGCGCGGGCCTTTCCGTTCATGACGGTGCAGGACGCGGCGGTCGCCGGGGTGCCGGGCCGCGTGGCGCGCATCGGCTTCACCGGCGAACTGAGCTTCGAGGTCCTGGTGCCGTGGTCGCGCGGCATGGCCGTCTGGCAGGCTGCGCTGGAGGCCGGGGCGGCGTTCGGCATCACCCCGCTGGGGCTCGGCGCCATGGAGGTTCTGCGGGCCGAGAAGGGCTTCATCCTGCCGGTCCAGGACACTGACAGCGAGACCACGCCGTTCGATTTGGGCTATGCCCGGCTGGTCGACATGGGCAAGGGCGACTTCGTCGGCCGTTCTGCATTGGAGAAGGTCTCCGGAAAGGGGCGGCGGGAACTGGTCGGCCTGCTGACCGAGGACCCCCGCGTGGTCCTGCCCGAAGGCGCCGCCCTGACCGCCGACCGTGCGGCCGAGCCTCCGGTCCCGGTGCTGGGGCACGTCACGTCAAGCTGCTACAGCCCGACGCTGGGGCGGTCCATCGCGCTGGCCCTGCTGGCCGACGGACGGGCCCGCACCGGGGAGAAGGTTCATGCTCCGCTCGGTCTGCGCACGGTGACGGCGGTGGTTGCCGAGCCGGTTTTCTTCGATCCAGAGGGGAGGCGCCGCGATGGGTGATCCGCTGCGTTTTCCGGCCCCTCCGGCCGGCGGTCCGGCGCGCCGTGGCCCGCTTGGCGGGCTTGCCCAGGACCTGAAGGCCCTGCCGTCCGGCCTGCGCATCGCCGAGGTGCCGTTTCCCGGTCTGCTGCTTCTGCGCGGGTCGGCGGATGACGCAGCGTTTGCCGGGGCCGTGGCGCGGGTTCTGGATGTTGCGCCGGCCGATGGCGTTCAGAGCGGCGAGGGGTGCCATCTGCTGCGCCTGGAGGCCGACACATGGCTGGCCGTGCTGCCGTCGGGGCGCGAGGAAACCGTCCATCGCAGTCTGGCTGCCGCCCTGGACGGTCTGGCCGCCGCCGTGATCGACGTCAGCGACGCCCATGCCGTGCTCGACCTGTCCGGCCCCCTGGCACGGGAGGTTCTGGCCGGCGGCTGCCCGCTGGACCTGCATCCGCGTGCCCTGCCGCCGGGCCACTGCGCGCGGACCACGCTGGCCGGCGTGGCGGTGGTGGTGCAGTCCCTGGACGGCGGGGCGTTGCGCCTGTTCGTCGCGCCATCGGTTATGCGGTGGTGCGTGGCCTGGTTGCTCGACCATGCCGCGGGGCACTGACCAGGGCAGTTCAGGATTCTCTTTAGTTGCAGTGCAGCGGAGCCTAATATAACATCATCCTTAATAGGTAGACGCTTTTTGCCCACTTAACGGGCAGTCTGGAGCCTCCCCATGCGCGGTGAAGACGTCGGGAGCAGTGCGCTCTCCCTCATCAGTCTCTACGAGATCAGCAAGATCCTGTCGTCGTCGCTGGATCTGGAGAAGACGTTTCACGACGTCCTCAACCTGCTGTCGTCGTACCTTCAGATGCGGCGGGGCGTGGTCGCGCTGTCCGACGGGCGGGGAGAGGTAACCCTGGCGGCGGTCAACGGCCTGTCGCGCGATGCCCTGCGGCGCGGTGCCTGCACCTATCCGCTGCAGGCCCTGCGCCGGGTGATCGACACGTCGATGCCGTCGGTCATCAGCAATGCCCACGAAGACCCGCTGTTCGCCGACTACCTGCCGCCGGTCGAGGGTGCGGAGGTGGTGTCCATCATCGCCGTGCCGATCAAGGGCAGCGACCGCACCTATGGCGCGCTGTCGATCGAACGGCCGTGGGACGGCGGCGTGCGGTTCTCGTTCGAGACCGACGTACGGTTCCTGACCATGATCGCCAACCTGATGGCCCAGACGGTGCGCCTGCACCAGTCGGTGGCCAGTGACCGCGAACGTTTGCTGGAGGAACGCGCCCGCCTGCAAAAGGCCCTGGAGCGCGAGACCGAGACGGCGCTTGAGGACGGCGTGGCCGAGATCATCGGCGACAGCCCGGCCATGCAGCGCGTGTTCAGCGAAATCCGCCTTGTGGCGCCCAGTCGCTCCACCGTGCTGTTGCGCGGCGAAAGCGGCACCGGCAAGGAACTGGTGGCGCGCGCCGTCCATGCCCTGAGCCCGCGCAAGGACCGCCCGTTCATCAAGGTGAACTGCGCCGCGCTGCCCGAAACACTGCTGGAATCCGAACTGTTCGGCCACGAAAAGGGCTCCTTCACCGGTGCCACCAGCGAACGCAAGGGCCGCTTCGAACAGGCCGCCGGCGGCACGCTGTTCCTGGATGAAATCGGCGAAATCTCGCCGTCCTTCCAGGCCAAGCTGCTGCGCATCCTTCAGGAAGGCGAGTTCGAGCGGGTGGGCGGCAACAAGACCATCCGGGTGGACGTGCGCCTGATCTCGGCAACCAACAAGAACCTTGAGGAAGCCGTCGCCAAGGGCGAATTCCGGGCCGATCTGTATTACCGCATCAACGTGGTGCCGGTGTTCCTGCCGGCCCTGCGCGAGCGGGAAGGCGACATCCCCCGGCTGACCCGCTACTTCCTGGACCGCTTCAACGAGGACAACGGCCGCAAGCTCGTCCTCGCGCCCGAGGCGATGAACGTGTTCGCCAGCTGCCATTTTCCCGGCAACGTCCGCGAACTGGAAAACTGCGTGCAGCGGGTCGCCACCATGACGCGGGGGGACACCATCCGCGACGTCGACCTGCCGTGCCAGCGCGACAACTGCCTGTCGGCCGTGCTGTGGAGCCTGGACGGCACGGCGGCCCCGGTCGGCGGGCTGGGGCGCTCGCGCACGCCGGCCCGGCCCCATGTGCCGGCCACTCCGCCTGCTCCGGTCGATGATGAGCCGTTTGACGATGATCCCGACGCTGAGCCGCTGACCGGCGGCGCCACCGTGCCGCAGCGCGACCGCCTGATCTCGGCCATGGAGCGGGCCGGGTGGGTGCAGGCCAAGGCGGCCCGCATCCTCGGCCTGACCCCGCGCCAGGTCGGCTATGCGCTCAAGAAGTACAACATCGACGTGAAGCGCCTCTGACCCTGTCCGACACCCGACACAGTGTCGGGTGTCGGACAGTGCGCAGGCCCCTTCAACCCCTTGAAAACCCTCATTTCGTAAACTGGCATCCGCCTTGCAATGTGCCTCCTGTCCTGAACCGAGGAAGGAGACGCGCCGTGAGCCAGGTGATCTCGCTTGATGCCATCGCCACCAGCGGCAGCACGTCGGCCGCCGACATGCGCGCCGCCATGGAGAAGGGCGGTTGCTCGACGTCGAGCTGCGGAACTTCCGACGCCCAGGGCGACATGCCCGACCACATCTGGGCCAAGATCAAGGACCACCCGTGCTACAGCGAGGAAGCGCACCACTACTTCGCGCGGATGCATGTGGCGGTGGCCCCGGCGTGCAATATCCAGTGCAACTACTGTAACCGCAAGTACGACTGCGCCAACGAAAGCCGCCCCGGCGTGGTGTCCGAGCGCCTGTCGCCCGAAGACGCCGCCCGCAAGGTGATCGCCGTCGCCAACGAGGTGCCGCAGCTTTCGGTGCTTGGCGTGGCTGGTCCCGGCGATGCCGTCTACGACTGGCGCAAGACCCGCAAGACCTTCGAACTGGTCGAAAAGACGCTGCCCGACATCAAGTTCTGCATCTCGACCAACGGCCTGGCCTTGCCCGAGGTGGTGGACGACATCGCCCAGCACAACATCGACCACGTCACCATCACCTTCAACGCCCTGGACCCCGAGATCGGGGCGATGATCTATCCCTGGATCTTCCACAAGGGCAAGCGGTGGACCGGGCGCGACGCGGCGCAAATCCTGCTCGAACGTCAGCTTGACGGGCTGGAGCGGCTGGTCGCCAAGGGCATCCTGGTCAAGATCAACTCGGTCATGATCCCCGGCATCAACGACCAGCACCTCAAGGACGTCAACGCCGCCGTCAAGGAGCGCGGAGCCTTCCTGCACAACATCATGCCGCTGATTTCCGACCCGGCGCACGGCACGGCCTTTGGCCTGTCCGGCCAGCGCGGACCCAAGGCCGCCGAACTGAAGGAGCTTCAGGACGCGGTCGCCGGCGGGGCCAACCTGATGCGCCACTGCCGCCAGTGCCGGGCCGACGCGGTCGGCTTGCTGGGCGAGGATCGCGGCCAGGAATTCACCCTCGACAAGCTGCCCGAGACCATCGAGTACGACCCGGAAAAACGCCGCCTGTACCGCGAAGTGGTGGAGCAGGAGCGGGCCGACCGCCGCCGCGCCACCGAGGCGGTCGAGGCTGAACTGGCCGCTGCCGTGCCTTCGCCCAAGAAGCTGGTCGCCATCGCGACCAAGGGCGGCGGCCGCATCAACCAGCACTTCGGCCACGCGACGGAATTCCAGGTGTTCGAGGTGGACGCCACCGGCGTGCGCTTCTCCGGCCACCGGCGGGCCGACAACTACTGCGTCGGCGGCTACGGCGAGGACGACCGCCTGGACATCGTCATCGAGGCCCTGCGCGGCGTGGATGCCGTGCTGGTCGCCAAGATCGGCGACTGCCCGCGTGATCGGCTGGCGGCCGAGGGCATCCCGGTCCTCGACGACTGGGCCTTCGACTACATCGAATCCTCGGTCGGCGCCTGGTACGCGGCGCAGGCCGGGCAAAGGGAAGAGAAGGCTCGCGCCTAAACTCCCGCACAAAAAACTGGAAGTTCAGACAGGAGAACCACCATGGCCTACAAGATCGTCACCAGCCAGTGCACCGTGTGCGGCGCCTGCGAGTTCGAGTGCCCCAACACCGCCATCCGCATGAAGGGCGACACCTACATCATCCTGGCCGACAAGTGCACCGAGTGCGAAGGCCACTCCGACACCCCGATGTGCGTGTCGGTGTGCCCGGTCGAAGACACCTGCATTCCGGCCTAGGCCGAGGGGCAGGGCGGAGCGGGACGGCAGGCCATGGGCGCCCCCACCGAATGCCTGGACTGGCAGGGGACCGCGGTCGACTGCGCCGGATGCCGGCACAGCGCATGGCTGGCGTCGGGGGAATGCCGACCGGGCGAGACCTGTGTCCAGGACCGCTATGCGCGGCGGGTGCTGCGGTTTTTTCAGCGGCATCGGACGGTGGCCGACGACTATCTGGACCATCCGTACTTTGAGGTCCGGGCCATCGCCGCCCGCTACGCCACGGTGTTCCGGCTGGCCGATCTGCTGGCCGACGCCGAGCCCGAGGTCCGTATCGCGGCGCTCCTGAGGTTGCCGGTCAGCCGCTGCAAGGAGCTGCGGAACGACCCGGAGGCCAAGGTCCGCGCCGCCGCGGCAAGCCGGCTGGAGGGGGCGGACCTGGTTCCGATGATCGGGGACCGCGACTACCTGGTGCGCCTGATGGTGGCGCGGCGCCTGCCGCCGGACCTGCTGCCCCTGATGATGCACGACGCCGACCCCGAGGTGCGCCGCCTGATCGCCCAGCGCATTGGCGAGGACTGGCTGGTCGCCATGGCGTGGGATGCCGAGCCGAGGGTCCGCCTGGACGTGGCCGGGCGCCTGACACCGGAACAACTGGTCGCCCTGGCCGGCGACGAGGACTGGCGGGTGCGCCATGCGGTGGCCTGCCGGGCCCCGACCTCCGCCCTGGGGGCTCTGGCGGCCGACAGCGACGACGACGTGCGGTCCGAGGCGCTGCGCCGCCTTCATGAAACGGGAGCTGATCATGCTGGGTGAAGCCGACGACACCATCGAGATCAACGAAGACCCGACCTACGGCTATGGCCAGAAGGTGGTTTCGACCAAGCAGGTGCGCAACGACGGCACCTACCCCGGCATGGAGATCGGCGAGATCCTGGTGAAGAAAGGGGACGTGGGCTACGTGGCCTCCATCGGGACCTTCCTTCAGAAGTACTGGATCTACGGCATCGACTTTCCCGAAACCGGCCGCATGGTCGGCATGAGGGCCAGGGAACTGAAGCTCGTGGAGCAGGAGGAGAAGACGCCATGAAGGTCACCATCCGCAAGGTCGGCGAGGCCTACGAAGCCTACATCCCCAAGAAGGACATGGAGGAAAAGGTGGTCGAGCAGGACACCCCGCACGTGTGGGGCGGCATCATCAAGCTGTCCAACGGCTGGCGGTTCCAGATGCCCGAACTGGCCGCCGACACGCGCCTGCCCATCACCGTCGAGGCCCGCAAGCTGGCCGACGACGAGTGAGCCCCGAACGCTGCTGAGGAGCCGCCCCCCATGAATGCCATCACGCCCGACATGACCGCGCGCCTGAATGCCGTTGGCAAGGACGTTGCCGGGGGACGGCTGGTGCCCTTCCTGGGTCCCGGAGTCCTTGGGGCCGCGGAAGGCTGCCCGGTGCCGGTGTCGCCGCGCGGGCTGGCCGCCGTGCTGGCCGCCCAGGTCGGCATCCCCGGCCGCATCCGCAACAACATGTGGTCGGCCGCCCAGTACATCGAGACCAAGCGCCACCGCCAGACCCTGGAAAAGATGATGGCGGCCATGTTCGCCACCACGCCCGAGCCCGGTCCGGTCCACCGCTGGCTGGCCGGCCTGGAGACCGCGCCGCTGATCGTCGACACCTGGTATGACGGCACCATGGCGCGCGCCCTCGAAGAAGCTGGGCGGCGGGATTGGGGCCAGGTCCAGGGCATCACTCGCAACGGCGAATGGCGCGAAATCTGGTGGAAGGCGTTCCAGCGCGATGGCGTGGAATGCGCCGACGAGGCGACCGGCGACTGGACCACCATCCTCTACAAGCCGCACGGATCATCGGTGCCGGTCAACAACGTCCTGATCTCGGACAGCGACTACGTCGAGGTGCTGACCGAGATCGACATCCAGACCCCCATCCCCCCGATGGTCAAGGACCTGCGGACCGAACGCGGCTTCCTGTTCCTGGGCTGCCGGTTCTACGACCAGATGCTGCGCACCTTCGCCCGCCAGATCATCAAGCGGTCGAAGGGGCCCCATTTCGCGGTGCTGCCGCCCCAGACGGAGGACGCCAACATGCTGACACGCATGGAGAAGAAGTTCCTCGTCGAGGCCGGCATCACCCCCCTGTTCGTCGCCCTGGACGAGGCCGTTCCCGGCCTGTCCGGCGCGACCCCGGAACCCTCCTAGCGGAGGGTGAGCGGGAGGCGGCCGGACTTCGTGGGGGAGCGACGGCCGCCTCCCTGCTTCTTATCGATCCGTTGCATGGCCTCGGGCGTTCCCGTCTGGATGTTCAGAGAGGAGCCAAGCCCATGGTGACGACCATCGGAACCGAGAGCCGCCTGCCGGATCTGCTGACCAATCTCATCCACCTGGACTACGATGCCATAGAGGCCTATCGCACGGCGGTCGAGCGGCTGGATGACTCCAGCCTGGCCGAAACCCTGCGCGGCTTCATGGCCGATCACGAACGCCACACGCGCGACCTGTCCGCCGCCCTGACCCATCTCGGCCACACCCCGCCGACCGGGGGCGACATGAAGCAGATCCTGACCACCGGCAAGGTGGCCATGGCCGATCTGCTGGGCGACAAAAGCATCCTGCAGGCCATGAAGACCAACGAAGACGACACCAACACGGCCTATGAACGCGCCGCCGCCCACGGCTCGGTGACGCCAGACCTCAAGACGGTGCTGGACGGCAATCTGGCCGACGAACGCCGCCATCGGGCGTGGATCGAGCAGGCCATCGACCGGCTGTAAGAGAAGAACTGGGCGCTGCCCAGACCCGCCAAGGGCCGAATGGCCCTTGGAACCCATGAGGGGCTGCCGTGCCTTTTTCTTGCGCCGCAGGCAGAACCAACTTCCGCTTAATGCGCTGCGCGCGGCCTGACCCCGCCTTGTTCCCGAGGTCCAGGAGACCGTGTCTCCTGGCGGGTCCGGGCAGAGCCCGGCTTTCGTGCCAACCGCCGTCACGGCGCGCGGCAGGGCGTTTCCTCATGCCGGCGGGGGCAGGTTTCGACATCCCCGACAAGCTGTCCGCTTTCCGACAGGCCGATCCAGGCGTCTACCGTCGCGGCGTCGAAGCCGCAGCGTTTCTCGCCATTGGCCTCCATGAGCGGGCGGCGGATGAGCAGGGGGTCGGCCAGCATCAGACTCAGGGCCTGGGCCTCGGTCGCGCTGGCGGGGTTGATCTCGCCGGACTTGACGCGGGGGGCGGCGGGGTTGAACCACTCGCTGATCGGGCGGGCGCCAAAGAACGGGCGCAGGGTTTCCGCCGTCCAGGCGGTGCCGAGGAGATCGCGGGAGTCCACCGTGTGGCGGGCGGCGCGCAGCAGGGCCTTCTGCCGGGTGTTGTTGCGGCAGCCGGGCTTTTCGTAGAACACGACCAAGGCCATTTTTCAGACTCCTTCAACGGCGGCCAGCCGCAACAGGCCGTCCACCTGATCGCGAATTTCGAGTTGCACCGCGCGGTCCAGCTTCTTCAGCCACTGGGCCGGAATGGCTTGCACGCCATAGGTCGCGCCGGCCAGCATCCCGGCGATGGCGCCGGTGGTGTCGGCGTCGCCGCCCTGGTTCACCGTTTCGGTCACGCAGTCGGCGAGGTTGTCGGTGCGGAAGTAGAAATGGAACACGGTTTGTAGGGTATCCACCACATAGGCCGTACAGTTGCCGCGATAGGGGTCGAAGCGGAACGTCCGGTGCTTGTCGATCAGCGATTCCACCAGTTCCCGCGCCGCAGCCATGCCCTGGCCGGCGCACAGGGCGTGGACGGCCCGCACCACGGTGAGGGTTCCGTCATCCGACAGCGGGTGGTGGTGGGTGATGTGGTTGTGGGCCAGCACCAGGTCCTCCACGCGGTCGGGCGCGCCGAGGGTCGCCAACGCCAGCGGCAGCACCCGCATGACCGCGCCGTTGCCGGCATCGCCGTCGGAGGCGGGGCCTTGCGTCGTTCCGTGCAGGATGTAGCGCTGGATGCCCCGCCGACAGGTGTTCCCGACGTCGATCGGCCGGGTCTTGAGCCACTCGGCGAAGGCGTCGCACACGTCGGGCAGGTCGAACCCCTCGCGGCGCAGCAGCGACCGGCCGAGGTACAGGCTCATCTGGGTGTCGTCGGTGACCTGGCCGGGCTTCAGGTTGAGCCAGCCGCCGCCGATGATGCGGTCGTGGCGCCCGTGCTTGTGGGCGATCTCGCCGCGCGTCATGAACTCCACCGTGGCGCCCAGGGCGTCGCCGGCCGCGAGGCCCAGGTAGGCCCCAAGGGCGCGGTCATGCAAGGTCAAGGTCTTCGGCATGGGTGCGGACTCCGTCAGTAGTAGCTCGCCGTGACCAGGAAGTCGCCGCCGACGACCAAAAATTCGCCTTCGCCCTTGAGCGGGTGAACCGGCAGCAGGGTGTTGAAGAATACCACCTTGGACAGGGGGACGCGGGCTTCGAGGATGGTGTCGCCGAAGCATTCGGCAATGTCGCGTTCCGAACTGAACGACATCAGGTTGTTCATGCGCACCACCACGTCTCGTTTGCCACGGCGTTCCACGACGGGGTGCTCGGCGAAGTCGTTGACGCCGCGATACAGCGTGATGTGGCGGTTGCCATTGGCGATCACGAAGCGCCGCAAGGCCCATTGGCAGAACTCGTACATGATGTCGAGTTGGGTGTAGATGGCGTTGTTGTGGAAGCGGCTCGACATCTTTTCTTCGACGTAGGTCATCCAGGCGTGGGAGGAAAACCGCACGATCGGTTCCTTGTGGAACGTCGGCAGCAGCCCGAAGCGGCTTTCCACCCAACCCTTGAGGACGGCGCCCTCGCGCGCGTTGGAGTCATAGCTCCAGCCCTTCAGGAGGCGCAGGTAGGATGACCGGAAGCGCCGCACGCTGTCGCGTTTGTCGGCAACGCGCTCCTGTTGTTCGGGCTCCAGGCCGAAGATCGCCTGCATATAGAGGTGGAGGGCCCGCGCGGCGTCCTCCAGATCCTCCGCCCGGCCGAGCATCTCGAAGAACTGCGGGTTCATCTCGCGCACGCCGTTGATGTGCAGGTCGATGGGCTGGTCGTTCCACGCCGCGCTGGCCAGCAGGCGGGTCGGCAGCCCGACCAGGTTGGTGCTGTGGCCGACCGGCGTTTCGGTTGTGTCGTCCTGCACCGGCCACGCCTCCCTTGTCAGATGGTCCTGCGCGCAACGCTGCAATTTTCCTGCCATGGCGGTTGTTCAGGCAAGGCGCGGGCGGGGCGGCCGGCGGGCTGTGGTCCATGCGACAGGCTTGTCGTGCTTTGTCGCGATCCAAACAGCCGCACTTTCTGTGTGGCCTTTGCCGCAAACCCAGCGTTGGCGCGGCTTTCGGGCTTTGTTTCGGACTTGGCACGCCGGGTGCAAAGGGCTGTCTGCGAGGCGGGGCCGGTGCCCCCCAATCCAGACAGATCAACCTGAGGAGAGTCTCAATGAGCGCTTTGCGTCAGATCGCGTTCTACGGCAAGGGCGGAATCGGCAAGTCCACCACGTCCCAGAACACCCTGGCCGCCCTGGTCGAAATGGGTCAGAAGATCCTGATCGTCGGCTGCGACCCCAAGGCTGACTCGACCCGCCTGATCCTCAACACCAAGCTGCAGGACACCGTGCTGCACCTGGCGGCCGAGGCCGGTTCCGTCGAGGACCTGGAACTCGCCGACGTCATGAAGATCGGCTACAAGGGCATCAAGTGCACCGAGTCCGGTGGCCCCGAGCCGGGGGTCGGCTGCGCCGGCCGCGGTGTCATCACCGCCATCAACTTCCTCGAGGAAAACGGCGCCTATGACGACGTGGACTACGTGTCCTACGACGTGCTCGGCGACGTGGTGTGCGGCGGTTTCGCCATGCCCATCCGCGAGAACAAGGCCCAGGAAATCTACATCGTCATGTCCGGCGAGATGATGGCCCTGTACGCCGCCAACAACATCGCCAAGGGCATTCTCAAGTACGCCCACTCCGGCGGCGTCCGCCTCGGCGGCCTGATCTGCAACGAGCGTCAGACCGACAAGGAACTGGAACTGTCCGAAGCCCTGGCCTCGCGCCTGGGCACCAAGCTCATCCACTTCGTGCCGCGCGACAACATCGTGCAGCACGCCGAGCTGCGCCGCCAGACGGTCATCGAATACGCCCCGGACAGCAAGCAGGCGCAGGAATATCGCGACCTGGCCACCAAGATCCACAACAACTCGGGCATGGGCACCATCCCGACCCCGATCACCATGGAAGAGCTTGAAGAGATGCTGATGGACTTCGGCATCATCAAGTCCGACGAGCAGGCCCTGGCCGAACTGGCCGCCAAGGAAGCTGCCGCCGCCGCCGCCAACTAAGCGGCGACCAGGTTACCCGCCACGCCCGCCGGATGGCGCACGCATCACGCGCCGTCCGGACGGGCGGGGGAACCGGCACCAAGAACAGACAAAGGCCGTCGGCGCCCTCCGCGCCAGCAAAGCGGCACAGGAGCAGAAGAGGGGTCTGGCCATGAGCCTGGATTACACCAACGACAAGGAACTCCACGAAAAGCTCATCAGCGATGTGCTCGCGGAGTACCCGGAGAAGGCCGCCAAGAAGCGCAAGAAGCACCTTGGCGTCTCCAGCACGACCGGTGAATGCGACGTCAAGTCCAACGTCAAGTCCGTGCCCGGCGTGATGACCGTCCGTGGCTGCGCCTACGCCGGTTCCAAGGGCGTGGTGTGGGGCCCGATCAAGGACATGGTCCACATCTCGCACGGCCCCGTCGGCTGCGGCCAGTATTCGTGGTCCCAGCGCCGCAACTACTACATCGGCAAGACCGGTGTGGACAGCTTCGTGACCATGCAGTTCACGTCCGACTTCCAGGAACGCGACATCGTGTTCGGCGGCGACAAGAAGCTCGAAAAGCTGATCGACGAGGTCGACGCCCTGTTCCCGCTGAACAAGGGCATCTCCATCCAGTCCGAGTGCCCGATCGGCCTGATCGGCGACGACATCGAGGCCGTGGCCCGCAAGAAGGGCAAGGACATCGGCAAGCCGGTCGTTCCGGTCCGTTGCGAAGGCTTCCGCGGCGTGTCCCAGTCCCTGGGCCACCACATCGCCAACGACGCCGTCCGCGACTGGGTGTTCGAAAAGTCCGACAGCAAGTGGGAAGCCGGTCCCTACGACGTCAACATCATCGGTGACTACAACATCGGTGGCGACGCCTGGGCCAGCCGCATCCTGCTCGAGGAAATGGGCCTGAACGTCATCAGCCAGTGGTCGGGCGACGCCTCCATCTCGGAAATCGAGCGCGGCCCCAAGGGCAAGCTGAACCTCATCCACTGCTACCGGTCGATGAACTACATCTGCCGCCACATGGAAGAGAAGTACGGCGTGCCATGGATGGAATACAACTTCTTCGGCCCGTCGCAGATCGAAGCCAGCCTTCGCGCCATCGCCAAGCAGTTTGACGAGACCATCCAGGCCAATGCCGAGAAGGTCATCGCCAAGTACCGCCCGCTGGTCGACGCCGTGACCGAGAAGTTCCGGCCGCGCCTGGAAGGCAAGACCGTCATGCTCTACGTCGGCGGCCTGCGTCCGCGCCACGTCGTGACGGCCTACGAAGACCTGGGCATGGAAATCGTCGGCACGGGCTATGAATTCGCCCACAACGACGACTACCAGCGCACCCAGCATTACGTGAAGGACGGCACCCTCGTGTACGACGACGTGTCCGGCTACGAGCTGGAGAAGTTCATCGAGCGCGTTCGTCCCGACCTCGTCGGCTCCGGCATCAAGGAAAAGTATCCGGTCCAGAAGATGGGCATTCCGTTCCGCCAGATGCACAGCTGGGACTACTCGGGCCCGTACCACGGCTACGACGGGTTCGCCATCTTCGCCCGTGACATGGACCTGGCGATCAACAACCCGGTCTGGGGCATGCACAAGACCCCCTGGAAGGCCGCCTGAGGCCTTACGCCCCAATACTCCCAAGGAGAACCGAGATGCCTCAGAGCGTAGAGAAAATCAAAGACCACCTCCCGCTGTTCCGCGAGCAGGAATATACGGAGATGTTCAAGGCCAAGCGCGAGAAGTACGAGTGCGCGCACCCCGACGAGAAGATCGAGGAAGTCGGGGAATGGACCAAGTCCTGGGACTACCGTGAAAAGAACCTGGCCCGCGAGGCACTGAGCGTCAACCCGGCCAAGGCCTGCCAGCCGCTCGGCTCCACCTACGCCGCGGCCGGTTTCGAAAAGACCCTGGCCTTCGTGCATGGTTCGCAGGGCTGCGTGGCCTACTTCCGCTCGCACCTGTCGCGTCACTTCAAGGAGCCCTCGACCATGGTGTCGAGCTCCATGACCGAAGACGCCGCGGTGTTCGGTGGTCTGACCAACATGGTTGACGGCCTCGCCAACGCCCATGCGCTGTACAAGCCCAAGATGATCGCCGTGTCCACCACCTGCATGGCCGAAGTCATCGGGGACGACCTCAACTCGTTCATCCGCACGGCCAAGGAAAAGGGCTCCGTCCCGGCCGACTTCGACGTGCCGTTCGCCCACACGCCTTCGTTCGTCGGCAGCCACATCACCGGCTACGACAACATGCTCAAGGGCATCCTGACCAACTTCTGGGAAGACGTCCCCCGCACCCCGACCGAAGCCATCAACATCATCCCCGGCTTCGACGGCTTCGCGGTCGCCAACAACCGCGAAATCAAGCGGATGCTGGACGTCATGGGCGTGGAATACACCATCGTTTCGGACGTGTCCGAGGTCTATGACACCCCGACCGACGGCGAGTTCCGCATGTACGACGGCGGCACCACCCTCGAGGACACCAAGGCCGCGCTGAACGCCAAGGCCACCCTGTCCCTGCAGGAATACTGCACCCCCAAGACCCTGGAATACATCGAGGGCAAGGGCCAGGCGGTCGGGTCGTTCAACTACCCCATGGGCATCGGCGCCACCGACGATTTCCTGATGAAGGTGTCGGAAATCACCGGCAAGGCCATCCCCGAGAGCCTGGCCAAGGAACGCGGCCGTCTGGTCGACGCCATGGCCGACAGCATGTCCTGGCTGCACGGCAAGACCTACGCCCTGTACGGCGACCCGGACTTCTGCCTGTCCATGACCCGTTTCCTGCTGGAAACCGGCGGCGAGCCCGTGCACGTCCTGTGCACCAACGCCCCCAAGGGTTGGGAAGACAAGATGAAGGCCCTGCTGGCGACCTCCCCCTACGGCGCCAAGACCCAGGTGTGGGCCGGCAAGGACCTGTGGCACCTGCGCAGCCTGCTGGCGACCGAGCCCGCCGACTTCATCATCGGCAGCTCCTACGCCAAGTACCTTGAGCGCGATCTGCAAATCCCGCTCATCCGCCTGACCTTCCCGATCTTCGACCGTCACCACCACCACCGTTTCCCGACCATGGGCTACCAGGGCGGCTTGCGGGTTCTGGTGACCATCCTCGACAAGATCTTCGACAAGATGGACGCCGACACCAACATCGCCGGCGTGACCGACTACAGCTTCGACCTGACCCGGTAAAAGCTGGTTTCTGAAGTACCCCAGACTGACGGCCGGAAGGGCAACCTTCCGGCCGGCTTTTTGTTTGGGGGAGGGGGCCAGGGGGCAGGATGGGTGGTCAGCCGATGGGCCGGGAGCCTCAGAGGCGTCCGGTGATGACCAGAATGAGAAGGATGATGATCAGAATGCCGATCACGCCGACCCCGCGATGGCCGAAGCCGTAGCCGTATCCGCCGAAGCGGCCGCTAAAGCCCCCAAGGAGGAATATGACGAGAAGGATGAGAAGAATGGTACCAAGTGACATGGCGTTCCCTCCGTTGGCAGGACCCTGCCGACCTACTGTTTTCCGGCACCAACTCGGCTGGTGTTCTATTCTCGGGGATGCCCTCCATAGGTCGCCACGTTCATCGCCCGGAGGAACGGTAAAATTCTCATAGCACCACCTTTTCTGCCTGCCTTCCATGTCAGGCAAACATTACCAGAACTCCCGCGTGGCATTTGCCCACCGGAGGGCGAGGCTTCCATCGATTCTGGAGTAGGCGTGGCATAGGCCGCCTCTGCGTCGGCCAGCAGCCCCCGCTCGTCATCGGTCAGATCGCCACGCACGCTCAGCTCTCGGCCCCCCCCTGTCGCAAACCCGACACACCCCTCCGCCCCCAAACCCCAGCATTCCCGCCATTCTCCCCCTGGCACAATCCCTGCATAGCGTCCTGGACCCTCCATCTCCCCCGAACATCGGAGGTCCGGGATGCTCAAGGACAAGCTTGCCGACGTTTTCAACGAGCCGGATTGTGCCACCAACCAGGCCAAGAGCGCTGCCGACAAGAAGAAGGGCTGTGCCATCAAGGGCCTGCAGCCCGGTGCCGCGGCTGGTGGCTGTGCGTTTGACGGGGCCAAGATCGCCCTTCAGCCGGTTGTCGATGTGGCGCACCTCGTACACGGCCCGATCGCCTGCGAGGGCAATGCCTGGGACAACCGGCACGCGGCTTCCAGCGGGCCGCAGCTTTATCGGATGGGCTTCACCACCGACCTGACCGAACTGGACGTCATCCACGGCGGCGAGAAAAAGCTGTGGAAGGCCATCAAGGAGGTCATCGCCAAGTACAATCCTCCGGCCGTGTTCGTGTACCAGACCTGCGTTCCGGCGCTGATCGGCGACGACGTGAAAAAGGTCTGCGCGGTCGCCACGGAAAAGCTCGGCATCCCGGTCATTCCGGTGGATGCGCCCGGCTTCGTGGGGTCCAAGAACCTCGGCAACAAGCTGGCCGGCGAGACGCTGCTCGACTACGTCATCGGCACGGCCGAGCCCGACCCGGACGACATCCGCCCCACCGACATCAACCTGATCGGCGAGTACAACCTGGTCGGAGAACTGTGGCAGATCACGCCGCTGTTCGATGAACTCGGCATCCGCATCCGGGCCGGCATCACCGGCGATGCGCGCTACCGCGACCTGACCATCTGCCACCGGGCGTCGGTCAACATGCTGCTGTGCGGCCAGGCGATGATCAACGTCGCCCGCAAGATGCAGGAACGCTGGGGCATTCCGTACTTCGAGGGCAGTTTCTACGGCATCGAGGACACCTCGGCCGCCCTGCGCGCCATCGCCGCCCTGTGCGTCCAGCGCGGCGCCGCGCCCGACCTGATCGCCCGCACCGACGCCCTGATCGCCCGCGAGGAAGCCCGCTGCTGGGACCGCATCCGCCCCCACGCCGACCGCCTCAAGGGCCGCAAGGTGCTGCTCTATACCGGCGGCCACAAAACGTGGTCGGTCGTCTCGGCCCTGCACGAGATGGGCATGGAGGTTGTCCGGACCTCTGTCAGAAAGGCGACAGAAACCGACAAAGCCAAGGCGCTCGACCTGATGGACGGCAACGAGGACGCCCTGGTCCAGGCCATCCCCAACCCGGAAATGTACCGGATGCTGCGCGAGGGCGAGGCCGACATCATGCTGTCGGGCGGCCGGACGCAGTTCGTGGCGCTCAAGGCCCGCACCGCGTGGCTGGATATCAACCAGGAACGCCTCTACGCCTATGCCGGGTATGACGGCATGGTCGAATTGGTCAAACGCATGGACCTGGCCGTCAACAACCCGGTGTGGGCGCAGGTCCGCGCTCCCGCCCCGTGGGAGGCCGCGCCATGAATGCCGCCGTTCTCACCCCGCGCAAGGCCGCCTCGGTCAATCCGCTGAAGTCGTCGGCCCCCCTGGGCGCGGCCATGGCCTACCTGGGCATGGCCGAGTGCCAGCCGCTGTTTCATGGCTCGCAGGGCTGCACGGCCTTTGCGATGGTCCTGATGGTCCGCCACTTTCGCGAGGCCATCCCGGTCCAGACCACGGCCATGAACGAGATTTCCACCATCCTCGGCGGCATGGACCATGTGGAACAGGCCCTCGTGACCATCGCGGCGCGCGCCAAGCCCAAGCTGATCGGCATCTGCTCGACCGGCCTGACCGAGACGCGCGGCGAGGACGTCGGCCCGGAGCTGAAGATCCTCAAGGCCCGCAACCCGGAGCTGGCCGATGTCGGCGTGGTCTTCGCGGCGACGCCGGACTACGCGGGCGGCCTTCAGGAAGGCTGGGCCATCGCCGTCACGGCGCTGATCGAGGCGTTCGTGCCCGAAACCCCGCTGCCCACGGATCGCGACCAGATCACCATCCTGGCCAGCAGCGCCCTGACCCCCGGCGACATCGAGGAACTGCGCGACATTGCCGAGGCGTTCGGGCTGCGCGCTCTTGTGCTGCCGGACCTGTCGGGGTCGCTCGACGGCCATGTGCCGGACGCCTACCAGGGCACCAGCTACGGCGGCACGACGCTGGAGGACATGGCGCGGCTGGGCGCCTCGGCCGCCACGCTCGCCATCGGGGCCTCCATGCGCCGCCCGGCCGAGGTGCTGGAGGCCAGGACCGGCGTGCCGACGCGGATGCTGGACGTACCGCTCGGGTTGGCGGCGGCGGATGCGCTGATCGTCGCCCTCCGCGAAATTTCCGGCCGCCCGGTGCCCGCCCGCCTGCGCCGCCAGCGCAGCCAGACGGTTGATGCGCTGCTCGACAGCCATTTCTACTACGGCGGCAAGTCGGTCGCCCTGGCCGCCGAGCCGGACCTGCTGCTGCCCTGGGCGCGGCTGTTCGCCGGCCTGGGCGCGGCGCTGCCGGTGGTGGTGAGCACGGTCAACACGCCGGAACTGGCCGCCGTGCCCGCCGCCTCGGTCACCGTGGGCGACCTGGAGGACCTGGAGCACGGCGCGGCCGGGTGCGACCTGCTGGTCACCCACGCCCACGGGCGGCAAGCGTCGTCGCGGCTGGGTGTGCCGCTGTACCGCGTGGGCTTTCCCAGTTTCGACCGCATCGGCAGCCAGCATCGGGTGTCGGTCGGCTATCGCGGCACCCGAGACCGGGTGTTCGAAATCGCCAACCTGTTTCTTGAATCCATGGACCACGAGCACGAAGGGGAGGACGACCATGCCGGCTCGCACACTGCGTCTGGTTGAAGATGAGGCGCTCGCCCTGGACCGCGGTCCGGTCAAGGGGGGCCGTATGAAAATCGCCTTCACCACCAATGACATGAAGTCCGTCAACGCCCACTTCGCCGGGGCGCGCACCATCGCGGTCTGGGAGGTCGGCCAGGAGGACTCCACCTTCGTGCAGGCCATCCAGTTCGACAACGCCTCGGCCGAAAGCGCCAAGCATGACGAGGACGGCGACAGCCGCGTGGCCGCGCGCATCGCTGCCCTGGAAGGCTGCTCGCTTCTGTTCGTCAAGGCGATCGGCGGCCCGGCCGCGGCCAAGGTGGTGCGGGCCAACGTCCACCCCGTCAAGCTGCCGGCCGAAGAAACCATCGCCGACGTCATCACCCGCGTGCAGGGCATGATGCAGGCCCCGCCGCCGTGGCTGCGCAAGGCCATGCTGGCCGGCCGTGGCGACGCCCTCGATTTCCTTGAAGACGACGAAGTGTAGGAGTTTTCCCCATGGCAACCGCCGTCATCGACCTGACTGCCGAAGACACCGAGGCGCTGAAGTCGCCCTTCGTTGTCGAACTCATCAAGCAGATCCGCGCCCAGGACACCTACGGCGCCTGGGAAGGCAAGCCCGACGCCGAGATCCTGCGCCCGTTCATCGTGACCAAGGAGGAACGCCGTCTGATCCCGATCATCGGCGACCCCGACCCGGACACCATCTGGCGCATCGAACTGTACTACGCCGCCGTGGGCCTCGCCGTCGAACGCCGCACCGGCATCATCGCCAGCCCGATGATGAAGATGAGCCACGAGGGCTTCGGCCGCATGATGCTGACCGCCGGCCGCCTGGTGGTGGTCAACAAGCACCTGCGCGACATCCACCGCTTCGGCTTCGAAAGCCTCGCCAAGCTGGCCGAGGGCGGCGAGAAGCTGGTCGATGACGCGGCGGCCTGGATCGCCAAGTACCCGGCGTGCGCCCAGGGGGAAGGGCCGTGAGCGACGTCGAGGCCCTGAAGGAGAAGGTTCGCAAGCTGTCCGGCCGCGCGACCTCCAAGAAGATGGACCTGCACGACCTGTCCGAGGAACTGCCGGTCAACTGGGAAACCATCATGACGGTGGCGCAGGAAACCTATGACGCCTACCGCGACCTGACCGAAGCCCGCGCCGCATTGAAGGCGGCCGGGGGGTAAGGGGTCCGCTTCGCGGATGGCTGCCGCCAGCCTGGAGCGATGCTCCAGACCTCCTTGGTTTCTTTAAAGAAGACGCGCGGAAGACAACAGAAAGGATCTGAGAGAATGGGTGAGTTCCTGACCCGCGGCGGCGCGCCGTGGACCCCCGAATACCTGCTGTCCATCGACGAAAAGGCCTGCATCGGCTGCGGCCGCTGCTTCAAGGTCTGCACCCGTGGCGTCATGGAACTGATGGGCGTCAACGACGACGGCGAACTGTGCGACCCCTTCGACGACGACGAAGAGATCGAGCGCAAGATCATGACCGTCAAGAACCCCGGCGACTGCATCGGATGCGGCTCCTGCGAAAAGGTCTGCGGCACCAGCGCCCAGACCCACGGCAGCGAGGGCATGGCGGCCTGACCCAGTTCCCTAACCACCCACTCATTCCCCATCCCAAAAGGAGGGAACCATGACGGAAGCGGTGTATCACAGGCTCGTATCGAGCGATGTCTCGGGGGAGCACATTGATCGGCACGTTCTGGCCTGTGTGATCGCCGTCGTCCGTGGCGATCCGGCCCAGCCTCCCGCCGTGCCGATGACGCACGCGCTGGGGCTGGCGCCGGACGCCTTGGCCTCTCTGTTCGCGGGCTATTTCCCCGATGCCCTGGACCTCCTGCCGTGGATGGCCGAGGACGAGGGGGAGGGCGAGATGGCGTTGGAGGAAGACGACCTGCGGCGCCTGCTGCTGGCCCACCGCGCCGGCCAGCGGCCCGACGAAGAGGCTTGGCTGGCCAACATCGTGGCGCGGCGCTCCATCGTTGGGCCGAACCATCTGTGGCAGGACCTGGGCCTGCGGGATCGCTCCGACCTGTCGGCGCTGATGGGCCGGTACTTTCCCGGTCTTGTGGCCCTGAACAGCGGCGACATGAAGTGGAAGAAGTTCTTCTACCGCACCCTGTGCCAGCTCGAAGGCGTGGTGATCTGCAAGTCGCCCAACTGCACGGTCTGCGACGACTACGCCCACTGCTTCAGCGAGGAGGCGGGCGCATCCATCCTGTTCAGCCCGCCGGCGGAGCGTCCCGCGCCGCCATCCGTACCTCGATAGGTCCGTCGGGGAAGTGGTGGGTGCGCTGCGGGAACGGAATGGTGATGCCGTGTTCCTTGAAGGCGTCCCACACCGCGAGCAGCACGTCGCTGGACACGTTGGCCACGCCGTCCTCGGGATCGAGGATCCAGATGCGCAGTTCCAGATCCACCGAGTTGTCGCCGAACCCCCGGACCAGGCAACGCGGCGCCGGTGAGGCCAGCACGCGCCTGACGCCGGCCGCCGCGGCCTCGCACAGCGCCACGGCCGTGCGGGGGTCGCTTTCGTAGGCGATGCCGACCGGAATGCGCACCCGCACCTTGGTGTCGGAAAAGGACCAGTTCTCGACCCGTGTGGTGATCAATTCCTCGTTGGGCACCAGATGCTCGATACCGTCGCGGGTGATGATCGAGACATAGCGCGCCCCGATCGCGTTGACCCGGCCATAGGTCCCGGCCACGGCGATCACGTCGCCGGGCTTGACCGAGCGGTCCATCAGCAGGATCACGCCGCTGACCAGGTTCGACACCACCTTTTGCAGGCCAAAGCCCAGGCCCAGGCCGATGGCACCGCCGACCACCGCCAGGGCGGTCAGGTCGATGCCGACGATGTTCAGCGCCACCACCACCGCCAACCCCAGCAGCAGCATGTGCAGCATGTTGGAGAACAGCGCGCGGGCCGACAGGGTCAGGTGCGTCATGCCCTGGATGCGCCGCTTGGCAAAACGCGACGCCGTGGTCGCCAGCCACAGCAGGATCGCCAGGGTCGCGGCGGCCTGCAACACCAGCAGCAGCGACAGGCGGAACTCGCCCAGCGTCACGGCCAACCCGTCAAGGACCCCGACCACCACGGCCAGCAGGCCGAGGATGTTCAGCGCCGCGACGATCCAGGCGACGGCGGCAATCAGGCGCGCCCATACCGGTTCCTGGATGACGCTGGCGACCAGGCGAATGACGATCCAGACGCCGACCAGACTGACCGCGATGGTCAGGATGCGAGCCGGTTGCTCCAGCCGCAGGGCCGTCGTCTCGACGATGTTGAGCAGGATGAACCACGTCAGTGGACCGACGATGTCGTGCAGGGCGGGGCGCATGGGGGAGTTTGCGACCACCGGCGGAGCGTGTTCCGCAACCCTGCGGCCGATCCGGCGGAGGAGGGGCGTGGCCCAGGCGGCAACGGCCCCGGTGAGGGCGACGGCGGCCAGTTGCATCAGGCTCGCCAGGGTGAAGATGTTGGCCTGCGTCCACACGATCAGGTCGTGCAGACCGCCGGCCAACTTGTTCACATCAACCAGGTCTTCCACCGCGACAGTCTCCCCGCCCGCCGTTCTCAAAGGAGAATAGCACGGCCGGCGGCTGCCTCAGCGGGCCAATCGTCCGTACCGGCCGGCGGCGAACAGCAGCGGCGCGCGGTCGCCGTCATGCTCGAACGCCTCGACCCGGCCGACCAGGATGACGTGGTCGCCGCCGTCGTACAGGTGCTCCGTGGTGCATTCGAAGCGCGCCACCGTGCCGGGCAAAAGCGGAGCGCCGCCGATGCCGGGGTGCCAGTCCACGCCGTTGAACTTGTCCTCGGCGGGCTTGGCGAAGGCGTTGGACAGGGCCTCCTGATCCTCGGCCAGCACGTTGATCGCCCAACGTCCGGCCGTGGTGAACACTGGGAAGCTGGGCGACGTGCGGCCGATGCTCCAAAGAACCAGCGGCGGGTCGAGCGACACCGAACTGAATGAATTGATGGTCATGCCCACCGGGCGGCCGGTGTCGGCCTGCGCCGTCACGACGCAGATCCCGGTGGCGAACCCGCCCAGGGCATTCCGGAAGGCACGGGGGTCGAAGCCCCCGGCCTCGACCTGCGCGGCGGCGGTGTTGGTGTTGCCGCTCATGCCGCCACCGTGGCGCCGAGGCGCTCGTTGACGCGGGGCATGACTTCCTGGGCAAAACGGGTGATGGACTTCTGCGCCTTCTCCGGCGCGATGTCGCCGAAGTTGTGCAGGGTCATGATGTGGTCGACACCCATCTCGCGCAGCTTGACCACTTTGTCGACCACCGTGTCCACCGATCCGAACAGCGACAGGCCGGACGCGATGATGTCGTCATAGGTCTGGCTCTTGGCGTACTTGCGGGTGGCGACGTAAAGGTCGAACGCCTCCTTGGCCTCGGCGCGGGCGGCGTCGTCGCTGTCGGCGATCCAGGTGTGCAGGGCGACCAGGGACTTGCCCTCGGCCTGCGGGTTTTCGCTCACGCCGCGCTTGAACTCGTCCATCATGGTCTTGATTTCGTCAAAGCGGTCGACGGTCGCATAGGGCACCGTCATGATGTTGTTGCCGGCCTTGCCCACGAAGTAGGCCACTTCCGGCCGCAGCGAGGCGATGTAGACCGGCACGTCGGCCTGTTGGGGCAGCACGTTGATGGCGACGTTGTTCAGGTCGTAGTGGTCGGACTTGAAGGTCACCGTCTCGCCCTTCCACAGGCGGCGGATGATTTCCAGGCCCTCGTCGAAGGTGAAGCGCTTGACCGCGCCGTCGGCGCCGAATCCGTCGAACTCGTGCTTCAGGTAGCCCGACCCGACGCCCATGACCAGCCGGCCGCCCGAAAGCTGGTCGACCATGGCATAGTCCTCGGCCACATGCCGGGGGTCGTGGAACGGCAGCACGGCAACGGCAGGGGCCAGCTTGATGGTCTTGGTGCGCTGCGCGGCGGCACCCATCCACACGGCCGGGTTCGGAATGGCGCCGTAGTGGTCGAAGTGGTGTTCGGCCACGAAGAACGTGTCATACCCCAGGCCATCGGCAAGCTCGGCCTGCTGAAGGAGTTGCTCGTAGAACCCCGCGACGGTGCGCGTATGGCCGGGGAAAAGGTCGGTCGGGTAGTGGTCAACCACCGAGAACAGGGAGTACTTCATGGCTTGGGTGGTCATGGAACGGTGTCCTCCGGGCGACGGTTGTTGTTTCTCATTGCGTAACGCATCGCCTATATCGGAACATAGTCCTTCACATGTCAACCATGATATCAGTGCGTATATGGAGGTATCGGGATGACCGTCCTGGACGATGAGACAGAGGAAAAGGGCCTGCAATCCGGCGTCCAGTCGGTGGAGACGGCGGCCCGCGTCCTGGCCGCGTTCATCGGCGCGCCGGGGGCGTTGCCGCTGAAATCGGTCGCCGCCGCGGCCGGAATGTCAGGCGGCAAGGCGCACCGCTACCTGGTCAGCCTGTGCCGCGCGGGCCTGGTCGAGCAGGACAGCGAGACTCAGCGCTACGACCTTGGCGGCCTGGCGTTGCGGGTCGGCCTGGCGGCCCTGGCGCGGCTGGACGTGGTGCGTCTGGCTGCCCCGGTGCTGGTCGATCTGCGCGACCGCCTCAACGAGACGGTGGCCCTGGCGGTATGGGGCGAGAGCGGCCCGACCGTGGTGCGGTGGGAGGAAAGCACCCGCCCGGTCACGGTGAACGTGCGCATCGGGTCCACGCTGCCGCTGCTGGTGTCGGCCACCGGCCGGACGTTCCTGGCCTGGATGCCCGAGCACCGCACCGCCGCCTTGGTGGCGCGCGAGCAGGCGTTGTCGGGCGTCGATGATGCGGCGGTGGCGGCTTTCCGCGCCCACGCCCGCGCGACAGGATTGGGCACGGTGGATGGTGCCCTGCTGCCGGGCGTGGCGGCGGTATCGGCCCCGGTGTTCGACCACAAGGGCGACCTCATTGCCGCCATCACGGCGCTTGGCCACCAGGGTGCCTTTTCCGTCGAGCCCGATGGCGAGCCCGCCCAGGCGGTCCTGGATGCGGCGCAGGGCCTGACCCGGCGCCTGGGCGGGAAGCCGTAAGGCGGCGGGTATCAGTAGCCGCGGACGTGCCCGGCTTCGTCCAGAACCTCGTCGGTCACCACGGCCCACAGCAGGCGGGCCATCGTTTCCGGGGCGATGATGGTGTGCCGGTTGCCGGTCTCGATCATCTTTTCGCGCAACATGCGGCGCAGGCTCAGGCTTCCCGTGAGGTCGAAGATCACGTCGACGGTGTGCCCCTTGGCCACGATCTCTTCGAGGGTCTTGAGCGGGATTCCCTGTTCGGCGGCAAGGCGACGACCGGGGGTGTCCTCGGTCTCGGCGACCGAGACAATGCGGATGCCGCGGTCCTTGAGGCGCAACATTTCCTCCAGGAACCGGGTCCCGACGTCCCCCAGGCCCACGATGGCGATGTCGGCGACGCTGACGGATTTTACGACGGTCATGCTTCCTCCTGTCCGTTGCCTGGTTTCTTCTGTCCAGAGCAACAACAACCCTAAACCTGGTGTGGGTGATGGGGGAAGCGGGTTGTGCGGTCGTATGGCGCACGGCCTATGTGGGTGCCAGGACCCTGTTTTACATCATTCACGGTCAACGGCCGCCGCACCGCCATCGTCATGCCCGTGTGATGGTATTGCAACTAATGATGTAGGCCCAGGCTAATACTGGGCGCGGGGCCCGCGCAGGGAAGTTCCAGCACGCTCGGAGCGTCCCGCCACGCCGTGAATCAGCAACCATGATTTGGCCATTTTTCTTTTTTTTCAGCCATTTTCACCCGTTCTTTTTTCCATATTGAATATATGGGTATTTGAGCCTACCGTGCGTCGTTCGTTCCTTCTCAGGGGTTCCAAAATGAATCGCTTCATGATCATTGCCGCAGCGTCTGTCGCTTCGGTTTCTCTCTCTTCGGTTGCTTTTGCCGATGATTTTGTCGCCCTCTGCACCGGCGCGGACAAGTCCCCGGAAACCGAAAAGTCCTGCACCTGCGCCGCCGAAAAGTTGACCGGCGCGGAGCGGGCCGGCGCCTTGGAAGCCATGAAGGCCGTCAACGCCGCCCTGACCAGTGGCAAGCCCGAAGATGCCGCCGCCATTTCGACCACCCACGCCAAAGGTCTTGAAGCGGTCATGACCGCCCAGGTCTCCTGCATGTAAGCTGGTCTGGCCGAGAGGCACAGGTCATGACGGGGCTGTCCGACGGGCAGCCCCGTCTAACTATTTGAAAAAGATGCATCGTTGGCGCGGAAAACCGGGTCCACTTTTCCGCACGATGCTCTAGGGCCGGGTGAACGGGGCCAGGAACACGCTGTCCGGGGTTTCCCGCAGGGCGCGGGTGGGGCGGCCATCGGCATCGACCAGCCCGTGATCGCCCAGATGCCCCAGGATCTTGAGGAAGTGCGCCCGGTTGCGCGGGCTGGCGCCGCCTTCCAGCCAGTTCTGCTCCAGGAAGGCGCACAGGGCCGGCTGGTCGAGTTCGACCTCCCACAGGATGCCGAGCAGCGACGTGACGGCCTCCTCCATCTCGCGGGCGACGCCGAAAACGCTCATGGCGGCGTCGGCTTCGGCCCGCAGTCCGGTTTCCGGTCCTGCCCCCAGGCCGAAGTCGGGCACGGTCCGGCGCTCGGGCGCGCAGACCTGGAGGTGGGCCACGTCGTGGATGATGACCGACGGTTCCATGCGCACGCGCAGGGAATGGCCGTCCCAGGTGAAGCCGGTGGTCGGTGACTCGTCCGTGATGCCCATGCCGAACGACCGCGCCAGCGCCACGGCGGCGCGGTGGTGTCCGGGGTCCTGCGACAGGGCGAGGCTGTCGTCCGCGACAAGGGCGAGGGTTCCGGCAATCCGCCGGAACACGGCCTGGGGAACAGGCGCATCGGCCAGGGCCGCATCAAAGCTGGCCAGGGCGGCGGGCAGATCGGGCAGGGCAATGGGGGTCAGGATCATGGCGCGCGGTCTACACCACCTGTCGGCCGCGTGCAATATGCCGCAGGTGCCGCAAATTCACAAAACGTCGTCGCCGCGCTCCTTGAACTCGCCGCACCAGTCGCTGGCTTCGGTGGTGGGCCATTCGCCCCGCATTCCGTTGCGGGGCAAGCGAGGCGTGTGCCGGCGGCAGCGGCCGACTGCGGCAACGTGATCTGCGGGCATGGCATGCGGCTGTTCCGCATGATCCCAGTAAAGGCACCGGCCGCAGACCATGTCGCCCTCCCCATGGTTTCTCGTGTAAGTCGATGATACCTCAACATGCCGGGGGCGAACAGCACTTGGCCCCGTGCGCCGCCGCACGGCGTTTTGCCGGGTCCTTTTGGCCCCTATGGTCTTTGCGGGCATTCTGTTAGTTTGCATCCGGCGCATGCCAGGGGGTATGGCGTTTTCCCGCAAGGGATCGGCATGAAGAGGGGGCGAAGGCCATGTTGAACGTCATCCGACGGATCATTGCCAGGAGTCTGATGTCGTTCGGTGTAACGGCCGAACAACTGTGGAGCCTGCTCAGTCCGACAGGCCATTCAAGCCATATTCGCCGCCATGCGGCGTCCGTCACGCTGTCGCGGGTGCGCTTCGTTTCGGCGCTGTTTGCGGTGCTCGTGCCGGCGTGGTCGGTGGTTGATCTGCTCGTTTTCGAGATTGCCCAGGCGGTGCCGCTGATTGCCCTGCGCTTTGCCGCCGCGGCGGTTTTCGTCGCCCTGGCGTGGCCGCGCGAACTGTCGTCGACCCGGCCGTCGCTGCAGGCCGGGCTGATGCTGCTGATCATGCTGCTGGTGCCGCCGGTGTTCTATCTGCTGTCGCTGCAGGTCGTCGATCCGGCGGACCTGAGCGGGACCCAGGCCCTGGTGGCCGGACTGTACGCGCTGATGCCGACCATCGTGCTGGGCGGGCTTGCCGTGTTCCCGCTGACCGCGCTGGAGGTGATCGCTTTTTCCGTGCCGGCCGTTGGCATCGCCCTCGGCAGCATCGTCGCCGACCACAGCATCAACCTGCAGACCGATGGCCCGGCCCTGTGGTTCATGGCCATGATGATGGGGCTCGCCATGTTCTCGGGCATGAGCCAGCTCCACTACATGGCGACCCTGGTCAACAAGGCGATGACCGATGCGCTCACCGGCGCCTACACCCGCCGGTCGGGCACCGAGGCGCTGGACCTGATGTTCCGGCTGGCCACCCTGTCGGGCAAGCCGCTGAGCGTCGCCTTCTTCGACCTCGACCACTTCAAGGGCATCAACGACACCTATGGCCACGAGGCGGGCGACAAGGCCCTGCAGACCCTGGTCGAGTCGCTGCGGTCCACCCTGCGTCGTGGCGACATCCTGGTGCGCTGGGGCGGCGAGGAGTTCGTCGCCGTGCTGCCCGACATGCCGGCCGATGCCGTGCCCGGCCTGCTGTCGCGCCTGCGGGCCGGCAACGGCCTGGGGCTGCGGCCGGACGGCACGCCGCTGACGGCCTCCATCGGCATCGCCGAAACGCTGCGCGATGACGTTCTCGACTGGCCCGCGCTGGTCGAACTGGCCGACCGCCGCATGTACGACGCCAAGCGCGGCGGCCGCGATCGCGCCATCCTGCCGGGTGAGGAGGTCATGGTGCTGGGCGAGTCCCCGGATGGTGTGCAGCCAGCCAAGGCCGCCGTTCCGGCCTGAGGGCACAGCCGTCAGATCGTTCCGCCGCGCCGGATGACGGCGGCCAGCAGGGCTGGTTGACGCACCGTAATCCGGCCGCGCCCGGTGGTGATCCAGGAGCGGGCGGCAAACTCAGCCAGAAGGCGCGCCACGACCTCGCGCGTCGTGCCGATGTGGGCGGCGATCTCCTGTTGCGTCTTCAGCACCACGCCGTGGTCCGACGCCTTGTTCAACAGCAGGCTGGCAAGCCGCTGGTCCAGTTGCCACGCATGCACCTGTTCGAGTTCCGTCATCAGGCGGAAGACCACGGTGGACAGGGCGTGCACGGTCAGATCCTGAATGACCCGTTCGGACGCGAACAGGTGCCGGTACAGCGCGCCCGGCACCACGGCGACCGCGCTCGCCTCCTCGGCCTGGACCCAGGCCGGATAGAGCAGCTTGTTGAACAGACTGTTCAGGGCCAGCACGCAGGTCTCGCCGGGGCGGATCATATAGAGGGTGGCCTCCTTGCCGCCGGGCGAGAGTGTGAACACCCGCAACTCTCCCCGCACCACGAAATAGGCCCCGGACACCTGCTGCCCTTTTTCGACGATGGTCTGGCCCTTCTGGAAGTCGTGCCGGACGAGGCCGCGCGACACCGCGTCCCGGCCTGCCGTCGAAAGATCGCGGAATAGGTCCATCGCCTGCATTGCGGTCCCCCCCCTGGTGGCTTTACTTCGGCAGCCGCCCAACGAGGCTGTCGCTGCTGAGGGCCTTCAAGAAGGCAACGATATCCGCCACGTCCCGTTCGGTCACGCGGCGCCTTTCAAAGTGCATGAACGACTGCGTTTCCGGAGACCACCACAGCTTGACCGAGGGGGCCGAAGGATCGTCCCCGACCCTGGCGTTCAACTGGGTTGCGGCCATGATCCTCACCGCCTCGTCCAGATCCCCGACCGACCCATTGTGGAAGTACGGGCCGGTCAATGCCACATTGCGCAGCGACGGGACGCGCCAGATGCCGGCCGCGGCATCGGCTCCGGCCAGGCCCTTGTCGTTGCCCAGTCCCCGCTGCACGGCGAGGTCCGAGCGCTCCACCATCAGCGGCATGAACGGCGCGCGCTGCCCGAGCACACTGGCGCCGCTGAAATTCGGCCCTGAGTGGCAGGTCGCGCAGCCCACGGCCTGGAACTGCCACATGCCGCGCTGCTGGGCCGCCGACAGGGCCGCCGGGTCGCCCCGCACGAAGCGGTCATAGGGCGTGTCCGCCGTAACCAGCGTTCGTTCATAACTGGCGATGGCCTGAGTGATCCTGTCGATGGTGATGGCAGTGCCTGGGCCGAAGGCGCGGTCGAATGCCGCCCTGTATGTTGCGTCGGCCCGGACACGCTGCTCGACGGCCTCCAGCGAGGGCATTCCCATCTCGTCCGGGTTCACCAGCGGGCCGCGGGCCTGCTGCTCGAGGGATGAGGCGCGTCCGTCCCAGAACAGCCGCGCCTGAAATGCCGCATTGAACACCGTGGGCGTGTTGCGCGCCCCTGGAGTCCGGGTGATGCCGACGGCGGTGCGCGTGCCGTCGTCACCGGCTCCGGTCCGGACGGCATGGCAGGTGGCGCAGGATACGGTGTGATCGGCCGACAGGGCGGGGTCGTGGAACAGCCGCTCGCCCAGCGCAGCCTTGTCCGCCGTCGTCGGGTTGTCCGGCGGTGCCGGGGCCTGTTCAGGCAAGGCCTGCCACGCATGGGGCCTGAAGGCTCGCGCGGCGGGCAGGGGGACGGGCGTCGGGGCAACCGCCTGGACCGATGGCCGCCGGGATGCCGGCTCCCGCGCGCCGATGGTTTGGGCGGGGAAGGTGGACACCAGCGCAATGACCGCCAGCTTGATGGTGAAGGCGACCACGCCGACCCCCAGCGCGCCGCCCAGGAACCAGCGTCCGCCACCCTCCCGCATGCCGACCGGGACCAGATCGCCGCGCACGATCAGCGCCAGCGCCAGGACGGCCGCCGCCACCATGAGCGAGCCGGTGCCCAGGATCGATGAGACGTCGGTATTCATGGCTCGCCTCTCCTCCCGCACTGCGTTCCGGAGGCTCCTTGTTCATCGGATCGACAGCGTGTCGGCCACCTGCCGGGTGGCGGCAAGGTGGTGCTCGAACCCCGGAAGCACCTTGATCACCAGGGCCTTGAGGTCCGGGTGGGTGATCGATGGCAGGAGGGTCCCCTTGATGGCGTCGATCACGGCTTGGTGAAAGGCGATCTCGTGCAGCAGGTATGCCCGGTCGAAATCCGCCGCAGGCGCCGCCTGCAAGGCGCCGTAAGCCTTGGCCTGGGCCTCCAGGGCGGTGTCGTTGTCGGGCGGCAGGGCGACGATGCCCAGGTCCTTGGCCAATTCGCGGCCCATGTGCTGGACCGCTTCGTGGTCGGCCAGGACCATGGCGGCCAGGTCCCTGACCTCCGGCGACCGTGCTCGCTTGAGGCCGAGCCGGGCGGTCGTGATATCGGCCATGTTGGCCTGGTCGAAAATGGACAGGATGGCCGCGTCGTCCAGAGGGGCGGCGTGGAGCGGGGCGGCCAGGGCCACGGCTGCGGCCAGGGCGGCGGCGAGGGCGGCGCCAAGGGCGGCGGCGTGTTTGGTGATCGGCATGGGGTCGGATCCTTTTTGCGTTTCGTGCGTGCGCCAGGATAGCCAGCCACCGGAGTGGCGGTCTGTAACCTGGGATACGCAGACGCATGCGGGCGCGGCGCGCCCGGCGGATCCGGGTCAATGAGGCGAGGAGGGGGGGCGGGGCGCCGCGCCTGGGCGTCCCGCTGATCGGCTTCGATCACCGGGACGCCCTCGGCAAGGTACTATGCGGCGCGGACGTCGCGCAGGAAGGTCTCGACCACGCCCTTGAGGGTGTCGGCCTGCTGGGACAGTTCGCGGGATGCTTCCAGGACCTCGCCGGCGGCCGAGCCGGTTTCGCCGGCGCCCTGGTTGACGCCGACGATGTTGGAGGTGACTTCCCCCGTGCCGGCGGCGGCTTCCTCGACGTTGCGGGCGATTTCGGCCGTGGCCGCGCCCTGTTCCTCCACCGCGCTGGCGATGGTGGTGGCGATCTCGTTCATCGAGCTGATGACCTCGGTGATCTCGTTGATCGCCTCGACCGCTTCCTGGGTTTCTTGCTGGACGGCGCGGATCTGGCGACTGATTTCCTCGGTCGCCTTGGCGGTCTGGCTGGCCAGGTTCTTCACTTCGTTGGCGACCACGGCAAAGCCCTTGCCGGCGTCACCGGCCCGCGCCGCCTCGATGGTGGCGTTCAGCGCCAGAAGGTTGGTCTGGTCGGCGATGTCGGTGATGAGGTTGACCACCTCGCCGATCTTGCTGGCCGCCTCGGCCAGGCCGCGCACCTGTTCGTGGGTGTGTGTGGCCTTGTCCACGGCGGCGCTGGCGATTTCGGTCGAGCGGGCGACCTGACGCGAGATCTCGTGAATGGAGGCTGTCAGTTCCTCGGCCGAACTGGCCACGGTCTGCACGTTGGCGGCGGCCTGTTCGGCGGCGGCGGCAACGGCCGACGCCTGGTGGCTGGTCTGGTCGGCGGTGCTCGACATGGTGCCGGCGGTGGCTTCCATCTCGGTCGCGGCGGCCGACACGGCGCCCAGCACGCTGCCGACCCGCGAGTCGAACTCGGTGGTCAGGCGGGCGACGGCTTCGGCGCGCTTGTTGCGGGCTTCCTGGTCACGCTGCTGTTCGGCCGCCATTTGGTCGGCCTTGATCATGTTGTCCTTGAACACCTGCACGGCGGCGGCCATTTCGCCCACTTCGTCGCCGCGCTCCGTGCCCGGAATGGCGATGCTCTTGTCGCCCCCGGCCAGGACGTGCATGGCGCTGGTCATGGACAGGATCGGCCGGGTGATCGACCGCCCGATGAGGATGGCGCCGACCAGCACCAAAATGCCGATGCCCGCACCGCCCAGGATGATGCTCCACTTGGCGAAGCTGTATTGGGCGGCGGCCTCGGCAACCAGCCGGTCGGCGTAGGCCTGGTGTTCCAGAAGCATCTTCGCCGCGCTCAGCTTAGCGGCGTTGAACTGCGGCAGAACGGTCGTGGTCAGGTGGACGCCCAGGTCCTCGTAGCCGTCCACGCTGTCCAGGGCGGCGAGTTCGGAGGCGCGCGCCAGGCTTTCGCCGGTCAGCGTGGTCCAGGCAGCCTGAAAAACGGCCAGGTCGGACGGGAACAGCGTTCCGGCCCTTGAGGCACGGTAGGCGGAGAGTTCCTCGTTGATCGCCTGAACCGCCTTGGTCACGGCTTCGGTGTGCAGCGTGACCGGATGGCTGTGGTAGGGCGCGGCCCGCAGCGACGGGTTATGCAGGGACGCCGCGTAAAGCTGGCGGAAGCTTTCCTGAAGCTGCTCGTTGATGTTGCCGAATCGCACCATCGGGCGCTGCGCCTCCATGCGGGCGCGGTCCAGCATGGAGTTGATGGAGGCCGTGGCAAAAACGCCGATCGCCCCAATGACGGCCAGCGCTGCGATCGCCGCTGCGATCAAAATGAACAGCCTGCCGCCAATCTTCATGTTCGAGAACATCGCCGTAACCCCCGGAGAAATCAATTGGAGGAGTTTACCATATACCCCTAATAAACATGTGAAATTTCGGCGATTGTGCGACCACTTCCGTGCCGCAACGCTGCACTGCAATCCGGGCATGGACCTGAGGCTGACCGGCCTGTCGCATGTGCGACATGGTGTCGGGCATGCGACAGGCCCCGCGCCGCCCGGTCGCAGCATTTTCAACGGTTCCAATGTCTGGCATCGTCCTTGCTTAGCCCTCCTCGGGACCACCCCGAAGGAGGGCTTTGTCATGATCCATGTCACCGCAGCGGCGCAGGACGCCATCCGCAGGGTCAAGGGCGAGGCGGCCGGCCTGCGCATCATGGTCTCGGCCGGGGGCTGCGCCGGATACCAGTACCGCATGGGGCTGGTGAACGTCGCCGAGGAGGGGGACACGGTCCTCGAATTCGGCGACGTGTCCGTCTTCATCGACACCGACAGCGCCGCCCTGATCGCCGGCACCACGCTGGACTTCGTGGAGAGCATCGGCGGGTCCGGGTTCCAGTTCGAGAACCCCAACGCCGAAGGCAAGTGCAGCTGCGGCAAGTCGTTTGCCGCCTAACCGATAACACTGTCTGGAACGCTGGCTGGAAGGGCTCCCCCGCGATGTGGAACTACACCGACAAGGTCAAGGACTACTTCTTCAATCCCAAGAACGCCGGCGTGCTTGAAGGTGCCGACGGCGTGGGGGAGGTGGGGTCCATCTCGTGCGGCGACGCGCTGCGCCTGATGATCAAGGTCGACCCCGAAACCCAGATCATCACCGACGCCCGGTTCCAGACCTTTGGCTGCGGGTCGGCCATCGCGTCGAGTTCCGCCCTGACCGAGATCGTCATCGGCAAGACCATCGACGAGGCCCGCACCATCACCAACCAGGACATCGCCGACTTCCTGGGCGGCCTGCCGCCCGAGAAGATGCACTGTTCGGTGATGGGCCACGAGGCGCTGATCGCCGCCATCGCCAACTACACCGGCGAGGAACTGGCCGACGACGACCACGAGGAAGGCGCCCTGATCTGCAAGTGCTTCGGCGTGGATGAAGGCATGCTGGACCGCGCCGTGCGCGGCAACCGCCTGACCACCATCGAGCAGGTCACCGCCTATACCAAGGCCGGCGGGTCGTGCAAGACGTGCTTCGAGAAGATCGAGGAAAAGCTCGCCGACATCAACGCCGCCATGGTCGCTGAAGGCCTTCTCAAGGCTGAGGAAGCCTATGTCTACGGTGGTGCGGCCCCAGTATCCGCGCCGGCTCCGGCCGCATCAGGCCTCATCCAGATAAGCCCGCTGGCCGAAGGCGCGAAGAAGGCCCAGGCCGCCGCGCCAGCCATGACCAACCTGCAAAAGATCATGGTCATCCAGGCCGCCATCGAGGAGTTGCGTCCGCACCTGCAGGCCGATGGCGGGGACATCGAGCTGGTCGATGTCGATGGCGACAGCGTGTTCGTCAAACTGGTCGGCGCCTGCGCCGGCTGCCAGATGAGCGCCGTCACCATCCAGGGCGTGCAGCAGGCGCTGATCGACAAGATCGGCCGACCGCTGCGGGTCATTCCGCACGAAGCCCGTCGTTTCGCCTGACCAGGAGCGCACGCCATGAGCGGACCCACCGGAATCTACCTCGACAACAACGCCACCACCCGCGTCGATCCGCGCGTGGTCGAGGAAATGCTGCCGTTCTTCAGCGAGCACTTCGGCAATCCGTCGTCGATCCACAGCTTCGGCGCCGAGGTCGGCGGCAAGATGCGCGAGGCCCGCGCCCGCGTCGCAGCCCTGCTCGGCGCCGCCCATGACACCGAGATCGTGTTCACCTCCGGCGGCACGGAAAGCAATAACACGGCCATCCTGTCGGCCCTGAAGGTCGCCCCCGACCGCCGCGAGATCATCACCAGCGCGGTCGAGCATCCGGCCGTCCTGGAGGTCTGCCGCCACCTAGCCAAGCACGAGGGCTACACCCTCCACGTCGTCCCCGTGGACGCCCAGGGTCGGCTGGACATCGAGGCCTACAAGGCGGCCCTGTCGCCGCGTGTCGCCGTGGTGTCGATCATGTGGGCCAACAACGAAACCGGCACCATCTTCCCGGTCGAGGCCCTGGCCGACATGGCCAAGGAGCACGGCATCCTGTTCCACACGGACGCCGTCCAGGCGGTCGGCAAGGTGCCGGTCCGGCTGGCCGAGACCAGCATCGACATGCTGTCGCTGTCCGGCCACAAGCTGCACGCGCCCAAGGGCGTCGGTGCCCTGTACGTGCGGCGCGGCATCCGCTTCCGCCCGCTGCTGCGCGGCGGCCACCAGGAGCGCGAGCGCCGCGCCGGGACCGAGAACACCACCGCCATCATCGGCCTCGGCAAGGCGGCCGAACTGGCCCTGGTCCACATGGACCACGAAAACACCGCCGTGAAGGCCCTGCGCGACAAGCTGGAAAAGGCGCTGCTGGACAGTGTCGGCCACTGCTTCGTGACCGGCAATATCCACGACCGCCTGCCCAACACCACGACCATCGCGTTCGAGTACATCGAGGGGGAGGGCATCCTGCTGTTCCTCAGCCGGGTCGGCATCGCCGCGTCGTCGGGGTCGGCCTGCACCTCGGGCTCGCTGGAGCCCAGCCATGTGCTGCGCGCGATGGGGGTTCCGTTCACGGCGGCGCACGGGGCCATCCGGTTCTCCCTGTCGCGCGAAACGACCGAGGCCGAGATCGATCAGGTGATCGCCACCGTGCCCGAGATCATCGGCCGGCTGCGGACGCTATCGCCTTACTGGGACGGCGATGCACCGCGTGCCGAGGCCTTCAAGCCCGAGTACGCCTGATCGTTCACGAGGTTCACGAGGTTCACGAGGGGGGGGGGAGGTTGCCATGGCCGTACCCGTCATCATCAACGACACCACCCTGCGGGATGGCGAACAGACTGCCGGCGTGGCCTTCACGCTTGCCGAGAAGCTTGCCATCGCCGCCGCCCTGGACGCCGCCGGCGTGCCGGAACTGGAGGTCGGCATCCCCGCCATGGGGCCGGAGGAACGCGACAGCATCCGTGCCGTCGTCGACCTCAAGCTGAACGCCGTGCCCATTGCGTGGTGCCGACTGCTCGACGCCGATGTGGATCTGGCCGTGGCGTGCGGCGTGAGCGCCGTCAATGTGTCGGTGCCGGTGTCCGACCAGCAGATTGCCCGCAAGCTGCAACGCGACCGCGGCTGGGTCCTGTCCGAGGTCCGCGCCGTCATCCGTCGGGCGGTTGGCCTGGGGCTGGCCGTGTCGCTGGGCGGCGAGGACAGCTCGCGGGCCGACCTCGATTTCGTGCGCGCGGTGATCGAGGTGGCCGAGGGCGCCGGCGCCCGGCGCTTCCGGTTCGCCGACACCCTGGGCATTCTGGAGCCCTTTGCGACGCGCTCGGCCTTTGAAGTCCTGCGCGGCGACACCGACCTCGAACTTGAAATCCACGCCCACGACGACCTGGGGCTGGCGACCGCCAATTCCCTGGCCGCCGTGCTGGGCGGGGCGACCCATGTCTCGACGACCGTCAACGGGCTCGGCGAGCGGGCCGGCAATGCGCCGCTGGAGGAAGTCGCGGTGGCGCTGGAACAGCTCCATGGCCGCTCGACCGGCATCGCGCCGCGTCACCTGCCGCCGATTTCCGATCTGGTGGCGGCGGCCTCGGGTCGGCCCATCCCGGTCAACAAGAGCATCGTCGGGGCAGGGGTGTTCACCCATGAATCCGGCATCCATGTTCATGGCCTGCTCGCCGATCCGGCCAACTACCAGGCGCTCGACCCCCTGCTTCTCGGGCGCCGGCATACCCTGGTGCTGGGCAAGCATTCGGGCATTGCCGCCGTTTGTCATGCGCTGGAGGCGCTGGGCTTTGCCGCCGCCGAGCCGCAAGCCCGCGCCGTGCTGGCCCGTGTCCGCGACCACGCCGCGCGCACCAAGTCGGCGCCCACCCCGGCCGATCTGCGGAATTTCTACTGCGAGACGCTGGTGGTGCGCGACGCCGCCCTCGACCTGCTGGAGCTCGGCGTCGAACCGCAGGTCCATCGCCTGCACAGTTGAACCCCTTTCAAGGACTCCCCCAGCATGAGCGCCTTTCTCGACCACATGAACAGCCTGTCCTCGGCCGAGGACTTCTTTGCCGCCCTGGGCGTGCCGTTTGACGAGCCTGTGGTCAGGGTCAACCGGCTGCATATCCTCAAGCGGTTTCACGACTACCTGTCCGGCGAGAAGCTCGACGCCCTGGACGATGCCGCCCTCAGAAAGCTGTATTCCAGTCTGCTGGCCAAGGCGCATGGCGACTTCGCCAAGTCCGACGCGGTGACCGAGGGCGTGTTCAAGGTCTTCAAGCAGGTGCGCGGCCGGGCGTTCATCGGCCTGGACGAACTGGAGCCCCCGCCGGCCGCCTGATCCTTTCGACATTTATCAATGCGCCGCGCCCCCCGGGAGGGTAGACAAACTCTCCTCTCCGGGGGGTTCTTTTTTGGCGGCGGATCATTACAATGGCGCCAAGTGGGGGCCTAATTTTCGAGAGATTCCAAAGTGTTCTGTCGCACATGCGACACGCTTGTCGTGGATGTGCCGCATCCATTTCGGCCTTGCCGGCGGTGAATGGCGCCAGGGTGCGCTGAAAACCGCCTTTTCGGGGGTGGCCGGGAAAACTGGAACGGTGCTTGCTTAGGGTGGGTGTGCCTCGGCCACCGGGTGAATGGAGAGTTGGTATGCACATCGTCGTTTGCATCAAGCAGGTGCCGGACAGCGCGCAGATCCGCGTTCACCCCGTCACCAACACCATCATGCGGCAGGGCGTGCCGTCGGTCATCAACCCCTATGACCTGTACTCGCTCGAAGAGGCCATGCGCCTGCGCGACAAGCTGGGCGGCAAGGTCACCGTGCTGAGCATGGGGCCGCCGATGGCCGAAGACAGCCTGCGCAAGGCGCTCGGCCTGGGGGCCGACGATGCGGTGCTGCTGACCGACCGGTTCTTCGCCGGGTCGGACACGCTCGCAACGTCCTATGCCCTGGCCAGCGCCATCAAGAAGATCGGCGAGACCGACCCGGTCGACATCGTCTTCGCCGGCAAGCAGACCATCGACGGCGATACCGCCCAGGTCGGCCCCGGCATCGCCAAGCGGCTGAACCTGCAGCAGCTCACCTACGTCGCCAAGGTCGAAGGCGTCGACCTGGAGAAGCGGGAGGTGGTCGTCCACCGCCGCTCCGAAGGCGGTGTGCAGGTCCTCAAGACCACGCTGCCGTGCCTCATCACCATGCTGGAGGGGTCGAACTCCATCCGCTTCGGCACCATGCCCGACATGTTCCGCGCCGCCCGTCACAAGCTGCGCACCTGGAGCGCCGAGGCGGCGGGCATCGAGGACATCTCGCTGTGCGGGCTCAAGGGCTCGCCCACCGTGGTGAAGAAGGTGTTCGCGCCCAGTGCCCGCAAGGACAAGGCGGTCATGATCGACGTCTCCGGAAAGTCGGCGGACGAGATTTCCGCCGCCGCCATCGACGCCATCTTCAAGGCGCAGCCCAAGCTCGAAGCAGACATGCTCGAGCTGGCCGCCGGCACCCGTTAGGAGGGCCTTGCCATGAGCGAACCGACCAAAAAGGCCCCCGTCGCCAAGCCTGCCGGTGGCCGCGCCGGCATGAAGAAGGAACTGCCGGAGCACTTCAAGAGCTACAAGCACGTCTGGGTGTTCGTCGAGATGGAACGCGGTGTCGTCCATCCGGTGTCCTGGGAGCTTCTCGGCGAGGGCCGCAAGCTGGCCGACAAGCTGGGTGTGAACCTGGCCGGCGTGGTCATGGGACCGCCCGGCGAGGCGACCCGCGCGGCGGTGGCCGAAAGTTACACCTATGGCGCGGATACGGTGTATCTGGTCGAGGACCCGCTGCTCACCGACTACCGCAACGAGCCGTTCAGCAAGGCCCTGACCGATGTCGTCAACGCGTACCAGCCCGAGGTTCTGCTGCTGGGCGCGACGACCCTGGGCCGTGACCTGGCCGGATCGGTGGCGACGACGCTGAAGACCGGCCTGACCGCCGACTGCACCGAACTCGCCATCGACGACGAACGGTCTCTGGCCGCCACCCGGCCGACCTTCGGCGGGTCGCTGCTGTGTACGATCCACACCCTGAACTACCGGCCGCAGATGGCGACCATCCGGCCGCGCGTCATGGCCATGCCGGACAAGGACGAGAGCCGTCCGGTCGGCGCCCTGATCGAACATCCGCTGAACATGGCCGAGGACGACATCGTCACCAAGATCCTCAGCTTCATCGCCGACCAGGACAGCGATAAGGCGCAACTCGCCTATGCCGACGTGGTGGTGGCCGGTGGCCTGGGCCTCGGCAAGCCCGAGAACTTCAAGCTGGTGACCGATCTTGCCACCGTCCTCGGGGCCGAGTACGGCGGCTCCCGGCCGCTGGTGCAGAAGGGCTGGATCGCCGCGGAACGCCAGATCGGCCAGACCGGCAAGACCATCCGGCCGAAGCTGTACATCGCGGCGGGCATTTCCGGCGCCATTCAGCACCGCGTCGGCGTCGAGGGTGCGGACTGCATCGTCGCCATCAACTCCGACCCCAACGCGGCGATCTTCGAGATTGCCCACATCGGCATCGTCGGCGACGCCCTGACCATCCTGCCCGCGCTCACGGAGGCGTTCCGCAAGCGCCTGTCCGTGAACCGCATGGCCGGCTGACCCACTAGGAGGACCACACCATGGCCGAGAAATTCGACGCAATCGTGGTCGGGGCCGGCCCTTCGGGGAATGCCGCCGCCTACACGCTGGCCAAGGGCGGCCTGAGCGTCCTGCAGATCGAGCGCGGCGAATATGCCGGCTCAAAGAACGTCCAGGGCGCCATTCTGTACGCCGATGCCGTGGAAAAGATCATCCCCGACTTCCGCGATGACTGCCCGCTGGAGCGGCACATCATCGAACAGCGGCTGTGGATGCTCGACGACCGTTCCTACATGGGCACGCATTACCGGTCGGAAGACTTCAACGAAGAGAAGCCGAACCGCTACACCATCATCCGCGCCCAGTACGACAAGTGGTTCTCCAAGAAGGTCAAGGAGGCCGGCGCCCTGGTCATCTGCGAGACCACGGTCACCGACCTGCTCAAGGACGACAAGGGCCGCGTCATTGGCGTGCGCACCGACCGCGAAGAGGGCGACATCTTCGCCGACGTGGTGGTGCTGTGCGACGGCGTGAACAGCCTGCTGGCCCAGCGCGCCGGGTTCCACGCCGAGCTGAAGCCCGAGCACGTCGCCCTGGCGGTCAAGGAAATGCACTTCCTGCCCAAGGACGTCATCGACGCCCGCTTCAACCTCAAGGACGAAGAGGGCGTGGTGATCGAGGTCGCCGGTACGGTGACCGGCGGCATGGTCGGGACCGCCTTCATCTACACCAACAAGGACAGCCTGGCGGTCGGCATCGGCTGCCTGGTGTCGGACTTCAAGAAGACCGGGCAGACTCCGTACAGCCTGCTGGAAAAGTTCAAGAACCACCCCTCGGTCAAGCCGCTGCTCGAAGGCTCCGAGGTCAAGGAATACGCCGCCCACCTCATCCCCGAAGGCGGCTACAAGGCCATCCCCAAGATTTGGGGCGACGGCTGGGTGATCTGCGGCGACGCCGGGCAGTTCGTCAACGCCCTGCACCGCGAAGGGTCCAACATGGCCCTGACGACAGGGCGCATCGCGGCCGAGACGATCATCGACCTCAAGAAGGCCGGGCAGCCCATGTCCGACGGCAATCTGGCCATGTACCGGGCCCGCCTGAACGACACCTTCGTCATCAAGGACCTCAAGAAGTACAAGGACCTGCCGGAGGTTCTTCATGAAAATCCGCAGTTCTTCTCGACCTATCCCGGCCTCCTGTCCAAGGCCGCCGCCCTGTGGTTCCGGGTTGACGGCGTGGACAAGATCACCAAGGAAAAGGAGATGGTCCAGGCCTTCACCAAGGGACGCGGCATCCGCGGCCTGATCGGGGACGCCTGGAAGATGGCGCGCGCCTGGCGGTAACCTCTGAGGGACAGGGAAATGAACATGATCAAGGTCGAAGACAAGCTGTTCCAGAACCGCTATCGGGTGGACGAGGGCAAGCCGCACATCGCGATCAAGAACCCCGCCCTGTGCCGGGAGTGCTCCGACAAGCCGTGCACCACGGCCTGCCCGGCGGCCTGCTATCTGGCCGAGGACGGCGGCAGCGTGACGACCAGTTTCGACGGCTGCCTGGAATGTGGCACCTGCCGCATCATCTGCCAGGATCTGTCCAACATCGACTGGTCCTATCCGCGCGGCGGCTACGGCATTCTCTACAAGTTCGGTTAACAGCCAGACAGGTTTCTTCCGCCGTACGGTCACGGCCGGCGAAAGAAGGCGCGGCGGTCACTTGGGGGAGAGGCCGCCGCGTCCGTTTTTGGTGCCTGTTTTTGCTTGCCCGTGCACGGCCGATGGCCCATACCGGCCAGACACTCAATCCACGGGAGACCCCATATGGCTTCGTCCATCCGCGCCTCGCACATCCTGCTGATGTACGCTGGCTCCATGCGTTCCACCGCCGACCGTTCCAAGGACGAGGCGCTGGCCGAGATCGAGGCCATGCGCGACAAGATCGCCGGCGGCGCCGCGTTCGGTGACCTCGCCAAGGAAGCCTCGGATTGCCCGTCGGGCGCCGAGGGTGGTGACCTGGGCCAGTTCCGCCCGGGCATGATGGTGGCCTCGTTCGACCAGGCCGCCTTCGCCCTGAACGTCGGCGAAATGTCCGGTGTGGTGGAAACCCCCTTCGGCTACCACCTGATCCTGCGCACCGAGTAGGACTTCGCGGGGGCGCCTTTGTTGGCGCCCCCGTCTTGTTTCTTTAAGAAAAACAAGGAGGTCTGGAGCTTGCTCCAGATGGGTCCGGGCGATAGCCCGTCCGCGCAAGCGGAAACCTCACGGCTTGGTGGACGCAAAGGCCGGTGTCGCATTGCACCGTTCACTCAGCGCCGCGAGGTTGGGCCAGGACGCCGCCGGAGCCAGTTGGTCGGGCAGCACGGTGGCTGCGAAATCAAAGGCGCAGACCGTGGTGATGTCGGCCTGGGTCAGGCGGTCGCCGGCCAGGAACACACGCCCCTCGGCCCGCGCGTCGAGCAGGCTGAAGGCGCCGCGCACCTGCGCCTCGCACTGTTCGGCCCACGCCTGATAGAAGAATTCCTGCGGCCGGCGGGTGCGTTCATAGTACGCCGAGACGACTTTTTCGCACGCCCCAACGGCGAAGGACACCAGTTGCAGGACCTCGCGCCGGGCGGCACCGGATGCCGGGACCAGGGCCTTTTCCGGGCCGACCATCTCGTCCAGGGCATCGAGGATGGCCCAGCTTTCGATCAGGCGCGTGCCATCGTCGAGGTCCAAGGCGGGGACGCGCACCAGCGGGTTGATCTCGCGGATCTGGTCGGCGTGGCTGGCCGTCGACAGGGCCTCCTGATGGAATGGCAGGCCCAGGACGTTCAAGGTGGTGCCGACGCGGCGGACGAAGGGCGACAGATAGCGGCCGTAGAGTATCACGATTGTTTTTCCTCCCATTTCGGCCAACAGCGGCCTTAGCGGCGATCCTGATGTGAGCGAATCAAATATCAAGACTAAAATCTGGGTGCAGGCCCTGGTCCGTCAGGTTAACGGGCAGGGGGCGTTTGCCGTCATCGCCCATCGCGGCGATGAAGACGCCGGCGCCGTCCTGGTCAAGCTCTACCAGCCGGGCGTCGGCGCCACGGTCCTGACCCAGGTCCGCACCGGCGACGGGCGCCGCGCCTGGATGCGCGCCACCGGGCCGGAACCGGTCCCCGAACCCGACGCCGACCGCTACATCGAACGCCAGCGCGACATCGACATGGACCTGTGGGTGGTCGAGATCGAGGACCGCGAGGGGCGGCATCCGTTGGGCGACCCGATTATTTGAAAGTGTGGTGGGCTGCCGCCCACGCCCGCTCGGGGTAAACCCCGAACCCCTTTATTTTTTATAAGAAAAGGAGGTCTGGAGCTTGCTCCAGCCGGGTTCGGGCGGGAGCCCGTCCGCGTCAGCGGACTTACGTGACCTTGACCACATACCCCCCCGGCATGGCCGAGAACGGGAACTTCCGCACCACCGGCGTCGGGCCGGGCAGGGCGGCGAGGAAGTCGTCCAGCGCCCGTGTCTCGCCCTCCCACGGCGGCAGGCCGTATTCGTCGATCACCACCACGCCGCCCTCGACCACCAGGGGCCAGGCGTGTTCGAGCGCCGCCTTGGTCGGGGCGTGGACGTCCATGTCCAGGTGCAGCAGGCACACCCGCAGCCCCGGTGTGTCGGCGATGAAGCGGGGCAGGGTGGTCAACACGTCGCCCTCGATCAGGCGCACGCGTTCGACCCCGGCGATCATGCCGTCGTCGTTGTGCAGGTCCACCAGGGCGCGGGCGTGCTCGGCGTCTGCCTGCCAGCGCGCGGCGTCGGGGCCGCTGGGGCCGGTGCGGTCGACCTTGCCGCCGTCCTCGTCGGTGAACGCGTCCAGGCCCTGGAAATGGTCGAAGCCATAGACCTTGCGGGTGCGGTCTGCCGGGCAGAACGTCTCCAGCAGCTTGGCCCAGGTGAACAGGCTGGCGCCCCGGAAAACGCCGAGGTCCAGGATCGACCCCGGCAGGTCCAGGACCAGCTTGAACAGTTCGTAGTGGGCCAGGAAGCGGGGCAGGTCGCGGCGCCGGACATAGGCTGGGAAGTTGGTCAGAACCTCGCGCGGGCCGTAGTTCCGTTCAGTGAACAGGCGTTCGAGGACCTGCCAGTGGCGGCGGTCGCGCTTGCGGTACTCGAAGACCGGGCGGGGGGTGTCGCCCGGCTCGGCGTCTGGGTCACTCACGCGTCGTCCCCGCCGACCTCATGGGCGCGCGCGGCCTTGGTCAGCTTGGTAATCAGGCGTTCCAGGGTGATCTGCTCCTCCAGGGTCAGGTTTTCCAGCAGTTCCTCCTCGTACTTCATGGCGGCCGGCACGATCTCCTCGTAGGTGCGCCGGCCCTTGTCGGTCAGGCGCAGGACCGAGCGGCGGCGGTCGTCGGGGTCCGTGGTGCGGTTGATCAGGCCGCTCTGCATCATGCGCGACAGGGCGCGGCTGACCTGCACCTTGTCCATGGCGGTGCGGGTGACGACGCTGTTGGCGCACATGGACCCGCCGCGCTCCTCCTCCAGGCCCATCACGGCCATGACCCGCCATTCGGGGATCGTCAGGTCGAAGCGTTGCGCATAGAGTCGGGCCACCGACCGGCTGACGATGTTGGACAGCACCGACAGGCGATACGGGATGAAGAGGTCCAGATGAAGCGGCATCGGCCGCCCGGTGGTGTCCTCGGAGGCCTTGATTTCATTGTTCTTTGTCATGTTCATCGGCCTTCCGCAAAATTTCCCTTGGAATTGGTTTCATCTGAAACTAAATTGGGTCGTACCGGGTGCCCATCATAGGGCACTCATCACAAAGTCACAAAAGGGAGTGTCGGGAGGATGAAGAACTGGATTTCGTTTCCTCATGTGGAAGGTGTCGCCACGCGCCAGGCGCATTGCGACCTGCCCGAGGGCACGTATGAGCAGGAAATGGGCCGCGAGGGCTTCTTCGGCCCGGCCTCCCAGATCCATCACAAGCGTCCGCCGACCGGCTGGGTGAGCTGGGAAGGCGACCTGCGCCCCCGCGCCTTTGACCTGAACAAGCTTGAGGCCGTGTCGTCCAGCCCGTGGGACGCCCAGTTGGTCCTGTTCAACGCCGCCACCAAGGTCCGCCTGTGGCGCACGTCGGGCAAGATGGAAGCCCTGGCGCGCAACGCCGACGGCGACGACGTGATGTTCATCCACGAAGGGTCGGGCCACTTCTACTGCGACTTCGGCCACATGACCTTCCGCGACGGCGACTACATCGTCATCCCGCGCGGCGTGCAGTGGCGCCTGGAATGCGACAGCCCGGTCATGGCGCTGATGATCGAGGCGACCGGCGACAGCTACAAGCTGCCGGCCAAGGGCATTGTCGGCACGCACGCGATCTTCGACCCGGCCGTGCTCGACATTCCGCACATCGACGACGCGTTCAAGGCCCAGTACTCCGACGTCGAGACCGCCTGCGTGATGAAGCGCCAGGACCGCACGTCCACGGTGACCTATGCCTACAACCCGCTGGATGCGGTGGGCTGGCATGGCGATCTGGCCCCGGTGAAGCTGAACTGGCGCGACATCCGCCCGCTGATGAGCGCCCGCTATCACCTGCCGCCGAGCGCCCACGCCACGTTCCTGTCCAACCGCGTGATCGTGTGCACCTTCTGCCCGCGTCCGATCGAGTCCGATCCCGGCGCGCTGAAGCTGCCATACTTCCACTCCAACGTGGACTTCGAGGAGTTCATTTTCTACCACAAGGGCCAGTTCTTCTCGCGCGACAACATCCGCCCGGGCATGAGCACCTTCCACCCCATCGGGTTCCCGCACGGCCCGCACCCCAAGGCCTTCGAGACGGCCCAGCAGTACGGCCGCAAGGAGACCGACGAGGTCGCCGTGATGATCGACACCCGCGACATGGTCAACCCGGCCGATCTGCCGGCCGGCGTGGAGTGGGAGGACTACTACAAGTCCTGGCAGGTCACCGACGAGAAGAAGGCGGCCGAATAAGCCTCTTTCGTGCCTGACGCCACCGCCGGGGTTGACCGCCCCGGCGGTGGACGTGTTTCAATCCACCACACAACGATGATATTCGAGGAACGCATCCATGAAGCTCGCCAGCCTCAAGAATGGTCGCGACGGCCGTCTGGTCGTGGTCTCCCGCGACCTGTCGACCTGCGTCGCCGTGCCGGCCATCGCGCCCACCCTGCAGGCCGCGCTCGATTCGTGGAGCAGCACGGAGCCCAAGCTGCGCGAGATTTATGAGGCGCTGAACGCCGGCCGGGCCGAGGGCGCCCAGGCTTTCGACCAGGGTCAGGCGCATTCGCCGCTGCCGCGCGCCTACCAGTGGGCCGACGGGTCGGCCTACGTCAATCACGTCGAGCTGGTCCGCAAGGCCCGCGGTGCCGAGATGCCCGAGACCTTCTGGACCGATCCGCTGATGTACCAGGGCGGCTCCGACGCGTTCCTCGCCCCGCATGATCCCATCCCGATGGGCGACGAGGCGTGGGGCATCGACTTCGAGGGCGAAGTGGCCGTCATCACCGGCGACGTCCCCATGGGCGCCAGCCCGGCCCAGGCCGCCGACGCCATCCGGCTCGTCATGCTGGTCAACGACGTGTCGCTGCGCGGCCTCATTCCGGGCGAACTCGCCAAGGGCTTCGGCTTCTTCCAGTCCAAGCCGTCGAGCGTGTTCTCGCCGGTTGCCGTGACGCCCGACGAACTGGGCGACTCCTGGCAGGACGGCCGGGTCCAGTTGCCGCTCATCAGCCACCTGAACGGCGCCCTGTTCGGCAAGCCCGACGCCGGCCAGGACATGGTGTTCAACTTCCCGACCCTGATCGCCCACGCCGCCAAGACCCGGCCGCTCGGCGCCGGGTGCATCATCGGGTCCGGCACGGTGTCGAACAAGCAGAACACCGACCACGGGTCGGCGGTGGCCGACGGCGGGGTCGGCTATTCGTGCATTGCCGAGGTCCGCATGATCGAGACCATCAACAGCGGCAAGCCATCCACCCCGTTCATGCGCTTTGGCGACACCATCCGCATCGAGATGTTCGACGCCGCCGGGAAGTCCATTTTCGGCAGCATCGAGAACGAAGTGGTGAAGTACCAGGGGGCTTAGCCAGGGGGCCTAGAAAGCCGGGCTCTGCCCGTACCCGCCAGGAGGCGTGGCCTCCTGGACCTCGGGAATGGCGTTTTCCTTGCCGCGCGCAGCGCATTTTGATGACGCCCGCAAGAGTGCCTGCGGCGCAAGGGAAGCACTTTAATACATGGGATCAACGGGAGGCATCGGCATGAAGCTCTATTCCTACTGGCGGTCATCGACCGCCTACCGGGCGCGCATCGCGCTCAACCTCAAGGGGCTGGAGGTCGAGATCGTGCCGGTGCACCTGCTGCGGGACGGCGGCGAGCACCGCAAGGCCGACTACATGGCGCTCAATCCCCAGGGCATTCTGCCGACCCTGGAGGACGGCGGCGTGGCCTTGACCCAGTCGCTGGCCATCATCGAGTACCTCGACGAAACGCATCCGACGCCGCCGTTGCTGCCGGCCGATGCGGTGGGTCGGGCGCGGGTGCGAGCCTTCTGCCAGGCCATCGCCTGCGAAATCCACCCGCTGACCAACCTGCGGGTCCTTAAGCATCTGGTCGGGGTTGTGGGGCAGAGCGAGGATGAAAAGCTCGCCTGGTATCACCACTGGACCGGCGAGGGGCTCAAGGGCCTGGAGGCCATGGCCGCGGGCAGTGGCGCCTTCGTGCACGGCGACTCGCCGACCATGGCCGACGTGTGCCTGGTGCCGCAGATGTACAACGCCCGGCGTTTCAACATCGACCTGACGCCGTACCCGACGCTGGTGCGCATCGATGAAACCTGCCGCGCCCTGGAGGCTTTCGCCGCCGCCGCTCCGGAGGCCCAGCCCGACGCCGGAACCTGACCGGGGTCTTGTGGAAGAACCGGGCTCTGCCCGGACCCGCAAAGGGCCATTGGCCCTTTGAACCCACGAAGGGTGCTGTGCTTGTCTTGCGCCGCAGGCAGACAATCCATGTCATCTGCTGCGCTGCGCGCGGCAACGAGATCCGTGTTCCCGAGGTCCAGGAGCCGGTGGCTCCTGGCGGGCGCGGGCAGAGCCCGCATCCCTTTGGTAATCTCTACCGTCAGACCTCCGGCGTGGCCTTGGGGCGGGCGCGGGCGGCCAGGGCGTCCTTGTACTTCATGTCTTCGCCCAGGATGTGGCGCATCAGCCAGTCCGACAGGAAGTCGAACATCTTGATGCGGACGGCGGTGCCTTCGCGCACGAAGCGTTCACCCATGGCTTCGACCTGCTTGCGCAACACCTCGTGGCTGCGCTGGTGCGCTTCGAGGTCGGGGTAGCGGGCGAGCCGCAACAGCCGTTCCTCGGCCTCGAAGTGGTAATCGGCATAGCTGACCAGGTCACGCATGACCCGTTCTATGGCATCCGGCGGGGCCTGTTTCCTCACGACTGAATGAAGCTCGTTGACCAGCGCCAACAGCTTTTTGTGATCCTCGTCGAGCGCTGGAACGCCAACGCTCATCTTATCGTTCCATTCGAGTAGGGCCATACCAGTCCTTTCCGCGTCAGCCCGCCTGCTGACGGCCTTTGTCAGAGCGGCCGAGGGTAGCATCCTAGTGCACCAAAGGATACGGCAACGCACCATTTCACAGGTACCTCGCCAGACGGCTTGACGCTACTATACAGTTGGGTAGGATTAGAAAAGATGCACGTTCGGCCGGCAGGGAGAGTGAGGCATGCGGATTATTCTGGCAGACGACCATGAACTGGTGCGGGCCGGGATCCGACCTTTTCTCGATGAGCTTGCGACCCAAGTCGAAGTCGTTGAGGCCGAGTCGTATGACCGGGCGATGGAAGAAGCGGTCGAGGGGCCCATTCCGGCCCTGGTCATCCTTGATCTTCGGATGCCTGGAATGCAGGAGGGGGGCCTCGCCAACTTCCGGCGCCGGTTCCCGCAGACGCCCGTGGTGATCCTGTCGGCCTCGGTCGAGATCGAGGATGTGCTGATGGCCCTGCACGAAGGCGCGGCCGGCTATATTCCCAAGACATTCGGCGGGCCGGCGACCCAGAACGCCCTGCGGCTGGTCCTCAGCGGCGAGCGGTTCTTTCCGTCGTTCGCCCTGGAGGCCGCGGTCGAGGGCGGCGGTATCGCCCGGCGCGGCGCCAATGGCGGCGGGGAGCAGCAGGGTTCGCTGCTCGACAAGCTGAGCGCCCGTGAGCGCGACATCCTGACCCTGATGATCGCCGGCGGCACCAACAAGGAAATTGCCCGCCAGCTCACGGTGCAGGAAATCACCGTGAAGGTTCACCTGCGCAACATCTACCGCAAGCTCGGTGCTGCCAACCGCGCCCAGGCCGTGCGGATCGCCCTGGAAAACGGCTGGCAGACGCCGGGGACGCAGGCCGCGCTGAACCAGCAGTAGGGCCTGCGGCGGCCACGCCGGTAGCTGAAGATGGTGCAGCGCGCACTATCGCCTGAATATGGGCCAAGTCGTTGTTCCGAGACGAAAAATTTTAGGCTTTACAGCCCGATTCAGGTCTGCGATATTGTGCACCGCAACACAGCGTGTCCATCGCCCTCGGCGAAGCTGTGTTGTCTTTCTTGGACGTTTCCTCCCTAAACTTGGGCCGCGCAACAGCGCGGCTCTTTTTTTGTTTGTTTACATAGGCTTAGTTTTCACCCTGCCCTGTTGATGGCAGCGATGTGAAGGGGGTGTGTGAAGGGTGGCTGTGAAGAAGATAATCTGAAGGCGTTGAGGTCGTCGTCCTGGAACCGGGCCGGGACGGCCTCGTCCGGATGGCGGAGTACCTGAAGGGATGCACCGGCGTGGACGCCCTCCATGTCCTCTCGCACGGTGAGGCCGGCAACCTGCGGTTGGGGGATGCCGCGATCACCGAGACGAACCTCGTCGATCATGCCGATATCCTGCGAACCATCGGTACCGCCCTGTCCGACGACGGCGACATTCTGCTGTATGCCTGTGATCTCGCGGGCGGCGATGGTGTCGAGTTGGTCGGCCGCCTGGCTGAAGCCACCGGGGCCGACATCGCCGCATCGACCGACACCACGGGAACCGCCGAACAAGGCGGATACTGGGTTTTGGAAGCCACGACGGGGCCGGTCGAGGCGCGCGCCTTGGCGCTGGACGGGTATGGCGGTGTCCTGGGGGATGCCGCGGCGGTAGCCGCGACTGTCATTCGCGGGCACGCCGTCCGCACTGGCTGGTCTGGCTGCTGAAAAATTACCTGTTCGTGCGCCTGCCGCTGGTGCGGCCCGAGAGCTTTCTGGTCACGACGCTTCCCTGGGTGGCCTGGGCGTATACAAAGTTGCTCCGTCGCGCCGCTATCGGGCGATGCTGGCATATGCTTACGCGACCTGGGCCTACCGTTTCGTCTTGTTCCTCGGCATTGCGCTGCTTGTCTATCACTTCTTCTGGAAGGGCTGGGGATCGTGCTCATGATCGTCGAACTGGGCTGGTTCATCGGTCGCCCCATATTCAACGAGGCGCGGGAATGGCGCCAGCGCAGGGCGCGCATTTTGGCCACCCACCAGACGCGCCGTACCACCTTGCGGCGCTTGCTCTTGTACTGCTCGCCGTACTGCCGCGGCAATCGCGCGTGCCGGCCCCCGCCCTGCTTCGGGCCGAACGTCAGACCAGGATCTACACAGCCCATCCGGGCCGCGTCGCGGAGATCCTGGTGCGCCAGGGTCAGAGTGTCGCGGCCGGCGAACAATTGCTGCGCCTCGCCTCACCTGACCTCGAGCACTCCATCGCCACTTAGGTAAGGGCGTTGCTGACCTGCCGTCTCCTCCGCAAGGTGGCGATTGGAAGCCCGGCGCCCGGATAATGGCCCTGCGACGTCCTGGAACTGGCGAACAGGTCTTGGTTGCGGCGGGCTGCAAGCCTTACAATAGGAAAACAGGACGGCTTGCGCCTGCAGTCCCGTCATGCTCAAAGCAAGGTTGGTTTGCAGGGCGTGGGGGCTGGGAGCTTGGAGAAGATCATCGTTGTCGAGGACGACTCGGACCTGCGGGACCAGGTCGTCACCTATCTGCGTCTTTCGGGGTTCGAAACGGTCGGCGTAGGATCCGCTGCCGAACTGTATCGCCGCATGGCGGTCGAGACGTTCATGATCATGGTGCTGGACCTGCGCCTTCCCGACGGCGACGGCCTGTCCGTCGCGGCCTACGTGCGGGCCCACACGTCCATGGGCATCATCATGGTGACCGCCAGGGGCGATATCGAGGATCGGCTTCTCGGCCGCAAAGCGGGCGCCGACGTCTACCTGCCCAAGCCGGTGGATCTGCGCGAACTGGTGGCGGCCATTGAGGTCCTGACCGGACGTCTGGCACCCGCCGAGACACCCCTTCACGGGCAGTGGCAGCTGGAGTGCGGGCGCTTTGGCCTGACCGCTCCCAATGGCAAGACGGCCCCCCTGACCGCCAACGAACAAGCGCTGTTGGTTCGGCTGACGTCGCCCTGCGGCGTTGTTGCCCCGCGCGGAGAGTTGCTGGCGGTCCTTGGCTATGATCCCGACGACCCGTCAAACCGCAACCTCGACGCCGCGCTGCGCCGGCTGCGCATCAAGGTCGAGGAGACGACCGGCGCCGCTCTGCCGCTCCGCACGGTCCACTCAGTAGGCTACCTGCTCTCCGACGACGTGATCGTGTGCGGTTGATGCCGGGCGGAGGGGAATGCTCAGGACGAAGGTGGAGCCGCCGTTCTGCCTGGGTTGGTATGCCGCCTGGCCGCCATGGAGTGCAGCGATGGTCTTGACCAGATGCAGGCCGATGCCGGTGCCCGGCGTCGCCCCGCTGGCCGAGCATCTGTAGTATTTCTCGAAGATGAGGTGGGCTTCGGCCGGCGGGACGCCCGGACCGCGATCCTGGACCAGGAACATGATCCGGTCGCGATGGCCCTGCGCTGAGATGTCCACCGGCGCGGCGGCCGGGCCGTACCGGCGTGCGTTTTCGATCAGGGCATCCAGCGCGATGCCGAGCAAGGCCTCGTCGGCGAAGCATGCGTCGGGCAGGTCCGAACTCCTGGCCACCAGCGGCGCGCGGTCGGGATCGCGGTTGCGCTCCAGCAGACGGTCGATGAACCGGGCGGGCGCCATGGGCCGCGGCGTCAGGGCCAGGGCCTCGTCGCGTTCGCCGGCAAGGCAGGTGTCCACCAGATCCACCATGCGCTGGACGGCGCGCCGGATGACCGCGGTGCGGCCGGCGATCTCGGTGTCGCCGCGCGGGGTCATCAGCTCCAGTACCTGGGCGGCGCTGTCGATCACGGCCAGCGGCGTTTTGAATTCGTGGGTCGCCATGTCGATGAAATTGCGCTGGTGCTGACGCGCCAGGCGCTCGCCGGCCAGGGATACTTCCGCCTTGTTGCGTTCGTGCTGTAACTGCCGCAACCGGTAGGCCAGAATGATGCTGATCGTCCCGATGTGGACCTGGACCGCCATTACGAAGAGATCCCGCCCCAGGTCGGCGGGGACGACCTCCAGAACGCCGCCGATCTGGGCCGCCCACACCAGAATGAACGGGATGAAGGCGAGCAGGTGGGTCCACAGATAAAAGTCCTTCGGCGTCCGCCTGACCCGCAGCGCCGCAAGCACCACGCTGGTTACCGTGGTGGCCAGCATGATGATGTGGGCGGCCCAGGCCAGGGCCTGAAAATACGGGCTCATCACCCAGAACAGCGATAGCGCCGCAACCCCCGCGGCGACAAGGTAGAGGCGGTGCATGACCGGAAACGTCCGCCGCAGGTCGAGGATCCGGTCCCACATGAAAATGTAGGCAGCCACGCCACCCAGGAGGCCGATCCCGGTCAGCAGGTAGCTGGTGGTCCGTCCGGCCTCCGGGAATACCAGGGTCACGATGCTGGTGTGGTTAATTCCGAGGCTCAGCGTGGTGCCGACGTACACCGCGTAGGCCAGCATCGCCGGGTCGCGCAGCCACACCCCGAACAGCGCGGCGACGACAACGACGAAACCGAGGATACCCAAGCGGAGCCCGAGCATGGCCGATTCGCGGGCTTCTTCATGGATCAGGGCGGCGGGCCGCCACAGCGCGGCGTCCTCGAACCGGATCTTGTGCAGCGACGACAGTCGGACGTGGATGGTGACCGGCTCGCCCTCGGGCAGGGTCAGCAGAGCTACGTGACGGCGGGCCGCGACCGGCAGCTCGCTGGTGGGGACGCGCCGGCCGAGGGCGATCTCGTTGAAACCGCCACCCGTCGCGGGAACGTAGACCCGGACGTCGTCGATATCCGGCTCGCCGAAGGCCAGGATCCAGTCCGCGGGCATGCCCGCGCCGCGTCGCGCCGTGAAGCGATACCATTGCGTGCCGGTCGAGATGCCCGAGCGATCCACGGGGCGGAAGGCGGTGTCGGCGGAAATGGCCTCGATGTCGTCGACTCCGCCCCGGCCCTCGTGGACGGCCAGGTGTCCGTCCAGGGAAAAGCTGGGCGCCTCACCCTCCAGGCCCAGCGCCGTCAGGTCGGCCGCGTTTGAAGGCGCCGACGACAGCACGCCAAGCATGGCCCCCAGCAGCAAAGCCGCAAGGCCCCGCATGGCTCTCATGCAGAGCCCTCGTGCGCCCCCCATCACTGTCGCTCCCGTACCCCAGGTGGCGCAGGATAGCATCCGCCCAGGGGCCGCCACAATCCGAAGAACCGTTGGCCTGAGGTCGAATTTCCGTCGAATTATGCAAGATTTTGCATGCTTTGACGCCCGGCGGTTTCCGGCTAGTTGTAGTCGGGGAATAGAGGCGGATGCTGACCGGCGGAGCCGAGCGTGCAGGATTGCCGCAGCGCGCGCCCTCATTATTACAAGTGTTTACAGTCGTTCGCCTGCGGTTTGCGATACGTCTGTATTCGGCGGGACGTTTTGGCCCAGGGGTCGGGCGTCGAATTCGGTTCCTGCGGACGAGACATTTTTTACACGCATGAGGGGGCTCTGGTAGTGCGCATCAAAGGTGTTGTGGGGGCAATTCTTCTTCCGGTCCTGATATATGGTTGCGCCGTTGCGCCGCAGCCCGTCACTGACGAAGGGCTGCGCGCGGTTATCGAGGCGGACCGCGCCGCCATCAACTCGGGCGTACAGGAGATCGCAGGCCCGGTCACGCTTGAGGAAGCGATCGCGCGGGCGCTCAAGTACAACCTGGATTATCGCACCCGGCTGATGGAGCAGAGCCTTGCGGTCGGCCAGCTCGAAGCCGGCCGGTTCGATGTCCTGCCGACCCTTCTGGCGTCCGCCGGTTACAACTGGCGGGACGAGGAGAACGTTCGGGAGTCGATCGACTCCGTCACGGGGGCGCCGTCTCTGGCCAATCCGTCCATTTCAACCGACAGGACCCGCCCGACGGCGGGCGTCGGGATGTCGTGGAGCGTCCTCGACTTCGGCGTGAGCTACTTCAACGCCAAGCAGAACGCCGACCGCGTCCTGGTGGCCAACGAGAATCGCCGCAAGGCGGTGCACAACCTGATCCAGAGCGTGCGGACGACCTACTGGCGCGCCCTGGCGGCGCAGCAGCTCCGCGAGCAGGTCCGGACGACCATCGATGACGCCGAGAAGGCCCTGGCGGACTCGCGGCGCATTCTGGACAGCCGCGTGCGCAATCCGGCCGAACCCCTGCGCTATCAGCGGAACCTGCTGGAAAACCTCCGCCTGATGGAAAACGTCGACCGCGAACTTGCCGCGGCCGAGATCGAACTGGCCGCCCTGATCGGGGCGCGGCCGGGCCTCCGCATCGAACTGGTCGAGCCGAAACTGGCCGCCTTCAAGGCGCTGCCCGCCGATGTGGCGCCGATGGAAGAAGCGGCGCTGGTCAACAACCCCGACCTGCGCCAGCAGTTCTACAACGCGCGCATTGCCGTGGCGGAGACCCGCAAGGCGATGCTCAAGCTGCTGCCCAACATCTCCTTCGACTACGGTTACAAGTACGACGGCGACAAGTACCTGATCAACCAGACGTGGAACGAGGCGGCCGCGCAGGTCGGCTTCAACCTGTTCAACCTGGTGTCCGGCCCGGCGCGGATACGGGCCGCCGAACTGGATGTGACGGTGGCCGAAAACCGCCGCATGGCCTTGCAGATGGCGGTCCTGTCCCAGGTCCACCTGGCGCGTCATCAGTACGACGACAGCCTGCGCCAGCACAGTCGCGCCGTGGCCATTCACGCGGTCGACAACAGTCTGGCGGAACTGGCGCGCAGCCAGGAACAGAGCCAGATGGGCGGCGGCCTGGAACGGATCTCGGCCAACGTGACCTCGATCCTCAGCTCGGTGCGCATGTACCACGCCGTGGCGCGGGTCAACGAGGCGGCCAGCCGGGTGCAGGCGTCGCTGGGTGTCGATCTCGGCATCGGCAGTCTGGACGAGATTGCGCTGGACGACCTGACGGTGCGCATCGGCCAGATCCTCGGCGAGTGGATCTAGGCATGGCGAAGCGGCGCATTGTCGGGCTCGTCAGCCTCGGGCTTCTGTTGTGCGGGGGGGCAGCGCAGGCTCAGGAGGGGCTGAAGATGGCCCCGCTGGAAATGCGCGCCCAGCTTGCGCCGCATCGCTTCACCACGCTGTCAGCCGAAATCCCGGCCAAGATCAACCGCATCACGCGGCGCGACGGCGACGCCTTCAAGGCCGGCGACGCCCTGCTGGAGTTCGACTGCGCGCTTCAGGCGGCGCAACTCGACAAGGCGCGGGCGCAACTGGTTGCGACCGAAAATACCCAGCTTGGCCAGCGCAAGCTGGCCGAACTGAACGCCGTCGGACTGGTCGAGTTGAAGAACAGCGAGGCCGAAGTCCTCAAGGCCAAGGCCGATGTCACCTACCTGCGGGCGATGCTTCAGAAATGCCGCGTCGTCGCCCCGTTCAACGGCCGCGTGGTCGAACACAAGGCGCGGGAGCAGCAGTTCGTGCAGGCCGGGCAGCCGCTGATCGAGATCATCGACGACAGCGTTCTCGAACTTGAATTCATCATCCCGTCAAGCTGGCTGCGCTGGCTGAAGCCGGGCCATGCCTTCGTGGTGCGCATCGAGGACACCGGCCAGGATTATCCTGTTCGGCTGCTGCGCACCGCTGCCCGCGTCGACCCGGTCAGCCAGACGGTCAAGGCCGTGGCCGTGGTGGACGGGGACTATCCGGAACTTATCGCGGGCATGAGCGGGCAAGTCCTGTTCTCCCCGCCGACCAACTGACTCGCGGCCAAGCTGTTTGGCCATGCTTAATCGTGACCAAGGGGGGCCGCGTATCATGAAGACGATCTCTGGAAACCGCCGTAACGTGCGCCGCACCGGGCCGAACGCCGTGCGGCTTGAGCCGCGCATCATGTTCGACGGCGCGGCGGCTGCGGATGCCGTGGACTTCGTGGCAGCCTCCCCCGAGGTGACGGCCCCGGCGGTTGTCGCCGAGCAGGCCGATCAATCCGTCGAACAGCCCCAGGCGCCGGCGGCCCGGAGCGCCGACACCCTTGCCCAGGTCCAGCAGCGCGCGACGGACCTGATCAACACGTACCTGGACGGCGGGAACAGCGCGGATACCCTGTTCGCCCACTTCCATGGTAACCAGACGTCGGCGTCGGCCGAATGGGTGGCCCGGACCGAGGCTCTGCTGGACCGCATCAGCGAAGGCGACTACGGCGTGGCCGTGCAGTTCGTCAATGCCGACCAGATCAACGACGCCTATGCCGCGTTCGCCGCCGAGGGCCCGAACGGTCAGCCGACCATTTTCGTCAATACCGATTGGTGGCGCGCGCAGACCGATATCGACGTGCTGGCCGGGGTGATGGTCGAAGAGTACGGCCACAGTTTTGACCACGCGCTCAATGGTGCCGCCGACTCCGCCGGCGACGAAGGCGAGGCCTTTGCCGCGGCGGTGGTCGGCCGGACCCTGAACTCGTTCGACCAGGCCCGCATCGCGTTTGAGGATGACTCTGCGGTCGTCGAGATCGACGGCGCGGCCTTTGAAATGGAAATGGCCAAGTACACCATGGTCAATGCCTACGAGGTCGTTTCAGAGGTCGGCAAGGAAACCAACACCCACGACTTCGACTACAATCTGCCATTGGGCGTGGTGCGGGTCGACGATGATGTGAACAGCCGCCTCTTCAGCGGAAACGACATATCGGCCATCGGGTTCAATATCGGCGGCGAGGACGTCTATGGGTGGATCAGCCGTCCGATCAAGGCGCAGGGCGTGGTCCGAGGGTTCTATTTCTGGACGGACGCCGACTTCACGAACCTCGCCCTGGCCCAGGCCGACGGGAACAGTGACGGCGACCGCGACATCACCGACAACCGGGGCTTCGTCCTGGTGGTGGACCAGGCCTATTTCGACAGTCTTGCCTTTGAAACCGGCACCATCAAGAACGTCGGGTCTTCGTCCGACAAGGTGGACGCCGCGCTGAATGCGCTGATCGGTCCGAATGTCGCGCCCACGGCGGTCAACGACAGCCTGACGGTTGTCGAGGACAGCACCGGCAACACCGGCAACGTCCTGACCAACGACCTTGATCCCGAATATGACGCCCTGACCGTTACCGGGTTCAGCATCGGCGGCGTGGCGGGCACGCTGGGGGTCGCGACCGTCATTCCCGGCGGCGTCGGGACCTTCACGATGACGGCCGATGGGGCCTACAGCTTCGCCCCGGCGGCCAATTATGCCGGTGCGGTTCCGGCGATCACCTACACGGTCTCGGACGGCGAACTCACCGCGAGCGCCACGCTGGCCATCGCCATCACGCCGGTCAACGATGCTCCGACGGGCGCGGACAACTCGATCACGGTCAAGGAAAACCAGGCGCACACGTTCAGCGCGGCGGACTTCGGGTTCTCCGATCCGACCGACGCCGTGCCGAACGCCTTGCAGTCGGTCATCATCACGACGCTGCCCGCGTCCGGCACGCTGACCCTCGACGGCGTCGCTGTTACGGCGGGGCAGGAAATCACCGCCGCTCAGATCACCAAGCTGCTCTTCGCCCCGACCGGGGACGAGGCTGCCAGCTTCACGTTCCAGGTGCGAGATACCGGCGGAACCGACAACGGCGGCATCAACCTGGATCCCGATGCCAGGACGATGTCCTTCACCGTGACGGCGGCCAACAAGGCCCCGGTCGCCGTCGCCGACACGGCCCAGATCGACGAGGGCGCAACCAGCGTCGCCGGTGACGTCATCACGTCCAGCGACAGCGATCCCGACGGCGATGCCCTGAGCGTCGTTTCGGCATCCGGGGTCGGCGCCACGGTCGCGGGGATTGGCGCGTTCACCGTCACCGGCCTCTACGGCACGCTGACCATCAACAGCGACGGCACGTATTCCTACGCGCTGGACAACTCCGACCCGGCCGTCCAGGCGCTGCTGGCCTCCACCGACACCCTGGTCGACACGTTCAGCTACACCGTTGCCGACGCGGGCAACCTGACGGCCTCCAGCACCCTGACCGTCACCATCCGGGGCACCAACGATGCCCCCGTGGCGGCGAATGACGCCAACGTCGCCAAGGAATCGCTGCTGACGGATGGAACCGAGTACACGGGCGCGGACCCGCTGGGGTACACCGCGGTGGGCAACGTCCTGAACAATGACGGCGACCCGGACCTGTATGGCGAAACGAAAACCATTACCGGCCTGACGGGGTCCGTCGTCGGTTCAACCGGCAACACGATGTTGATCTTCAACGCGCCGCCGAGCAACGTCGGGCCGAACTACTACGCCTTCATGAATGATGGCGGAAATGCCGGTGCGCCGCTTCTGGATGCGGATGGTGTCCACATCCAGATCGCGGGGACATACGTCAAGCAGACGGACGGCGGAAACATCCCGCTGACCGGCAATGTCGCCAATTTTACGGTTGAGGCAGGCACAATCGTCTACTTCGCCAACCAGATTGGTGGTGGCGGCAGCGGTGGTGCGGCAACCGTGTCATCGCTGGGGTCATCTGGCGTTGGAACCGAGGTAAGCCTGACGGGCGCCGTCACGGGCACCATTGCCGAAGGGATGACCGTCTCGTGGGACGACGGGCTGGGCGGCACCGCGACGGATACGGTGGTCGCGGTCTCCTATGACGTGGGCGGCGACGTCACGGGCTTCACCCTTGGCAGTTCGCAGACCTTGTCGGGCACGACCCTGACCTTCAGCGCTGCGGCGGGTGACACGATTACCGGCCGCCATGGCACGCTGGTCCTTAACGCCGACGGCAGCTATGTCTACACCCCGACCGCCGACACCCCCGATCTGGCTGACGGGGACAGCGGCGTTGACGCCTTTGCGTACACCATGCGCGACGCCGCCGGGGCGACCGACGACGCGACGTTGCTCATCACCGTGTTTGGTTCCGGCAACAGTGACCCCTTTGCGGCCGCCGATACTAATACGGTGGACGAGAACAGCGGCACCGCAGCGGACGGCTGGCTGCTGACGAACGACACGCCGACCACTGGCAGCCTGACGGTCACAGGTGCGCAGAGCGCCTCCGGCGCCGTTGTCCCGGTGACGACCGATACCGAGGTCACCGGCTCCTACGGCACCCTGACCCTAAGTGACGATGGGAGTTACAGCTACGTCCTGGACGACGGCAATGCCGAGGTTGACGCCCTCCTGACCGCCGGCGACACCCTGACCGAGACATTCCTGTACCACATCGACAATGGTTTCGGAGTGGACGCGGCCACCCTGACCATCACCATCCAGGGCGCCAACGATGCTCCGGTCGCGGTGGTCGACACGGCCATCGCGTACGAGGCCAGCGGCTACGCCAACGCCACGCTGGGGCAGAACGCGACCGGCAACGTCCTGTTGAACGACACCGACGTCGATACCGGCGACACCCGCCGCGTCACGCAGATCGAGGGCTCCGCCGTCACGACGTCCACCACCGTCGTCGGGCTGTACGGCAGCCTGCTGATCAATTCGGACGGCAGCTATACCTACACCGTGAACGACGACAACGCCGCCGTGCAGGCCCTCAACGTGGGCGGCACGCTGACCGACACCTTCACCTACACCCTGGCCGATACGGCCAACGCCAGCGACACCGGCACCCTGGCCATCACCATCCGGGGCGCCAACGATGCCCCGGCCACCACCGTCCCGAGCGCCGCCGCGACGGTGGATGAGGGCGGAAGCGTCCTTCTGTCCGACATCACCGTGGCCGATGATGATGATGCCTCCCTGACCGTCGCCCTGAGCGTCCAGAACGGCACGCTGACCATTGGCGACCTGAGCGGCGCGGTGATCGACGAAGGAGCGGACGGCACGGACACCATCACCCTGACCGGCACCAAGGCGCAGCTCAACGATGCCCTGGCGACCCTCAGCTACCAGGGCGGCGCGGACTTCAGCGGCGTCGATACCCTGCGGGTGGAAACCACCGACAGCGGCGATCTCAGCGATGTCGCCACGCTCGATATCGAGGTCGCGCCGGACGATCGCACGCTGGTCGTGACCGGGACCACCGTCAACGAGGCGTCGCCCTACATCGTCTTCTCGGTGTCCGGCGTTGCTGGTCAAAAGGTCACGCTGGCCTTGACCGAAACCGGGGCGTCGGCCGACCTCGGACTCGATCTGCTGTCCAGCCTGGAGGTTTACAACGGCACGGCGTGGGTGGCTTACACCGGCGCGGCGGCGGCCATCCCGGCCGGCGGTGTCCTGCTGGTGCGGGCGCCGGTGCTGGATGATTCCCTCGACGAGGGCGCGGAAACCATCGGGCTGGTCGCTACCAACAAGGCCGGGACGGCGTTCAACGGGACCGGCACCATCGTCGATGACGGCACCGGCGCGGTGTACCTCGCGACCAACACCACCGGCACCGGCAACACGACGGGCGACGCGGGTTATCCCGAGTATCTGGACGATGATCGCGCCCTTGCCGTGAACGACATCACGGTCAACGAGGCCTCGCCCCAGGCGGTGTTCACCGTGACCGGCGAGGTCGGGCAGGTCGTCCGTCTTGCCCTGGTCGACGGCACCGCCACGGGGGCCGACTTCGGGCCGGGCATCGAAGTTTATGACGGTTCCGCCTGGGTGGCTTATACGCCGGACACCGATCACACCCTGACCGCGACCACGCTGCTGGTCCGCACGGCCATCGTCAACGACGCCGTGTTCGAGGGGCAGGAGGCGTTCTTCCTGGGCGTCACCCAGATGAGTTCGGGCGCGACCACTCATGGCACGGCCAACGTCTACGACGACGGCACCGGCTCCGTTTATTGGTCCGACAACACCACCGGAACCCCAAGCTTCGGCATCCCGGATGATGACCGCACGGTGTCCATCGACAGCCCCATCGTGAACGAGGCATCCGACGTTGCGGTTTTCACCCTGACCGGCAACGCGGGGCAGTCCGTCACGCTGCAACTCGTCAACCAGAGCGTCGGCGGCACGGTGCTGGGCAAGGCCGATGTCGATACCCTTCAAACCCTTCAGGTATGGGACGGCCTGGACTGGGTGGACTATGACGAAGCCGCGACCTTGCCGACCTTCGACGCCGACGGAAAGATCTTCGTCCGCGTGGACGTCACCGCCGAGCAGGATACCGTTTACGAGGGCTCCGAAACGTTCATCCTGAGCGCCTCGCTGACCGGACAGGATGACACCAGCGACGGCACTGCGACCATCAAGGACGACGGGACCGGCGTCATCCATGCGGTGACGGGGACCGGCGGCTTGCCGTTTGTCGAGGGTTCGGATGGCCTGGACGATGATCGGCCCTCGGTCGCCAGCGTCGGCGACGCCGCGAGCGTCACCGAGGGGCAGGCGGCCGCCTTCACCGTCACCCTGTCCAATGCGAGCGCCACGTCCGAAACATACTCCTTGGCCCTGGCGAGCGGAACCGCCACCGTTGGGACCGACGTGTCCGCCGCCATGACGTTCAGCAACGGCGTGACCTACAACGCGGCCACCGGCCTCGTCACCGTTCCGGCTGGGGTGACCAGCTTCACGGTCACCGTGCCGACCACCGATGATGCCGTGGTCGAGCCGACCGAAGGCTTCACCCTGACCGTGGGCGGGGTCGAGGCCGCTGGCACCGTGCTCGACAACGACGGCGCCGCCATCGGCAGCATCGGCGCGGTGAGCGTCACCGAAGGGCAGGCCGCGGTGTTCGCCGTGACCCTGACCGCCGAAAGCCTCCAGGCCGAAACCTTCGCCCTGGCCCTGACCAGCGGAACCGCCACCGTGGGCACCGACGTGTCCGCCGCCATGACGTTCAGCAACGGCGTGACCTACAACGCGGCCACCGGCCTCGTCACGGTTCCGGCCGGGGTGACCAGCTTCACGGTCACCGTGCCGACCACCGATGATGCCGTGGTCGAGCCGACCGAAGGCTTCACCCTGACCGTCGGCGGGGTCGCGGCCGCCGGCACCGTGCTCGACAACGACAGCGCCGCCGTCGGCAGCGTCGGCGCGGTGAGCGTCACCGAAGGGCAGGCCGCGGTGTTCACCGTGACCCTGTCCAATGCGAGCGCCGCGTCCGAAACATACTCTTTGGCCCTGGCGAGCGGCACGGCCACCGTTGGGGCCGACGTGTCCGCCGCCATGACGTTCAGCAACGGCGTGACCTACAATGCGGCCACCGGCCTCGTCACCGTTCCGGCCGGAGTGACCAGCTTCACGGTCACCGTGCCGACCACCGATGATGCCGTGGTCGAAGACGCCGAAGGCTTCACCCTGACCGTTGGCGGGGTGGCGGCCGCCGGCACCGTGCTCGACAACGACGGCGCCGCCGTCGGCAGCGTCGGCGCGGTGAGCGTCACCGAAGGGCAGGCCGCGGTGTTCGCCGTGACCCTGACCGCCGAAAGCGCGCGCGCCGAGACGTACTCCCTGGCCCTGGCCAGCGGCACGGCCACCGTGGGCGCCGACGTGTCCGCCGCCATGACGTTCAGCAACGGCGTGACCTACAACGCGGCGACCGGCCTCGTCACGGTTCCGGCCGGGGTGACCAGCTTCACGGTCACCGTGCCGACCACCGATGATGCCGTGGTCGAGCCGACCGAAGGCTTCACCCTGACCGTCGGCGGGGTCGAGGCCGCCGGCACCGTGCTCGACAACGACAGCGCCGCCATCGGCAGCGTCGGCGCGGTGAGCGTCACCGAAGGGCAGGCCGCGGTGTTCACCGTGACCCTGACCGCCGAAAGCACGCGGGCCGAGACGTACTCCCTGGCCCTGGCGAGCGGCACGGCCACCGTAGGCGCCGACGTGTCCGCCGCCATGACGTTCAGCAACGGCGTGACCTACAATGCGGCCACCGGCCTCGTCACGGTTCCGGCCGGGGTGACCAGCTTCACGGTCACCGTGCCGACCACCGATGATGACGTGGTCGAAGACGCCGAAAGCTTCACCCTGACCGTCGGCGGGGTCGCGGCCGCCGGGTCGATTGCCGACAATGATGTGGACACGCCGCCGCCGCCTGTTCCCCCGGCGCCTCCTCCGGCCGCCGTGGCGCCTGCGCCGCCCGCCCCGCCGACCATCGTGACGGTTCCGGCGCCGCCTGCGCCGCCGGCCGCCTTGGTCGGGCCGCCCATTCCCGAACCGGAAGCCGGCGTGTCGATGGAAACGCCCGACTTCGGGGGGCGCGTCCAGTCGACCGAGGGCTTCCCGGTCCGCGTGGCGGAGGGCGATTTCAACGGCGGCCGCCATGAACTCCGGGTCGACAAGGCCATCCCTGATCTGGTGTATCCGCCGGGCACCGCGTCCATCGAGTACGTCATCCCCGTGGACGCCTTCGTCCACACCGACGAGAACGCCGAGGTCCAGCTTTCGGCCCTGATGCTCGACGGGACCCGACTGCCGTCCTGGATGACGTTCGATCCGGTGAAGGGGGAGTTCACCGGGACACCTCCGGCCGGCTTCCGCGGCGAATTGCAGATCCGGGTCATCGCGCGCGACGAGGCGGGGCGCCAGGCCGAGACCCTGATCGTCATCCGGGTGGGCGAAAGGACCGCCGCCCTGCAGGGCAAGTCCGGGTTGACCACCCAGCTTCAGGCCGGCGGGATCTTCGCTTGGAAGGCCGAGCGCGACACGTTGATCCAGCAGTCCCGCGATGTCGCGCAGGCCGCCAGGGACGCTCAGCCGAGCGATGCCGCCGCATGATGACAGGGCCGCAATGACACTACAGGGCGAGGCAGCCCCCGAAGTCCATGCGCTTGCCACGCTGGTCCACCTGGGCCGGCGGGCTCGGCAGGCGCAGGACAAGGCCGAGCTTTGTTTCATCGCGGTCAACGAGACCCACATGCTGGCGCCCTACAGGCAGGCGGCGTTGTGGCTCGTCGACCAGGGCGTCGTCGCGCTGTCGGGGGTGGTGTCGGTCGAGGCCAACGCCCCCTATGTGCAGTGGCTGGGCGGGGTCCTGCGGCATCTGGCGGCGGGCGGACTGGCCGGTGAGCCGCGCGTGGTGCGGCCCGAGGACCTGCGCGAGGCCGATGTCGCCGAGTGGGGCGACTGGCTGCCGCCCGAGGCCCTGTGGCTGCCGCTGTCTCCTGTCGGCCGCCACTTCGCCGGCGGGGCGCTGCTGCTGGTCCGCGATGAGCCGTGGACGCCCGGCGAAGCGGGCCTGCTGGGCGAATGGGCGCCGCAGTGGGCGCAGTCCTGCGCGCTGCACGAACGCCATCCCCTCCGTCACCTGTGGAGCGTCTTCGGCAGCACGTCCGGGCAGGCCGACCCGCGCCCGCCAGGGACCCGCATCCGCGCCTGGATGTCCCGGCCGAAGGCCTGGATCCTGGCCGGGCTGGTGATGCTGGCCGTCCTGCCGGTCAAGCTGACCGTGCTGGCGCCGGCCGATCTCATTCCGCTCAATCCGGCGGTCATCCGGTCGCCCATCGACGGCGTGATCGACCGGATCGCCGTGGTGCCCAACCAGCGCGTCAAGGCCGACCAGCGGCTGCTCGATTTCGACCGCACCACCATCCGCAACCGCCTGCTGGTGGCGGAACGGGTGCTGGAGACGGCCCGCATGGAATACCGGCAGCGCGCCCAGATCGCCCTGTCCGACGCGCCCAGCATGGCCCAGCTCGCCGTCCTTCAGGGGCAGATCGTCGAAAAGACCATCGAGGTGAACTTCCTGCGCGACCTCGACGGCCGCAGCACCGTTCTGGCGCCGCGCGACGGCATCGTCCTGTTCGACGACCCGAGCGAATGGATCGGCCGCCCGGTGGTGACGGGGGAGCGCGTCATGGTGGTCGCCGACGAAGGCGACGTGGAGGTCGAGGCGTGGCTGTCGCCGGCCAATGCCATCGACCTGGACGACGGCGCGCCGGTCACGCTGTACCTCAACGCCGACCCGCTGAGCCCCCTGGACGCCACGTTGCGCTACGTCGCCCACGAGGCCATCCAACGGCCCGACGGCCAGTACGCCTACCGCGTGCGGGCCACGCTTGTCGGCAACGATGACCGCGCGCGGGCCGGCCTGAAGGGTACGGCCAAGCTTGAGGGCGGCAGGGTTCCGCTGCTCTATTGGGTGCTGCGGCGTCCGCTGGCCGACGCCCGCGCATGGCTTGGCGTCTGACATGCTGCCCCGGCTGCGCGAAGAACTGGCGCTGTTCCCCGGCCCGCGCAGCATCGACGGGGCGCCGACCTGGGCGCTGCACGACCCGGTCCGCAATGTCTTTTTCAGCATCGACTGGCTGACCTTCGAGGTCCTGTCGCGGTGGGGACTGGATGATCCCCAAGCCATCGTGCAGGCCATCGCCCACGAAACCACCATCCATCCCGAGGACGGGGATCTGGAAGCCGTCCAGCGCTTCCTGATCGACAACGAACTGGTCCAGTCCTTCTCCGCCCAGGGCACCGCCCGGTTCCTCAAGCAGGCGGCCAGCCGCAAGACCGGCCCCGGCACGTGGCTGCTGCACAGCTACCTGTTCTTCCGCATTCCCCTGTGGCGGCCCGACAAGTGGCTGACGGCGGCCATGCCGATGGTCGAGCCGCTGTTCTCCCGCACCTTTGCCTGGCTCACCCTGGCGGCCCTGATGGTCGGCCTGATCGAGACGTCGCGGCAGTGGGAAACGTTCATGGCCACCCTGGTGGACACGTTCTCCCTTGAGGGGGTCGCCGGGTTCATGGTCGCCCTGGTGTTCGCCAAGATCGTCCACGAACTGGGCCACGCCTTCACGGCCAAGCGGTACGGCTGCCGCGTGCCGACCATGGGCGTCGCGTTCCTGCTGCTGTTCCCCATGGCCTACACCGACGTCAACGAGGTGTGGAAGATCAAGGATCACCGTAAGCGGCTGGCGGTCGGCGCGGCGGGCATCCGCACCGAACTGGTGATCGCCGCCTGGGCCACGCTGCTGTGGGCCATGATGCCCGACGGCGTGGTGCGCAACGGGGTGTTCATCCTGGCCACGACGACTTGGATTTCGACCATCGTCATCAATGCCTCGCCGTTCCTGCGGTTCGACGGATACTTCATCCTGATGGATTGGCTGGGCATGCCGAACCTCCATCAACGGGCCTTCGCGCTGGGCCGGTGGAAGCTGCGCGAGGCGCTGTTCGCCTTTGGCGACCCGGTGCCCGAGGCGCTGTCCACGGCGCGGCACAGGGGGCTGATCGGCTTTGCCTACGCGACCTGGCTGTACCGGCTGATCGTGTTCGGCGGCATCGCGCTCATCGTTTACAGCGTGTTTCCAAAACCCCTGGGGCCATTCCTGGCCTTCATCGAGGTGTGGTGGTTCATCGCCAAGCCGGTGTGGAAAGAATTGCGGGAGTGGCGGGGCGACATGGACAGGATCACGGTTTCCCGGCGCTTCCGGGTGGTTCTCCTGGTGGTCCTGCTGGTCGGTCTGGTCGGCGTCGTGCCGTGGGATTCGCGCATCCACGGGCAGGGCGTCCTCCGCCCGGTCGGGACGTTCTCGATCATCGTGCCCGAGGCGGTTCGCGTGGTGGCGATGCCGGTCGGCGATGGCCAGCCGGTGCGCAAGGACGACATCCTGTTCGAGCTGGAGTCCCCCGACCTCGACGCCCAGCACCAGCTCAAGGAGGTGCAGGCCGCCACCGCGACCTGGCAGTCCGCCGCGGCCGGCGTGAACGAGGACCTGCGGACCGACATCCGCCTGATCGAGGCGGCGCGGGCGCGGCTGAACGCTGAACTGACCGGGGTCAGCGCCGAACGCAGCCGTCACCAGATCCGCGCCCGGGCCGATGGCATCGTGTTCCACAACGACCTGGATCTCCAGCCGGGTCTATGGCTGGGCAGGAACGAGCACATCGCCACGGTGCTCGAAGACGGCGCTTGGCACGTCGTGACCTATCTCACCGAAGGCGAGATCAGCCGCATTTCTCCCGGCGACACGGCGCGGTTCTATTCGGAGCAGGGCGGGGCGGCGAGCCTCGCGCTGGTCGTCGAGACAATCGACCGGGACGCCACGCGGATCCTGACGGACGGCCTTCTCGCCTCGACGCGCGGCGGGCAGACGCTCGTGCGGGAGACCGACAAGGGCCTCGTTCCCGAAGCCGCCGTCTACCGCGTCGTCCTCGCCCCGGCCGAGGGAATTAGCATCGCCGAACCCAGGATCCTCCGCGGTGCGGTGGTGGTCTCGGGCGCCCGTAAATCCCCTCTGGGCGACTTCGCCCGCGCTGCGGCGGCCGTGGTGGTCAGGGAAGCCGGATTTTAGCGCTGTAGCGCAAAAGTTTCACCGCAGGCGTAGGGCTGGACGTTCCTCCCTAAACATGGGCCGCGCAAAAGCGCGGTTTTCTGTGCCGCCGGGCGCACGCCGTGCCTACCCCGTGGCGCCCCAGCCGTTCAGCTAGGCGGGAACGTCGGCGGCGGGGAGGACTTGCGCTGTGTGATGTCATCGATTGCACAAATCGTGGCGTTCAGGGTGTCGGCCTCGTTGCGGAGCAGGCCGCTCGACAGGGCTGCATCGATGATGGTGCCGTTGGCGCGTTGCGCAGGATGACCCCGTCGCACAGGCGCGCGGTGAGCCGCAGGGGCGCCGCGCTTGTCGCTGCGGGCGCGTTCTGCTAAATCACACCGCAACGCGACGCTTCTTTTGCGGTGCAGCGGATGGGGGAGCGGCAGGCCCATGGGCAGCCTCAAGAGCAACCGGGTCATGGAAATCGTTCACGCGCTGGAGCAGGACATCCTGTCCGGTGCGCTGAAGCCCGGCGACCGGCTCGACGAGCGCGGCTTGAGCGAACGCTTCAACGTGTCGCGCACGCCGGTCCGGGAAGCTCTCGGCCAGTTGTCGGCCACCGGCCTGATTTCAAGCGCGCCGCGCCGCGCGGCCGTGGTGGCCTCCGTCACCTTCAGCGACCTGGTCGAGATGTTCGAGGTCATGGCCGAAATGGAAAGCCTGTGCGCGCGGTTGTGCGCCCGCCGCATGGCGCGGCCCGAACTGGTCGCCCTGGACGGCGCCCTGGACGGATGCCGCACGGCCATGGCCGACCAGGATCCGGACCTTTATTACCTCCGCAACGTCGATTTTCATGAAGCCATCTACAAGGGCTCGCGCAACAAGTACCTGGAGCGCCATACCCTTCAGCTCCGCTACCGCCTTGCGCCCTACCGCCGCCTGCAGCTGCACCGGCAGGGCCGCATGACGGCGTCCGATGCCGAGCACCAGGCGATCATCGATGCCATCCGGGCCGGTGACGAGGATGCCGCCGGGGCCGAGATGCGGCGCCACGTCACCGTCCAGGGCGCCAACCTCAACGACCTGATCGCCCTGCTTCCGCGCGGCTGACGCGGGGCGCGCCGCCCTTTCTCCCGCGCGATCTGCGGTGATGCAGTTTCAACCCGCAAAAACGCGACAGCCTTCTTTTTTCAGGTCCTTTTCCCGGCTGCCGGCGACTGGCGGCGGGTCCTGCCGCGTGCCTGCAGCGCGCGCCGTTGCTGGCGTTCGTGCGCCGCGGTCAACTCCATTCCCGTCCCCGCATACCCCTTAAGTCGGGCGGTCCGTTTGGGTGCATTCTGGCATACCAAAAGGCGCAGCACATATGCCACATGTTGGATCTGCTGCCGTTTTGCTTTACCGTTCTTTGGCAGCGGAATCGCCTTACGCGCATCCGGCAACCTCGTTTTGACGGGCTACGAGCACTACCCCGGCGCCAGACCGGGGGCGAAAGCCCAGGCCGCCCGCGCGGCCGACGTCCTTAGGCCGCCTGCGCGGCCGATGACCCAGGCGCCCGGGACAGGGCGCCCACCAACGGGAGGTAGCATCAACATGTCCAAGACATTCGAGTCCGATCCCAAAGTCACTGGCCGGCGTGGTTTCCTGAAGACGGCGGGCCTCGGCGCCGCCGCAGGTGCCGCCGCCATCGGAACCGGCACCTTCAACATCAAAACCGCCAAGGCGGCCGGAACGACCTGGAAGATCCAGTCTTCGTGGGGGCCGGGCACCACTGGTTACAAGATTTTCGAAGACTTCTGCGCCCGCACCGGCGAGGTGACCGGCGGCGAACTGCAGATCCAGCCGTTCCCGGCCGGTGCGGTCTCCGGCGACTTTCAGCTTGTCGATGCAGTGCGCAACGGCGTGCTCGATGGCATGAACCTGTTCACCGTTTACTGGGCGGGCCGGATGCCGGCCGGTGTGTTCTTCTCGTCATTCCCGATGGGACTCAACCATCCCCACCAGTGGGACATGCTGTATGGGTCCTACGGCGGCACCGAGCTGGTGCGGGAGCTCTATAAGAAGAACGGCCTGCACTATGTTGGGCACGTCCACCACGACATGAACCTCATCCATTCCAAGAAGCCGATCCGCTCGCTGGACGACTTCAAGGGCGTCAAGCTGCGCATGCCCGGCGGCATCGTGGCCGAGTGCTTCTCCGCAATCGGGGCCCGCACAACACTGCTGCCCGGCTCCGACGTTTATCCGGCCTTGGAGAAGGGGACCATCGAGGCGGCCGACTACACCGGCCCGGCGGTCAACTACGACCTCGGTTTCCATCAGGTCACGAACTACGTGATCATGGGGCCGCCGTCGACGCCGTGCCTGCATCAGCCGGTCGACCTTATGGACATCTCAGTTTCGCTGCGGTCGTGGAGCAACGTCGACGAGCGGGTCCAGGAGCTCTTCACGAGCCTGGTGAACGCCTATTCCTACCAGCACTACGCCGCCATCCAGGAAGCCAACGTCGCCGCCTGGCCCAAGCTCAAGGAGGCCGGCACAGAGGTCATCCACCTGAGCGAGGAGGATGCCGCCAACTTCCGCAAGGTCGCCATGCCGCTGTGGTTCAAGTGGGCCAACAAGGACAAGGACGCGGCCCGCATGTTCAAGCTGCACCTCGACGTGATGATGAACCCGCAGGTCGGCTACCTGACGCCGGACGACATCAAGGACTTCTCCCTCAACATCTGAGTGCCTTCGACGGAGCGGGCCGGCCATGCGCCGGCCCGTGCGCCGTTTAGGCTCCGGGAGCATTTTCTAGGATGCGCGCCTGATGTTCGATCTCCAGATTACCTTCGTTCTGCCGCACTGGCTGTACTGGGGCGGTTTGCTGCTGTTTCCGCTGGTCCTGATGGTCTTCATCCGCCGGGCGGAGCGCACCGCGCCTGCCGATGCCCCTTCGGTGCCCCTGTCCGAGGAGGTGGAGGAATCCATCTTCCAGGGCCGCGAACTCGATTTCCAGAAGCTTGGCGCCGAGAATGGCGTCACGCGGGTTCTCGACAAGATTTCGAGTTTCACCGGCATGTTCGTGGCCTATTGGACCGTGATCGCGGTCATCACCTATTTTTACGAGGTGGTGTCCCGGTATTTCTTCAACTCTCCGACCAACTGGGCGCACGAGTCCATGTTCCTGATGTTCGGCATGCAGTACCTGCTGGCCGGCGCCTACGCCTACCTGCATGACGCCCATGTGCGGGTTGATCTGGTCTACGCCAAGGCCAGCCTGAAGGCCAAGGCGGCTCTCGATATCGTCACCTTCGTGTTCTTTCTGGTGTTCGCCCTGGCCCTGCTGTGGACCGGCTGGACCTTCTTCGTGAGTTCGGTGTCGAGCGAGACGCTGTTCTTCGGGACCGGCTACGCCAGCGAAAAGTCTTTCACCGAGTGGGAGATCGCGTACTGGCCGGTCAAGGCCACTATCGCAATCGGTGCCCTGCTGCTGCTGGCGCAGGGGATCAGCCGCATGATCAAGGACGTCATCGTCCTGCGCCACGGGGACACCCTGGCGCCCGGTGCGAAGGAGAGGGGGCATGTCTAGTTCCGTGAGTTCCGTCGCAGCAGGGGAGACGCAGCGGCCGACCAACCCGATGGTGGGATGGCTGGCCGTCGTCGCCGCCGTGGCGCTCGGCGTCATCCTGGTCGTCGAAATCGTCAACATCGCGTTTTACGAGCCGTGGGCCGATGAGGTCTTCCTGTTCTCGATCGGCAACAGCCTGTCGGGCATCGAGATCTCCACGTTGTCGTGGCTGATGTTCGGTTCGCTGATGGTGCTGCTGGTGTTCGGCCTGCCGCTGGCCTTCGTGACCGGCAGCCTGGGGTGCCTGTTCATCTACATGGTCGGCGACGAGGCCATGCTGAACATCATCCCGACGCGCATCTTCCCGCTGATGACGGACTACCAGTTGTCGGCCATTCCGCTGTTCATCTTCATGGCGTCCATGCTGGAGAAGGCGGGCCTGATCGACGAGATGTTCGACGTCGTCTACAAGTGGATGGGCGGCTTGCACGGCGGCCTGGCGGCGGCGACCATCGTGGCATCGACCGTGCTGGCGGCCATGGTCGGCGTCATCGGCGCGGCCGTGGTGACCATGGGCATCATCGCCCTGCCGGCCATGCTCAAGCGCAAGTACAACCACGAGATCGCCCTGGGGTCGATCATGGCCGGCGGCACGCTGGGCATTCTGATCCCGCCGTCCATCCTGGCGATCATCTACGCCGTGGTGGCCCAGCAGTCGGTGGGCGAACTGTACATCGGCTCCGTCCTGCCGGGCCTGATGCTGTCCGGGCTCTACATCGGCTACGTGGTCCTGCGGTCCTGGATCGACCCCAAGAAGGGCCCCGCGCTGCCCATGGACGAACGTCCGTCGATGCGCGAAAAACTGCTTCTGCTGCGCGGCATGACGGCGCCGATCATTCTCGTCGTGCTGGTCCTGGGAGTCATCTTCACGGGCGCGGCCACGCCGGTCGAGGCGGCCGCCATCGGCAGCTTCGGGGCCATGGTGGTGGCGGCGCTGCATGGACGGTTATCCTGGCTCAGCCTGCGGGACGCCTGCCTGGGGACCATGAAGGCGACGGCGATGGTGCTGTGGATCATCTTCGGTGCCACGGTCTTCGTCGGCTTCTACATCCTCCAGGGCGGCCAGGACTTCGTGACCGAGCTGATCATGGGGATGGGCCTGTCGCCCTACGGCGTCCTGCTGCTGATGAACGTCATCCTGATCTTCCTGGGCATGTTCCTGGACTGGGTGGGCATCCTGCTGCTGGCGGTGCCGATCTTCATTCCCATCATCAAGGTCCTGGCCTTCACCGGCCTCATGGGCCTGCCCGGCGTGGCGCCCGAGGATGTGATGCTGTGGTTCGGCGTCATCTACCTCGTGAACATGCAGATGAGCTTCCTGTCGCCGCCGTTCGGCTACGCGCTGTTCTATCTGCGGGGCGTGGCACCCAAGGAGATCCCGACGTCGACCATCTTCAAGGCGTCGTTCCCCTTCCTGGGACTGCAGGCGTTCGGGTTGCTCATCATCACCCTGTTCCCCGAGATCGTCCTGTGGCTGCCGAGGCTGGTGTACGGCTGACCCGGCACCCCGCCGAGATCCCGATGGCAGAACGACGAAGCCCCCGCCGATGAGCGGGGGCTTCTTTTTATCCGCAGGTCGGAAGACCGGGGAAGGCTCAGTCGGCGCCCCGCACTGGAATGGATGCGTCGGGGCGCGGGTGCAGGAACTTCTGGATGAGGAAGATGGCGACCGCCAGGCCGACGCCGATGACGTCGGTCACCAGGCCGCCCTCGATCATGAACAGCGCCGCGAGGCCCAGGGCCAGCCTGAGGAACCACACCGCGCGACCGCCCATGAACCAGCCCTGGACGGCACCGGCGAGCAGGAAGATGCCAACGCTGGCGGTGATGACGGCTCGGGTGATCTCGACGATGCCGCCCTCCATCAGAAGGGCCGAGTTGTAGAAGAACATGAACGGCACGATGAAGGCGGCGATGCCGATCTTGAAGGACGCCATGGAGGTTTCCATGGGGTTGGCGCCCGATATGCCGGCAGCCGCGTAGGATGCCAGGGCCACCGGCGGCGTGATCGCCGACACCACCGCGAAGTAGAACACGAAGAAGTGCGCGGTCAGGGCCGGAATGCCGAGCTGGATGAGGCCCGGCGCCACCACCGAGGCGGCCACCGCGTAGGCGGCCGTCGTCGGCATGCCCATGCCGAGCAGGATGGAGATGGCCATGGCGAACACCATGGCGAGCAGCTGCGACGCCGCCGCCATGCCGAGCAACAGGCTCGAGAAGCGCGCCCCGACGCCGGTCAGGGAGATGACGCCCACGATGATGCCGGCGCAGGCGCACACGGCGATGATCTGGATCGACATGATGCCCGCCAGGTCGAACGCCTTGACGATGGCGCGCGGCCCCATGCGCTGCGGCGTGAGCCAACTGACCACGGCGGCCGCGACGATCGACAGGGTGCCGGCCCGGATGACCGAATAGCCGACGAACAGGGCCACGATCAGGATGATGATCGGCAGGAACAGGTAGACCTGCTTGATCATGTTGCGGATCTTGGGCAGCTCGTCATCGCGCATGCCGCGCATGCCCAGCTTGGCAGCTTCGAAGTCGACCATGAAGTAGATCGACAGGAAGTACAGGAAGGCCGGGATGATCGCCGCGATGGCGATGTCGGTGTAGGGGATGCCGGTGACCTCGGCCATGATGAAGGCGCCGGCGCCCATGATCGGCGGCATGATCTGCCCGCCGGTTGAGGCCGCGGCCTCGACAGCGCCCGCCGTCTTTTTGTGGTAGCCGACCTTCTTCATCAACGGGATGGTCAGGGACCCGGTGGCGACCACGTTGCCGGCCGACGTGCCGTTGATCATCCCCATCAGGCCGGACGCGAAGATGGCCACCTTGGCCGGGCCGCCACGGGCCCGTCCGGCCGCCGCGAAGGCGAAGCCGACGAAGTACTCGCCGACCTTGGAGGCCTGGAGGAACGCCGCGAAGATGATGAACAGGATGATGTAGGTCGACGACACGGCCGTGGTCGGGCCAAGCACGCCGGTGTCGGTGTAGACCTGGCTGAAGAACCGCTCCCAGCTCACCACCGGGGTGTTGAGGAAGCCGGGCAGGTAGCGGCCGGCGAAGACGTAGACCAGGAAGACCGCGGCGATGATGACCAGGGCCATGCCGGCCACGCGCCGCGTCAGCTCCAGGATCAGCAGCGACCCGGCGACGGCTGCAATGGAAATCCCGATGGGCGCGAACGGCGTGCCGGTGGCATTACGCATCAGCGTGCCGTAGACGGTGATCAGGTAGACCGCCACCGAAATGGCGCAGACCACCAGCACGAAGTCGGGCGCCGTGAAGCCGCTGCGCTCGCGCTTGTGGAACCACGACAGGATGATGCCGCCCGCGCTGGCGATGACCAGGGGCAGGCCGAACAGCCACGTCTCGTTGAACTTGATGCGCGGGTCGATGCCGCTCCACATGACGCCGTTGGCGATCTCGACGGCGAAGGACAATGCCATGCCGAGGGACAGCAGCGCCGGGATCAGCAGCGCATAGGCGACGTAGGACAGCGCCCGCGTTTCCTCTTCGCGCGTCTCGGCGAAACCACGCCCGGCGAACAGCAGGAAGCCGAGCGACAGCGCGCCGGCCACGTGGACGATGCGGAAGTTCCACGTTTCCATCGGGAACGTGGGCAGGAAGGGAATGTCGATCAGACCACCGGTCATGGCCGAAATGGACAGGCCGTTGAGCGCGGCGATGTGGAAGGCGGCGTAGAGGGTCGAGAGGATGCTGATGATGATGAACCCACGGCCCTCAAATAGCCGTCTGTTCGCCTCGACCGGTTCTTCGTCGACGCCCTCGATGACGGGCAGGCGGTTCTCGGGGGTGGGCTCGGTCATGATGTCATTCCTCATCGCCGGCTCTCATCGGTGACAAGAGCGGGCGGCTGCGGCTCCTCCCAGGCCTGAAGGGGAGGGGCCGCAGCCGTTTTTCTCAGGCCGTCAGGTTACTTGCCGTAGATCATGTCGTCGGGGATCGACGCGCCGTTCTCGTTGAACCAGCGGGCGGCACCGGGGTGCCAGTCCATGACCTTGTTCTTGTCCCAGTTTGCCGGAACGGTCGACTTGGCGGCGCGGTGGATGTTGACCATCCGCTCGTTGTCCGACATCACGACCTTGGTCGCTTCATAGACGAACGACTCCGGCAGGTCGCAGTTGGCGATGGCGAAGTTCCACATGGACACCGAACGGGCCGGCTCCTTGAGGGTGGTGTAGGCGGTCTCGGGGATCTGGAAGTCGGAGACCGGGAACTGCTCGGAGATCTTCTTCTGCTCTTCCTCGGTGAACTCGATGATGTTCACGTCGGTCTGGACTTCGAGCTGGCTGACGGCGGGAACCGGGACGCCGGCGGCAAACGCGATGACGTCGAGCAGGCCGTCCTGCAACTGGCCGCCAAGGTCGGACCAGCCACCGTTGCGGCGTTCGAACTTCACGCCCAGCGCTTCGAGCATGCGCGGGAAGTAGGTGTCGGAGGTCGACCCGGCCGGGCCGAAGCCGATCTTGGCGCCGGCGGGAATGTCGGAGATGCTCTTGATGCCCGACGACGACAGGGCGGTGATCGAGAACGGCGTCTGGTACATGGGGAACATGGCACAGGCCTTGTCCATCTTCATGCCCGGCGCAATCGGGTTCTCGCCCTGGAGGGACTCGGCAGCCGGACCCATGGTGGTCATGCCGAAGGCGGCCTGGCCGGTGTGGACCAGGGCCATGTTCTGCATCGGGCCGCCGGTGACTTCACCGCCGCCCGAAATCCCCAGTTCCTCGGAAACCAGGTTCGCCCAGCCAGAGCCGTAGGTGAAGTACGTACCACCCTGCGAGGCCGTGCCGACGGTGAAGCTGGACGGCCAGCCGGCGCGGTCCTGGGCCACGGCCACATTCGCGGTGAACGCGACGGCGGCGGCTGCGCAGGCGATTGAAAGTACTCTCATGAAAATCCTCCCGGATGTTGGAAGTGGCGCTGGGTTGTACCCGGCTGTCTCTGTATTTAACGCGCAAACTAACATAATAGCGATGGGTGCCGGATTGACAACCCCGCTCGACCTTTAACGGTCGCAAACGCGCCCGCTCCGGCCAGTCTCAGGTCGCCCCTGAGGACAGGTTCTCGACGACCCGCCGCAAGGCATCGCGGACCTCTCCGGCGATCTCGCCGAGGTCCGGGTTGGTGACGGCCTGCATCGAGGCCACAGGATCGACCGCCGAGACGCGCACGCCCTCGTCGGTTTCCTGGACCACCACGTTGCACGGCAGCATGGCGCCGATGTCGGGTTCGCTCTGAAGCGCCCGATAGGCCATTTTCGGATTGCAGGCGCCCAGGATGCGGTAGGGCCTGAAATCCACGTCGATCTTTTTTCTGAGGGTTTCCTTGACGTCGATCTCGGTGAGGACACCGAAGCCCTCCTTCTGGAGCGCCTCGACGGTTTTTGCGACCGCGGCATCGAACGGCAGGGACAGCGTCGTGGCGAAGACATAGCTCATGGGGGTTCTCCGGTCAGGGTGGTTCACTCCTGTTGAGGTGCCGCCGGGCGGAAAAGGTTCCAGGCGGCGTGCCCAAGCTTCGCCGCCCAAGCCTTTCATAAGCAACGCGTTGTGGACAATCGGCGGTTTCATCCTTAAACTTCCGCCCTGCAATCTGTGGGTAGTATAAGGCGGATCCGGTTCTCGCGTGCTCAGGGGGCGTGTGGCGAGTCGATGGACAAGGGCTGTGTGCCCCGGTATGAATTGGCGCGGTTTGCTGTGCGCGCTGCGGTTTCCACGCGGGATCAGGAGGTAGGGGACGCCGATGGTCTGGACGGATGAGCGTATCGAGGAATTGAAATCGCTGTGGGCCGAAGGGCTGACCACGGGCGAGATCGGCAAGCGCCTCGGCGTGTCGAAGAATGCTGTTGTCGGCAAGGCGCACCGCCTGGGCCTCAAGGGACGGCCGTCGCCGATCAAGCGGGTCGGCACCGGAACCACGCCGGCCGCCAAGCCGGCACGGGCCAAACCGGCCGAGGCCAAGCAGCCGCCGGCCAAGATCCGGTCGGTGGTCGACCTGTCGGCCCATACGTGCCGCTGGCCTATCGGTGACCCTCGGGAGCCCGGCTTCCACTTCTGTGGTGCGCCCAGCACGCCCGGCAAGCCGTACTGCGCCGAGCACTCGGCCATTGCCTATGTCGGCTCCAACAAGAGCAGCCGCGAAGAAACCGCCGCCTGAGGCTTCGGCCTCAGGATCGCGCCTTCACGTTCCCCTTCAGTGACCGCCGTTACTGCGCCCCGCGGGTCTTGCCCGCTATCGGGTCCAACGGGCTCTGCCCGCTATCGGGTCCAACGGGCTTTGCCCGGCGGGGCGCTGCGTTTGAGCAGCGCCCAGCCCCATAGCGTCCCCAGCCCGGCCACTGCCGCCGTGGCCAGGAAGGCGCCGCCGCCATATGCGGCATACAGCGGCCCGGCGGCCAGCAGCCCTATGCCGGGCGCAAGCCCCATCGCCACGGACGAGTACATCGCCTGCGCCCGTCCGGTCAGGCCCGGAATGACCCTGCCGGCAATGAAGTGCATGGCGCCCAGGTGGGTGCATCCGAACGTGGCCGCGTGCAGCACCTGGATGGGGACCAGGAAGACCACGTCCGTGGTGACGGCCAGAACGCTCCACCGCACCACACCCGCCACGGCGCCCAGCAGCAACAGGCGCTCGGGCCCGATGCGGGCGACCACTCGGCCGGAAAAGGCGAACAGCACGACTTCGGCGATCACCCCGATGGCCCACAAGGCGCCGATCACGCCGCCGCTCAGCCCGGCGTCCCGCCAGTGCAGGGTGGCAAAGGCGTAGTACACGGTGTGGCTGACCTGGGTCAGGCTGGCCGTGGCCAGAAACAGCAGATAGGCGCGGTTGCGGAACAGCGCCCGGAAGGGCAGCCGCGAGCCCCGCCGCCGCTCGGCCGGCACGGCGGGGATGGCCAGCACGGTAACCGTCACCAGCCCCATGCCGGCCAGGATCATCCACAGGATGACCTCGGTCGTCGGAGCGCGCTCCAGGACCCAGCCTCCCAACATCGCCGCGCCAATGAAGGTCAGCGACCCCCACAGGCGGACCCGCCCGTAGTCCAGGCGGCCTTGGGCGTTGAGACCCATGGTCACGGTTTCCGACAGCGGCATCAGGCCGGCAAACAGCGACCAGCCGAGGACGCTCAGGACCAGCAGGCCCCAGAAGCCGTCAATCGCCGTGAACAGGGCAAAGCACGCCGAGGCGACGACCGCCAGCACCACCATCACCATCTTCCGGCGGCCATGGGCGTCGACGAACTGGCCAATCGACGGGTTGGTCACCACCTTGCCCCAGAACGCCGCGCCGACCAGGATGCCGATGGCCTCGGGGCCCATGCCGCGGCCCTCCAGCCACACCGGCCAGTATGGCAGTTGCACGCCGATCACCGTGAACAGCGCGCCATAGAAGACGGCCAGGCGCAGACCCTCGGGCGTTGGCAGTGTGGGGGTGAGACGCATTACGGATCCGGCTGTGGACAAAGGGACTCGCGTCCCGCAGCGCCGCATGGTGACCGCGTGCCGCCCGCCGCGCAACTCCAACACGACTCCCCGGCCGCCGGTAACTTGTCGCCGCGCTCGGGCCGCGATATTGTTGCGACGCAAGACGTCATGCCCAAGCGGCCACTTAAGGAGGATACATTGTGAGCGGGACCAATCCCTACCAGCAGCACCTGGACCGCAACCCCGCCAACTACGTGCCTCTGACGCCGTTGTCCTTCCTGGCGCGCACGGCGCGGGTGTTCCCCGATCACACCTCGGTGGTCCACGGTGCGCGGTCGTTCACCTGGAAAGAGACGCAGGCGCGGTGCCGGCAACTCGCCTCGGCGCTGAGCAGGCGCGGGATCGGCGTGGGCGACACGGTCGCCTTCCTGGCTCACAACACCCCGGAGATGTACGAAGCCCACTTCGGCGTGCCGATGACCGGGGCCGTCCTGAACGCCCTCAACACCCGCCTGGATGCCGAGGCGATCGCCTTCATGCTGAACCATGGCGAGGCCAAATTCCTGTTTGCCGACAGGGAGTTCAGCCCGGTTGTGAAGGCTGTGCTGGAGAAGCTGGGCCGCCCGATCACGGTCATCGACCTGGACGACAGCGAGTACACCGGTCCCGGCGACAAGCACGGCGAGATGGACTACGAGGCCTTCATCGCCGGCGGCGACCCCGACTACGTCTGGAGCCTGCCGGCCGACGAGTGGGACGCCATCGCCCTGAACTACACCTCGGGCACCACCGGCAATCCCAAGGGGGTGGTCTACCATCATCGCGGCGCCTATCTGACGGCAGTGTCCAACGCCGTGGACTGGGCAATGGAGCCGCACCCGGTGCTGCTGTCCAACGTGCCGCTGTTTCACTGCAACGCGTGGTGCTTCCCCTGGACCATCGCCATGGTCGCCGGCACGTTCGTGTGCCAGCGCAAGGTTTCGGCCAAGGTGGTCTATGACGCCATCGCCGACCACAAGGTCGCCTACATCAACGGCGCCCCCATCGTCCTGGGCTTGATCCTCAATGCCAAGGACGAGGAAAAGCGCACCTTCTCGCACACCGTCAACGTGATGACCGCCGCCGCGCCGCCGCCGGCCAGCGTGCTTGCCGGGATGGCCAAGCAGGGCTTCCAGGTCACCCACGTCTATGGCCTGACCGAGACCTATGGGCCGTCCGTCGTGTGCGCCTGGAAGGACGAATGGGACGGCCTCGACATGGAGGAACAGTCCCGCATGAAGGCCCGCCAGGGCGTGCCCTACACGGTGCAGGAGGACCTCATGGTGGCCGACGCGGCGACCATGCAGCCGGTGCCGTGGGACGGCGAAACCATGGGCGAGGTGTTCTGTCGCGGCAACCAGGTCATGAAGGGCTACCTCAAGAACCCGGCGGCCAGCGACGAGGCCTTCGCCGGCGGCTGGTTCCACACCGGCGACCTGGGCGTGATGCACCCCGACGGCTACATCCAGCTCAAGGACCGCTCCAAGGACATCATCATTTCCGGCGGCGAGAACATTTCGTCCATCGAGGTCGAGGGCGTGATCTTCAGGCATCCCGCCGTCGCCCTGTGCGCCGTCATCGCCAAGCCCGACGAGAAGTGGGGCGAGACGCCCTGCGCCTACATCGAGCTGAAGCCCGGCGTCGAGGTCACCGAGGACGAGATCAAGCAGTTCTGCAAGGAACACCTGGCCAGCTTCAAGTGCCCGCGCGACGTGCGCTTCGTCGAGCTGCCCAAAACCTCCACCGGGAAAATCCAGAAATTCATTCTGCGCAAGATGTTGCAGGAAGAAATGGATGTCCCTCTCTAAGGCGCGGTGACCTTGCGTCGCAGGGGACGGTAGGCGATACTCGGGGGGCTCCCCCTGCTCATGCAGGAGCCCCCCGATGCCCTTGTATTCCTTCAGTTGCCAAGCCTGCTCCCACGAGTTCGAAGCCCTGGTCATGCCATCCGCCGAGGCGCCGGCCTGTCCCGCCTGCGGGGCGTCCGATCTGACCCGCCTGATGTCGTCGGCGGTCGGGGTCGGTGGCCGGTCGGCGAGTCTGCTGCGGACGGCGCGGAGCGCGGCCGCGCGGGAGGGTCATACCTCCAACTACAAGCCTTCGGAAATCCCCCGGAAATAACCGTTCTGTAACAAGACGTTTCCGCGCCGAAACATCGCGTTTTGCGGGCATTGACGGCGCTCGGGGCGGGCGCTACTTACTCCGGCCGGTCTGCGGCTGAGTGTGGGGGATCTACTATGGCTTGGTCGCTGGGGCGGCGCCTGCGTGCGGGCGTTGCGGTGGGTGCGTTGATGTTGGGTGGCGGCACGGCGCATGCCGATGATCTGGATGTCTATCGGACACCGGAATACAACGCCAACTGGGGCCTCGAAGCCATCAACGCCGCCGAGGCCTATGGCCGCGGCCTGACGGGCGCGGGCATAAGGGTGGCCATCGTTGATGAGCCCATTTATGTGGAACATCCCGAACTGGCGGGGCGCATAGCCACCAATAGGGGCTTCGTCTACGCGAACGACGACCTGATGCAACAACTGCTTGAATATTATGGGGTGGATTGGCCCGAGGGAAGTCACGGCACCCACGTGGCGGGAACCGTCGCCGCCAACCGGGACGGCAGCGGCATGCACGGGGTGGCACCGGAGGCGCAGCTTATCGGCGGAGCCATCTTCGGCGAACTTCCGTGGTCTGTGCTGACCGACCTGTTCTATTATTATCCCCACGTGATCGGTGCGCTCGGGTTCCGGTCCGAGGGTGAGATAATCGCGGATGCCGTCGATGGCGCGGTGGCGGATGGCGCCCAGGTCATCAATGGAAGCTATGGCTGGTCCGCGTGGGAAACCAACTACGTCACCTGGACAATCGAAAACATTTATGAGGCATATCAAAGGGCTGTTGATGCCGGTGCCATCCTGGTGTTTTCGGCCGGCAATGGATACAACCCATACAACCCCGTCTCGAACCACCCCTTTATTCCCGCGCTGCTGCCTTACGTCAGGCCCGAGAACGCGAATACAGGCATCTACGTGGAAGATACTCCCCACGACTTCTCTCGTCTGGAAGGCATGCTCATCGCCGTGGTGGCGGTTGATCAGAATAACGAAATAGCGTGGTTTTCCAATCGATGCGGTGTGGCGCGCGACTGGTGCGTCGCCGCTCCCGGCGTCGCCGTCCGCGCTCCCATCAGCGCACACGGCACGGATGTCAGCGAGGCCGATCGGGCGGCGGGCTACGCCGATTGGGGCGGCACCTCGATGGCCGCGCCCCATGTTTCGGGCGCACTGGCGCTGATGCTGGAGGCGTTTCCGGGACTCGACCCACGGTCGATCGTGAAGATTCTGTTCGCGACCACAGACGACTTGGGCGCGGCTGGGATTGATGAAATCTACGGCCACGGTCTGATCAATGTCGGCCGGGCGACCCGTGGGCCGACCAGTTTCGATGAGACCTGGGACATGGAGGTGGCCGAGGGCGGTTCGGCCACTCTGAGCAATGGCATTTCCGGCGCTGGCGGCTTGACCAAAACCGGGACCGGAACGCTGGTGCTGGGGGGCGCCAACTCGTTCACCGGCGCGACCGTGGTGAACGGCGGCTTGCTGCAACTCGATGGCACGAGCGACAGTCGGACGACGGTCCTGGCAGGGGGAACGTTCGGTGGGCGTGGAACTCTGTCGGCGGCGCTGACCGTCAACGGTAGGCTGGCGCCCGGTGCGTCGCCTGGCGTTCTGACGGTCGGGGCGCCGGTGGTCATGGGTGCCGGGGGGCGGCTGGATATCGACCTGGACGGACCGACACCCGGCAACGGCGCCGGCTTCCACGATCAGGTCGTGGTGACCGGGGCGGGGAACACGTTCCGGGCCAACGGAGCCCTGGTGCCGATTCTGCGAGGCATTACCGGTCCGGCCACCAACACCTACACGCCGAACCTGGGCGACCGCTTCGCGATCGTGCTGGCGCAGGGCGGTGTCACCGGCGGGTTCACCAGCCTCGCCCAGCCGGCGGCCGGCCTGCCGGGCGGCTCCCGCCTCGACACCCTGTACGGGACCAACAGCATCGCCATCGTCGTGACGCCTCAGCGCTACGCGGCGCTTGGGGCGGCGGGCGTCGACGAGACCGCCAACCGCCGCGCGGTCGGCCGTGCGCTCGATGCCGTGCGCCCTGCGGCCGGAACGCGGCCGGGCGGCGCACGCGGGGCGGCCTTTGACGCCCTTTATGCGGTGCCGGGCACGGCCATCGGTCATGCGCTCGACGTTGCTTCAGGCGCCATCCATGCCGAGGTCGGTCGGGGCCAGATCCTCGCCCGCCGCGACGTGACCCGCGCGACATTGGACCATGCCTCAGCCTCGGCCGCCTCTGCTTCAGTCCGGGAGACGGAGCGCGGGCGGGTCTGGGCGCGAGCCACCGGCGGCCGGACCGACATCGACGGTTCCGCCGCCGGCCCCGGCGTGGAGGCGCACTCCCACGGCTTCATGGGCGGCGTGGATCGGGGCGTTGGCGATGATGTGTCCGTCGGTCTGGCGCTGGCCTACACCAACGCGGCCTTGCGCCAGGACGGCACGACGGCATCCGCCGACGTCGAAACATGGCAGGCAGGCCTTTACGGCACCTGGACGCTGGGCGCGACGTCGGTGACCGGCACGATCGCGGGCGGGTTCGACAACGCCACGGTGGAGCGTTCCCTGGCCCTGTTCGGCGCGTCCGAGGCGACGGCGGACATCAACGGCATGGGGATATCCGGCGGCATCGAGGTCGCGCACCGCCTGACCCATGAAGACGGCACGATCCTGCGCCCGTTCGTCGGCCTGTCGGGCGAAACGGTGTGGCGGGATGCGGCGAACGAGGCCGGTGGCGGGGCATGGCAGCTTGCCGCGCACAACAACCGTGACCGGCGCCTGACCGCGCAGACCGGCATCAGCGCGGCGCGCGAGTCGGAGTTCGTCGGCGTGGCGTTCACGCCCACCCTGTCGCTCGGGGTCAGCCACGACCTGCTGCGCGACAGGGCGCAGGCCGATGTGTCGCTGCTCGGCCGCCGGTTCACGGCCGAGGCCGCGACGCCCGGACGGACGGCCTTGGCCCTGGGCGCGGGTGTCAGCGCGGCGGCTGCCGACGGGGTGGTGGTCGGCCTGTCCTATGGTTTCGAGGGCCGCGAGGGGGCCAGAAGCCACGCGGCGCGGGCGGCGATCGGGGTGACGTGGTAGGCGGGGCGGCCGAAGCGCGTCCCCTCAAACCCGCCTTTGCCAAGGGCCGGGCTTTCCCGTAAAGTCCGGCCCTGTCCCGCTTTCCGCTTGAGGCTTCGCCAAACATGCGCATGTCCCGTTACTTCCTGCCGGTTCTCAAGGAAACTCCGTCCGAGGCCCAGATCGTCTCTCACCGCCTGATGCTGCGCGCCGGCCTGATCCGCCAGCACGCCGCGGGCATCTACAACTGGCTGCCGCTGGGCTACCGGGTGCTGCGCAAGATCGAGCAGATCGTCCGCGAGGAGCAGGACCGCGCCGGTGCGCTGGAAGTCCTCATGCCGACCATCCAGACCGCCGACGTGTGGCGCGAAAGCGGTCGCTATGACGACTACGGCAAGGAAATGCTGCGCATCGTGGACCGCCACGACCGCGACATGCTCTATGGGCCGACCCACGAGGAAGTCGTCACCGACATCTTCCGGCACACCGTGAAGTCCTACAAGGACCTGCCGAAGAACCTCTACCAGATCCAGTGGAAGTTCCGCGACGAGGTGCGCCCGCGCTTCGGCGTGATGCGCGGCCGTGAATTCCTGATGAAGGACGCCTATTCCTTCGATCTGGATGAAGCCAGCGCGCGCGCTGCCTACAACCGCATGTTCGTGGCCTACCTGCGCACCTTCGACCGCCTGGGGCTGAAGGCCATCCCGATGCAGGCCGACACCGGCCCGATCGGCGGCAACCTCAGCCATGAGTTCCTGGTCCTGGCCGAAACCGGCGAAAGCGGCGTGTTCGTTCATAAGGACCTGCTCGACAAGCCGGCCCCGTCCGACGCCGGCAGTGACGCCGAACTGCAGGCCATTGTCGATGAATGGACCAGCGTCTACGCCGCCACCGACGAGAAGCACGACGCCGCCAAGGAAGCCGAACTCGGCGCCGACCTGATATCGGCCCGTGGCATCGAGGTCGGCCACATCTTCTACTTCGGCACCAAGTACGCGGCGCCGATGGGCTGCACCGTGGTCGGGCCGGACGGCCAGGACGTGGTTCTGCACATGGGGTCCTATGGCATTGGCGTGTCGCGTCTGGCCGGCGCCATCATCGAGGCCAGCCACGACGAGGCCGGCATCATCTGGCCCGACGCCGTGGCCCCGTTCAAGGTCGGCATGGTCGCGGTCAAGCCGGGCGATGCCGCCGCCGACGCCGTGTGCGACGACCTCTACGCCAAGCTGACCAAGGCTGGCGTCGAGGTGCTGTTCGACGACCGCGCCGACGAGCGGGCCGGCGCCAAGTTCGCCACCATGGACCTGATCGGCCTGCCCTGGCAGCTCGTGGTCGGGCCCAAGGGCGTGGCCAAGGGCATGGTGGAACTGAAGAACCGCCGCACCGGCGAGCGCGTGGAGCTGTCCGCCGAAGACGCCCTCGCCAAACTGGCCGGCTGACCCGATGGTCTTTGACACCTTCGAGCGCATGATGGCGCTGCGTTACCTGCGGGCCCGCCGCAAGGAGGGCTTCGTGTCGGTGATCGCGGGGTTCTCCCTGCTGGGCATCGGGCTGGGCGTGGCGACGCTGATCATCGTGATGGCGGTGATGAACGGCTTCCGGCAGGAGTTGCTGGGCCGCATCCTGGGCCTGAACGGCCACGTCATCGTGCAGGCCGACCGTGGGCCGCTGTACGACTACGCCGACATGGCCGCCCGGCTGCGGGACATTCCCGGAGTCCTGGCGGTCACCCCGGCCATCGAGGGGCAGGTCATGGCCACCGCCCATGGCGCCAGCACCGGCGCCATGGTGCGTGGCGTGACGGCGGCCGACCTGGCCGACCGCAACACCATCGCCGACAACATCGTCCAGGGCTCGCTCGCGGACTACGAGGCCGGGACGGGGCAGGGGGTGGTGATGATCGGCGCCCGCATGGCCCAGAAGTTCGGCCTGACGGTGGGCGACGACATCACCCTGATCTCGCCGCGCGGCACGGTCACCGCCTTTGGCACGGTGCCGCGCATGCGGGCCTACAAGGTCGCGGCGCTGTTCAACGTGGGCATGTACGAGTACGACAGCTCGTTCGTCTACATGCCGCTGCCCGACGCCCAGACCTACTTCATGCTCGACGACGAGGTGACCCACCTGGAGGTCATCACGGCCCGCCCCGACGACCTCGCGCCCATTCGCGACGCGGTCTTCAAGGCCCTGGGCGGAAATGTCCAGGTGTCCGACTGGACGCGGACGAACGCAAGCTTCTTCAATGCGTTGCAGGTCGAGCGGAACGTCATGTTCCTGATCCTGACGCTGATCATCCTGGTCGCGGCGTTCAACATCATTTCCGGCCTCATCATGCTGGTGAAGGACAAGGGCCGCGATATCGCCATCCTGCGCACCATGGGGGCGTCGCGTGGGGCGATCATGCGCATCTTCTTCCTGGCCGGGGCCAGCGTCGGCATTTTCGGCACCGGGCTGGGCGTCGGGCTGGGCCTGCTGTTCACGCAGAACATCGAGTCCATTCGCCAGGGCCTTCAGAGCCTGACCGGCACGGAACTGTTTTCGGCCGAAATCTACTTCCTGTCCAAGATGCCGGCCGAGGTCGATCCGAACGAGGTCTTCTGGGTGGTCGTGATGTCGCTCGGCCTGTCCCTGGCCGCGACGCTGTACCCGTCATGGCGGGCGGCACGGACCGACCCGGTGGAGGCCCTGCGCTATGAGTGACACCCTTTCGCTGCGTGGCCTCAAGCGGACCTTCCATCAGGGCGACGCGACCCTCGACGTGCTGAACGGCGCCGACCTGACCATCCGGGCCGGCGAGATCGTCGCGCTGGTCGGGCCGTCGGGGGCCGGCAAGTCGACGCTGCTTCAGATCGCCGGCCTGCTGGAGCGGCCCGACGGCGGCGAGGTCATCATCGACGGCAAGAACTGCGCCCGCCTGTCGGATGACAAGCGCACGGCATTGCGGCGTGAGCACCTCGGCTTCGTCTACCAGTACCACCACCTGCTGCCTGAGTTTTCTGCCCTGGAGAACGTCTGCCTGCCGCAGCTCATTCGCGGCCGCTCCAAGCGGGAGGCGCGGGTACGGGCGCAGGCGCTGCTCGACAGCATGGGCCTGGGCAAGCGGGCCGACCATCGGCCGGGCCAGCTCTCGGGCGGCGAGCAGCAGCGCGTGGCCATCGCCCGCGCGCTTGCCAATGCGCCGCGCCTGCTGCTGGCCGACGAACCGACCGGCAACCTCGACCCGCACACCTCGGACGGGGTGTTTGTCGAGTTGCTGCGGTTGGTCCGCGAGGAAGGTCTGGCGGCCCTGATCGCCACCCACAACCCCGAACTCGCCCGCCGCATGGACCGCACCGTCAGCCTGCGCGACGGCCTGGTGGTGGAACTGGAGCGGGTCTGACCATGCGCCTGCGGAGCGTTGTTCTGGTGGCTGCGGCGGTGGTTCTGGCGGGTGGGCCAGCCGCCGCCGACGCGCCCGCTCCGTTTTTCGACCATGTGGATGAAGGGCCGCGCGACCTTCGCCCGCCGCCGCCGGACCTCGACGCCTTCGACCGGGCGGTCCTCGAGGTCTGCGGTTCGTGGGGCGCCAAGCCCGATCGCGAAGCCTTCGCCGCCCTGGTTGCCAACGAACCCGAACTCGCCGCCGCCGCCGGCGGCATCGCGGCGCTGACCGAGGCGTGGTTCGCGGCCGACGGGTTCGCCCATATCTTCTGCGGAGAGCCCGGCCCCGAACGCCTGGGCGGCTTCCATTACCAGGGCCGTTATCTTCAGGCCCAGGCCGAGGGGTGGGCGGAAGTCAGCCAGGCCTGCGGCGTGCAGGAAAAGGACGGCCCCATCCATACCCTCGGCGTCCTCTATCAGGTACCGCGCGGCGGCAGCCGGACGCAGTGCCCCAAGGGATACGTCTACGGCCAGTCCGCCCGCGCCCTGCTGCTGGCCGCGACCGAGGCGTGGGCGGAGGCGCGCGGCCGCCATGACGTCTGCCTCGCCCCCGTGGACGGCGCCCGGGAGGGCAGGGCCGTCGTGGTCCTGCGCAAAGGCGGCCTGCGTACCTACTACGGCGACGCGACGCCCAACCTGTCGCTGCCGGCGTGCGGGGATTAAAGCGGTTTGCGTTTAACTTGACGCGCTGGTCCGCTGTCGCGGATGGCTGCCGCCAGCCTGGAGTGAACTCCAGACCTCCTTTGTTTCTTGAAGAAGAAAAAGGGGTTTGGGGCTTGCCCCAAGCAGTCGGGCGGCAGCCCGTCCGCGTCAGCGGATAAACATGCCTCACATCAAACGCAAACCGCATTAGGGCGGGTTAAGGAAGGGCTGGGCGCTGCCCAGACCCGCAAAGGGCCACTGGCCCTTTGATCCCACGAGGGGATTCTGAGCTTGTTCTTGCGCCGCAGGCAGACGCGGCCCAACATTTACTGCGCTGCGCGCGGCCTGGGGACCCTTGTTCCCGAGGTCCAGGAGGCCATGCCTCCTGGCGGGTGCGGGCAGAGCCCGCGTTTCGTAGGCAATGCTGGCGGCTAGGCTACCGCAGCGGCGGCGCATAGATCAGGCCGCCGTCGCGCCACAGGGCGTTCTCGCCGCGGTCGAGGCCCAATTGCCCGAGGTTGCGGGTGAAGATCTCGCCGTAGGACCCCACGGACTCCACGATCTTCCGGGCCCAGGTCGGTTTCAGGCCGAGGGCGGCGCCGAAGTCCGGCTCCTCGCCCAGTAGGCGGCGCATTTCTCCGTCTTTCGCGGTGGCCGTGGCGACGGAGGTGCTGGTCAGGCCGCGCGCCTCGGCGATCATGGGGACCAGCGTGGCCCACCGGACGATGGCGAACCACTGCGGGTCACCCGCGACTACGACAGGACCCAGCGGCTCGCGGGAGATGGTGCCGGGCAACAGGACCCAGGCCCCTGGATCGGCCGTGCGACGGGACCGCTGGGCGGCCAGTTCGCTGCGATCCCCTGTCACCACCGCGCATCGGCGCTCGGCGAAGGCATTGAACTTGTCTTCGCTGGAGGTGGCCGGCATCACCGTCACCTCTGTACGGCCGGTCAGGAGATCGGCGAGATTGCTCTCGCTGGTCGTACCCTTCTGGACGCACACCGGCCCCTGGAGGTCGGCCGGGCTGGTGATGTTGGCATCCGCCCACGCCATGAACCCCTGGCCGTCGTAGAAGGTCACGGCCGGAAACGACAGGCCGAGTTCGGTGTCGCGGGTGAAGGTCCAGGTGGTCATGCCGAAGGCGACGTCCAGTTCCCCGTCGCGCACGGCGTCGAACTTGTGGCGGGTACTCACGCGCGAGGTGCGAATCGCGTTGGCGTCGCCCAATGCGGCGGCGGCGACGGCACGACAGAAGTCGACATCGAATCCGGTTGCGGTCCCGTTCTCGCTGATCCCGCTGAAGCCCGGTGTCATGTCTATGCCGCAGCGCACAAAGCCCTGCGCAACCACTCGTTCAAGAACGGTTCCGGGTGTTGTCGCCGAAGCGCCAGCCGCACCTGAGCCGGAATGGACTGCCAACGTCAATGATATGCCTGCCAGTGTTGCAGCCTTGGCCCACATGCTCCATTCTCCCCCTGACGGTTCCCGTGTCGGGCACGCTACAGGAGAGGGGGCGGGGGAAGCAATGGGGGGCGGTCTACACGGCGGAGGCGCGGACCGCCGCCACAGTGTTTTCCGGTATGTGATCGCGCGCGGCCTGGTCATCATGGCGATCATTTTCGCCCTGGGTGTTGCCGGGACGGCCTCGCTGTTCATTCGCGCGTCGGAAGAACGGGTGCTGGCCGAGCGGCACCTTCCGGCCCTTGTCACGGCGTCGCGGCTGTTCACCAGCACGACGATGCTGGCGGCCTTGTCGACGCGCCTGCTGACGGTAGACACGCGGCCCGAAATGCTGACCCTCATGGACCGCATCGCCAGCCGATCGGCCGCCGTGGCCGCTGAAATCGAAGCCCTGGAAGGCCTTGGGCTGGCGCCCGACAAGGCTGAGCGGGCGCGGCGCACGCACCAGGAGCTCGCCGCAGGGAACGGCGCTCTTGCCGACCTCACACGACAGATCATGGCGGTGAACGGGGCGGCTCCTGCGGACCGCCTGGACGACCTTCTGCTCCGCCGCGAACGGCTCATCCATCGCCAGGAACTGCTGTCGTCGGAAATGACCACCCTGGTGTCGGGCCTGACGCGGGAGACCGAGTTGCAGGTCATCGCCTTCCAGGAGAACGCCTTCCGCGCCAGCTACATGATGACGGCGGCGTTGGCGGGTGGCGGACTGCTGTCCGTGGTCGCCGTGTTCGGCATCTACATCGGGCTGCGCCGGCATGTCCTCGACCGCCTGAGCACCATGACGGATGCGCTTCGGGAGTGGCGCCACGGCCGCCAGCCAAACCTCGTGGCCGACAATCGCGGCGATGAGATCAGCGAAATGTCGGGCATCCTCCACGACTTGATCGGCATCGTGGACCGGCGCACCCAGGAACTGTCCGCCCAGGCCCAGACCGACGTGTTGACCGGCATGTACAACCGGCGCGGCTTCCAGGACCGGGCGGAGGCGGAACTGACGCGCGCGGTCCGCTACGGCACGCCGCTGTCGGTGCTGGTCGGCGACATCGACCACTTCAAGGCGGTCAACGACACCTATGGCCACGGTATCGGCGACGAGGCGTTGCGCCATGTCGCGGCCCTGTGGCGGGATGTGCTGCGCGACATGGACGTCTCCGGCCGCCTGGGCGGGGAGGAGTTCGCCGCCCTGCTTCCGCATACCGCCCTGGCCGATGCCCGGCTTGTCGCCGAGCGCATTCGGGTCGATATTGCCGATGCCTTGCTGGCCGTCGAAGGCTTTGATCCCTTGGTGCTGACCATCAGCATCGGCGTGGCGACCCTGGAGCCCGGCGAGGGGCTGGCGTCCCTGCTGGGGCGCGCCGACACCGCTCTTTATGCCGCCAAACGGGCCGGTCGCAACCGTGTCCTGGTGGCCGACGCCGCTTCCGAAAGCCAACTGTGCTAGCCTGCCGTTCCCCCGAGCCTTGAGAGCCCGCCCGATGCCCATAGCCGACTTCGTCCACCTGCGCGTCCACACCGCCTATTCCATGGCGGAAGGGGCGATCCAGGTCAAAAAGCTGGGCAAGGTGTGCAAGGATATGGCCATGCCGGCCGTCGCCATCACCGACACCCGCAACATGTTCGGCGGCCTGGAGTTCTCGGTCACCGTGGCGGGCGAGGGGGTGCAGCCGATCATCGGCTGCCAGGTCGCCCTGCGCCGCGAGGACAAGCCCGAGCGCGGTTTCGGCGCCCGCGATCAGGTCAAGGCGGTGGAGCCGGACAACATCGTTCTGCTGTGCCAGGACGCCACCGGCTACGCCAACCTCATCAAGCTGGTGTCGGCGTCCTTCCTGGAGTCCGACGGGCACGAGGTGGCGCAGATCTCGCTGGCCGAACTGGAGCGTCATGCCGACGGCCTGATCCTGCTGACCGGCGGGGTCGGCGGGCCGCTCGGCCGGTTGCTGCTCGACGACCGCAAGGCCGAGGCCGAGGAAATGCTGCTGCGCCTCAAGCAGTCCTTCGCCGGCCGCCTGTACATGGAACTCCAGCGCCACGACATGCCGGCCGAGGACAAGGTCGAGCCGGCCTTCATCGACCTGGCCTACGCCCACGACGTGCCGCTGGTCGCCACCAACGACTGCTTCTTCCTCGACGAGGACATGTACGAAGCCCATGACGTGCTCATCTGCATGTCGCAGAAGCTGACCCTGTCGGTGTCCGACCGTCGCCGCCTGACCCCGCACCACCGCTTCAAGACGGCGGCCGAGATGCGCGAACTGTTCGCCGACCTGCCCGAGGCGGTGGACAACACCCTGGTGATCGCGCGGCGCTGCGCCGTCATGGTGGAAAAGCGCGCGCCCATCCTGCCGACCTCGGCCCGCGCCAAGGACAGCTCCGAGGAAGAGGTGCTGCGCGACATGGCCGCCGCCGGCCTGCGGGCGCGCCTGGAGGTCCATGTCTACCAGCCCGGCATGAGCGAGGACGAGCGCGCCGCCGCCGCCAAGCCGTACTGGGACCGGCTGGAATACGAGCTGGGCGTCATCATCCAGATGGGCTTCCCGGGCTATTTCATCATCGTCGCCGACTTCATCCAGTGGGCCAAGGACCACGACATTCCTGTCGGGCCGGGCCGTGGGTCGGGCGCCGGTTCGGTGGTCGCCTGGGTGCTGACCATCACCGACCTGGACCCCTTGCGGTTCCAGTTGCTGTTCGAGCGGTTCCTGAACCCCGAACGCGTGTCCATGCCCGACTTCGACATCGACTTCTGCCAGGACCGCCGCGAAAAGGTCATTCGCTACGTTCAGGACGCCTACGGCCACGACAAGGTGGCCCAGATCATCACCTTCGGAAAGCTGCAGGCGCGCGCAGTGTTGCGCTCGGTCGGGCGCGTGCTGGAAATGCCGCTCGGTTACGTGGACAAGATCTGCAAGCTGGTGCCCAACAACCCGGCCGCGCCGGTCAGCCTCAAGGAGGCCATCGAGCAGGAGCCCCAGCTTCGGACCCTGCGCGACAGCGATCCCCAGGTGGCGACCCTGCTGCGCATCGGGCAGAGGCTGGAGGGCCTGTATTCCCACGCCTCGACCCATGCCGCCGGCGTGGTGATCGGCGACCGGCCGCTCGATGAACTGGTGCCGCTCTACCGCGATCCGAACTCGGACATGCCGGTCACCCAGTTCAACATGAAGTGGGTGGAAAGCGCCGGCCTGGTGAAGTTCGACTTCCTGGGCCTCAAGACCCTGTCGGTGCTGGCCGAGGCGGTGCGCCTCATCAAGCAGGCGCGCGGCCTGGACATCGATTTGTCGGCCCTGCCGCTGGACGACCGCAAGAGCTACCTGATGCTCGGGCGGGGCGAGACGGCCGGTGTGTTCCAGCTTGAATCGCAGGGCATGCGGGACGTGCTGACCAAGCTCAAGCCCGACTGCCTGGAGGACATCATCGCCGTGGTGGCGCTGTACCGCCCCGGCCCGATGGACAACATTCCGTCCTACATCGCCCGCAAGAAGGGCGAGGAGCCCGTCGACTGGATGCACCCGGACCTGGAGCCGGTGCTGAAGGAAACCTACGGCATCATGATCTATCAGGAACAGGTCATGCAGGCCGCCCAGGTCCTGGCCGGCTACTCGCTCGGCGGCGCCGACCTGCTGCGCCGCGCCATGGGCAAGAAGATCCAGGCCGAGATGGACGCCCAACGCAAGATGTTCGAGGACGGCTGCGAGGCGCGCGGCACGTCCCGGCAGCGGGCGTCGGAAATCTTCGACACCATCGCCAAGTTCGCCGGCTACGGCTTCAACAAGTCGCACGCCGCCGCCTATGCCCTGGTGGCCTACCAGACGGCCTATGTGAAGGCCAATTTCCCGGTCGAGTTCATGGCCGCGATCATGACCTACGACATGCAGAACACCGACAAGCTGGAGACCTTCAAGACCGAGTTGAAGCGCCTGAACGTGCCGCTGCTGCCGCCCGACATCAACCGATCTTCGGTGCGGTTTTCGGTCGAACTGGACGGCCAGCCGGAGAAGGGGGCGGTGCGCTACGCCCTGGCCGCCGTCAAGAACGTCGGCGAGGCCGCCATGGAAAGCATCGTCGCCGAGCGCACCAAGGGCGGGCCGTTCCGCTCCATCCAGGACTTCGCCAAGCGGGTCGACACCAAGGCGGTCAACAAGCGGCTGCTGGAGAACCTGACCCGCGCCGGCGCGCTGGACTGCCTGGAGCCCGACCGCGCCACCATGTTCAACGGCGTCGAGACGGTCATGCGCCACGCCCAGGCGGCGGCCGAGGAACGCGCCTCGGATCAGGTCAGCCTGTTCGGCGGCCCGGCCGAGGGGCCGTCGTTTTCCCTGCCCGCCCTCAAGCCCGAAGACCGCTGGTCCAAGACCGACCGTCTGAACGAGGAAAAGGCCGCCATCGGTTTTTTCCTTTCGGCCCATCCGCTGGACAGCTACGCCACCACTTTGGCCCGCCTCGACGCGGTGCCGTCGAGCGAGTTGCTGAGCTATCTCAAGAACGGCGGGTCGAGCCCGGTCAAGATGGCCGCCATCGTCGGCGGCCGGAAGGAGAAGGTCGGCAAGAACGGCTCGCGCTATGCCTTCGTGACCCTGTCCGATGCCGGCGGAGCCTATGAGGCGATGTTCTTTTCCGAGGTGCTGTCGGCCAGCCGGGAGCTTCTGGAATCGGGCCGGCCGCTGCTGATTTCCATGGATGCCCGCCTGGATGGTGAACAGGTCCGCCTGAACGCCCAGCATGTGACGACCATCGACTCGGTGGTGTCCAAGGTGACCAAGAAGGTGATGGTGTACTTCGACGACGTCCACGTCATCGACCAGTTGCGCCAGATCCTGTCCCGCGACGCGCGCGGCCATGGGCGCATCGTCCTGGTCCCGCGCACCGGCAGCCAGGAAATCGAGATGCCGCTCAAGGACGGCTACGCCCTGTCCGGCGGCACCATCGCCGCGCTGAAGGACATTCCCGGAATTGCCGAGGTGCGGGAGATTTAGGGACGTTCCCGAAGGGGAAGGCGGATCGTAACTCCGGCCTTGCCTTTCCGCGCCGCAGGGGCTAAATACCGGGCCTCAACCACGCACGCGGGTGCGCGGCGGTTCGGTGTTCGTTCCGTCGTTTCCGGTGCCGGGGAATGGTCCCTGGTTCACTTTCCCGCGGAGGCTCAACCGGAATAAGCGAGGCTTAAATGGCGCTTCCCGATTTCTCCATGCGTCAGCTTGTCGAAGCTGGCTGCCACTTCGGTCACAACACCCGTCGCTGGAACCCCAAGATGCAGCCGTTCCTGTACGGCGTGCGCGATGGCGTTCACATCATCGACCTGCAGCAGACCGTTCCGCTGCTCCAGCGCGCCATGGAAAAGGTGCGTGAAGTGACCGCCGGCGGTGGCCGCGTGCTGTTCGTCGGCACCAAGCGTCAGGCGCAGGAAATTGTTGCCGAATCCGCTCAGCGTTGCGGCCAGTACTACGTCAACCACCGTTGGCTGGGCGGCATGCTCACCAACTGGAAGACCATCAACCACTCCATCCGCCGCCTGCGCGAGCTCGAAGAGATGCTCGGCACCGGCCAGGTGTCCGGTCTGACCAAGCGCGAGCAGCTCAGCCTGTCGCGCGAGATGGAAAAGCTGGACCGTGCGCTCGGCGGCATCAAGGACATGGGCGGCCTGCCCGACGTTCTGTTCATCATCGACACCGGCAAGGAATCGCTGGCCGTCAACGAGGCGAAGAAGCTGGGCATTCCGGTCGTCGCCGTGCTGGACAGCAACTCCGACCCGCAGCACATCGACTACCCGATCCCCGGCAACGATGACGCCATCCGCGCCATCAAGCTGTACTGCGACCTGATCTCGGGCGCCGTGCTGACCGGTATTCAGGCCGAGATGACCGCTGCCGGCGTTGATGTCGGTGCGGGCGAGCAGGCTCCGGTCGAGCCCGCCCTGGCCGAAGCCGACAAGACCGCGGAATAAAGTCCGCCGCAGGGATCGGCCCAGTCCCTGACGGGGCAGGGGCCGGTTTCCCGAATGATGGCGGCGGCGCTTGTCGCCGCCATTGTTTTGCGGACACCCTGCGACCGCCCCCTTTGGCGGCGACACCTGCAAAACCTGAAGCCGCCTTCTTTGGCGGCGACACCTGCAAAAGCCGTATCCAACGGCACAACAGATTTGAAAAGGGTTAGAGCAATGGCCGAGATCACTGCCGCTCTGGTGAAGGACCTGCGCGAGAAGACCGGCGCCGGCATGATGGACTGCAAGAAGGCGCTTGCCGAGACCTCCGGCGACACCGAAGCCGCCGTCGATTGGCTGCGCAAGAAGGGCTTGGCCGCCGCGGCCAAGAAGTCCGGCCGCGTTGCCGCTGAAGGCCTGGTTGCCGTGGCGTCCTCCGGGACCGCCGCCGCCGTCGCCGAGGTGAACGCCGAGACCGACTTCGTTGCCCGCAACGACAAGTTCCAGGATTTCGCCCGTGGCGTGGCCGAGTTGGCTCTGTCCGTTGATGGCGACATCGACGCCCTCAAGGCCACCAACTTCCCCGGCACCGAGCGCAACGTCGAAGAGCAGGTCACCCACATGATCGCCACCATCGGCGAGAACATGGCCCTGCGTCGTTCCGCCGGTCTGAAGGTCGGCGCTGGCGTCGTTTCGACCTACGTCCATTCCGCCATCCAGCCGGGCCTCGGCAAGATCGGTGTGCTGGTCGCCCTGGAGTCCGAGGGTGATGCCGCCCGTCTGGACGAAGTGGGCAAGCAGATCGCCATGCACGTCGCCGCCGCCAACCCGCTGTTCCTGAACCGCGAAGCGGTGGACACGTCGGCCCTGGACCGCGAGCGTGACGTGCTGTCCGAGCAGGCCCGCGCGTCGGGCAAGGCCGAGGACATCATTGCCAAGATGGTCGAAGGCCGTCTGCGCAAGTACTACGAGGAAGTTTGCCTGATCGAGCAGATCTTCGTCATCGATGGCGAGAGCAAGATCAGCAAGGTGATCGAGTCCCTGGCCAAGGAACTCGGCAAGCCCGTCGCGCTGACCGGCTTCGTGCGCTTCGCCCTCGGCGAAGGCATTGAAAAGGAAGAAAGCGACTTCGCTGCCGAAGTCGCCGCCGCGGCCAAGGGTTAATCAGCCTGGCCCGTCCCTCCGGCCGGAGGGACGGGGGAATTGGGGGGCGACACAGCGCGGAATCGTGTAAACTCCGCGCCGGTGTTGCCCCTTTTTCTGCCCGCTGCCGAGTTCCGGGGCGGCTTTTTGTGCCGCCTCCGTGGTCCACACCCTCAAGTTAAGAAGGTTCGCCCATGGCTTCCCCGCCGACCTTTCGCCGCATTCTTCTCAAGGTATCCGGTGAGGGGCTGATGGGCCCTCGCGAGTACGGTCTCGACACCGAGACGGTGCAGCGCCTGGCCCGCGAGATCAAGGCGGTGGTCAACAGCGGCGTCGAGGTGTGCCTGGTCATCGGCGGCGGCAACATCTTCCGCGGCGTGTCCGGCGCCGCCGAGGGCATGGATCGCACCAGCGCCGACTACATGGGCATGCTGGCCACCGTCATGAATGCCCTGGCCGTGCAGAACGCGCTGGAAAAGATGGACGTCGCCACCCGCGTCCAGTCGGCCATTCCGATGTCGGCGGTGTGCGAGCCCTACATCCGGCGCCGCGCCGTCCGGCACATGGAAAAGAGCCGCGTGGTGATTTTCGCCGCCGGCACCGGGAACCCGTTCTTCACCACCGACACCGCCGCCGCCCTGCGGGCCATCGAGGTCAACTGCGACGCCCTGCTCAAGGCGACCCAGGTCGACGGCGTGTACAGTGCCGACCCCAAGACGGACCGCGCGGCGCAGCGGTATGACCGGCTTTCGTACACCGAGGTCCTGGCCAAGGACCTTCGGGTCATGGACGCCTCGGCGATTGCTCTGGCGCGCGAGAACCGGATGCCCGTGATCGTGTTCAACATGCATGAGGAAGGCGCCCTGGCGGCTGTGCTCCGCGGCGAAGGGCGTTTTACCATCATCAGCGAGGAGAAGTGACCGTGTCCGCACCTGCGACTTACGCCGATCTCAAAAATGACGTGAAGCACCGCATGGAGCAGACCGTTGAAGTCCTGAAAAAGGAATTCTCCGGCCTGCGCACCGGGCGCGCCCACTCCAGCCTGCTCGATCCGGTCCAGGTCGAGGCCTATGGCCAGTCCATGCCGCTCAGCCAGGTCGGCACCGTCGGCGTGCCCGAGCCGCGCATGCTGACCGTGTCCGTGTGGGACAAGACCATGGTCAAGGCCGTCGAGAAGGCCATCCGCGATTCCGGCCTCGGCCTGAACCCGTCGCCCGACGGGCAGACCATCCGCGTGCCGATCCCGCCGCTCAACGAAGAGCGCCGCCAGGAACTGACCAAGATCGCCGGCAAGTACGCCGAGGCCGCGCGCGTCGCGGTGCGCAACGTGCGGCGTGACGGCAACGACACCCTCAAGAAGATGGAGAAGGACGGTGTCATCACGCAGGACGAGCACCGCCAGCACCAGACGGACATCCAGACGCTGACCGACCAGACCATCAAGCGCATCGACGAGACCCTGCACCACAAGGAACAGGAAATCATGCAGGTCTGAGGCGGCACGTCGTGGCGCCAATGATCGCGTTTCCCTGCGGGAGGACGGCCCCGTGCTGCTGACCCGCGCCCTGTCGGCCCTGGTCATGGCCCCGGTGGCTTTGGTCGCAGTGTGGCTGGGCTCGCCGTACTTCGACATTCTGATCGCCGTTGCCGGTGCCATCATGGCCTGGGAATGGGACCGCATGTGCCGGGGGCGCTTCGGGATGACCGGGCGCCTGCTGGCCGTCATCGCCGCGGTCGCCGCTCTTACCGCGGTGGCCTTTCCGGTGGCTGCGGCCGGCCTTGTATGGGTCGGCTGCCTGCTGATCGCGGCGATGAGCCGGTCGGCCTGGCTGTCGCTCGGCACCTTGTATGTCGGCCTGCCCGTGGTGGCCCTGGTGTGGCTGCGCGAAGCCGGCGGCGTCGACACCATGTTCTGGATGTTCGGCATCATCTGGGCCACCGACACCGGCGCCTATGCCGCCGGCCGGACCATCGGCGGGCCGTTGCTGGCACCGCGCATCAGCCCCAAGAAGACCTGGGCCGGCCTGCTCGGCGGAATGACCGCCTCGGCTGCGGTCGGGGTGGCTTTCGGGCTTTATCTGGACCTTTCCGGCTGGGTCGGCCTGGCGGTGTTCAGCGCCGTCCTTGCGGTGGTCGCTCAAATAGGCGACCTTTTTGAATCCTCGGTGAAACGGCGGTTCAACGTGAAGGATTCCAGTTCCATCATTCCCGGCCATGGCGGCGTGCTCGATCGCGTGGACGGGCTGATCGCGGCCGCTCCGGTGGTCGCGCTGGCCAGCCTGGCATTCGGCGGCGGCCTGGAGATGTGGCGATGAGCGAAACCCGTAGCGTCACCGTTCTCGGCTGCACCGGGTCGATCGGCGCCAGCACGCTCGACCTGCTTCGCCGCAACAAGGATGCCTACCGCGTCGAGGCGCTGAGCGCGCATCGCAACGTTGCCGAACTGGCCGCCCTGGCCCGCGAATTCGATGCGCGGGTGGCGGTCATCGCCGATCCCGACCTCTACGCCCCGCTGGCCGACGCGCTTGCCGGCAGCGGCATCACGCCAGCCGCCGGCCCGGCCGCCCTGGTCGAGGCGGCGGAGCGTCCGGCGGACTGGGTCATGGCCTCCATCGTCGGCGCCGCCGGACTCGAACCGACCCTGGCCGCCATCAAGCGTGGTGCCGTCGTCGCCCTGGCCAACAAGGAATGCCTGGTTTGCGCCGGGGACCTGGTGATGGCCGCCGTGGCCCGTCACGGCGCCACCCTGATCCCGGTCGATAGCGAGCATTCGGCCATCTTCCAGGTGTTCGACTTCGCCCAGGCCGACAAGGTCGAGCGGATCACCCTGACCGCCTCGGGCGGGCCGTTCCGCACCTGGACGCGCGACGGCATGGCCGGTGTGACGCCGGAACAGGCGGTCGCCCATCCCAACTGGTCGATGGGCGCCAAGATCTCGGTCGACAGCGCGACCATGTTCAACAAGGGCCTGGAACTGGTCGAGGCCTACCACCTGTTCGGCCTGACCGAGGACCGCATCGACATCCTGGTCCATCCGCAGTCGGTCATTCATTCGATGGTGTCCTACATCGACGGCTCGGTCCTGGCGCAGCTCGGCTCGCCGGACATGCGGACGCCCATCGCGTTCGCGCTCGGCTGGCCGGACCGCATGGCGGCACCCTGTGCCCGTCTCGACCTCGCCCAACTGGGCAGCCTGACCTTCGAGGCGCCGGATCCCGAACGGTTCCCGGCCCTGCGTCTGGTCCGCCGCGCCTTGCAAAGCGGGGGAGCCGCTCCTACACTATTGAATGCTGCGAACGAGATTGCCGTAGCCAGTTTCCTCGACCGACGCATCGGCTTCCTGGATATCGCCGCCGTTGTCGAGGACACGCTGGAGGCGGTGGAAGCGCCGGCCCTGACTTCGATCGACGACGTCCTGCAGGCAGATGCCATTGCCAGGCGCCACGCTCGCGAGATCTGTGTCCGTCGCGCCCGGTAGCCCCGTTCGCGGTCGCTGCATCCCGGTGCTACAGTAAGCACTTCAACGCCTTAGCGTGTAGGTTTCATGGAATTTCTCAGCCTGCTCTGGACCTACGTCCTGCCGTTTCTGGTCATCCTGACGGTCGTCGTCTTCGTGCATGAGTTCGGCCACTTCTGGGTCGCGCGTCGGTGCGGGGTGAGGGTCGAGGTGTTCTCCGTCGGCTTTGGGCGCGAACTGTTCGGCCGCACCGACCGTAACGGCACCCGGTGGCGGGTGAGCGCCATTCCCCTGGGCGGCTATGTGAAGTTCTTTGGGGATGCCGACGCCGCCAGCGCGACCAGCAGCGGCGAGGAGATGTCCGAGGAGGACCGCCGACAGGCCTTCCCGCACAAGTCCGTGGCGCAGCGCGCGGCCATCGTGGTCGCCGGTCCGGCCAGCAACTTCCTGTTCGCCATCCTGGTGTTCGCCACCATTTTCATGACCGTGGGGCAGTTCCAGACCCCCGCCGTCATCGGCGGCGTGCAGCCGGGCAGTGCGGCCGAGCAGGCCGGCCTGCGCGAGGGCGACCGCATCATCAGCATGGCCGGCAAGGGCGTGTCGCGGTTCGAGGACATCCAGTCGCTGGTTCCCATCTACGGCACCGGCCCCATGGAAGTCGTCTTCCTGCGCGACGGCGTCGAGCAGACTGTGACCGCCGTCCCGCAGATCCACGAGGTTGAGAACGTCTTCGGCAAGATCCAGAAGACCCCGCTGCTGGGCGTTCAGGTCGACCGCACGGCCGGCGAGGTGGTGCGCTACGGGCCGGTGGGGGCGCTTGGCGAGGCGGTGAGCCATACCTGGCATGTCACCACAGGGACCATTGCCGCGGTGGGGCAGATGATCACCGGCGCGCGCGGCACCGAAGACCTGGGCGGGCCGCTCGGCATCGCGCAGGCGTCGGGGCAGATGGCGCAGCTCGGTCTGGTCAGCGTCGTGATGTTCACGGCGCTGCTGTCCGTCAACCTGGGGCTGATCAACCTTTTCCCCATTCCGCTTCTGGACGGCGGGCATCTGCTGTTCTACGGTTTCGAGGCGTTGCGGGGCAAGCCGCTCGGCGAGCGCGCGCAGGAGGTTGGTCTGAGGCTTGGACTTGTCTTCGTAATCGGGTTAATGATCTTCGCTACGTTCAACGATATCCTGCGCTTCGTCGAGGGGTAACGGCGCAAGCCGGTAAATCCGCGGAGTAGGGCCCTGGGTGAGGGGCCGAGCATCATAGGGGGCTTCCTTTGTCCGTTCGTCCGATGTCGGCGGCTGCCGTCTGCGTAGTGTCCGTCCTGTCCTGTGCCGTGGTCGCGGCGCCCGCCGGGGCTCAGTTCGCCTCAACTCCGGGGTTTGGCGCTCCGGCGACGGGAGGGGCTCTCGGGCAACCCTCCGGTCCCGTCAGCCAGCAGCCGGTGATCAGGCAGATCGTGGTCGAGGGCAACCAGCGCATCGAACCGGAAACCGTCCGCGCCTACATGGTGCTGAAGGAAGGTGACGAGTTCGATCCGGCGCGCATCGACAACTCCCTCAAGAGCCTGTTCGCGACCGGCCTGTTTGCCGACGTGAGCATCGGACGGTCGGGCGACACCCTGGTGGTGCGGGTGGTCGAAAACCCCATCATCAACCGCATCGCGTTCGAGGGGAACAAGCGGATCGAGGACACCGTCCTTGAGTCCGAGGTGCAGCTTCGCGCCCGCCAGGTCTATACCCGGGCCAAGGTGCAGGCCGACGTCACGCGCATCCTTGATGTCTATCGTCGCTCCGGCCGTTATGCGGTGACCGTCGAGCCGAAGATCATCGAGCTGGAGCAGAACCGCGTCGATCTCGCCTTCGAGATCAACGAAGGCCCGCCCACCTACATCCGGCGCATCAATTTCGTCGGCAACGAAAAGTTCTCCGACGGCCGCCTGCGCGAGGAAATCGCCACCCGCGAGGAACGCTGGTATCGCTTCTTCTCGTCCGTGGACACCTATGATCCCGACCGCCTGACCTTCGACCGCGAGCTTCTGCGCCGCCACTACCTGCGTCAGGGGTACTCCGATTTCCGCGTCGTTTCGGCGGTGGCGGAACTGACCTCCGACCGCTCCGGGTTCTATGTCACCTTCACCCTCGACGAGGGCGAGCGCTATCGCTTCGGCGAGGTGGACGTGGAAATCGCGCTGCCCGACGTGACGCCTGACGCACTGCGCCCGCTCATCACCGTCGAGCCGGGCGAGTGGTACAACGCCGACGAGGTGGAAAACACCGTCCAGGCGATCACCAACGCCCTCGGTGAAATGGGCTATGCGTTCGTTGACGTCCGGCCGCGGGTCAACCGTGACCGCGACAACCGCGTCATCAACATTGTGTTCGAGGTGCAGGAAGGCCCGCGGGTCTATGTCGAGCGCATCGACATCACCGGCAACGTCCGGACCCTGGACCGCGTCATCCGCCGCGAATTCCGCATCGTCGAAGGCGACGCGTTCAACACCGCCAAGCTGCGCCGCTCGCAGCAGCGCATCCGCAACCTGGGCTTCTTCGAGGATGTCCAGGTGACCAACGCGCCGTCCGAAACGGCGCCCGACCGTACGGTCGTGCAGGTCGACGTGCAGGAGCGGTCCACCGGCGAACTGTCGTTCGGCGTGGGGTGGTCCAGCGGCATGGGCGCGCTGTTCGACATCTCGCTGCGCGAGCGCAACCTCCTCGGCCGTGGTCAGGATCTGCGCAGCAAGCTGACGCTGGCCCAGCGCCGCCAGGAAATCGACCTCAGCTTCACCGAGCCCTACTTCCTGGATCGGCCGCTGGCGGCGGGCTTCGATCTGTTCCACACGCGCACCGACCTGCAGGACGAGTCGTCCTATGACACCCGGGAAACCGGCGCGGCCCTGCGCCTTGGCTTCAACTACACCGACCGCCTGACCCAGGGTCTGAAGTACACCGTTTCGCGCACGAGCATCGAGAACGTGCCGGCGACGGCCGCGCGGCCGATCCGCGACAGCCTGGGCACGACGACGCTTTCGATGGTCAGCCAGACCCTGACCTATGACCGCCGGGACAGCACCATCGACCCGCGCGAGGGCTATTTCGCGCGCCTCAGCAACGACGCGGCCGGCCTTGGCGGCGATGAGAGCTTCTTGCGCACGACCGTTGACGGCGGCCAGTACTTCCCGGTCACCGACGACATCACGCTGGCCCTCCAGGGCACCGCGGGCGTGGTCGCCGGGCTGGGCAAGGACGTGCGGTTCAACCGGAACTACTACCTGGGCGGCGACAGCCTGCGCGGCTTCGAGTATGGCGGTGCCAGCCCTCGCGACACGACGACCGGTGACGTGCTGGGCGGCAAGTGGATGGCGGCGGCCTCGGCCGAACTGCGCTTCCCGCTGGGCCTGCCGCAGGAACTCGGCCTGACCGGCAAGGCGTTCACCGACGTCGGCATGATCGGCAGCCCCGATGGCACCGAGAAGTACAACATCCGCACGTCGACCGCGCCGCGCGCCTCGGCCGGTGTGGGCCTTGTCTGGGTGTCGCCGATGGGGCCGGTCAGCATCGACCTGGCTCAGGCCCTGCTCAAGGAAGACTGGGACCGTACCGAGTTCTTCCGCTTCAACTTCGGGACGAGGTTCTGATGGCGTTCGGCTGCTCTCTGCGCTCTGTCCTGCGTGGACTGGCCGGCGCCGCCATTGCCGGCCTGATGATGGCGGGAGCCGGCGCGCCGGCCGTGGCGCAGAATACTGCCGCCCCGGCGCCGCGTCCGGTGGTCGGGGTGATCGACCTGCAGCACATCATGGCCGAATCCCTGGCCGCGCGGAAGGTCATCGGCCAGCGGGAGGCGTACCTGGACGCCTACCAGACGCGGGCTGCCGTCACGGAAAAGGGGCTGCGCGAGGCTGACCAGGAACTGGGCCGCCTGCGTTCCACCCTGTCGCCGGAGGCGTTTGCTGTCCGTCAAAAGGATTTCCAGGCCCGCGTGGCCGAGTTCCAGACCGAGGTCCAGACGCGGCGTCGCAACCTGGAGCGGGCCTACAACACGGCCATGAACGAGGTCCAGTCGGCGGTCATTTTCGCGGCCGACGCCCTGGCCTCCCAGCGCGGCATGAACCTGCTGCTGTACCGGTCCCAGGTGTTCCTGTTCGACCCGTCCATGGACCTCACGGTTGCGGTCCTGGAGCGCGTCAACAAGGACCTGCCGAGCGTGACCATGGCTGACCCTGACACCTTGCCTCCCGCAGAGGCCGGCGAGGTTGCGGACCCCACCCGGAGACGTTGACATGGCCGATCCCCGATTTTTCGAGCGGGCAGGGCCTTTCGCCCTCGGCGCCCTGGCGGAAGCCGTCGGCGGAACCCTGCACAACGCCGCGCCCGATGTCGCGGTGAATGACGTCGCGTCGCTGACGTCCGGCGGACCCGGCGACCTCGTGTTCGTGAGCGGCAAGCAGTACCTCGGGCAACTGGCCTCGTCCGCTGCCGGCGCCTGCCTGCTGCCCGCGGGACTGGTCGAGCATGCTCCGGCGGGGATGGCGCTCGTCGTGGTGCCGGATCCCCAGCGCGCCTTTGCCGTCATTGCCGCAATGTTCTACCCCGAACCGAAGGCGGTGGCGGGCGTCCATCCCGCGGCCGTCGTCGATGCGACGGCGGATATTGCCGATGGCGTGCAGATCGACGCCGGCGCAGTGATCGGCGCCAATGCGCGCATCGGTACGGGCTGCATCATCGGCCCCAATGCCGTCATCGGCCGCGGCGTCATCGTGGGTGAGGACAGCATCGTCGGGGCCGGCGCAACAATCTCCCACGCGGTGATCGGGCGCCAGGCGCGGATCTATCCGGGCTGCCGCATCGGGCAGGACGGCTTCGGGTTCGCCAGTGGGGCGCACGGCCACCTGCGGGTGCCGCAACTCGGCCGCGTCATTATCGGCGACGACGTCGAGGTTGGCGCCAACACCACCATCGACCGGGGCGCCGCGCAGGACACCGTGATCGGGCCGGGGTGCAGGATAGACAACCTGGTCCAGATCGGGCACAACGTGCAAATCGGGGCAGGCTCCATCGTGGTTGCCCAAGTCGGGATTTCGGGGTCCTGCAGCCTGGGGCGGGGCGTTGTCCTGGGTGGGCAGGTCGGAATGGCCGACCATGTCACCGTGGGGGACGGCGCTCAGGTGGCCGCGCAGTCGGGCCTGATGCGGGATGTTCCGGCTGGCAACACCGTGATGGGTTCGCCGGCCAAGCCGATCAAGGAATACTGGCGCGAAGTGGCGGCGCTCAAGAAACTGGCCTCGCGCCCTTCGCGCTGACGTACCCTCAGTAGTGCCACGCAATATAAAGGTGGAAGACGGACAGATGAGCAGCGTGACCGACGGCATCGAAGGCGCAACCGCCGACAGCGGCATCGAAATCGGCATCGAGCGGATCATGGAAATGATCCCGCATCGCTATCCCATGTTGATGGTGGACCGCGTGATCGACGTGCGGCCGGGCGAGTCCGCGGTCGGCATAAAGAACGTCTCGGTCAATGAGAACTTCTTCCAGGGGCACTTTCCGCAGCGCCCGGTCATGCCCGGCGTGCTGATCATCGAGGCGATGGCCCAGACCGCCGCCGTCCTGGTCGTCCACACCATGGGCAAGGATGCCGAAGGCAAGCTGGTCTACTTCATGTCCGTCGAAGGCGCGCGTTTCCGCAAGCCGGTCGGCCCGGGTGACCGCCTGGAACTGCACGTCACCAAGGACCGCGCGCGCGGGAACGTCTGGAAGTTCAAGGCCGAGGGCCGGGTGGACGGGACGCTCGTCGCCGAGGCAACTTACGCCGCCATGATTCTGGATAACTGATGCCAAACATCCATCCTTCCGCGCTGGTTTCCGAAGGCGCCCGCATCGCCGACAGCGTGTCCATCGGCCCGTTCTGTGTGGTCGGGCCCGACGTGACGCTGGGCGAAAACGTCACGCTCCATGCCCATGCCATTGTCGAGGGCTGGACCTCCCTGGCGGCCGGGGTGCAGGTGCACAGCTTCGCCGTGGTCGGCGGGCCGCCGCAGCACCTGCGCTACAAGGGCGAGCCGACCCGCGTCGAAATCGGCCGCAACACCATCATCCGGGAACACGTCACGGTGAACCGCGGCACCGCGTTCGGCACCGGACTGACCACGGTGGGCGAGAACGTGTTGCTGGCCATCGGCTGCCACATCGCCCATGACTGCGACGTCGGCGACAACTGCCAGATCATGAACCACGTCCTGCTGGGCGGCCATGTCTCCATCGGGGCCAACGCCATCATCGGGGGCGCCGCCGCCATCCACCAGTTCGTGCGCATCGGCAAAGGCGCCATGATTGGCGGCATGTCGGGCGTCGAGGGCGATGTCATCCCCAACGGCGTGGTGATGGGCGAACGCGCCCGCCTGGAGGGCCTGAACATCATCGGCCTGAAGCGCCGCGGGACGTCGCGCGACGACATCCACCTGATGCGCGCCGCCTATCGGATGCTGTTTGGCACCGGTGGCGAGGGGATCTGGGTGGACCGCCTGAAGGCCGTGCGCGAGACGTTCGCCGACAGCCCGCCGGTGCAGGACGTTATCCGCTTCCTCGAAGTCGACGCCAGCCGGTCCCTGTGCCGCCCGGCCCGCGTCCCGGCGACGGGCGCTGCGGCGGACGATGACGCCTAAGCAGACCCAGGCGCCGTCCTCCGACCTCCCCAAGCTGGGCATCATCGCCGGCGGGGGTGACCTTCCCGGCCGCCTGATCGCCGCCTGCCGGCGCGATGGGCGGCCGTTCTTCGTCCTGGCCCTCGAAGGCTTCGCCGAGGCCCCGGTGCTGGGCGACGCGCCGCTGGAGTGGGTACGGCTGGGCGCCGTTGGCGATGCCTTCCGCATCCTTCACGCTCACAAGGTTGCCCAGGTCGTGATGGCCGGCCGGGTCCGCAGGCCCAGCCTGGTGGACCTGCGCCCGGACTGGCGCGCGGCCCGGCTGTTCGCCCGTATCGGCATGAAGGCCCTGGGCGACGACAGCCTGTTGCGGTACGTGGTCGAGGAGCTGGAGACCGAAGGGTTCGGCGTCATCGGCCCCGATGACATTCTGGGCGCGGAAATCCTGGCTCCCCTGGGGGTCCTGGGGCGCCATGCTCCGGACGAACAGGCGCTGGCCGACATCCGGCACGGCGTGCGGGTCGCGCGCGGTCTGGGGGCGCTGGATGTCGGGCAGGGCGCCGTCGTGCAGCAGGGCCTGGTCCTGGCGGTCGAGGCCATCGAGGGGACCGATGCCATGCTCGGCCGATGCGCAGCCCTCGGCCGCGAGGGGCCGGGCGGGGTCCTCGTCAAAACCTCCAAGCCCGGTCAGGAGCGCCGTGCCGACCTGCCCACGATTGGCGTCGCCACGGTGGAAAATGCTTACGCCGCCGGCCTGCGCGGCATCGCGGTGCAGGCCAACGGCGCCCTGATGGTCGACAAGCCGGCGATCATGGCGCGGGCCGACGCACTCGGCCTGTTCGTGATCGGCGTCGAGGTCGAGGCGTGAGCACCGGCCCGCTCATCTGCATCGTGACCGGCGAGCCTTCCGGCGACCTGCTCGGCGCCCGGCTGATGGCCGCCCTGTCGCGCGCCACGCAGGGCCGCGCCCGGTTCATGGGGGTGGGCGGCGAGAGCATGCAGGCCGAGGGGCTGGACAGCCTCGCCGACCTGTCCGAATTCGCCGTCATGGGGTTCGTCGAGGTGCTTCCCAAGGCGGCCCGCATCCTGCGCCGCGTGCGCGAAATCGCCGACGCCATCGAGCAGGCGCGGCCCGATGTGCTCATCACCGTCGATTCCTGGGGCTTCACGGGACGGCTGAACCGCGCCGTGCGGGCGCGCGGCCTGGGCATTCCGCAAATCCACTACGTGGCGCCCATGGTGTGGGCGTGGAAGGAGCGGCGGGCCGAAGGGGTTGCGGCAACCGTCGACCACCTGCTGTGCCTGCTGCCCAACGAGCCGCCGTACTTCGAGCGTCACGGCCTGCCTTGCACCCACGTTGGCCACCCGGTCGTCGAGGGCGGGGCGGGGCGGGGCGACGCGGCGGGGTTCCGGGCGGCGCATGGCATTCCGGCGACCGCTCCGGTGCTGTGCGTTCTCCCCGGCAGCCGAAGGACCGAGACGGGCCGCCTGCTGCCGGTGTTCGCCGATGCCCTGAAGCGGCTGCACCTCCGCTTTCCGAACCTGCATGTCGTGGCGCCCACGGTGGCCACCGTGGCGGCCGACGTGGAACGGGCGGCGCGTGCGTGGCCCGTGCCGGCCGTGGTGGTGCGCGGGGAGGCCGCCCGCTACGACGCCTTTGCCGCAGCCGATGCGGCGATGGCGGCCTCGGGCACGGTCGGTCTGGAACTCGCCCTGGCCGGGGTTCCGCACCTGGTGGCCTACAAGGTCTCGGCGCCGAGCGCCTGGCTGGCGCGGCGGCTGCTCAAGATCCGCTACGTCAATCTCGTGAACCTGACGCTCGACCGGGCCGTAGTCCCGGAACTGCTGCAAGAGGTCTGTACCGGGCCGGCCCTGGCTGCCATGGTGGAGCGGCTGATGACCGATGACGCGCTGCGGACGGTCCAGCGCGCCGCCTTTGCCGAGGCCACCCACCAGTTGGCCGGCGGCCCCGGCAACCCCAGCGACCGCGCCGCACGGGTGGTGCTGCAATCCCTTGGACTGGAGGAGACCGTTCCATGAGCTTCCGCTTCCTGCACACCATGATCCGGGTCCTTGACCTGGAAAGGTCCCTGGACTTCTACACCCGCCATCTGGGTATGCAGGTCCTGCGCAAGAGCGACTATCCGGAGGGGCGTTTCACCCTGGCCTTCGTCGGGTACGGTCCCGAAAGCGGGAACACGGTGCTGGAACTGACCCACAACTGGGATCAGGCCGAGCCCTACACCCAGGGCAACGGCTTCGGCCATCTGGCGCTTGGCGTCGAAGACATCTACGCCACCTGCGAGGCCCTGCGCGCCGACGGCGTGAAGATCATCCGCGAGCCCGGCCCCATGAAGCACGGCTCGACCGTCATCGCCTTCATCGAAGACCCGGACGGCTACAAGGTCGAACTGATCGAGCGCGGCTGACGGCCGCAGCGTTGCGCAGCAGACGACGAAAAAAGGCGGCTCCATCGGGAGCCGCCTTTCCTCATTGCGCCGAAGCGCAGGCCTGCTAGCGGCTCGCGATCGGGACGAACTTGCGGTCCACGTGCCCGGTGTAGAGCTGGCGCGGACGGCCGATCTTCTGCTGGGGATCCTCGATCATTTCGCCCCACTGCGCGATCCAGCCGGTGGTGCGGGCCAGGGCGAACAGGCAGGTGAACATGGTGGTCGGGATGCCCATGGCGCGGAAGATGATGCCCGAATAGAAGTCGACGTTCGGGTACAGCTTCTTCTCGACGAAGTAGGGGTCTTCCAGCGCGATGCGCTCCAGTTCCATGGCCACTTCGAGCAGGGGCTCGTTCTTCATGCCCATGGTCTCGAGAACTTCGTGGCAGGTCTTGGACATGATCTTGGCGCGCGGGTCGTAGTTCTTGTACACGCGGTGACCGAAGCCCATCAGACGGAACGGGTCGTTCTTGTCCTTGGCCTTGGCGATGAATTCCGGGATGCGGTCCTTGGTGCCGATCTCGGTCAGCATCTTGAGCACGGCTTCGTTGGCGCCACCATGCGCCGGACCCCACAGCGAGGCGATGCCGGCGGCGATGCAGGCGAACGGGTTGGCGCCCGAGGACCCGGCCAGACGCACCGTCGAGGTCGAGGCGTTCTGCTCGTGGTCGGCGTGCAGGATGAGGATGCGGTCCATGGCGCGGGCCAGGACCGGGTCAACCTGGTAGTCGTCGCAGGGGGTCGAGAACATCATGTGCAGGAAGTTTTCAGCATAGGAATAGCTGTTCTTCGGGTACATGAAGGGCTGGCCCAGCGAGTACTTGTACGCCCAGGCGGCAATGGTCGGCATCTTGGCGATCAGGCGATGCGCCGACACCATGCGGTGGTGCGGATCGTTGATGTCCAGGCTGTCGTGGTAGAAGGCCGACAGGGCGCCGACGATGCCGCACATGACGGCCATCGGGTGAGCGTCGCGGCGGAACGCGCCATAGAACTTGTGCAGCTGCTCGTGCACCATCGTGTGGTGGGTGATGGTGTGGTCGAAGTCCTTGAACTCCTGCTGGTTCGGCAGTTCGCCGCGCAGCAGCAGATAGGCGACTTCCAGGAAGCTGCAATTTTCGGCCAGGTCTTCGATGGCATAGCCGCGGTGACGCAGGATGCCGGCGTCGCCGTCGATGTAGGTGATCTTGGATTCGCAGGACCCGGTGGACGTGAAGCCGGGGTCGTAGGTGAACATGTCAGTATCGGCATAGAACTTGCGGATGTCCACGACGCTCGGGCCCGTGGTTCCGTCCATCACCGGGAACTCATAGGACTTGCCGGTGCTGTTATCGACCAGCGTGACCGTCTTTTGTTCGTTCGACATGCGCTCTTTCCTCTCGCTGTGCATCCCCGATGCCGGCTCCCTCCCGTGGGAGCACCGGGCCTGGCGTTCAGGATGGCTGGTTATGGTTCAGGGCGTCCTGCAGACGGGCCAAAGATGCGTCCCGGCCCAGCAGTTCCATGACCTCGAAAATAGGGGGAGAAACCGTGGAGCCCGACAGGGCTGCGCGCAGCGGCTGGGCGACCTTGCCCAGCTTGAGCGCCTTTTCCTCGGCATAGACCCGCACGAGGTCTTCAAGGGCCTCGCGCGTGAAGGGGGACTGGGCACTCAGGCGGGTCATCAGGTCGGCCAGCACGGCCTTGCCGTCAGCATCCAGCAGCTTGAGCGCCTTGTCGTCGAAGGGCAGGGGCCGTGGCCGCACATAGAAGGCGGCCAGGTCTGCGAGTTCCAGAATGGTCTTGGCGCGCGCCTTCAACCCTTCCATGCCGGCCCGCAGCAGGTCCTTTTCGGGCTGGCCGAGGGTGATGCCCAGGCTGTGTTCCAGGCGCGGCACGATCAGGTCCACCAGGCGCGCGTCGTCGGCCTCGCGCAGGTAGATGCCGTTCAGGTTGGTCAGCTTGGCCATGTCGAAGCGCGACGGCGACTTGCCCACGCCGTCGAGCGAGAACCACTCGATGGCCTGTTCGGTCGAGATCACCTCGTCGTCGCCATGACCCCAGCCCAGGCGCAGCAGGTAGTTGCGCATCGCCTCGGGCAGGAACCCCATGTCGCGGTAGGCCTCGGCCCCCAGCGCGCCGTGGCGCTTGGACAGCTTGGCGCCGTCCGGCCCGTGGATGAGCGGGATGTGGGCGACCTGAGGGACGTCCCAGCCCATGGCCTGGTAGATCTGGGCCTGGCGGAAGGCGTTGGTCAGGTGATCGTCGCCGCGCACAATGTGGGTGATGCCCATGTCGTGGTCATCGACCACCACAGACAGCATGTAGGTGGGCGTGCCGTCGGCGCGCAGCAGGACCATGTCGTCGAGCTGCACGTTCTGGACGCGGACTTCGCCCTGCACGTGGTCGGTGATGACGGTTTCGCCGACCTGCGGGGCCTTCAGGCGGACCACGGGCGGGACGCCGGCCGGCGCCTCCGACGGATCGCGGTCGCGCCACCGGCCATCATAGCGCATGGGCAGGCCCTTGGCCTTCTGCTCCTCGCGCATGGCGGTCAGTTCGTCCTGTGTGGCATAACAGTAGTAGGCCTTGCCTTCGGCGAGCATCTGGTGCGCCACTGCGGCGTGGCGCTCGGCGCGGGAAAACTGGAACACGGCGTCGCCGTCCCAATCCAGGCCAAGCCAGCGCAGCCCGTCGAAGATGGCCTCGACGGCTTCCGGGGTGGACCGGGCGCGGTCGGTGTCCTCGATGCGCAGCAGGAAGCGCCCGCCGTGATGACGCGCGAACAACCAGTTGAAAAGGGCCGTTCGGGCCCCTCCGATGTGGAGGAAGCCTGTGGGCGAGGGGGCGAAACGAGTTACGACGCTCATCGGGACCGAAGCCTATCCTTTCGGGTTGCGGCATCCTGCCGTGCCACGCGCCATTTGGCAAGGCGCGACCCTCTGTAGCATATTCGTTGAGCACATGCAGCAAGGGGTTTCCGAGTTATGCAGGGGGTTGTTGACCGTCTGCCCCGCCCTATGCGGCGATGGGCGGTATGGCTGGAGGATTCGCCCAAGCGGCTTGGCGCCGTGGCCGAAGCCGACAGGGACCGTTGGGGACCCTGGCTGGCGGTTGCCTTCGGGGCTGGCGCGGCATCTTTTTTCGGCCTGCCCGTCGAGCTACCTGAATGGGTAGGGATGGCCTCTACCGCGGCGCTTGCCGCAGGTGCCGTCTGGGCGTGGCGGCGCGGTCTGGTGGTCGCCCTGCTGCTGATCGGGCTGGCGGTCTATGCCGCAGGGTTCGCTGCGGTGCAGATTCGCACGCTGTCGGTGGCTGCGCCTGTCCTGGCGCGGGCGCTCGGTCCGGTCGATATCGAAGGCCGGGTCGAGGCCATCGAGCCCAACGGCGGCGCGTGGCGCATCACCCTGGCCGATCTGATCGTCGAGCGCCTGACTCCGGAGACGACGCCGAGTCGCGTCCGCCTGCGCCTGCACACGCCCGAGCCGCCCGCGCATGGCAGCCGCGTGCGGCTGCGCGCCCGGCTGATGCCGCCGCCCGTGCCGGCTGCCCCCGGCGCGTATGATTTCGGTCGCCAGGCGTGGTACGGCGGTCTGGGCGCGGTGGGTTTCGCCGTCACCCAACCTGAGGTCCTGGACCAGCCGCCGGACGCGGTGAACCGGGTGTCCGCGGCGGTCGGCGAGATTCGGCGCTTCGTGACGCGGCGCTTGAGCGAGGGAGTCGGCGGATCGGCCGGAGGCGTCGCGGCGGCCCTGGTGACCGGCCAGCGTGGCGAGGTCCCGGACGATGTCATGCAGGCCTATCGCGACTCCGGGCTGGCCCACATGCTGGCCATATCGGGCCTGCACATGGGCCTGGCCGCCGGCCTGATGTTCGTCACCCTGCGCGGCCTGATCGCCCTCGTGCCGCCCCTGGCGTTGCGGGTCAACGGCAAGAAGGTGGCCGCCGTGGGGGCCATCGCCGGCCTTGCCGTGTACCTGATGCTGTCGGGCGCCAACGTGCCGGCGCAGAGGGCCTTCGTCATGACGGCGGTGGTGCTGGGGGCCGTGCTGATCGACCGCTCCCCCATGACCTTCCGCGTTCTGGCGACGGCGGCGGTGGCGGTGCTGCTGTGGCGGCCGGAAGCCATCGTGGGGGCAAGCTTTCAGCTTTCCTTCGCCGCCGTCGCCGCGCTGGTCGCCTCCTACGAGGTCCTGGCTCCGCGCCTGACCCGCTGGCGCACCGACGGCGAGGGCTGGCTGGGGCCGGCGTGGCGCGGCGGGGCGGTCTACATGTTCGGCATCCTGGCCTCGACGGTGGTCTCGACGCTGGCGACGGCGCCGTTCACCGCTGCCCATTTCCATGCCATTCCCGCCTTTGGACCAGCCGCCAACCTTGCAGCCATGCCGATCATGGCGCTTTGGGTGATGCCCTGGCTGGTCGCCGCCCTGGTGCTCATGCCGTTCGGTCTTGATGGACTGGCCTTTGCCGCCCTGCGGCCGGGGCTGGAGATCATCGAGGAGGTGGCCCGCATGGTGGCGGGATGGCCGGGTGCGGTCCAGCCGGTGCCGCCGATGCCGACCGCCGCCCTTGCCACGGCCGCCGTGGCCGGGCTGTGGCTGTGCCTGTGGCGGCAGTCGTGGCGTCTGGCCGCCCTGCCGGTCCTTGCTGTGGCGCTGGTGGTGCCGTGGTTCCTGGATCGGCCCGATGTTCTGGTCAACGAGACCGGCCGCCTGATGGCGGTGCGCAGCGGCCCGGGCCTGGTCCTGTCGCCGGGCCGGTCCAACGGTTTCGTCCGGCAGGTCTGGCAGGAGATGAATGGCACGGGCGAGGGCACCTGGACCGCCCGGGGCCTGAGCGACGGCGCCCCCGGAGTTGCCATGGCCTGCGACTCCCGTGGCTGTCTGTACCGGACCCGGGACGGCAGGACAGTGGCCCTGATCACCCATGAGGCCGCCCTGGCCGAAGATTGCCGCGTCGCCGACGTGGCGATCATCCTGGTCCCGATCAGCGGCTGGGCCTGCCGCGCGCCCCACAAGGTCACCTTCTGGGACCTGCGCGACAGAGGCGCCCACGCCCTGACGCTGCTGCCCGATGGCGGCGTGCGGATCGACAGCGTCGAAGCCTGGCGCGGTCGCCACTCGTGGAGCGGCGCACGGGCCTGGGATGACGAGGACGAGCCGTAAAGCCGTTTGCGGTCAACGTGACCCAATGGTCCGCTACGCGGATGGCTGCCGCCAGCCTGGAGGGAACCTCCAGACCTTCCTTTTTTTAAAGAAGAAAAAGGGGTTTGGGGCTTGCCCTAAGCCGGTTCGGGCGGCAGCCCGTCCGCGACAGCGGACTGAGCCAATCAGTAGGTCCGCAGAAGACCGACCAGGCGGCCCTGGATGGTCACGCGGTCGGGGCCGAAGATGCGGGTTTCGTACTTGGCGTTGGCCGGTTCCAGGGCGACGGAGTCGCGGTGGCGGCGCAGGCGCTTCAAGGTTGCCTCCGCGCCATCGACCAGGGCCACGACGATGGTGCCGTTCTCGGCCCCCTCGCAGCGCCGGATGATGACGGTGTCGCCGTCCAGGATGCCGGCCTCGATCATCGAGTCGCCTTCGACGCTGAGGGCGTAATGCTCCCCGCTGCCGCACAGGGCGGCCGGCACGTCGATGGTTTCCGAGGTGTCGCGCAGGGCTTCGATGGGTGTGCCGGCGGCGATCTTGCCATACAGGGGCAGGGCCACCGATTCGCTATCCCCGGCCAGCGTCGCCCCCGGTAGAGCTGCGGCGAAGTTGCCGCGGATGATGTTGGTCGGCCCGGTGGCCGCCATCGGCTTGGAGTCAGCCTCGGGCTCGAAGGCGCCACCCATGTTCTCGGGCAGGCGCAGCACTTCAAGTGCCCGCGCGCGGTGCGGCAGGCGGCGGATGAAGCCGCGTTCTTCCAGCCCGGTGATCAGGCGGTGGATGCCCGACTTGGACTTGAGGTCCAACGCCTCCTTCATCTCGTCGAACGAGGGCGAGACACCGCCTTCCTTCAGTCGCCGGTCGATGAACAGCAGGAGCTGGTATTGCTTCTTTGTCAGCATGTCGGGGGACTCCCGGCGGAAGGACGCAAGATATGGAACAAACACGAAACACTTAATAATGTTCTAGTTTAGTTCCTGCCCTTCGTCAATCGCCTTGTTCCGCATTCCACACGCCGGATTTGCCGCCCTCCTTGTGCACCAGACGGATGTCCGTGATGGTCATGCCCCGGTCCACGGCCTTGCACATGTCATAGACGGTCAGGGCGGCGACCGAGACGGCGGTCAGCGCCTCCATCTCCACGCCGGTGCGGCCCTTGAGCTTGCAGGTCGCGGTGATTTCCACCGCCGAGTCCTCCGGCCGGCAGACCAGATCGACCGTCACCTTGGTCAGCGCCAGCGGGTGGCACAGGGGGATGAGGTCGGGGGTGCGCTTGGCGCCCATGATGCCGGCCAACTGGGCGACGCCCAGCACGTCGCCCTTCTTGACCCCGCCGCCCATGATGCGGGCGAGGGTGTCGGGCAGCATGCGGATGAGCCCTTTGGCAACGGCGGTGCGCTCGGTCTCGTCCTTGTCCGAAACGTCGACCATCACGGCATTGCCAGCCGCGTCGAAGTGCGTGAAGTCAGCCATTGTCACTTCCTTAGGCAGCAGGGCGCAGCAGCGTGGCCACGGCCTCGGTCACGTCGGGCTGGCGCATCAGGGACTCGCCGATCAGGAAGCGGCGCGCCCCGGCGGCGGCCATGCGGTCGAGGTCGGCGCGGCTGTTGAGGCCGCTTTCCGAGATCAGGACGCGGTCGGGCGGGACCATCGCGGCAAGCTGTTCGGTCGTCGCAACATCGGTCTTCAAGGTCTTGAGATTGCGGTTGTTCACGCCCATCAGCGGCGACTTCAGGCAGGCCAGCGCGCGCTCCATTTCCGGGGCGTCGTGGACCTCGATCAGCACGTCCATGCCGAGCGCGACGGCGGCATCCTCAAGCTCGCGGGCCTGGGCATCCGACAGCGCGGCCATGATGATGAGGATGCAGTCGGCGCCCATGGCGCGGGCTTCGGGGACCTGATACGGATCGACCATGAAGTCCTTGCGCAGCACCGGCAGGGCGCAGGCGGCGCGGGCGGCCATCAGATACTCGTCGCGGCCCTGGAAGTACGGCTCGTCGGTCAGCACCGACAGGCAGCTTGCCCCGCCGGCTTCGTAGGCGCGCGCCAGGACCGCCGGATCGAAGTCCGGGCGGATGAGCCCGGCCGACGGCGAGGCCTTCTTGATCTCGCAGATCAGGCCGTAGCGTCCGGCCTCCACATGGCGCGTCAAGGCATCGGCGAAGCCGCGCACGGGCCCGGCCTCGGTGGCGGCCTGCTCGACCCCGGCCAAGGGGCGGGCGGCCTTGCGGCGGGCCACTTCGTCGCGCTTGTCGGCGCAGATGCGGGCCAGAACGTCGCTCATGTCAGGCGGTCTCCGAAGAAGGGGCAGGGCGGTTGGTGATTTCAACCAGATTGGCAAGAACGGCCTTTGCGGCCCCGGAATCAATGGCTTGGGCGGCCAGCTTGGCGCCTTCCATCAAGGTGGTCGCCCGCCCGCCGACGATCAGGGCGGCGGCGGCGTTCAGGCACACGATGTCGCGGTACGCTCCAGGCTTCCCGTCGAGCATGTCGCGGATGACCTGGGCGTTCTGTTCGGCCTCGCCGCCGGCCAGATCGTCCATGTGGGCGCGCGGCAGGCCGGCGTCCTCGGGCGTGACGTCATAGGTGGTGACCTTGCCGTCCTTGAACTCGGCGACGTGGCTGACCCCGGTGGTGGTCAGTTCGTCCAGGCCGTCGGCGCCATGCACGACCATGGCATGGACGGCGCCCAGGCGGCCCAGCACGATGGCCAGGGGCTCGACCCACTCGCGCGCGAACACGCCCATCAACTGGCGTTTGGCCCCGGCCGGGTTGGACAGCGGGCCGAGCAGGTTGAAGATGGTCCGCGTGCCCAGTTCGGTGCGCACCGGCCCGACGTGGCGCATGGCCGAGTGATGGCGCGGCGCCATCAGAAAGCCGATGCCGGCCTCGCGCATGGCGGCTTCCACGTGGGCCGTGTCGGCGTCGAGGTTGACCCCCAGCGAGGCCAGCACGTCGGCCGACCCGGACTTGGACGACATGGCCTTGTTGCCGTGCTTGGCGACCGGGACGCCTGCGCCGGCCACGACCAGGGCCGCACCGGTCGAGATGTTGAACGTCCCCCGCGCGTCGCCACCGGTGCCGCAGGTGTCCACCGCGCCGTCGGGGGCCTGCAGCCGGGTCGCCTTGGCGCGCATGATGGTGGCGGCGGCGGAGATCTCGTCCACAGTCTCGCCGCGCACCCGCAGGGCCATGAGGAAGGCGCCGATCTGGGCCGGGGTCGCCTCGCCGGACATGATCACGTTGAAGGCCGCCTTCGCCTCCGTCTCGGTCAAGGTCGCCCCGGTGGCGAGCTTGGGCAGGAATTCCTTGAGGCCCGTCATCAGGCAGCTTCCCCCTTGAAGGTCTTGTCTCTGTTCAGGGTCTTGTCTCGGGTCAGGGCGAGGTCGACGAACGCCCCGACAAGCGCGGGTCCGTGTTCGCAGGCGATGCTTTCGGGATGGAACTGCACCCCATGGATCGGGCGCGAGCGATGGGCCAGGGCCATGACCGCTCCGTCGGCCGTCGTCGCGGTTATCCGGAGGTCGGGCGGCAGTCCGTCACGCTCGACGATCAGCGAGTGGTAGCGCGCCGCCTGGAACGGCGACGGAAGCCCGGCGAACAGGCCGCTGCCGTCATGGAACACCGGGTTCGCCCGCCCGTGCATCGGCCGGGGCGCCCGCATCACCCGGCCGCCGAATGCCGCGGCGATGGCCTGGTGGCCCAGGCAGACGCCCAGCACCGGCACGGCGCCGGCCCGCTGCACGAGGTCAATGCAGATGCCGGCCTGCCACGGCCCGCACGGGCCGGGCGACAGGACGATGGCGTCCGGCCGCAGGGCCAGGGCCTCGTCCACGCCCAGGGCGTCGTTGCGGACAACCACGACCTCGACCCCGCGCGCCGCAAGGGCGTGGCGCAGGGTATGGGTAAAGCTGTCGTAGTTGTCGATGAGCAGGAACATGCGCGCCAGCCAGCTAATTTTGCGGCCAGAATGAAAGCCCCAACCCAAAGCGTCAAGCAACGGGAGGGGCAGGGGGTGAAATGACCCCTTGACCTTCCAGTGACTGGAACCCTTATCCCTGGCAGCATCGATGTTCCTGATGACTGGACACTGCCGTGAACGAGATATCCGCCACCACCCGTGACACCCGCACGGCGCACGTTGCCATGCCGGTCCAGGGCATGACCTGCGCGTCGTGCTCAAGCCGCCTGGAGCGCGTGCTCGGCAAGGTTCCCGGCGTCGTCGAGGCGCGGGTCAGCCTGGCCACCGAGCGGGCCGACATCGAATATGCGCCCGGCGAGGTGGATCGCGGCGCCCTCGCCGAATCCATCGCCAAGGCCGGGTTCTCCGTGCCGACGCGGGATCTGGACCTCGGCATCACCGGCATGACCTGCGCGTCGTGCTCCAGCCGCCTGGAAAAGGTGCTGACCAAGGTTCCCGGCGTGACCGAGGCGGCCGTCAATCTGGCGACGGAAAAGGCCCGCATAACCTATCAGGACGGCGTGGCGACGCCGTCGGATCTGGTGGCCGCCGTGCAGCGCGCCGGGTTTGGCGCGACCATCGAGACGCGGGCCGGCGAGGCTGCCCGGCAGGCCGAGGAGAAGCGCGCCCGCCAGAGCCGCCACGACCTCGCGATGCTCGCCCTGGCGACCGTCCTGACGCTGCCGCTGATCGCCGAAATGTTCTATCATATGAGCGGCTTGCCAGGCGGTGTTTCGCCGTGGCTTCAGCTTGCCCTGGCGACACCGGTGCAGTTCGTGGCCGGGGCGCGGTTCTATGTCGGCGCCTGGAAGTCGCTGCGGGCCGGGTCGGGCAACATGGATGTGCTGGTGGCGCTTGGCACGTCGGCGGCGTGGGGACTTTCGACGTGGCGGGTCCTGACCCTGGGCGAGCATGGCGCTGTCCATCCCGAACTATATTTTGAGGCCTCGGCCGTGGTCATCACCCTGGTGATGCTCGGCAAGTGGCTTGAGGGACGGGCCAAGGGCAGCGCGGCCTCGGCCATCCGGGCGCTGATGGCCCTGCGGCCCGACACCGCCCGAATCGAGCGCGACGGCATCGTGGTCGAAATCCCGGCCGAGGCCGTCAGCCCGGGCGACCGCGTCGTCGTCCGCCCCGGCGAGCGGGTGCCGGTCGACGGCGAGGTGGTCGAGGGTCGCTCGGCCATGGACGAATCGCTGCTGACCGGGGAAAGCCTTCCGGTCGAGAAGGGGCCGGGTGACGGTGTGACCGGCGGGGCCATCAACGGGTCCGGCCTGATCGTTGCCAGGGCGACGGCGGTCGGGGCCGACGCGACGCTGTCCCGCATCATCCGCATGGTCGAGGACGCCCAGGCATCCAAGGCGCCGGTGCAGCATCTGGTGGACCGCATCGCCGCCGTATTCGTGCCGGTGGTGGTGGCCTTTGCCGTCCTCACGTTCCTCGCCTGGTGGCTGATCGGCGGCGCGCCGGAGACGGCCTTCGTGGCCGCCGTGTCGGTGCTGGTCATCGCCTGCCCCTGTGCCCTTGGCCTGGCGACGCCGACCGCCATGATGGTCGGCAGCGGCGTCGCCGCCCGCCACGGCATCCTCATCAAGGACGCCGCCGGGCTGGAGCGCGCCCATGCGACGACGACTGTCGTCTTTGACAAGACCGGCACCCTGACCGAGGGCCATCCGGCGGTGACCGATATTCGGGGCGCCGACACGGAAGAGGTCCTGCGTCTGGCCGCCAGCGCCCAGCAGGGCAGCGAACACCCGCTGGCCCGCGCGGTGCTGGAGCGGGCCTCCAATGATGGCGTGGCCCTGCCGAGGGTGGAGGACTTCACGGGGCTTCCCGGTCGTGGTCTGAAGGCCGTGGTCGAGGGGCGCACCCTGCTGCTCGGCAGCCGCCGCCTGATGGAGGAGCAAAACTTCCCCATGGACGCCCTGGCCGATGAGGCCGTCGCCCTGGAGGATGCCGGCCGCACGGTCATGTGGCTGGCCGAGGAGGGGCACGAGGTGCTCGGCTTTCTGGCCGTCAGCGACCCGATCAAGCCGACTGCTGCCGCCGCCGTGGCCGAACTGCGCCGCCTGGGCGTTGCCACGGTCATGCTGACCGGCGACAACCGGCGCACCGCCGCCGCCGTCGCCCGCGCCCTCGGCTTGACCGATGTGGTGGCCGAGGTGCTGCCCGAGGACAAGGCCCAGGCGGTGCGCGACCTCAAGGCGCGCGGCGGGGTGGTTGCGATGGTCGGCGACGGGGTCAACGATGCTCCGGCCCTGGCCGAGGCCGATGTCGGCGTCGCCATGGGCACCGGGTCGGATGTCGCCATGCAGACCGCTGCTGTGACCCTGATGCGCGGCGATCCGGGGCTGATGCCGGCCGCGCTCGATGTGTCGCGGGCGACCTACGCCAAGATCCGCCAGAACCTGTTCTGGGCCTTCATCTACAACGTCATCGGCCTGCCGCTGGCCGCGCTGGGGCTCCTCAGCCCGGTGATCGCCGGGGCGGCGATGGCGTTCTCAAGTGTCAGCGTGGTGTCCAACGCCCTGTTGCTGCGGCGCTGGAAGCCGAAGGGGACCACGGTAAAAGGAGGCAGGCCATGAACATCTCCGCCGTTGCCGAGCAGTCCAGCGTGCCGGCCAAGACCATCCGCTATTACGAGAGCATCGGCCTGATTTCCGCGCCGCCGCGCAGCGAGGGCGGCTACCGGGTCTATTCCAGGCGGGACGTCGAGACGCTGCGCTTCATCCAGCGGGCGCGCTCCCTGGGGTTTTCCGTCAAGGACGTCGGCGACCTGCTGGCCCTGTGGCAGGACCGCAGCCGGGCCAGCGCCGAGGTCAAGGCGGTGGCCGAACGCCATGTGGCGGAAATCCAGCGCAAGATCGCCGATCTGGAAGCCATGCGGGCCACCCTGAAGGACCTGGTGACCCGCTGCCATGGCGACGACCGGCCCGATTGCCCGATCCTGGATGGTCTGGCTGGGGCGGAAGAAGAGTGTTGCACCTAGGAAGGCCGGGGCGGTGCGTCGTGCCAGTGGAGCCTTATGGCGCATTGTGTATGATGGGCGCCGTTTGACACTCATTCTCAGGACCGGTGTATCGTGGCTTCCCCCAAAGGCAAATCCCCCCGCAAAACGACCGCTTCGACCTCGGCGCGGCCCCGCAAGCGGGCACCCGCAAAAGGCAAGAGCGCGCCGCGTCGCAAGTCCGCGCGCGGCGGAGGTCTGCGCGGTCCGCTCGGCATCGGGCTGGTCGCCGCCGCACTGCTGGTCGTCGGCGTTCTGGGCGGGTGGGGATTGGGTCTGCTGCGCGATGCCGTGGTCGAGGAAGAGGCCGTCGCCGCGGTTCCGGCTCCTGGCACCAAGCCAACCGCCGGGCCGGCTGCCCGGCCTGCCGCCGCGCCACCGCCGACACGCCCTGAGACCGGGTACAGCAAGGCCGAACTGGACGCGCTGGAGCGGGCGCTGAAGGCTGCGCAGGATGCCGCCGAATACCGCGACGGGTCGGTCTACGTTCCCGATGTTCCGCCTGTTACGACGCCGACGCGCCTGCCCCTGTGGGACCCCAAGGCCATCGATCAGCGGTTCGACCCCGAAACGCCGCCGCCGGCCCAGCCGAAGACGCAAGGCCAGCGCAAGGCGGGCGCTCCGCCGGTGCCGGCGCCGCCCGCAACCACTCCTCCGGCCGCCACTCGGGCGCCTGAACCGGCCCTGCAGCAGGCGGCGCTGCCGGCCGTGCCGGGCGGGGCGCCGTTGTGGCTGCGCAATGCGGTGGCGCCCCCCGAAATCGGCGGGCGGCCGATGATCGCCATCGTGATCGACGACATGGGTGTGGACCGTCGCCGCACCGGGCAGATCATTGCTCTTCCCGGACCGCTGACGGCGTCCTTCCTGACCTATGCCCCCGACCTCAAGAGCCAGGCGAAGGCGGCACGGGCGGCCGGCAAGGAACTGATGGTCCACGTGCCCATGGAGCCGGACAACCCAACCCTGAACGCCGGTCCGGGCGTTCTCGAAACCGCGATGCAGCCGGCCACGGTCAAGGAGCGTTTTGCCGACGGGCTCGACAGCTTTGCCGGCTATGTGGGCGTCAACAACCACATGGGCAGCCGTTTCACGGCCGAGGCCGACAGCATGCGGCCGGTGATCGAGATGCTGCGCGAGCGGGGCCTGTTCTGGCTGGACAGCCGCACCACCGGCAAGCCGGCCGGTCCGGCGCTGGCCCGTGCCTTGGGGGTGCCGTTCGCCGAACGCAACATCTTCCTCGATCACTTCAACAACGTGGAAGGCGTGCGCGCCCAACTCGTCAGGCTTGAGGAGGCGGCCCGCAGCCAGGGTTACGCGGTCGGCATCGGCCACCCCAAGGACCACACCATCCAGGCCCTGGGCGAGTGGCTGCCGACCCTCAAGGCCAAGGGATTCGTTCTTGTTCCCATGTCCGCCGTGGTGCGCGTTCGCCACCCGGAAGGCTGAAGTTCATCACCTAGGAGACGATCCATGCGCAAGACCTACGAAGTTGACGGCATGACCTGCGGCGGGTGCGCCAACACCCTCCGCAACGCCCTGACGGCCGAAATTCCCACTGCGACGGTGGTGGTGGATCTGGACGGCGCCAAGGTGACGGTGGAACCGGCCGACGACGCCGCCGTGCAGCGCGCCGTAGAGGTGGCCGGATTCAACTACCGCGGCGTGGTCGAGGCCTGATTTCCGGCCGTCACGATCCGCCAGCGTGGCAGGCGGATCGTGACGGTGGTTCCCTTGGCGGGCTGGCTGGCGATGTCCAGCCGCCGCCGTGCAGTTCGACCAGGGCCCGCGCCAGCGGCAGGCCCAGGCCCAGCCCCGCGATGTCGGAGGCCTGGGCCGCCGCCGTCCGCCCGTAGGGGCGCAGGGCGGCGGCAATTTCATGGGCAGCCATGCCCATGCCATGGTCGCGGACCTCGACCCTGCAGCCCTCGCCGTCTTCCGGGGCGGCGCTGACGACGACGCGGCTTCCCGGCGGCGAGAACTTGATGGCGTTGTCCAGCAGGTTGACCAGCACCTGGGTCATGCGCTGCGGATCGCACAGCAGAACCGCGCGACACGACAGCACGACATCGACGGTCGTGCCGAGGTGCTCGGCATCGCGCCGGACCAGGGCGCGGGCCAGGGTGACCAGTTCCTCGACCGGTGTATCGACTTCGTTGAGTTGCACCGTCTTGTCGGTCGCCCGCGACAGATCGAGAATATTGTCCACGATGCCGGAGAGGCGTTCCGAAGCGCCCTGGATCTGGCGGGCGTAATCGCGCGCGAGTTCCGACGTCTGGCCGGCCGCGCCATCGGCGATCAGTTGCGCAAAGCCAGCCACGGTCGATAGCGGCGTCTGCAATTCCTGGGCGATGCGGTTGAACAGGCGCGAGGCGGCCATCTGCGGGGCGATGGCCGGCGGGCTCGCCCGCAGGTGCAGGACGAGGGCGCCACCGTCAAGCGGCCCGGCCGAGAGCAGGAACCAGCGGCGTTCCGACGGCCCGTGGCAGGCGTAGGTGTACGTGAAGCTGGGTCTGCCGCCGCGCAGGACCTGCATCACGCCGTTGCAGACGTCCCGGGCGTCGTCGCGCTCGGCGCCCTCGCTGGCACCGCAGACGACGAGGTAGTTGACCTTTACGAAGGGCGGGCCGGCATACCCGTTTTCCGCGGCGAACCGCATCCAGCCGGCGTTCACCCAGGTGATGTCGCCGGCCGCGTCGAGCAGGCAGAGCGACCCCGGCAACGCATCGGCAAAGGTTTTGAAGCCGGTTTCATGCGGCCGCACGTCCACGCGCCCTTTCATGGGTTGAAGAGCTTATCCTTCTTCAGAACCAAAAAAGCCCGGCGAGTGTTCCGCCGGGCTTTTCCGTAATGATCTTGAGGAGGGTGCCTAGAAGGCCGCGTCGACGGCCTGCCGGTTGATCTCCACCCCGAACCGGGCGCTGAAGGCGCCGGTCATCTGGGCCACGACATCATCGGCGGTGTCGGCCCGCAGACGGTCGCGCAGTTCCTTCACAGCGGCCTCGTTGCCGGCAGGGTCGGCCGGCACAACCTCGGCCAGGCGGAGCACCACGGCGCCCTGCGCGGTCGGGACGGCGGTGGTCTGGCCGACGTCCATGTCGAACAGACGGCCGACCAACGTGCGGTCCAGCGGCTCCCCGTTGGCCTCGGTGGCGGTGTTTCCGGCGCGGGTGGCGGCCGGGCGACGGGCGTAGGTCACGGCGTCGGACCGGCCGGCCAGCGACTGGAGATCGGTCGGCGGCGCGGCTTCCTTGGCCAGCGTCTCGGCCAGGGCTTCCGCCTGGCGCTGGCGCTGGGTGGCCTGCCACTGGGCGACGACCTGATTGCGGACCTCCTCGAACGGGCGCGGCGCGGCGGGGATGACGTCATCGACGCGGACGACGAAGTACCCGCTGTCGGTCTCCTGGAGCAGGCTTTCCTGGCCTTCTTCGAGGGTGAAGGCGGTCTGCACGACCTGCTCGCGGATGGTGTCCGGCAGGGCCGCCGTCTCGCCGGCGGGGACCGTGCCGTCGATGTCCACGGCATCGACCTTGAACAGCCGCAGGTCCATCTTTTCGGCCGCTTCCTCGAGGGTGGCGCCGCCGCCCAGGGCGTCGGTCAGGTTGGCCGATTCCTGGTACAGCAGGTCGACCGACTGTTCGGCGGCGATGCGCTCGCGGATTTCGTCGCGCACGGCGTCCAGGGGCTTTTCCTGGGCCGGAGTCACCTCGGTGACCTGGAAGACGTGCCAGCCGAGCGGCGATTCGACCGGGGCCGAGGTCTGCCCGGCATCCAGCGCAAACACGGTGTCGCCCATGTCCCGGGGCAGGGCGTCGGGGGTGACGCTGCCGAGGTCGATGGGGGCGGGCGCGCCGGCGGTCTGCGCGGCCTCGGCCAGCGTGGCGCCGGCCTGCGCGGCCTTGGCCACGACCTGGGCGGTGGCGTCGTCGGACGCGATGACCTGGCTCACCGTGCGGGTGGCGGGCTGGGTGTAAAGGTCGCGGTTGGCCTCGTAATGGTCGGCGATGGCCGTCTCGTCGACCTGGGCGCGCGCCAGCACGTCCTCGCTCGACAGATGGACGGCGGTGATCTTGCGATACTGCGGCGCCGTGTAGCGGTCCATCGACGACTCGTAGATGGCACGCAGGTCTTCGTCGGACGGCTGGGCGTCCACGGACAGGGCGGAGGCGTCGATGGTCAGCGTCTCGGCCACCCGGCCCTCGTTGCGATAGCGGAAGAGGGTGTCGGCCATGACGGCGGGGGCGGCGCCATTGACGGCCACCGGCTCGACTACGCGGGCGCGGCGCAGATCATCGCGCAGACCGGCCAGGAAGCGGTCCTCGGTCATGTTGTTGGCGGCCAGCACGCGCAGGAACTGGTCGCGGCTGAAGGTGCCGCCGACCTGGAAGGCGGGCTGAGCCATGATGGCGGTGCGCAAGGCGTCCTCGGTGACGACGATGCCCATGTCGCGGGCCGCCATGTCCAGGGTCGCCTGGGACGCCACGTTGGCGATGGTGTCTTCCAGCAGGCCCATCTGGCGGGCGGCGTCGGCCGTCAGCTCGGGGCCGAAAATCTGCCGCAGGCGGTCGACCTGGCGCTGGAATTCCTGGCGGACATAGGGCGCGCCCACTTCGATGTCGCCGACGGTGATGGCGGGCTGCACTCCGGCGCCGCCGCGAACCATGTCGCCGATCCCCCACACGCCGAAGCTCAGGATGAGGATGCCGAACAGGATCTTGACGACCAGGGAGCCGGTGGACTTGCGGAGCGTTTCGAGCATGGAGGCCTATGATGCAGGGGTTGCGCGTGGTGGCGGCATGATAAGGGGCGCCCCGCCGTACCGCAACCTCTCCCGGCGAACACCTTGACCGCTGCCCTGGTGGCAATCGGCGCGGCCGTGTGATAAACAGCGTGCCATCACGTTTACGGCCAATCCTTCCTTCAGGCGCACATCTGATCGGATCTCGTTCTCATATTAAGGATGACCGCATGACTTCTCGACGTCCGCTGATCGCCGGCAACTGGAAGATGAACGGCCTGAAGGCCGATGCCGACCTGTTGGCCACCAGCCTGGCCGAGCGTTACAAGGCCAATGGTTCGCCCAAATTCGACATGCTGCTGTGCCCGCCGTTCACCCTGATCGACCGCGTCGCCGGTCTGGTCGAGGGCTCCGGCCTGGCCGTCGGCGGTCAGGACTGCCATCGGGCGGAGAAGGGTGCGCATACCGGCGACACCAGCGCCTGGATGCTGCGCGACATCGGCTGCGGCTACGTCATCGTCGGGCACAGCGAACGCCGCGCCGACCACGGCGAGACCGACGCGATCGTCAAGGACAAGGCCCAGGCTGCCCAGGCGGCCGGCCTGGTGGCCGTCATCTGCATCGGCGAGACCGAGGACGAGCGCGACCGCGGGGAGGCCCTGCGGGTCGTCTCCGGCCAGGTCCGCGGCTCCCTGCCGGCCGGCGCGACGCCGGCCAACACCGTGCTCGCCTACGAACCCGTGTGGGCCATCGGCACCGGCCGCACCCCGACCCCCGACGACGTGGCCGAGGTGCACGCCGAGATCCGCAAGGTCGCCAGCGCCCAGATGGGCGGCGGCGCCGAGGCGCTGCGGATTCTTTACGGCGGCTCGGTCAAGCCGTCGAACGCCATGGAGTTCCTGGGTCTGCGCGACGTGGACGGGGCCCTGGTGGGCGGCGCAAGCCTGCAGGTGGACGATTTCTGGGCCATTGCGGAATCTTGCCCCTAGCGCTTCGCCCTTCAGGGCATTAAAAAGCCTCCTTTGGAAACGGCCGGCCCCGGCCATGGACGCCATGTCTCACCCGGGGCCTCTTTGATGGTTCGGACGCACTCATGATTACGGTCATTCTGGTCATTCACCTGATCATCGCCATTGCGCTGGTGGGCACCATCCTGCTGCAGCGCTCCGAGGGCGGTGCCCTTGGCATCGGCGGCGGTGGCGGCGGCGGTGGTGGCGGCCTGATGACCGGCCGCGCGGCCGGCAACGTCCTGACGCGCGCCACGGCCATCCTGGCAGCCTGCTTCTTCGCCACCAGCATGATCCTGGCGGTGTTGGCCGACAGTGGCGAGCGGCGGGCCTCCATCCTCGATGATGTTCCGACCGAGGCGCCGGCTCCGGCCGAAAGCGCTCCGACAGGGCCGGCCGCGCCGGTCGCCAACTAGGCGCCCAACCGGGCGCAGTATCAGAGGCGGCCCCGGCCGCCTCTCTCTTTTGCCGAACTTCTCTCTGTTGACGAGAGCGTTTTGTCAGTTCTGACCGACCATGAACCGGTTCGCCTTGGGCGAACCGATGGCTTGAGGTAGAGTGACCCCCCATGACGCGGTTCATCTTCATCACCGGCGGTGTGGTTTCTTCGCTCGGCAAGGGCCTTGCTTCGGCCGCCCTGGGTGCGTGCCTTCAGGCGCGCGGCTACAAGGTGCGCCTGCGCAAGCTGGACCCTTACCTGAACGTCGATCCCGGCACCATGAGCCCCACCCAGCACGGCGAAGTGTTCGTCACCGATGACGGGGCGGAGACCGACCTCGACCTCGGTCACTACGAGCGCTTCACCGGCGTTCCCGCCCGCAAGAGCGACAACGTGACGTCCGGCCGCATCTATTCGACGGTGCTGTCCAAGGAACGTCGCGGCGACTACCTGGGCGGCACCGTCCAGGTGATTCCGCATGTCACCGACCAGATCAAGACCTTCATCCTGTCGGACCTGACCGACGAGGACTTCTGCCTGTGCGAAATCGGTGGCACGGTCGGCGATATCGAAAGCCTGCCGTTCCTGGAAGCCATCCGCCAGCTCCACAACGAGCTGGGCCGCGACCGCACCATGGTCATCCACTGCACGCTGCTGCCCTACATTCCGACGGCCGGCGAGCTGAAGACCAAGCCGACCCAGCATTCGGTCAAGGAACTGCTGTCGGTGGGCATCCAGCCCGACATGCTGCTGTGCCGCGCCGACCGGCCGATCCCGGAATCCGAGCGCCGCAAGATCGCGTTGTTCTGCAACGTGAACGAAAAGAACGTCATCGCCGGCCTGGACGCGTCGAGCATCTATCAGGTGCCGATCGACTATAATGCGCAGGGCTTCGACGGCCAGGTGTGCCGTCACTTCAACCTGCCGACCGAGCCGGCCCCCGACCTCAGCCGCTGGCACACCATCGTCGACCGTGTCCAGAAGCCCGAGGGCGAGGTGACCATCGGCGTGGTCGGCAAGTACACCTCGCTGCTGGACAGCTACAAGTCCCTGGCCGAGGCGCTGACCCATGGCGGCATCGCCAACCATGTGAAGGTCAGGCTGCGCTGGTTCGACAGCGAAGTCTTCGAGAAGGAAGACGCCGTCGCCGATCTGGAAGACGTCCACGGCATCCTGGTGCCGGGCGGCTTCGGCGAGCGCGGGGCGGAAGGCAAGATCGCCGCCGTGACCTTCGCGCGGACCCGCAACGTGCCTTACCTCGGCATCTGCTTCGGCATGCAGATGGCGGTGATCGAGTGCGCCCGCAACGTGGCCGGCATCGGCAAGGCGTCATCGTCCGAATTCGGCCACACCGACGAACCGCTGGTCGGCCTGATGACCGAGTGGATGCGCGGCGACCAGATGGTGCGGCGCTCCAACACCGGCGACCTGGGCGGCACCATGCGCCTGGGCGCCTACGAGTGCCGCATTCAGCCGGGCACGCGGGCGTTCGAGGCCTATGGTGCGGAGACGATCTTCGAGCGTCATCGCCACCGCTACGAGGTCAACATCAACTATCGCGAACAGCTTGAGGCCGTCGGCCTGCGCTTTTCGGGCATGTCGCCGGACGGCCTGCTGCCGGAAATCGTCGAATACCCGGACCATCCGTGGTTCGTCGGCGTTCAGTTCCATCCCGAACTGAAGTCCAAGCCGTTCGATCCGCATCCGCTGTTCACGTCCTTCATCGCAGCGGCGGTGGCCCAGTCTCGTTTGGTCTAGGATAAAGTGCCCATGAGCGCGCCCGTTCGCCACATTTCCGCCGGTTCGGTGACCTTCGGCAACGATCTGCCGCTGGTCCTGATCGCCGGACCCTGCCAGATGGAAAGCCGCGACCACACCATCGACGTGGCCGGGCGCCTTCATGAAATGTGCCGCGCCCTCGGCATGCCGCTGGTCTACAAGTCGTCGTTCGACAAGGCCAACCGCACGTCGCTGGGCGGCAAGCGCGGACTCGGCCTGGACAAGGCCCTGCCGGTGTTCGCCGAGGTCCGCGAGACCTTCGGCTGCCCGGTGCTGACCGACGTTCACGAGAATGCCCACTGCGCCGCCGTGGCCGACGTGGTCGATATCCTCCAGATCCCCGCGTTCCTGTGCCGCCAGACCGACCTGCTGATCGCCGCAGCCGCCACCGGCCGGGTGGTCAACGTCAAGAAGGGCCAGTTCCTGGCCCCCTGGGACATGCGCAACGTCGTCGCCAAGCTGGATGACAGCGGCAATTCCAACATCCTGCTGACCGAGCGCGGCGCGTCGTTCGGCTACAACACCCTGGTTGCCGACATGCGCAGCCTGCCGATCATGGCGCGCGACACCGGCTGCCCGGTCATCATGGACGCCACCCATTCGGTGCAGCAGCCGGGCGGGCAGGGCGGGTCTTCGGGCGGCCAGCGGGAGTTCGCGCCGGTCATGGCCCGCGCCGCCATCAGCCTGGGCATTGCCGGGGTGTTCATCGAAACCCACGAGTCGCCGGACAGTGCTCCGTCCGATGGCCCGAACATGATTCCGCTGGACCAGATGCCGGCGCTGCTCGACACGCTGGCCGCCTTCGACCGGCTGGCCAAGGCCAATCCGCTTACGCTGGATTAGTCTCCGAGACTTCGCTTTTCATTCGACTGTGGCGCGCGTAAGAAGGGCGCCATCACATCACTCCGCGCATCCTTTTGAGGAGCTTAGGCCGATGACCGCGATCATTGACATCCACGCTCGTGAAATCCTTGATTCCCGTGGCAACCCCACCGTCGAGGTGGATGTCGTTCTGGAAAGCGGCGCCTTCGGCCGCGCTGCCGTGCCGTCGGGCGCCTCCACCGGCGTCCATGAGGCCGTGGAACTGCGCGACGGCGACAAGTCCCGCTTCCTGGGCAAGGGCGTCCTCAAGGCCTGCGAAAGCGTCAATGACGAGATCTTCCAGGCGCTGGTCGGCATGGACGCCGAAGAGCAGGAACTGGTCGACCAGACCATGATCGACCTCGACGGCACCCCCAACAAGGGCCGCCTGGGCGCCAACGCCATTCTCGGCGTGTCCATGGCCTGCGCCAAGGCGGCGGCCGAGGACAGCGGCCTGGAGCTGTTCCGTTACCTCGGCGGCACCCATGCCCGCACCCTGCCGGTGCCGATGATGAACATCATCAACGGCGGCCAGCATGCCGACAACCCCATCGACATCCAGGAATTCATGGTCATGCCGGTGTCGGCCCCCAACGTGGCCGAAGCCATCCGCATGGGCGCCGAGATCTTCCACAGCCTGAAGAAGGGCCTGAAGGACGCCGGCCACAACACCAACGTCGGTGACGAAGGCGGCTTCGCGCCCAACCTGAAGTCGGCCGACGAGGCGCTCGGCTTCATCATGAAGTCCATTGAGGCGGCCGGCTTCAAGCCCGGCGAGGACATCGTCCTGGCCCTCGATGCCGCGTCGTCCGAGTTCTACAAGAACGGCAAGTACGCGATGGAAGGCGAGGGCAAGACCCTCGACGCCGGCGGCATGGTCAAGTACTACGAGGACCTGTGCGCCCGCTACCCGATCTTCTCCATCGAGGACGGCCTGGCCGAAGACGATTGGGACGGCTGGGCCGCCCTGACCGCCGCGCTCGGCAACAAGGTGCAGCTGGTCGGCGACGACCTGTTCGTGACCAACCCGCTGCGTCTGGCCGATGGCATCAAAAAGGGCGTCGGCAACTCCATCCTGGTCAAGGTCAACCAGATCGGCAGCCTGTCCGAGACCTTCGAGGCCGTCGAGATGGCCCACAAGGCCCGCTACACCGCCGTCCTGTCGCACCGCTCGGGCGAGACCGAGGACAGCACCATCGCCGACATCGCCGTGGCCACCAACTGCGGCCAGATCAAGACCGGCTCGATGAGCCGTTCCGACCGGATGGCCAAGTACAACCAGCTCATCCGCATCGAGGAAATGCTCGGCGACGCCGCCCGCTACGCCGGGACCAGCATCCTCAAGGGCTGAGGACCGGGCGGAACCAGAACAGACGGAGAGGGCGGTTCCTGCGGGAGCCGCCCTTTTTCGTGTCGTCCGATGCGCCGGAAAAGCCACACCGCCTGTGCATTCGGAGTTAAAGCGACTCGGCGCGTTTAAAGACATTGACGGCGCGACTCGGGGTGTGATTCTCTGCATCTATGGCAAACGTCATAGACATACGGCGCCGTGCGCGTGCTGCTCTGGGACCCCTGGTGGGGGCCGCGGCCGTGGCGTACTTCGGCTTCCACGTGGTGCAGGGGGATCGCGGTCTGGTCGCCTGGTGGCACCTGCGGCAGGAGCTTGCCAAGGTGCAGGTCGAGGCCCAGGTGGTGGCCGCCCAGCGGGCCGAGCTGGAAAACCGCGTGTCGCTGCTGCGCCCGGAAAGTCTCGACCCCGACATGCTCGAAGAGCGCGCCCGCCTGATGGTCAACATGGGCCGCCCGGGCGATCAGGTCGTACCACTCGTCGACCGCTGAACCGATCTTCCTGCTGCGACCACAAGGGCTGCTGTTGCGGCCCTTTCGCGTTTCGGCGTGGAACTTTCAGCCATCTTTCCTGTTCTTTCGGGTAGGAAAGCACTCGCCGTGCGCCTTGTGGCGCAATCAAATACCCTGCGGCGACGGAAGGAACCCGGTTCCGCCTTGCCGTCCAGTGACTTAACCAAAATTAGGTTAAATTAGTATTGTGCGTTGCAGAACAACAACTTAGCAGACATTTCACCTTGCATCCGGCGCCCGGATCGCTACCTTTCATGAAGAAACACGCGGCCGTCAGGGCAGTGCCCGACGGGACCGCGCGCCAGTATCGGGAGGAAACATGGTGCAGCCAGCCCGCCGCAAGTCCCGCGCCCAGAAGCCCGCGGGACGACAGACCGACCCCGAGGAGCTTTCGCGCCATTACCGCGACATGCTGCTCATCCGCCGCTTCGAGGAGAAGGCGGGGCAGTTGTACGGCATGGGCCTCATCGGCGGCTTCTGCCACCTCTACATCGGCCAGGAAGCCGTCGTGGTGGGGTTGCAGTCCATCGCCGAGGATCAGGACACCGTGGTGACCAGCTACCGCGACCACGGCCACATGCTGGCCTGCGGCATGGACCCCAAGGGTGTCATGGCCGAACTGACCGGCCGGCGCGGCGGGTATTCGCGCGGCAAGGGCGGGTCGATGCACATGTTTTCCCGCGAGAAGGGGTTCTACGGCGGCCACGGCATCGTCGGCGCCCAGATCCCCATCGGCACCGGGCTCGCCTTCGCGCACCAGTACGAGGGTGATGGCGGCGTCAACTTCGCCTACCTGGGCGACGGCGCCATCAACCAGGGCCAAGTCTACGAAAGCTTCAACATGGCCGCCCTGTGGAAGCTGCCGGTGGTCTACGTGATCGAGAACAACAAGTACGGCATGGGCACGTCGGTCGAGCGGTCGTCGGCCAGCGGCCAGGACCTGCACCAGCGCGGCCAGGCCTATGGCATTCCCGGCGAGGCGGTGGATGGCATGGACGTCGTCGCCATGGCCGAGGCCGGGGCGCGGGCGGCGGACCATGCCCGGTCCGGCAAGGGGCCATACATTCTTGAGGCCAAGACCTACCGCTATCGCGGCCACTCCATGTCCGACCCGGCCAAGTACCGGAGCAAGGAGGAGGTCAGCAAGATGCGGACCGAGCACGACCCGATCGACCAGGTGAAGACCCGCCTGCTCGACCTGGGCGTCATCGACGAGGCCGGCCTCAAGGACATCGACAAGGAGGTCAAGGCCATCGTCACCGAGGCGGCCGAATTCGCCCAGAACAGCCCCGAGCCCGACCCGGCGGAGCTGTACACCGACGTCTTGGTCGAGGCCTGAGGAGACAGCCGCAAATGCCCACCCAGATCCTGATGCCCGCCCTGTCGCCGACCATGACCGAGGGCAAGCTCGCCAAGTGGCTGAAGAACGAAGGCGATGCCGTTGAAAGCGGCGAGATCATCGCCGAGATCGAAACCGACAAGGCGACCATGGAATTCGAGGCTGCCGACGACGGCATCCTCGGCAAGATCCTGGTCGCCGAGGGGACCGAAGGCGTCGCCGTCAACACCCCCATCGCGGTGCTGCTGGCCGAGGGGGAGGATGCCTCCGCCGCCGAAGCCGAACCGGCCCAGGCCGCTCCGGCCCCAACTTCGGAAGCTAAGGCCGCCAAGCCGGCCGAACCCGAACAGGTCGCTCCCCAGCCGGAAACCGTGACCGCCGCCCAGACCGCCATCGGCGAGGATTTCGAGCCGGCGGTGCCGACCAAAACCGCCTACAGCCCGCCCATGGAAGGCGAGACCTACACCGGCAAGACCGTGCGCATGACCGTCCGCGAAGCCCTGCGCGACGCCATGGCCGAGGAAATGCGCCGCGACGACAAGGTCTTCCTGATGGGCGAGGAGGTCGGCCAGTACCAGGGCGCCTACAAGATCTCGCAGGGCCTGCTCGACGAGTTCGGCCCGCGGCGTGTGGTCGACACCCCGATCACCGAGATGGGCTTTGCCGGCCTGGGCGCAGGTGCCGCCATGAAGGGCCTGCGTCCGATCATCGAGTTCATGACCTGGAACTTCTCGATGCAGGCCATCGACCAGATCATCAACTCGGCCGCCAAGACCCTGTACATGGCCGGCGGCGCCCTGGGCTGCCCCATCGTGTTCCGTGGCCCCAACGGCGCGGCCGCCCGCGTGGGCGCGCAGCACTCCCAGGACTACGCGAGCTGGTACGCCCACTGTCCGGGTCTCAAGGTTCTGGCCCCGTGGTCGGCGGCTGACGCCAAGGGCCTGCTCAAGGCTGCCATCCGCGACCCCAACCCGGTGATCTTCCTGGAAAACGAAATCCTCTACGGCCAGACCTTCGACGTGCCCGAGGACCCGGATTTCGTCATTCCCATCGGCAAGGCCAAGGTCGAGCGGGAAGGGGCCGACGTCACGCTCGTCGCCTACTCGCGCATGGTCGGCGTCGCGCTGGAGGCCGCCGAAGCCCTCAAGGGGCAGGGCATCGAGGCGGAAGTCATCAACCTGCGCTCCATCCGTCCGCTCGACGTGCCGACCATCATCGCCTCGGTCAAGAAGACCAACCGGCTGGTGTCGGTGGAGGAAGGCTGGCCCTACGCCGGCATCGGGTCGGAAATCTCGGCCGTGGTCATGGAGCAGGCCTTCGACTGGCTGGACGCCCCGGTGGCCCGCGTGACCGGCGTGGACGTTCCCATGCCCTATGCGGCGAACCTGGAAAAGCTGGCCCTGCCCGATGCCGACAGGATCGTGCAGGCCGCCCGCAAGGTCCTCTACAAGGCGTAATGGGAGCAACTCGATGGCCACGCATATCCTGATGCCCGCCCTGTCGCCGACGATGACCGAAGGCAAGGTGGCGAAATGGTTGAAGAAAGAGGGCGATGCCGTTGAAAGCGGCGAAGTTCTCTGCGAAATCGAAACCGACAAGGCAACCATGGAATTCGAGTCCGCCGACGACGGCGTGCTCGGCAAGATCCTGGTGGCCGAGGGTACGGAGGGCGTCAGCGTCAATCGTCCCATCGCCATCCTGCTGGCCGAAGGGGAAGACGCCTCGGCCGGGGATGCGCTGGCCGACAGTGCCGCCGGCGGAGTCGCCAAGCCCGGTCCCGGCGCCGTGAGCGAAGCCCGTCCGGTCGAGCCGGTCGGTCCCCAGCCGTCAGCCGGCGGCACCGAAAAAGTCGGCGGTCCGGCGGCCGGCGACAAGGGCGGACGGGTGTTCGCGAGCCCGCTGGCCCGCCGCATCGCCAAGGACGCCGGCCTGGACATCGCCCAGCTTCAGGGCTCCGGCCCGCGCGGCCGGGTGGTCAAGGCCGACGTCGAACAGGCCAAGGCGGGGGGTGGCGCCAAGGCGGCCGCTCCTGCCGCCGCGCCTGCTGCTGCTGCCGCTCAGCCGGTTGCCGCCGCCGGAGCCAAACAGGCCCCGGCCCAGCCCAAGCCGCTGCCCGACCAGCCGGTGACGGAGTTCCCCAACTCCGGGATGCGCAAGGTCATCGCGCGGCGCCTGATGGAAGCCAAGCAGACCATTCCGCATTTCTACCTGACGGTGGACGTGGAACTGGACCGCCTGATGGCTCTGCGGGCCGACCTCAACGGCCGGCCGGGCGCCGACTACAAGCTGTCGGTCAACGACTTCATCATCAAGGCCGTGGCCCTGGCCCTGCGCAAGGTTCCGGCCGCCAACGCCATGTGGACCGACGAGGCCATCCTGCGGTTCGATGACGTGGACGTGTCGGTCGCGGTGTCCACCGAAGGCGGCCTGATTACGCCGGTCATCCGCAAGGCCGACCAGAAGGGCCTGGCGACCATTTCCAACGAGGTTAAGGCCTTGGCCAAGAAGGCCCGCGACGGCAAGCTCAAGCCCGAGGAGTTCCAGGGCGGCGGCTTCACCGTCTCGAACCTCGGCATGTACGGCATCCGCGAGTTCTCGGCGATCATCAACCCGCCGCAGAGCTGCATCCTGGCCGTCGGCGCCGGCGAGCAGCGGGCCGTGGTCAAGGACGGCGCGGTGCAGGTGGCGACCGTGATGAGCTGCACCCTGTCGGTCGACCACCGTTCCGTCGATGGCGCGGTCGGGGCCGAGTTCCTGGCCGCCCTCAAGCCGCTGTTGCAGGACCCCCTGCAACTGATGCTGTGAGGCTGCCGACCGCCGTCGCGGCGGGACTTCTGGCGGCCCTGTTGGCCGGCCCCGCCGTGGCCGACGACAGCGGCGTGACGCGTACCTTCGACGGGTATCGTCTGGCCGTGCTGGACGGGCGCGGTGCTGCGGCCGGGGCGTTGATCAGTGCCGCCACGCGGGACTTTTACGACGCGGCCCGGATGGCGGCGCTTGCCGCCACGCCGCAGGACCTTGAGCGCATGTCCTTGATCGAGGCCGTGCTGGTCCTGCGCCTGCGCGCCGTGCTCGCGCCGCACGAACTGAGTGCGCTCGACGGTGCCGGGGTGTTCGCGGCGGCGGCGGCGCGGGGGCTGGTCGGCAGCGGGTTCGCCGACCTGCGGCTGGGCCCGGTCGAGGCCTACGGCGACCATGCGGTGGCCGAGCAGCTCGACGCGGCGGGGCGTCCGTCCGGGGTGTGGTGGCGGTTCGTGCGCGAGGGCGGGGCCTGGCGGGTCAACCTGCGGCCCAGCCTGGACGCCGCCGACGCCCTCCTGCGTGAACGGCTGCGCGCCAGCGGCATGGCCCGCGTGGATTTTCTCAATCAGCTTGCGAATAACGGGAGATAGACCGTGGCCGAGACCTCGTTCGACGTGGTGGTTGTAGGTGCCGGACCCGGCGGTTATGTGGCCGCCATTCGCGCCGCGCAGCTGGGCATGAAGGTGGCCGTGGTGGAACGCGAACACCTGGGCGGCATCTGCCTGAACTGGGGCTGCATCCCGACCAAGGCGCTGCTGCGCTCGGCCGAGGTGTTCCGCACCATGAAGCACGCCAAGGACTACGGCCTGAAGGTGCAGGGCGCCGAGGCCGACCTGAACGCCGTGGTGCAGCGCTCGCGCGGCGTCGCCAAGCAGCTCGCCGGCGGCGTCGGCCACCTGCTCAAGAAGAACAAGGTCACGGTGCTCGACGGCCAGGGCCGGTTGCTCGGCAAGCGCAAGCTGAGCGTCGAAAAGGACGGCAAGACCACCGAGGTCGCCGCCAAGCACATCATCCTGGCCACCGGCGCGCGGGCCAAGACCTTCCCCGGCCTGGAGCCGGACGGCAAGGTCATTTGGACCTACAAGGGCGCCCTGGTGCCCGACGTCATGCCCAAGCGCCTGCTGGTCGTCGGGTCCGGCGCCATCGGCATCGAATTCGCGAGCTTCTTCCACACCATGGGGGCCGAGGTGACCGTGGTCGAAGTGCTCGACCGCATCGTGCCGGTGGAGGACCCCGACATCTCCGCCCACCTCACCAAGTCCTTGAAGAAGGACGGCATGACCATCCTGACCAAGGCCAAGGTGGCCAAGATCGCGGTGTCCGGCTCGGTCGCCACCGTGTCGGTGGAGCAGGGCGGCAAGACCCAGGACATCGAGGTGGACCGCGTCATCCTGGCGGTCGGTATTACGCCCAACGTCGAGGACATCGGCCTCGAAAACACCTCGATCAAGCCCGGCAAGGGCGGCTTCCTTGAAACCGACCCGTGGTGCCGGACCACCGAACCCGGCGTCTATGCCATCGGCGACCTGACCCAGGCGCCGTGGCTCGCCCACAAGGCCAGCCACGAAGGCGTCCTGTGCGTGGAAAAGATCGCCGGCCTGCCGGACCTGCACCCACTGGACGTCACCAAGATCCCGGCCTGCACCTACTGCCATCCGCAGATCGCCTCGGTCGGGCTGACCGAGCCCAAGGCCAAGGAACTGGGCTACGACATCAAGGTCGGCCGCTTCCCGTTCATGGGCAACGGCAAGGCCATCGCGCTTGGCGAACCCGAGGGCATGATCAAGACGGTGTTCGACGCCAAGACCGGGGAATTGCTCGGCGCCCACATGATCGGCGCCGAAGTCACCGAACTGATCCAGGGCTATGCCATCGCACGTACTCTGGAGACCACGGAGATGGACCTCATGCACACCGTCTTCCCGCACCCCACATTGAGCGAGATGATGCACGAGTCCGTGCTTGACGCCTACGGCCGGGCCATCCATTTCTAAGGCTCCTGTAACGAATTGGGACGACCATGAGCGAAGTGACCGTTCTCCGCGAAGACAAGACCCCGCTGCGCAAGCCGGATTGGATCCGGGTGAAGGCGCCGACGTCGGCCGAGTATGCGGAAACCCGGCGGCTCATGCGGTCGAAGTCGCTGCACACGGTGTGCGAGGAAGCGGCCTGCCCGAACATCGGGGAATGCTGGAAAAGCAAGCACGCCACGGTGATGATCCTGGGCGACATCTGCACCCGCGCCTGCCGCTTCTGCAACGTCAAGACCGGAAAGCCCGGCATGGTCGACGCCACCGAGCCCGATCATGTGGCCGAGGCGGTGGTGTCCATGGGCCTCGCCCACGTGGTCATCACCTCGGTCGACCGTGACGATCTGGACGATGGTGGGGCAGGGCACTTCGCCAAGGTCATCGCTGCGGTGCGCGCCGCCTCGCCCCAGACCACCATCGAGGTGCTGACCCCCGACTTCCGGGGCAAGGACGGCGGCGTCGAGACGGTGATCGCCGCGCGGCCGGACGTGTTCAACCACAACCTCGAAACCGCGCCGCGCCTGTATGCCACCATCCGGCCGGGGGCGCGCTACTTCGGCAGCCTGCGTCTGCTGGAAAAGGCCAAGGACCTGAACCCCGACGTGTTCACCAAGTCCGGCATCATGGTCGGCCTGGGCGAGGACAAGGCCGAGGTTCTTCAGGTGATGGACGACCTGCGTTCGGCCGGGGTGGATTTCATCACCATCGGTCAGTACCTGCAGCCGACTCCGCGCCACGCGCCGGTGGACCGCTACGTGACGCCCGACGAGTTCGAAAGCTATCGCACCATGGCGCTCGCCAAGGGCTTCCTGATGGTGTCGGCCACGCCGCTGACCCGGTCGTCCTACCACGCCGACCGGGACTTCGCGCAACTGCGTGCGGCCCGCGCCGCCAAGCGGGCCGACTGATGCCCACCCACGCCGAGAAGCGCGCGCTGCCCTACACGCCCGAAGAAATGTTCCGCCTCGTTGCCGAGGTCGAGCGCTATCCGGAGTTCCTGCCGTGGTGCCTGGCATCGCGCATCCGCAAGCGCGAGGGCGCAGTGTTCTGGGCCGATCTGGTGATCGGCTTCAAGATGGTGCGCGAACGCTTCACCTCGCGGGTTGAACTGAACGAACCGGCCCGGCGGATTGATGTCAGCTATTCGGAAGGCCCGTTCAAGTACCTGAACAACCACTGGATTTTCGAGCCGGACGGTAACGGCGGAACGGTCATCGACTTCTATGTCGATTTCGAATTCCGCAATCGCGTCCTGCAGAAAATCATGGGCGCGCTGTTCGGCGAAGCGGTGTCCCGCATGGTCGCCGCCTTCGAAAAACGCGCCCACGATCTTTACGGCAGCCGGTAGCCGGTAGCCGAGAAGGAAACACGGGCTCTGCCCGCACCCGCCAGGAGGCTTGCCTCCTGGATCTCATGAGGGGGTGCGGTGCATAGCCGCGCGCAGCGCAGAAAAGGTCGGAGATTGCCTGCCTGCGGCGCACGTGAAGCGCAGGAGCCCCTTAATGGGTTCCAAGGGCCGCTCGGCCCTTGGCGGGTCTGGGCGGCGCCCAGATATTCCCTTTTGCCTCCCCTAAACCGTCCCCTCACGCAGCACCTTGGCGATCATGCGCAGGGCGAGGAGGGTGGCCTGCGCGCGCACCGAGTCGCGGTCGCCGGTGAAGACGGGCGCCTCGTGGAGGCTGTCGCCGTCGGCGCTGCACACCGCGAAGTGGACCAGTCCGACCGGCTTTTCGGGCGTGCCGCCGTCTGGCCCGGCGATGCCGGTGATGGCCACGGCGATTTTGGCCGAGGTGTGGGCCAGGGCGCCGCGGGCCATGGCGAAGGCGACATCGCGGCTGACCGCCCCCTGGGTGCGGATGAGGGACGGCGCGACGTTGAGGATGGTTTCCTTGGCGCTGTTGGCATAGGTCACAAACCCGGCCTCGAACACGCGCGAGCTTCCGGGCACCGCCGTCAGGGCGGCGGACACCAGCCCTCCGGTGCAGGATTCGGCGGTCGCCAGGGTCACGCCCATTTCTTCGCAGGCCGCCAGGGCATCCTGTGCCGCGGCCGTGATTTCTTCGTTCAGCAATGGCATCGTCTCAGGTTCTCCCTCCCGTGGGCCCTATTGCTGGACCCTGCTGGAACAAAACCTTACACGATTGGAACAATTGTCACCACAGCCCAAAGGACCAGGGCGGCGTAGCCGGCGGCGAGGATATCGTCGACCATGATGCCCAGTCCGCCGCCCATGCGGCGGTCGGCCCATCGTACCGGCCACGGCTTGAAAATGTCGAAGAGGCGGAACAGGACGAATCCGAGCCCATAGGCGACCGGATCGAGCGGCGCCACCGCCAGGGTCAGCCACTGGCCGGCCACCTCGTCGATGACGACCTGCCCCGGATCCTTTTGCCGGATGTGGTTGACGTAGACCTCCGACGCCCACCAGCCGATCAGGAAAACGATCACGGCGGCACCCACCAGGGCCCAAGGTCCGCCGGCCCACGAGATCAGGACCGCGAACGGCAGGGCGCCCAGCGAGCCGAATGTCCCGGGCGCGCGGGGCACCAGACCCAGGCCGAACCAGGTGACGACCAGGGTCAAAGGCCAGGGTGCGGCAGGGTGCAAACCACGGGCATGCCCCTTTCGGGCAACTTTCCGGTGGGTCGAGGACGTCATGCTGGTTACCCCGCTTGCCGGATTGCCCGGATTGTTTTGCTTGATATAGCGTTGGTAGGAACGGTAGGTTTTACCGGTTCGATTCAGGGGGCACCAAGCATCATACGCCCGCTCGAAGCCGGTTTCATCCACCCCGTGAGTTTCACGGATCATGAACAGGCTCCGGGAGGTGCCAAAGTTGTTTGCGCCATGGCGGCCATCACAGGCCGATGAGCGTTGTCTTGGTACCGTCCTCAGGGAGCATTGCGCAAGGGCCGCATCGGCGGCCGGCGAACAACATTTCTAAGGACTCCGGCGCGCCAAGGGGCGGGGCGGGGTTCCCGGGGCAAGCCGGTACCCTTTGGTGCCGCGGTTGTCGAGGCCATGACCCCAACACGTTAGGCAAGGCATGTCGCACTACGATCCGCGGGAACGCAGTCTCAACAGGGCCCAGAAGGCCGTCCAGAAGGTCTTCCCGGAGCGGCAGATCATGCTGCGTAGCGGGGGAAAGCTGCGAAGCCTGCGCCTGAACACGGTCAGCCAGATGGCGATGACCTTGGTCGGCATCGGCGCGGCATGCTGGATTGGCTTCAGTTCCTTCATGGTCGTGAACCATGAACAGATTCTCAGCAGCAAGCAGGAAGAGGTGGTCCGCGCCCGCTCGGCCTACAAGACCCTGCTGGCTCAGGTCGAGGTCTACCGGGACCGTATTTCCAACGTGGCCGACAACCTCGAGCGCAATCATTCCTACGCCCTCAGTCTGGTCGAACAGAACGCCGACCTGGACGAAAAGCTCCAGGCCATGCAGAACGAACTGGCCAGCAGCGAGGCGCAGCGCGAACAGGTTGCACGCCAGAAGGAGCGTCTGGTCGGCCATCTGCAGAACCTGAAGGCGGAATTGCAGGGCGCCGCGGTCGCCGACGGTGACTCGTCGGGCGCCGAACTCGCACTGGCCTCGTTCGAGGACGACCCGGCCGGCGCCATGTCCCTGCAGCGCGAACGCGCCGCCCGCGAGCGGGAGACGCTGCGCACCGAGCTGGCCCGCCTGGAAGCCGAAATGGTCGAGGTGGCGGAAGGCCTGCTGGTAGAGCAGCAGGTTGACGCCATCGAACTGGAACTGCGCCGGGTGATTCTCCAGCGCGACATGGCCAAGAACGAGACGTCCGACCTGCGGCAGCAGGTCACGCTGCTCAAGCAGCAACTGGCCGACATGGAGAACACCCAACTGGCCCTGTTCCAGCGCTTCTCCACCCTGGCGCGCGATCGCATCGGGGAACTGGAGGGGGCCCTCAAGAAGACCGGCCTGGACGTTGACCGCCTGCTCAAGCGGCAGGACAGCGCGACCAGCCAGGGCGGCCCGTTCATTCCCCTGGAAATGGGCAGTTGGGACGCTCATACCCTGCGGCGCAGCCTGGACGACCTGAACGGCCACGTGGCGCGCTGGAGCTCGCTCGAGTCGCTGGCCGACTCGCTGCCCCTGGGGCAGCCTGTGCGGGAGTTCTATGTCAGCAGCACCTTTGGCGCGCGCAAGGACCCGCTCAACGGTCGCGTCGCCATGCACGAGGGGCTCGACATGGCCGGCCCGATCGGGTCGCCTGTTTTCGCTGGTGGGCCTGGAAAGGTTGTTTACGCCGGTTGGCGGGGACGATATGGTCGTCTTGTGGAAATCGACCACGGCTATGGTCTTAAGACCCGTTACGCGCACCTTCACAAGATTGCCGTGAAGAAGGGCGAAGTCGTTGATCGGGCGACCCGGATTGGCCAGTTGGGCACCAGCGGCCGAAGCACCGGGCCGCACCTCCACTACGAAGTTATTTATTTGGGCAAGCCGCTCAACCCGGACAAGTTCATCAAGGCGGGCGCTAATGTTTTCAAAGGGTAGTAAGACCCCCAGCCGGGATCAAAAGGTCGAGGCCGTCGCCAAGGGCGTCCCCTCGATCATCAGCGCCGACCTGACCATCACCGGTGATCTGGTCAGCAGCGGCGAGATCCAGGTCGATGGGTCCATCGAAGGCGACATCCGCTGCAAGGCGCTTGTCATCGGCGTCGATGGCGCCGTCTCCGGCGAGATCGAGGCCGACTCGGTCCGCTTGCACGGCAAGGTGACCGGCCAGGTCCGCGCCAAGACGGTGTTCCTTGCCGCCACAGCCCACATGATCGGCGACATCACCCACGAGAGCCTGGCCATCGAGCCGGGTGCCTTCATGGAAGGCCACTGCCGCCGCATGAGCGACCCCGTGGCCGCAGGCTCCCTCAAGAAGCCCGACCTGACGCTGGCCGACAACCGCACCGCGGCGGCCAAGTACGAGGGCGACAAGCCGGCCGTAGACGCCGCAACGGAAGACCAGAAGGCGGCTGCCCTGCTCTAGAAGGCATGGCATGACCGGCAGATGTTTCAAGAGGCGACCCCAGGTGGGTCGCCTTTTTCGTTTAGAGCGGTTGTCTAATGAGCGTGTCTTTTCCGCTGACGAGAACGTGTCACCCGGCCAGCTTGGGGGCAGTGGTCCGCTGTCGCGGATGGCTGCCGCCGGCCTGGAGGAGACCTCCAGACCTCCTTTGTTTTATTGAAGAAAAAAGGGGTTTGGGGCTTGCCCCAAGCGGGTCGGGCGGCAGCCCGCCAACGTCAGCGGACCAATGTCAATGTGTCACCAGACGCCTTTCGGCCCCCACCTCAGGCGAGCGGCGCGGCGTTCAGGGCCTGGATGTAGGTGGCGGGGTCCACATTGCCTCCGGACGCCACGACCAGGGTGACGCGGTTACGGCCCGGCACTGCGCCGGTCAGCACGGCGGCGAGGGCGATGGCGCCGCCCGGCTCCAGGACGACCTTCAGGCGGTCGAAGGCGGTCCGCATGGCGCTCAGCACCGCGCCGTCGTCCACGGCCACGCCGCCGGCCAGGTGGTCCCGGTGGATGGCGAACGGAATGTCGCCCGGCTGCGCGGCGAGCAGCGCGTCGCACAGGGTGGAGCCGGCGTTGTCGTGGGGTAGGGGACGGCCGGCCTCGAGCGACCGGCGCAGGTCGTCGAAACCCTCGGGCTCGGCCGACCACACGGCGCATTCTGGAAAAACCCCATGGACCCCCAGGGCCACGCCGGCAATCAGCCCGCCGCCCGACGCCGGAGCCACCGCCTGGTCGATGCCCAGCCCCCGGGCTTCCGCCTGGCGTGCCGCTTCGAGGCCGGCAGTGCCCTGGCCGGCGACGATACGGCTGTCGTCGTAAGGTCGTACCACCGCCAGCCCGCGCTTGGTCGCCAGGGCGCTGCCGATGGCCTCGCGGCTTTCGGTGCGGCGGTCGTAGAGGATGACCTCGCCGCCCAGGGCGCGGGTGTTGGCGATCTTCACGGCCGGCGCATCGGCCGGCATGACGATCACCGCCGGGATACCGAAGTGCCGGGCGGCCGCCGCAACCGCTTGCGCGTGGTTTCCCGACGACCACGCCAGAACGCCCCGGCTGCGTTCATTTTCAGGCAGTTGTGCGATGGTGTTGAAGGCTCCGCGGAACTTGAAGGAGCCGGTCCGTTGCAGGCACTCGGCCTTGACCAGCACCCGCCCGCCGACCACGGCATCGATCTCCGGCGAGGACAGCAGCGGCGTTACGACCGCATGGCCGGCCAGCCGCGCGGCAGCGGCCTCCACATCCGCGAATATCGGGGCAGGGAGGCTCACAGCCCGAACAGCCCCGGAACGCCGCGCAGATCGGTCAGTTCCACCTCCGGTCTGGCGGGCAGGCGTTCGACCCCCTGGCCGAAGCGGTTGACCCACACGACACGGAAGCCGAACGACGCCGCGCCGGCGGCATCCCATCCGTTGGAGGAAAAGAACGCGACCTCCTCGGGCGCCACGCCGAAGCGGCTGGTCGCCAGCGCGTAGACGTCGGGGTGCGGCTTGTAGACCTGAAGGGTGTCCACCGAAAGCTGGTCGTCGAGCAAAGCCCCGATGCCCGCCGCCTCGACGGCCGAACGCAGCATGCCAGGCGACCCGTTGGACAGAATGGCGGTCTGCTTGCCGCCGTCCTTCAAGGCCCGCAGCACGTCGGGCACCTCCGGATAGGCGTCCAGGCGCTCGTAGAGGTCCATCAGGCGGTCGGCCAGGGCCGGGTCGCTGACGCCGACGCTTTCCATGGCGTAGGCCAGCGCCTCGCGCGTCACCTGATGGAAATCGGCGTAGCGGCCCATGAGGCTGCGCAGCCAGGTGTACTGAAGCTGTTTGTTCCGCCAGACCTCGGACAGCGGCGCCCAGGCCTCGCCCAAGTCCTTCTGCAGGTGCCGCGCTGCCGAGGCGACATCAAACAGGGTGCCGTACGCGTCGAACACGCACACTCGGACGGAGGAAAGATCGGGCGCGGGCGTGGTGGGCGTGTCGGACATGAGGGGCGGGGCTCCTACCGCTTGAGGTCGTTCTCCAGGTTGAACGCCATGTCGGGAAGTCCCAGGCGATGGCGATAGACCTGAACGGATTCCATGACTCTTTGAACATAGTTGCGGGTTTCAGAGAACGGAATCAACTCGATCCAGTCGATGACATCCAGTTCTCCGCCCCGCGGGTCGCCATTTTCGCGCACCCAGCGGGCCGGTCGTCCCGGCCCGGCGTTGTAGCCCGCCAGGGCCAGCGGATAGGACCCGTTGAACCGGCTCAGCAACTCATCCAGGTAGGCTGAACCCAGCTGCACGTTGTAGGCCGGGTCGCTCAGGCGCTCGGGGCTGTTGGGCAGCTTGAGCTGCTTTGCCACCAGTTTGGCCGTCGCCGGCATGAGCTGCATCAGGCCCATGGCGCCGGCACTGCTGCGGGCGGTCGGGCTGAAGTTGCTTTCCTGGCGGATGAGGGCATGGACCAGCGCCGGATCGACGGCGTTGGGCACTTCGTCCTTCAGCAGGGGATACCCCGTCTCCAGCAGCACGGTGCCGCGCAGGGCGGAGCGCCGGGACAGGGCCACGGCGATCTCGGTGCGGCCGATGGAGGTGGCGAGTTCCGCCGCCAGCCGCCGCAGGCCGGGTGTCGCGGCGTCCTCGTTGGCCCGCCACAGGAAGGAGCGCGCCTCGTCGGCCCGGCCGATGGCGTGCAGGGCCTGGGCCACCTGAACACGGGAATCGGCGGCAAAGGCGGCGCTGTCCTGGGGCGTGACCTCGGGTGCGGGCGGAAGGTCCAGGCGCTCGGTGCGGCCCAGGCGGGCCGCGGCCAACTGGCCGTAGTAGGTGGTGCTGTGCTCGGCGGCGCGCTGGTACCACGCCATCGCCGTGTCGCGGGCCTTCAGGGCCTCGTGGGCACGACCGGCCCAATAGGCGGCGCGGGCGACGCTGATCGGGTAGCTCACACCGGCGTACAGACGCTCGAAGTGCGGCACCGCGGCCTTGGGATCCTTCAGAAAGCGCAGGGCGATCCAGCCGCTCAGCCATTCGCCGTCGGCAAATCCCGCGCCCGCCGTCATGCCGTGGTTGCTGGCCAGCCCATAGGCCTGGGTGATCCAGCCGCGCTCGAGGAAGTGGCGGGTCAGGATGGCGCGTTCCCGCCACCACAGGCGAGGCCGTACCTCGTTGGCGGCCGGGTGGGCCAGCAACTCGGCGGCGCCTTCCTGCAGATCGGCCTGCCGGCGCCACTTGGCGCGCTCGTATATGAGGCCCGGATCGTCCAGCAAGGCCTTGGGAACGCGGGCGATTGCCGCGTCCACGCCCGGCCCCTTGCTCATCAGGGCGAGGCGCGCCAGGGCAAGCGCCCGCTGATCGTCGGACACCTTGACCAGCATCCGGCGGGCCGAGTCCTGGTGCCCCTCCCACAGCAGGCGGTCAAGGCGCTTGCGGTGATGCTCGGCGCTCAGGTGGCGCTCGAAGCGGGCCAGGAAGCGGCGCTCGTCGTTGCGGTTGAAGGTGTTGTTGACCCAGGCGGAGCGGATGACCTGAACCGCCTCGGGCTCGCGTCCCTTGGCCAGCAGGGCGTCGGCCAGCAGCATCTTGCCCCGCCCGGTGAACGGCGGATTGTCGGTGTACCAGGCGATGATCTTTTCGGGCGGCTCGTTGCCGGTCAGCGCATCGTCGGCCCGCCGGCGCAGATTCGCCTGGCCGGGCCAGGTCGGGCTCTCGGCCAGGAACTCGGTGATGTTGCCGAAGGTGTAGGGGCTGGAGGGATCCTGCATGTGCCGCCACACCAGCACCTTGCGCAGCACCGGATCCTTGGCCAGCGCGGCGCCTTGCAGGGCCGCGCTCCATTGGCCGCGCTCGGCGGCCTTGAAGGCGTCCTGGTAAATGGCCTTGTCGCGGTCGGACAGCGGCGCCGCCTCGACGGCCGACCCGGTGACCACGACGCCGGCAAACATCAGAATGGCACACGCGACCAGCAACCGGCCGGTCCCGAGAACAGAACGCCTTACCGTAGACACGGTGATATCTCCCGCCTGAGCCCGGCCGGAGTGTAGCGATGGTGCGATGCCACAACAAGGGAAGCCGCACAGGTCGCCCACGCCGTCCGCGTCAGCGTGCACGAAAGTGCATGGGCGGTGCCGAAAAAGATGCGATAGAGAGAGGCGCTTGCCGCACGCCGCCTGCGCCGCTATTGTCGTCGCCTTTCGTCACAACCTCCTGCCTTTGGTGCGGCCCGGCGTTCCGGGCCCGAGGTATTCGGTGGAGCACAGCATGTTCAAGGGGTCCATCACAGCCCTCATCACGCCTTTCGATGCCGACGGTCGCGTCGATGCCAAGGCGTTTCAGGACTTTGTCGCGTGGCAGGTCTCCGAGGGGTCTCACGGCGTCGTTCCGGTCGGAACCACCGGCGAATCGCCTACGTTGACGGCCGACGAGCACAAACATGTCGTGGAACTGTGCATCGAAGTCGCCAAAGGCAAAGTGCCCGTGATCGCGGGTACCGGGTCGAACAACACCGCCGAGGCGCTGGAGTACACCCGCCATGCCCAGGACGCCGGGGCGGATGCCGCGCTGGTCGTCACGCCGTATTACAACAAGCCGACTCAGGAAGGGCTGTACCAGCACTTCAAGGCGCTGCACGACGGCTGCGACCTGCCGATCATCATCTACAACATCCCCGGCCGCAGCGTCGTCGACATGAGCATTGACACCATGAAGCGGCTGGCCGACCTGCCGCGCATCATCGGCGTCAAGGATGCCACGGCCGACCTCGTCCGGCCGCTGCGGACGCGCGTCGCGCTCGGTCCCGACTTCGTCCAGCTGTCGGGCGAGGATGCCACCATCACGGCGTTCCTGGCCCAGGGCGGAGTGGGGTGCATTTCGGTGACCGCCAACGTGGCGCCCAAGCTGCTCAGCCAGTTGCATTGCGCCTGGCAGAACGGCGACATGGAAACGTGCTTCGCGCTGCGCGACAAGCTGATGCCGCTGCACGACGCCATGTTCGTCGAGACCAGCCCCGGCCCGGTCAAGTGGGCGGCGCATCTGCTGGGCAAGTGCGGCCCGACCATGCGCCTGCCGATGGTCGAGATCAGCGACGACAGCAAGAACCGCGTGCGCGATGCGCTCGTGCGGGTCGGCTTGCTCTAAACCCCTGGGAGATCTGGAAGAGTCATGGCAAAGACCCCGAATGGCCTGATCAGTACTGGGATTGCTGCCCAGAACCGAAAGGCGCGCCATGACTACAAGATCGAAGACACGGTCGAGGCCGGCATCATGCTGCTCGGCACCGAGGTGAAGTCCTTGCGGCTGGGGCGCGGCAACGTCGCCGACGCCTATGCCGGCCGCAAGGGCGACACCGAGGAACTGTGGCTCTACAACTTCTACATCCCGGAATACGGCCCGGCCCGGAACTTTACGCACGAGCCGCGCCGGCCGCGAAAGCTGCTGCTGCACCGGCGCGAAATCACCAAACTGCTGGCCGCCATCTCCCGCGAGGGGATGACGTTGGTGCCGCTCAACATCCACTTCAACGACCGCGGCATCGCCAAGGTGACGCTCGGCCTTGCGGTCGGCAAGAAGACGGTGGACAAGCGGCACGCCATCAAGGAACGCGACTGGAACCGCCAGAAGTCGCGCCTGCTCCGCGACAAGGGGTAGGGTTTTCCGGCGCCCCTTTGCCACAAGTCATCCGCGCCCCCATATCCTGCGTATCCTGTTCCGGAGGTGACGCATGGATCCCGACCGTCCCGACAGCAAGTTGGTCACGACGAAAGAGCTGTGGGCCCGCGAGGGGCGCGGGCTGACCGGAGCGCGCGCGGACCCGGCACGGCGCCTGCCGCCCGGTCAAAGGCTGGTCGAGGGCTTGCCGGTCCTGGATTTGGGCCAGCAACCCGTTGTGTCCGCGACGGACTGGCGGTTCGGGGTGTCGGGCCTGGTCGGGCAGCCCCTGTCATGGGACTGGGAAACGTTCTCCGCCCAACCGCAGAGCCGCGTGACGGCGGACATCCACTGCGTCACCACATGGTCGAGCTTCGACAACGTGTTCTCCGGGGTTGCCCTGCGCCATCTCCTCGATGTGGTGAAGCCGGCGCCGCAGGCCCGTTTCGTGCTGGCCCGCAGTTTCGACGGCTATACCACGAACCTGCCGCTGGCAGCCCTGGACAGCTCCGATGTGCTGCTGGCCCACAGCTGGAACCACGCGCCCCTGACCACCGAGCACGGCGGCCCGGTCCGGCTGGTGGTGCCCCGGCTGTATTTCTGGAAAAGCGCCAAGTGGCTGCGTCACCTGACCTTCCTGGACGAGGACCAGGCGGGGTTCTGGGAGGCGCGCGGCTATCACATGCACGGGGATCCGTGGACGGAGGAACGGTATGGGTAGAGCAAATCCCGAGCAGGCGGCAACGCCTGCGACGACGCATTTGCGCCAAAAACACTTCAGGTTTTCAAGCCTGGGAGGGCTGATGCTCATGGTATTCGGATTGTTCGCCGCGCCGGCCCATGCAGAGGGTTCGGCCCACCAGTTCAGTTTTGCGTCCATCGAGGGCGGAACCCTGCCGCTGGCAGACTATGCCGGCAAGGCGGTGCTGGTGGTCAACACGGCCAGCCAGTGCGGCTTCACCGGCCAGTACGAAGGCCTCCAGGCCCTGTGGGAGCGCTATCGCGACCGTGGCCTGGTGGTGCTGGGCGTGCCATCCAACGACTTCGGCGGCCAGGAACCGGGCAGCGAAACCGACATCAAGCAGTTCTGCGAAACGACCTTCAGCGTGGACTTCCCGCTGACCGCCAAGCAGACGGTGTCCGGCGACGGCGCCCACCCGTTTTACGCCTGGGCGCGGGCGGAACTGGGGACCATGGCGGCGCCGAAGTGGAACTTCCACAAGTACCTGATCGCCCCGGACGGCCGTCTGGTCGACTGGTTCTCGACCGTGACGGCGCCGGATGCAGGTCGCCTGACGAGCGCCGTGGAAAAGCACCTGCCTGAGAAAATCTAGCTCAGGTGCGCGGTGAGTCCGTCGAAGACCCCGTGGAACATGGCCTCGGTCAGGCGCCCGGTGTTCAGGTTGTAGCGTGAGCAATGGTAACTGTCGGCCAGGACCAGCCCGCTCGGCAGGGTGTGCAGCGCGGCATGGGCGAAGGGGTAGGCTGACTTCCGCAGATCCAGGCTGCCCAGCACCGCCTCGTGGGCGATGCGCCCCAGCGCCAGGACGGCGCGCAGGTTGGGCATGGCGGCCAGTTCGGTGGTCAGGAACGACCGGCAGGTCTTCTGCTCGACCGGGGTCGGCTTGTTCTCCGGCGGCACGCAGCGCACCGCGTTGGTGATGCGCGCCCCGACGAGTTGGAGCCCGTCGGCCGGGTCGGCCTTGTAAGTGCCCTCGGCGAAGCCATAGCGCAGCAGGGTGGGGTAGAGCAGGTCACCGGCATAGTCGCCGGTGAAGGGTCGCCCGGTGCGGTTGGCGCCGCGCAGCCCCGGCGCCAGTCCGACCACCAGGAGGCGGGCGTCCAGGCCGCCGAAGGCCGGCACCGGGGCGTTGTGCCAGTTGGTATGCTCGGCCCGGTTGTCCTGGCGGAACAACATCAGGCGCGGACACAGCGTGCAGTCGGCGTCCGGGCCTTGGAAGGTCTCCGCAGAACTCACGAGTCGGCGCCGCTTTGCGGGGCCTGCTGCGTGCCCTGCTGGGGGGCGGCGGCCGGCGGCATGCGGTCTTCGCGCTGGATCTGGCGGGCGATGATCGGCTCCAGCTCCAGAAGCTCGAGGAAGCTGTCGGCCTGGCGGCGCAGTTCGTCGGCGACCATGGGCGGCTGGCTCTTGACGGTGGAGCAGACGGTCACCCGCACGCCCTTGCGCTGGACCGCTTCGACCAGCCGGCGGAAGTCGCCGTCGCCGGAGAAAAGGACAATGTGATCAAGATGCTCGGCCATTTCCATCATGTCGATGGCCAGCTCGATGTCCATGTTGCCCTTGATCTTGCGGCGGCCGGTGGCGTCGGTGAACTCCTTGGTCGGCTTGGTGACCATGGTGTACCCGTTGTAGTCCAGCCAGTCGACCAGCGGGCGGATGGGCGAATATTCCTGATCCTCGACCAGCGCGGTGTAATAGAAGGCGCGCAGCAGGTGACCCTTGGACGAAAACAGGTCGAGCAGGCGCTTGTAGTCGATGTCGAAACCCAGCGAACGCGCGGCGGCGTAAAGGTTTGACCCGTCGATGAACAGGGCAAGCCTCTCCTGAGGATAAAAGTTGATCATGCAATACCTTCCAAAATATAGCGTTCTTGAATATGACTGCGACCGGCGGGAGCCGATTGGACAGCGGGTGCTATAGACGCCTCCGCCGAACGACTGTCAAGCACGGTGCTGCCGTACTATAAGGTGGACCACAGCGCAACACGCTGCAAGACCTTGATACCTGGGGATATGGAAAGGGAGCGGTCGTGATCCTGGTCGCCGTCGGTGCCAACCTGCCAAGCCGTTTCGGAACGCCGCGCGACGCCTGCGAGGGCGCGGTGCAGGCCCTGGAAGACCTCGGCATCCGTGTCGTCGCCCGCTCGCGCTGGTGGGAGAGCGCGCCGGTCCCGGCCTCGGACCAGCCGTGGTACATCAACGGCGTGGTGGCCGTGGAAACGGCGTTGCCCCCGGCCGCCCTGCTGGCCGAACTTCATGCGGTGGAGGAGGCCATGGGTCGTGTCCGCACCGTGCCCAATGCTCCGCGGGTGATCGACCTCGACCTGCTGGCTTATGATGACCAGGTGGTCGAGGATGGCCGCGTGATGGTGCCGCATCCGCGCATGGCCGGCCGCGCCTTCGTGGTCCTGCCCCTGGCCGAGGTCGCGCCGGACTGGCGCCACCCGGTGAGCGGGCAAACCGTTCGTGCCATGGCGGATGCCCTGCCGGCCGATCAGGAAATCCGGCCGACCAAAGACTGCGCCAAAGAACGTGGTTGACCGCCCCTGTTGCGCTTGCGCGAAAGGGGGGAGGGCGTTATATATCCACGCTTCGGATGCTTTAATCGTTCTGTCAGGAGTGCCTCATGGCCCGTGTTACCGTCGAAGACTGCGTGCTCAAGGTTCCCAACCGCTTTGATCTGGTGCTGCTGGCCGGTCAGCGGGCGCGCGACATCTCCGCCGGGGCGCCGCTGACCATCGACCGCGACAACGACAAGAACCCGGTCGTTTCCCTGCGCGAGATCGCTGATGAAACGGTGAGCCTGGACGCGCTGGAAAGCGCCCTCATCCAGGGCCTTCAGAAGCATGTCGAGATCGACGAGCCCGAAGAGGACGAGTTCGACAGCATGGCTGGTGAGATCGCCGCCGAAATGGGCGAAGCCATGCAGAGCGCCGAACTGGACGAGGATGTGCTGACCATCCACGAAGGCTCGGAAGAGATCGAAGAAGATGCCGAGGCCGGCGCCGAAGACGATCTCGCCGGCGGCATCGACGAAGAAGAGTCCGAGATTTAAGCTGCGGCGAACACTGCGGTTTCACGTTCGGAACCGTGGCGGGCAAGGGGCCGACGCACCACATAAGGCGTGTCAGGCCCCTTTTTGTCGGTTCCTGCAACGGGGACCGACGGCTTGGGACGGGGGGCCGCAGTCAGCGGTGTCACGAGCATGATGCGGCAGTTCGAACTGGTTGAGCGTGTCCGATCCTACGATCCCAATGCGGACGAGGATGCGCTGAACCGCGCCTATGTGTACGCCCTGCAAAAGCACGGCTCGCAGACGCGGGCCAGCGGCGACCCGTACTTCTCGCACCCGGTCGAAGTCGCCGGCATCCTGACCCGCTACAAGCTCGACAGCGCCACCATCATCACCGCGCTGCTGCACGACACCATCGAGGACACCGACGCCACCCTCGACGAGATCCGCCGCCTGTTCGGCGCGGACGTCGCCAAGCTGGTCGACGGCGTCACCAAGCTGACCCAGATCCAGATCCGCTCGGACAGCTCCAAGCAGGCGGAAAACTTCCGCAAGCTGGTGCTGGCAATGTCCGAGGACATCCGCGTCCTGATGGTCAAGCTGGCCGACCGCATGCACAACATGCGCACGCTGCACTTCATCAAGAACCCGGAAAAGCGCAAGCGCATCGCCATCGAGACGATGGAGATCTACGCCCCGCTGGCCGAACGCATCGGCATGGCGGAGTTCAAGACCGAGCTTGAGGAAAGCGCCTTCGCCGAACTGCATGCCGACGCCCGGGATTCCATCGTGGCGCGCCTGCGGTTCCTGGAGGAGCAGGGCGGCGACCTGGTCAACCGCATCATCACCGAGTTGCGCCGCGTGCTGTCAGCCGCCGGCCTGAACGTCGAACTGTCCGGCCGCGAGAAAAGCCCGTACTCCATCTGGCAGAAGATGCAGCGCAAGGACGTGGCGTTCGAGCAGTTGTCCGACATCATGGCGTTCCGCGTCATGGTCGACAGCCTGGAGGACTGCTACCGCGCGCTCGGCATCATCCACGGCGCCTATCCGATGGTTCCGGGGCGGTTCAAGGACTACATCTCGACGCCCAAGCCCAACGCCTACCAGTCCCTGCACACGGGCGTGATCGGGCCGGAGCGGCATCGCATCGAGATCCAGATCCGCACCAAGGACATGCACGAGATCGCCGAAAAGGGCGTCGCCGCGCACTGGAACTACAAGCAGGGCGCGGAGAAGGCCCTGGCCGAGGGGCGGCAGTACCGCTGGCTGCGCGAACTGCTGGAAATCCTCGAGCACGCGTCGAACCCCGAGGAGTTCCTGGAGCACACCAAACTGGAGATGTTCCAGGACCAGGTGTTCTGCTTCACGCCCAAGGGCGACCTGATCGCCCTGCCGAGCGGCGCCACGCCGGTGGACTTCGCCTACAACGTCCATTCCGATGTCGGCGACACCTGCGTCGGGGCCAAGGTCAACGGCCGCATGGTGCCGCTGCGCGCCCCGCTGGGCAACGGCGACCAGGTCGAGATCATCACCTCGCCCAAGCAGACGCCGAGCCCGGAATGGGAACGGTTTGTCGTAACGGGCAAGGCACGCGCCCGCATCCGCCGCTACGTGCGGTTCCAGCAGCGCGGCCAGAACCTGGAACTGGGCCGCAAGATCCTCCAGCAGGCCTTCCGCGCCGAGAGCTACGATCTTACCGACAAGGGGCTTCAGGGCGTCCTCAAGCGCTTCAAGTGCGACAGCGTCGATGACCTCTACGTCATGGTGGGCGAGGGGCAGCACACCGGCCACGAAGTCGTGTCGGCGGTCTATCCGGGCCTGAAGATGATCCCCAAGATGGGGAACGTCGTGTCCCTCATGAAGGGGCTGACCGGCAAGCGCAAGGACGGCAACCCCGCCCTGCGCAACGCCATGCCGATCAAGGGCCTCATCCCCGGCATGGCGATGCACTACGCGCGCTGCTGCCACCCCCTGCCGGGCGACCGCATCGTGGGCATCGTCACCACCGGCAAGGGGGTGACCATCCACACCATCGACTGCGACCAGCTTGAACAGTTCTCCGATCAGCCGGAACGCTGGCTCGACCTTGCCTGGGACAGCGAAAGCGCCACGCAGCACCACGTCGGCCGGGTCAACCTGGTGGTGGCCAACGAGCCGGGCAGCCTGGGCGCCCTGTCCACGGTGATTGCCAAGAACATGGGCAACATCACCAACCTCAAGATCACCAACCGGACGACCGATTTCTTCGACATGATCGTCGACATCGACGTGCGCGACGTGAAACACCTGGTCAACATCATCGCGGCGTTGCGGGCCACGCCGGCCGTCAATTCCGTTGATCGCGCGCGGCGCTAGGGGTTCAGGATGCTGTTCCGACGTCGCGTTCCCATGTCGTTCATTCGTCGTGCTCGAGAGTACATCTGGCCCCAGGCCGGGTTCCGCCGTGCGATGACCTACCTGTGGCACCGGCTGGCCCGGCTGCCCGGCTCGCATTCGGCCATTGCGGCCGGGTTCGCCAGCGGCGTGGCTGTGTCGTTCCTGCCGCTGAACGGGTTGCATTTCCTGCTGGCCGCGCTTCTGGCCCTGGCCGTGCGCGGCAATGTCCTGGCGTCGGCCCTGGGGACGTTCGTGGGCAATCCATGGACCTTTCCGCCGATGTGGCTGGCCAGCTACTGGCTGGGCCGCCTGATGCTGGGCGAGGGGTTCGATCCCGGCGCCCATGCCCTGGAGTTCAGTGCCGTTTTCCACGCCCTGTGGCACGGCATCCGGCACCTGGACATGGCCCACCTGGCGGAAAACGTCTGGCCGGTGTGGTGGCCGATGTTCATCGGCGGCATTCCGCTGGCCGTGGCATCATGGTTTGCGACCTATCTGCCGTTGCGCCGCGCCATGCTGGGGTATCATCATGTCCGCGGCCTGCGCCGCCTGGAGAAACTGGCCGTGCGGGCGCGCCGGCAGCAGGCGGTCGAGGAGCAGGCGGCAGGTTTGAGTGAAAGGGATTTGCGATGATGGGGATGGGGATGGGGACGGGGACGGCGACGGGGGCCTTGCGCCTGGGCGTGAACATCGACCACGTGGCGACCATCCGCAACGCGCGCGGCGGCATCCATCCCGATCCGGTGCGTGCCGCGCGGCTGGCCGAACGGGCCGGCGCCGACGGCATCACGGCGCATCTGCGGGAGGACCGCCGTCACATCTCCGACCACGACATCGAACGCCTGGTGTCGGAGATCTCCCTGCCGCTCAACTTCGAGATGGCCGCGACCGAGGAAATGCTCGCCATCGCGCTGCGCCACCGGCCGCACGCCGCCTGCATCGTGCCTGAAAAGCGCGAGGAGCGGACCACCGAAGGCGGCCTCGAAGTGGCCGGGGCCATGAAGACCCTGCGTCCGTTGGTGGGCCGCCTGGGCGATGCCGGCATCCGGGTGTCGCTGTTCATCGAGGCCGACCCGCGCCAGCTCGACGCCGCCCGCGCCATCGGCGCCCCGGTGGTGGAGCTGCACACCGGCGCCTATTGTGACGCGGTCGGTCCCGAGCGGGCGCGCGAACTGGTCCGCATCCAGGCCGCCGCCGCCCATGCCGCCGAAATCGGCCTGGAATGTCACGCCGGCCACGGGCTGGCGTTCGACACGGTGGGCGCGGTGGCGGCCATTCCGTCCATCCTCGAACTGAACATCGGGCACTTTCTGGTCGGCGAGGCGATTTTCGTCGGTCTTGAGCAGTCCATCCGCATGATGCGGGCGTTGATGGACGAGGCCCGCGCAAGTGGCGTCGGGCGTTGATGGACGAGGCCCGCGCCACCACCGGCGCGCGCTAAAGGGACAACAGGCCGGGATGAGCGCATGATCATCGGCATCGGAAACGATCTGATCGACATTCGCCGCATTGAAAGAACGCTGGCGCGCTTTGGCGACCGTTTCGTCGCCCGCGTCTTCTCCGACACCGAACGCAGCAAGGCGGAACGGCGGCGGGGTGCACCGCGAGGCTATGCCTCGACCCTGGCCAAGCGCTTTGCGGCCAAGGAAGCGGCCGCCAAGGCCCTGGGCACCGGGTTTCGAAAGGGCGTGTTCTGGCGCGACCTGGCCGTCGTCAACCTGCCCAGCGGCCAGCCGACCATCGCCATGACCGGCGGCGCGCAGGATCATCTGCGCTCCCTGGTGCCGACCGGGATGGAGCCGCGCGTCCACCTGACCATGACCGATGAATGGCCGATGGCCGAGGCGCAGGTCATCATATCGGCGGTTCCGGTCGCCGATGATCATCGATAGCCCTCCACTTTGACAGGCCTGTCTTGACAGGACCGCGGCCGCAGTCTTCAATCCCCCGGCGGGAAGATGGTGGCGTTCGGCTGCATTTTCTTTCGTTTCAATTCATTAAAGCGGTTCATTGATGTCGAAGAAGAAGCATGGGGGAATTGGCGAGACGATTCGCACGGTCATCTACGCCGTCCTGATCGCCCTGGTGGTCCGCACAGTCGCCTACGAGCCGTTCAATATCCCTTCCGGGTCGATGATCCCCACGCTGCTGGTCGGCGACTATTTGTTCGTGTCCAAATTCTCCTACGGCTACAGCCGTCACTCGTTTCCGTTCAGCATGGTGCCGCTCGACGGCCGGGTGCTGGGCGAGGGGCCGGACAGGGGCGACGTCGCCGTTTTCAAGTTCCCGGGCGACAACGCCACCGACTACATCAAGCGCGTGATCGGCCTTCCGGGCGACACCATCCAGGTGCAGATGGGCCGCCTGTTCATCAACGGCGAGGCGGTTGAACGCGAGCGCGTCGAGGACTTCGTCATCCGCGACCACTTCGGCAACGTCCGCCGCCTGGGCCGCTTCACCGAGACGCTGCCCAACGGAACGACCCACGAGATCCTCGAGGAAAGCGATTTCGAACGCTACGACAACACCCCCCTGTTCCGGGTGCCCGAGGGTCACTACTTCATGATGGGCGACAACCGCGACCATTCCGAGGACAGCCGCGGCAGCGTCGGCTTCGTGCCGGTCGAGAACCTGGTGGGCCGGGCAGAGGTGCTGTTCTTCTCCACCGACGGGTCGGCCCGTCTGTGGGAACTGTGGCGCTGGCCGTTCGCCATCCGCTGGGAACGCCTGTTCCAGTCCGTGAATTGATCCGTCCGGAAAGACGCCCGTGAACCGCAAGACCGACTATGACGCCGCCGCCCGGGTGGTGGGGCATTCGTTCAAGGACAAGGACCTGCTGCACCATGCCCTGGTGCACAGTTCGGCATCGGCCGGGCGGGGTGCCGCCACCTACGAACGGCTGGAGTTCCTGGGCGACCGGGTGCTTGGGCTGGTGGTGGCGGAGATGATCTACCGCCGCTTTCCGGTCGAGCCCGAGGGCGATCTCGCCCGCCGTCATGCCGCCCTGGTGCGGCGCGAGGCGCTGGCCCGCGTGGCCGACGCCGCCGGGCTGGGCCAATACATCGTCATGTCGCGCGGCGAGGAAGACGCCGGCGGGCGGGCCAATCCGGCCATTCTCGCCGACGTGTGCGAAGCGCTGCTCGGCGCCCTATATCTGGATGGCGGCCTGCAGGCTGCGGCCGCCTTCATCGAGGCCCACTGGCCGGCGATGATGGAAGAGGCCCTGGCGCCGCCCAAGGATGCCAAGACCGCGCTCCAGGAATGGGCGCAGAGCCGGGGCCTGCCGTTGCCGCTTTACGACACGGTCGACCTCAAGGGGCCGGACCACAGTCCGGTCTTCACCGTGCGGGTCACCGTGCAAGGATTTCCGCCGGCCGAAGCGTCCGGCGCATCGAAGCGGGTTGCCGCCCAGGCCGCCGCCCGCGCACTTCTGGAGACGTTTGAATGACTGACGGCACCACCGGCGACATGACCGGGGGCATTCCCGAGGGCCCCGGCCCGCAAACCAGGTGCGGCTTCATCGCCGTGCTGGGCGCCCCCAACGCCGGCAAGTCGACGCTGGTCAACGAGATGGTCGGCACCAAGGTGAGCATCGTCTCGCCCAAGGTGCAGACCACGCGCACGCGCCTGCGCGGCATCGCCATGGTCGGCGACACGCAGCTCGTGCTCATCGACACCCCCGGCATCTTCCGCCCGACCCGCCGGCTGGAGCGCGCCATGGTCGCCGCCGCCTGGGGCGGAGCCGACGACGCCGAGCAGGTCATGCTGGTCGTGGACGCCAGCCGCGGCATCGATGCCGACACCGCCGACATCATCGCCAGGCTCAAGGAAGGCAACCGCAAGGACGTCATCCTGGTGCTCAACAAGATCGACCTGATCGACCGGCCGGACCTGTTGACCCTGTCCGAGAAGCTGTTCGAACACGGCATCTTCGGCAAGGTCTTCATGATCTCGGCCATGAAGGGCGACGGCGTGGCCGACATCCTGCGCTACCTGTCCGAGAACGTGCCGGCCGGCCCGTGGATGTTCCCCGAGGACGAGGTTTCGGACCTTCCGGAACGCATGCTGGCGGCCGAGATCACGCGCGAGAAGCTGTTCCTGCGCCTGAACCAGGAACTGCCCTATAGCGTCACGGTGGAAACCGAGAAGTGGGAGGAACGTCCCGACGGCTCGGCCCGCATCGACCTGACCATCTACGTTCTCCGCGACAGCCAGAAGAAGATCGTCCTCGGCAAGGGCGGGGCGCAGATCAAGGCCATCGGCGCGTCCGCCCGCCGCGAATTGCAGGAGCTTCTGGATCGCCGCATCCACCTGTTCCTGTTCGTCAAGGTGCGCGAAGGCTGGACCGACGACCGCGCGCGCTATACCGAGTGGGGCCTGGACTTCGATGCCTGAGGCGGGATACTGCTGAACCCATGAACGCGACCTTTGTCGGCCTTTGTCTGCTGTGGCTTGGTGCGGCCGGTTTCGGTGCGCTGCTGATCATGCGTGGCCGGTGGGAAAAGGCGGTCAGCCAGGGCCGCACCATTCCCGGCCCGACCGCCCGCAAGACCATGGAGGCGGGGCTCACCTTCGCCGGTACCGGCGGCATGATCCTCGGGCTGGGCGTTCTCGGCCTCAGCGTGTTGCGCTGAATGGAGTGGCGCGACGCAGGCATCGTCCTGGGGGCGCGCCAGCACGGCGAAAGCAGCCTCATCGTCACCCTGCTGACCTCCGCCCACGGCCGCCACGCCGGGCTGGTCAAGGGCGGCATGTCCAAGGCGGCGCGCGGCCTGTACCAGCCCGGCAACCTGCTCACCGTCACGTGGAAGGCGCGGCTGGAGGACCAACTCGGCCTTTACGCCTGCGAACTGGCCGAGGCCAACGCCGCAGCCCTGCTGTCCGCCCCCGGTCGCCTGGGCGCCCTGACGGCAGCCTGCGCCGTGGCCGAGGCCGCCTTGCCGGAGCGCCAGTCCCACCCCCTGCTGTTCGATGCCACGCTGGCCCTGCTCGCCGCCCTGCGCGATGCGCCGGAGCCGGCATACGGCGCGGCCTATGTGGAGTGGGAGGCGGTGATGCTGCAGGACCTCGGCTTCGGCCTGGACCTCAGCGCCTGCGCGGTGACCGGCACGACGGATGATCTGGCCTGGGTGTCGCCCAAGACCGGGCGGGCGGTCAGCACCGCCGGCGCCGGCCCCTGGCGCGAAAAGCTTCTCGCCCTGCCGGCCTTCCTGCTGGGCGCGGAGGAGGGGCCGGAGCCCGATGCCACCGCCATCGCCCAGGGCCTGCGCCTGACCGGCTGGTTCCTCGACCGTCACGCCCTGGCCGCGCAGGATCGCCGCCTGCCGCCGGCCCGCGTGCGCTTCGCCCAACGCTGGACCGAGCACATTCCGCCGTCCTAGCTACAGTTCATTGACCCCAACCGGGGTATGCAGTCTATATTTCGTGGCAACAGGCTCCCCGAACAACAGGGTTTGCGTTTCATGGCTTTACCGACCCCCGCCGAAGACATCCGCCCGCAGCCGCTGGCCCAGGCGCTGTCCGAGCGTTATCTGGCCTATGCGCTGTCCACCATCGTGGCCCGCTCGCTGCCCGACGTGCGCGACGGCCTGAAGCCGGTTCACCGGCGGCTGCTGTACGCCATGCGCCTGCTGAAGCTGGATCCGGGGCAGGGGTTCAAGAAGTGCGCCCGCATCGTCGGCGACGTGATGGGTAAGTACCACCCGCACGGCGACGCCTCGATCTACGAGGCCATGGTGCGCCTCGCGCAGGATTTCGCGGTGCGCTATCCGCTGGTCGAGGGCCAGGGCAACTTCGGCAACATCGACGGCGACGGGGCTGCGGCCATGCGCTACACCGAAGCGCGCCTGACCGCCGTCGCCCATGCCCTGATGGACGGGCTCGACGAAGACGCGGTGGATTACCGCACCACCTACGACAACGAGGACCGCGAGCCGATCGTCATGCCGGCGGCGTTCCCGAACCTGCTGGCCAACGGCGCGTCGGGCATCGCCGTGGGCATGGCGACCAACATCCCGCCGCACAACGCCGGTGAGCTGTGCGACGCCCTGCTGCACCTCATCAAGAAGCCGGATTGCGACGTGGCCAGCCTGGTCGCCCATGTGCGCGGGCCGGATTTCCCGACCGGCGGCGTGCTGGCGGAAAGCCAGGCGGCCATTCTCGACGCCTACACCACCGGGCGCGGGTCGTTCCGCCTGCGCGCCCGCTGGGAAGTCGAGAAGCTGTCGCACGGCCTGTACCAGATCGTGGTCACCGAGATCCCCTATCAGGTCCAGAAATCCAAGGTCATCGAGCGCATCGCCGACCTGCTCAACGCCCGCAAGCTGTTGGTGCTGTCCGATGTCCGCGACGAGTCGGCCGAGGACGTGCGCATCGTCCTGGAGCCGCGCAACCGGACCGTCGATCCCGACATGCTGATGGAGCACCTGTTCCGCAACACGGACCTGGAAATCCGCTTCGGCCTGAACATGAACGTCATCGATGCCGATGGCACGCCGCGCGTGATGGACCTCAAGGAGGTCCTGCGCGCCTTCCTCGACCACCGGCTGGAGGTCCTGGAGCGGCGGGCGCTGCATCGCCTGGAAAAGATCGCCCATCGCCTTGAGGTTCTCGAAGGCTACCTGAAGGCCTTCCTCAACCTCGACGAGGTGATCCGCATCATCCGCGAGGAGGATGAGCCCAAGCCCGAACTGATGCGCGCCTTCACGCTGACCGACGTGCAGGCAGAGGCCATTCTCAACATGCGCTTGCGCTCCCTGCGCAAGCTGGAAGAGATGGAACTGCGCGGCGAGCATGAGAAACTCTCAGCCGAACAGGCCGCCTTGCAAGGCTTGCTCGATGACGAGGGCAAGCGGTGGTCAGCCATCGCCGATCAGGTGAAGGAAACCAAGAAGAAGTTCGGCCAAAGCACTGAACTTGGCCGCAGACGCACCGACCTGACCGAGGCGCCGACCGGCGTGGTGGTGCCGCTGGAGGCGCTGGTCGAGCGCGAGCCGATCACCATCATGCTGTCCGAAAAGGGCTGGCTGCGCGCCGTGAAGGGCCACCAGGACGACGTGTCCGACGCCAAGTTCAAGGAAGGCGACGCCCTCAAGCTGGTTCTCAAGGCGCAGACCACCGACAAGATCCTGGTGCTCGGCACCAACGGGCGGTTCTACACCATCCTCGGCGACCGCATTCAGCGCGGCCGCGGCTTCGGCGAGCCGGTGCGCCTGATGGTCGACCTGCCCAACGACGCCGAGATCTCCCACCTTCTGGTCCATGTCCCCGGCCGCGAACTGCTGCTGGCCAGCAGCGCCGGCAAGGGCTTCCGGGTCAAGGAGGACGACGTCGTCGCCCAGACCCGTGCCGGCAAGCAGATCCTGTCCGTGCCGGCCGGCACCAGGACGATCTTCTGCGTTCCGGTGGAGGGGGACAGCGTCGCCACCATCGGCGAAAACCGCAAGGTCCTGGTGTTCGACCTCGATGAGGTGCCGGTCCTCAACAAGGGCCAGGGCGTGAAGCTGCAGGCCTACAAGGACGGCGGCATGTCCGACATCAAGCTGTTCAACGCGGCCGACGGCCTGACCTTCAAGTCGGGCGAGCGGACCCGGACGGAACCCGACCTCACGCCCTGGCGGGGCAAGCGGGCCAGTGCCGGCAAGCTGCCGCCCAACGGCTTTCCGAAGTCCAACAAGTTCGGCGGATAGGGCCGGCCGGTGACGCCTCGGGGGCACCGCGACGTTCCTCTGCGGGAGGCGTTCTGGCTGTGGCTGCGGGTCGGGCTGCTGAGCTTCGGCGGCCCGGCCGGACAGATTGCCCTGATGCACCGGCTGGTGGTCGACGAGCGCAAGTGGGTCAGCGAGAGCCGGTTCCTGCACGCCCTCAACTACTGCATGCTGCTGCCCGGACCGGAGGCGATGCAGCTTGCCACCTACATCGGCTGGCTGCTGCACCGCACCGTCGGCGGCCTGATCGCCGGGCTGCTGTTCATTCTGCCGGGCGCCGTGGTCATCCTGGGGCTGAGCATCCTGTATGCCGGCTTCCAGGACATCACCCTGGTCGAGGCGCTGTTCTACGGCATCCGTGCCGCCGTCCTCGCCGTGGTCGTCCAGGCCGTCATGAAGATCGCCGGCAAGGCCCTCAAGAACCGGGCGATGTACGCCATCGCGGCCGCCGCGTTCGTGGCGATCTTCTTCCTGACCATTCCGTTCCCGGTGATCATCGCCGGCGCCGCCCTGATCGGCTTCCTCGGTCAGCGCTGGAGGCCATCGACCTTCGTGGTCATCAAGGTGGACGGTGCCGACGATGACAACGATGCCGTCGCCGCCGGGCTGCGGGCCGGACGGCTAGACCACACGCGGCCGACCCTGCGCCGCACCCTCGGCACGGCGGCGCTGTGGCTGACGCTTTGGCTGGGGCCGTTGCTCGGGCTGGCGCTGGCCCTCGGCCCGGCCGACATCTACGTCCAGCAGGGCCTGTTCTTCAGCACCATGGCCCTGGTCACCTTCGGCGGCGCCTATGCCGTCCTCGCCTACGTGGCGCAGCAGGCGGTGGCCACCTACGGCTGGCTGGCCCCCGGCGAGATGCTCGACGGCCTGGGCATGGCCGAAACCACGCCGGGGCCGCTCATCCTGGTGTTGCAGTTCGTCGGCTTCATGGCCGCCTACCGCAGTCCCGGCCTGCTCGACCCGATGCTGGCCGGGACGCTGGGGGCCGCCGTCACCCTGTGGGTGACCTTCGCGCCGTGCTTCCTGTGGATCTTCGTCGGTGCGCCCTACATCGAGGCGCTGCGCGGCAACCGCGCCCTGAGCGCCGCCCTGTCAGCCATCACCGCCGCCGTGGTGGGCGTGGTGCTGAACCTGGCCGTATGGTTTGGCCTGCACGTCCTGTTCGCCGATGTCGCGGAGGTCCACCAGTGGGGCGTCCGGCTGCTGGTTCCGGACGCCGCCAGTCTCGACCCGGCGGCCGCCCTCATCGCCGCCGCGGCCTTCTTCGCCCTGTGGCAGCTGAAGGCCAACATGATCGTCGTGCTGCTGGTCGCCGCGACCGCCGGGGCGGCGTGGTTCATGATGGGGGCCTGAGGGGTCCGCTTACGCGGGCGGGTGGCAGCCCGCACCCGCCCGGAGCGATGCTCCGGACCTCCTTGTTTTTCTTCAAGAAAGCAAAAAGGGGTTCGGGGGCCTGCCCCCGAGCGGGCATGGGCGGCAGCCCATTTTTTCTATCCCCTCAAATCCCGCCACCCGGCGTGGAGGATTCGGACCCCACACCTTCCATCAGCAGCTTGAACCGCTTCAAATCGTCGTCCAGTTGCTGTTCGGGGGCTTCGCCGAGCAGGCTCGCGACCATGCGGCCGCTCTGGCCGGCCGGCGGCTGGTAGTGCAGGGCGACCTTGACCAGCGTTCCGCCCTCGGCCGCGTCCGAGAATCGGACCTCGCCACGGCTGTGGACCTCGGCGCCCGGCAGGGTGTGCCAGGCGATGCGCTCGTTTTCCGGCGTCGGGTCGATGTCGCAGTCCCAATCCAGGGGCATGTCGAGGGGGCCGCGCACCGTCCAGTGATAACGCGTGTCCGACCGCCGCTCGATGCGGATTACGTTGTGCATGAAGCGGGCGAGGTTTTCCTGGTCGCGCCAGAACTGCCAGACCTCGTGGCGCGGGCGGTCGATGTGTACGGAGCGCCGCACGGTGGTCGTGCCGGCCGACCGCGACAATCCCTCCAGGACAGGCCGCCCGGAGGCCGCCCGCCAGGCCAGGGCGCCACCAAGCGCGGCCACGCTCAGGCCCACCAGCCCGCCACGCCGCAAGCCCCAGGCGGCCAGGGTGCCTCCGCCAAGCATGCTGGCCATGCGGCCGGGGTCATCTTTCAGTCGGTCCCAAGGGGTGTGCGCCATGTTCCGGTGCTCCTGTCCGCGGAAGTGCCGCATGCAAAACGCGGCAGCGACAGGAGACGTTCAGCGCCAACTTGTCCTCAGCGGAGCGCGCCACCAAAGATCACGCCGGGCAGCCATGTCGCCAGATCCGGCCAGGCGGCCAGAATCCCCAGGGCGGCAAGCTGGATGAGCACGAACGGCACCACGCCGCGATAGATGTGCATGGTGGTGACCTGGGGAGGGGCGACGCCGCGCAGGTAGAACAGGGCAAAGCCGAACGGCGGGGTCAGGAAGCTGGTCTGCAGGTTCATGGCCATCATGACGCCCAGCCACACGGGGTCGACGTCCATCTTCAGCAGGATCGGCGCGACGATGGGCACCACCACGAAGACGATTTCCACGAAGTCCAGGAAGAACCCGAGCACGAACATGGCCAGCATGACCAGGGCAATGGCGCCCCACTTGCCGCCGGGCAGGGTGGTCAGGAAGTCGTGGACCATGTCGTCGCCGCCGAACCCCCGGAACACCAGCGCGAACAGGGTGGCGCCGATGATGATGAGGAACACCATGGCGGCGATGCGTGTGGTCGAGCGCATCACGTCGTCGAGAACGCCGCTGCGCCACAACGCCCACAGCGCCAAGATCAAGCCGGCAGCCAGTGTCAGCAGGGCGAGGGCGGCAAGGGCCATGCCCACCTGATCCGCCGGGTCGATGGCATCGCGCGCCACCCGCAGGTCGAACAGCCGCGACAAGGCCAGGATAACGATCAGTCCGCCAACGCCCGCCTTGACCAGCACGATCGAGCGACCAGTCCCGATGCGCATCCCGGCCAGCAGGACCGCCCCGATGGCGCCCACGGCGGCCGCCTCTGTCGGGGTGGCGATGCCGCCCAGGATGGAGCCCAGGACGGCCACCATCAGGGCGACCGGCGGCAGCAGGGCACGCAGCAGTCCGCGCAGGGCAACGCCCCTCGGCTCGGTGCTGTCGCGCGGCGGCAGGGCGGGGGCGGCGGTCGGCCGCAGCCAGGCCACCACAAGCTGATAGAGGATGTAGAACGCGACCAGCATCAGGCCCGGCAGCAGCGCCCCGGCGAACAGGTCGCCGACCGAGACCGGATTGATCGCCCAGTTGCCCAGATCGCGTTGCGCATCGGCGTAGGCGCTCGAAATCTGGTCGCCCAGCAGCACCAGAACGATGGACGGCGGAATGATCTGGCCCAGCGTCCCGGCCGCGCAGATGGAGCCGCAGGCCAGCGCCGGGTCGTAGCCGCGCCGCAGCATGATCGGCAGGCTCATCAGGCCCATGGTGACCACGGTGGCGCCGACGATGCCGGTCGAGGCGGCCAGCAACATGCCGACCAGGGCCACCGAAACGGCCAGCCCGCCGCGCAGCGAGCCGAACAGGCGGCCAACGTTTTCAAGCAGTTCCTCGGCGACCTTCGAGCGTTCCAGCATCACGCCCATGAATACGAACAGGGGCACGGCGATCAGGACCTCGTTGGTCATGGTGCCGAACACGCGTTGCGGAAGGGCCCTCACGAAGGCGAAGTCGAAATGTCCGAGGGTGGCCCCCAGCACGCCGAACAACAAGGCCGCGCCGGCCAGACTGAAGGCCACCGGAAAGCCGGCCAGCAGCACGAGGCAGGTGCCGGCGAACATGATGAGAGCGAGGACTTCGGTTTCCATCAGGCGGTCTCTTCGCCGTGCACCAGGACATCCGCGCTGCGCAACGCCAGGGCCAGCCCCTGGAGCATCACCAGCACCGGCATGACCAGAATGACCGACTTGAGCACGTAGAGCCCCGGCAGGCCGCTGGTTTCCTGCGATGCCTCGCCCACCGCCCACGAATTGGCCACGAACGGCCAGCCCATCCACAGGATGAGCCCGCACACCGGCCACAGGAACAGCACCACCCCGGCCAGATCAATCACCGCCTTGGTGCGGGGGGCTGCCTCGCGATAAAAGATATCCACCCGCACATGTCCGTCGGCACCCAGTGTGTAGCCGGCGGCGAGCATGAACACGAAGGCGTGCATCCAAACGATGCCTTCCTGCAGGGAAATCATGCCCACGCCGAAAACGTAGCGCAGCAGCACCACGGCGAACTGGACCAGAACCATGCCCAGCGTCAGCCACGCCACGCCATGCCCGACGGCACGGTTGACGGAGTCGATGACGGCAATCAGGCGATGGAGGAGCGGGCGCACCGGATTAGGGTCCTGAGGGGGCGAAGGGCGCAGACTATGCTGAAGGCGCGGGGGCATGCAAGTGCGGCGCAGGTTTGCCTGCCTCGGAAAACCGAACGGAATACTGTGACTTCCACTGGCAAGATGCGCCGCCATCCGGTAAAAGCGGATCAACCGTGGACAAAAGTCCCTGCAACGTACGAGTCGGGAGGAACCGACGGAACCGGCCGGACGTACCATTGCGTGAAAAGCGGAGCCCGTGCCCGCCGAAGCGCAACGCCCGAGACCCCGGCGCCTCTCCGCCGTCTGTCCAAGAAGTTGAGCGAAACGTGAAAGCGCTAGCCTTTATCGTCCGCTTTCTGAGCGGCATAAACCAAGTCATCGGCCAAGTATTTTCCTGGCTTACGCTGGGTATCGTTCTGGTTTGCTTCACCGTCGTGGTCATGCGGTACGTGTTCTCCGCCGGATTTGTCTGGATGCAGGACCTGTACGTCTGGATGAACGCCGTGATGTTCACCGGCATCGCAGGCTACACCCTCCTCAAGAACGGCCACGTCCGGGTCGATATCTTCTATCGAAAGGCCTCCACGCGCTTCAAGGCGTGGATTGACCTGATCGGCTTCTTCATCTTCATGGTGCCGTTTTCGGCCGTGCTGCTGTATTGGAGCTGGCCCTACGTACAGCGCTCGTGGAGCTTCATGGAAGGCTCGCGCAACATCGGCGGCATGCCCGGACTGTACGTCATCAAATCGTTCGTCATCGTGTTTGCCGTGGTGATCCTCCTGCAGGGTCTGGCAATGGCATTGCGCAGCGTTCTGGTTCTGGCCAACCGGGAGGACCTGTTGCCGCCCTCCATGCGCTATGAAGAGGAGGGCTGAACCATGGATCCTGTTCTGATCGGGGAAATCCTCTCCGTCATCATGTTCTTCGGCATCATCGGCGTGCTGATGCTGGGGTATCCGGTGGCGTTTTCGCTGGCCGGAACGTCGCTGTTCTTCGGGCTGATCGCCTGGATGTTCGGCGTCTTCGACCCGTCGAACCTGTCGAGCCTTGCGTCGCGCTATCTGGGCACCATGGTCAACGACGTGCTGGTCGCCGTGCCGTTGTTCGTGTTCATGGGTGTCATGCTCGAACGCTCCAAGATCGCCGAGCAACTGCTGATCACCATGGGCCGGCTGTTCGGCGAGTTGCGCGGCGGCCTGGGCATGTCGGTGGTGGTCGTTGGCGCCTTGCTTGCCGCCTCGACCGGCATCGTCGGGGCCACGGTGGTCACCATGGGCCTGTTGTCGCTGCCGGCCATGATGCGGGCGGGTTACGATCCCAAGCTGGCGTCCGGCGTCATCTGCGCCTCGGGCACGTTGGGGCAGATCATTCCGCCGTCGACCGTGCTCATCTTCATGGGCGACATGCTGTCGGGCATCAACGCCCAGGTCCAGATGGCCAAGGGCAACTTCGCCCCGACCCCGGTTTCGGTCGGCGACCTGTTCGCCGGCGCATTCATTCCGGGCCTGCTGCTGGTCGCCATGTACATGCTGTGGGTGATGTTCAAGGCAATCACCAATCCGCAGAGTTGCCCCGCCCTGGTCATCTCGGCCGAGGAAAAGAAGGCCCTGGGGCGCGATGTCCTGGTTGCCCTGGTCCCGCCGCTGCTGCTGATCATCGCCGTGCTCGGTTCCATCCTGGGTGGCATCGCGACGCCGACGGAATCCGCCTCGGTCGGTGCGGTGGGGGCCATGGTGCTGGCCATCCTGCGGCGCCGCATGACCTACGCCATTCTGCGCCAGGTGATGTACGCCACGGCCGAGATCACCTCGATGATCTTCGTCATCATCCTGGGGGCCTCGGTGTTCTCGCTGGTGTTCCGCATGATGGGCGGCGACGCCCTGGTCGAGGACTTCCTGCACAGCCTGCCGGGCGGCGTCATGGGCGCGGTCATCTTCGTCATGCTGCTGATGTTCGTGCTGGGCTTCATCCTCGACACCTTCGAGATCATCTTCATCGTGCTGCCGATCACCGCGCCGATCCTGCTGGGCATGGATGTCAGCCCGGTGTGGCTGGGCGTCATGGTGGGCGTGAACCTGCAGACCAGCTTCCTGACCCCACCGTTCGGGTTCTCGCTGTTCTACCTGCGCGGCGTTGCTCCACGGGAGGTGTCGACCGGCCAGATCTACCGCGGCGTCATTCCGTTCGTGGCGTTGCAGATGCTGGCCCTGGTCATGCTCTACATCTTCCCCGAACTGGCGACCTGGCTTCCCTCCATCATCTTCGGATAAGGGGTCAAGCCGCCAAGCCAAGTCCCGGCCAAAGAAGAAGGCCCGCACCGATGTGGTGCGGGCCTTTTCCTTGTCCGCGCGGGGCGGGAGACGGGGTCTAGAGCTTGAAGAACTTCTGACGGGCCTGCAGGAACGCGCTGTCGACGGTGTCGGTGCGGGTCCGCAGCATTTCCAGGGCGTCCACGAAGCTCTGCGCGGTCTTCTTGGTCAGCGGGTCGCTGGACTCGCGCAGGCCATTGATGATGTCGGCCGAGGCCGCCGCGCCCGCCTTGAGGATCTCGTCCGGGAACTGGTGGACCTTCACGCCGTGCTTGTCGACCAGGGTGCGCAGGGCGACCGGGTCGTTGGCATAGAAGTCTGCGGCAACCTGCTCGTAGTCCGCCTGGGCGGCCGACTGGATGATGGCCTGCAGGTGCTTGGGCAGGGCGTTGTACTTGTCCAGGCTGACCACCAGTTCGGTCGCCAGGCCCGGCTCCACGAAGGACGGGAAGTAGTAGTTCTTGGCAACCTGGTGGAAACCGAGCGCCAGGTCGTTGTACGGCCCGACGAACTCGGCGGCGTCCAGGGCGCCCGACTGCAGGGCCTGGAAGATCTCGCCGCCGGCCATGTTGGTCACGGTGGCGCCAAGGCGCTGCCAAGCCTGCCCGCCGATGCCCGGGGTGCGGAACTTGAGGCCCTTGATGTCGTTCACGCCGGTCAGTTCGTTGCGGAACCAGCCGCCGGCCTGGGTGCCGGTCTGGCCGGACAGGAAGCCCTTGACGCCGAATTGGGCGTAGACCTCATCCCACACTTCCTGGCCGCCCATGTAGCGGACCCAGGCGGACAGTTCGTTGGCGGTCATGCCGAACGGCACGCCGGTGAAGAAGTTCAGGGCCTGCGACTTACCCTGCCAGTAGTAGGCCGCGCCGTGGCTCATCTCGGCGCCGCCCTCGATGACGGCGTCCAGCGCCTGCAGCGGCGGAACGAGTTCGCCGGCCGAGAACACCTTCACGGTGAGCTGGCCGTCGGACATGGCGGTGATGCGGTCGGCCAGACGCTGGGCGCCGACGCCAAGGCCCGGGAAGTTGCGCGGCCAGGTCGTGACCATGCGCCATTCCTGGCGGCCCTGAGCGATGGCCGGGGTGGGGAAGGCCGCCGCAGCGGTAAGGGCAGCACCGGCACCGGCAACCGCGGTACCCTTCAGAAAATCGCGACGTTTCATGTCTGACGTTTCCTCATCATCAAGTGATAGAGTCGGACTTATGTCCGCGCTTGGCCGGATGTCTTGAAGCCGGGTACGCGAATCTATCTGAATTATAAGGGAGAAAAGCCGCGAAGCAACGTCCGAACACGTCCGAAACCAGCGACAATTAACCCTTGTCGGGGAGGGGGTTCCAGCCGTCCGGCGTGAATCCCTCCAGCGGCTGGAAGCGGATTTTGTAGGACATCTTCCGGCTGTCGCGGATCCAGTATCCCAGGTAGACATACGGCAGCCCCTGCCGTCCGGCTTCCTCGACCAGCCACAGGATCATGAACGTGCCCAGGCCGTGGCGCTGCTCCTGCGGGTCGAAGAAGCTGTACACGGCTGACAGGCCATCGTCCATGCGGTCCATCAGGCATACGGCGATCAGCCGCCCGTGGGAGTCCCGGAATTCGACGAGGGCGGTGTCGATGGGGCTGTCCTCGACCATGGCGCGGTAGTCATAGAACCCCATGAGCGCCATGTCGCTGCCAGTGTGGCGGCTTTCCTGGTAGGCCGCGAACAGCCGATACTGCTCCGCCGTGGCGCGGGCGGCCACGATCTTCGCGCTGAGGTCCTGGTTGATCTTCCAGGCCCGGCGGAAGCTTTTCTTCATGTGGAAATCCGCCACCCCGACACGCACCGGGACGCAGGCGTTGCAGCCGGGGCAGGCGGGGGCATAGGCGATCGAGTGGCTGCGGCGGAACCCCGCGCGCGACAACGTGTCGTGCAGCCGGCGCGCCTCAGGCCCCACCAGTTCGGTGACGATCTTGCGTTCCATGCGCCCGTCGATGTACGGACACGGCATGGGTGCCGTGGTGAAGAAAAAGTGCGGACGTCGGATTGGCGAATTTTCCATGCGCGACAGCATCCGGCCTGTGGCCGTCCTCCATTTGCCTCCGCCACTTACTATGGGGTCCCGATCTTGCGGACGCCAGTCCTTAGCACCTAAGTCTCCGCCGGACTGTCGCACGAACGGGAGTTGCCCCGTCTGGGTCAATGAGGAGCCTGCCGGGAGAGTTCCATCATCGATCGGATGAGCGGGCGCGTCGCCGCCGGAGAAATGGCTCAGTTACTGCCCAGGATGCTCGGGATGGGCGGCGGTCCGACGGGGCGGGGCGCCTGGTCGGTGTCCTCGGGCTCGCGCAGGAGGATGACGCTGATGCGCCGGTTGCGCGGATGGTTGGGGGCGTTTTCCAGCAGCGGCTCGCTGCCGGCCTTGCCCGACACCCGGGCGATCCGGTCCTCGTCCACACCGCCGCCAACAAGGATGCGCCGGCTGGCCAGGGCACGGTCGGCGGAAAGCTCCCAGTTGCCGTAGCCCGAGGTGTCGGCGAAGGAACTGGCGTCGGTGTGGCCATCGACGGCGATCTTCTGGGGCAGCAGGCGGACGACGCGGCCGACCAGGTCGAGCAGCGCGCGAGTGTGCTCATACATGGCGCTGGAGCCGGCCGGGAACATGGGCGCGCCTTCCTGATCGACGATCTGGATGCGTAGTCCTTCCGGCGTGTTGTCGACCAGCAGGCTGTCCTTCAGGCCCTGAAGCTGCGGCACCGCCTGGATGGCCTGGCGCAGGTCCTGGGTCACCTGGTCGAACTGCCGCTGCTCCATGGCCTGGCGCATTTCGGCCTCGCGCTCCTGGTCGGAGCGGCCGTCGAAATCCTCCTGGGAGGCGCCTTCGGCAGGGTCGGTGAAGTCCTCGCCGCCAGCCCCGATGGTCGATGGCGGAAGGTTCATCATGATGGTCGGCGCCGCGCTCGACGACTGGCTGGCGCCCTGACCGATCACCTGGCCGCCCAGCATGCCGCCGGCGCCGCTGGGATTCTGCGACACCGTGGTCGGCGAGAAATAGTTGGAGATGCCCTGGAGCTGTTCCTCGGTCACCGAGTTCAGCAGCCACAGCAACAGGAAGAAGGCCATCATCGCCGTCACGAAGTCGGCGTAGGCCACCTTCCAGGCGCCGCCATGGGCGCTGGCGTGGCCCTTCTTGACCCGCTTGATGATGATGGTCTGCTTGCCAAGTTCGTCGGCCACGCGCGGCGCCTCTCAGTCTGGAGTTGACTGCCTTGCGGGCAATCAGTCGCTCGGCATGTTGGTGACCGTTTCTTCCACTTCCTGGAAGGACGGACGGACATTGGACGGCAGGATCTTGCGCGAGAACTCGACCGAAACCTGGGGCGCATAGCCCTGCATGTGTGCCAGCAGGCCAGCTTTGATGGACTGCAGGTACATCGTCTCTGAGTCGTAGGCCGCGGCAATGGCGCGTCCGAACGGCGCGAAGAAGCCGTAGGACAGCAGCACGCCGAGGAACGTTCCGACGAGGGCCGCACCGATGAGCTGACCCAGCACTTCCGGCGGCTCGGTGATCGAGCCCATGGTGTTGATCACGCCCAGCACGGCGGCCACGATGCCCAGCGCGGGCATGCCGTCGGCCATCGTGACGATGGCATCGGAAACCGCCGTATGTTCGTGATGATGGGCTTCGATCTCGGCGTCGATGATCGCCTCGACTTCATGGGCGTTGTTGGTGCCCAGGGTCAACAGGCGGAGATAGTCGCACAGAAATTCAAGCGCGTGGTGATCGCCGGCAAATCCGGGAAACTTCTGGAAGAGGGGGCTTTCGTTGGGCCGCTCGACGTGGCTTTCCAGGGCAAGGTCGCCCTTGGTTTTGGCCAGTCGAAAGGTCGTGTACAGCATGCTGAGCAGTTCGAGGTAGCTCTGCTTGTTGTGCCGCGGCCCCTTGAGCATCGGCCCCATGGCTTTGACGGTTCCGCGCAGCACCGACTTGGGGCTTCCGATAAGGAATGCCCCGATCGCCGCGCCGAAGATGATGATGACTTCGAACGGTTGCCACAGAACCGCGAGATTGCCGCCGTGACCGGCATAGCCGCCGATCACGCTTGCAATGACAATAATGGATCCGATGATGACGAGCATTTAAGCCTTCCGAGCCCCCTCCCGCCAGGCACCAAACGCCTGCGGAAGCTTCAAAGGTTGTAATCCATTCCCGCCGAAAACATCAACGAAAACCGACCGTACGTGCGTTTTCGTCGGCACTGCGGCGAACGCGGGGCGGTGCTGACTTTTTCTGCCATTGGCGCGTGGGGGCAAAGCGTGCTAGTTGGGCTGGGGGGCACGGGTGGTGCAAAGGTCCGTCCGTTCCACGTAAACTCCGGGTCAGGCCACTGGCTGCCCGGCTGGCTTGTCTGTAGACGGGACGATGACCATGAAGGTCGATGAACGCTCTTTCCGCAAGGCTCTCGGCTGCTTCGCCAGCGGCGTGACGGTGGTCACCTCGGTCGGTGCCGACAAGCGCCCGGTTGGCGTGACCGTCAGCGCCTTCAGCTCGGTGTCGCTGGATCCGCCGCTGGTGCTGTTCTGCATGGATAACCGCAATTCCAGCCTGGACGCCTTCAAGTCCGGGCATTTCGCCATCAACATCCTTCAGGAAGACCAGCGCCAGGCGTCGATTCAGTTCGCCAGCCGCCTGGAGGACAAGTGGCAAAACATCCCCTACGACGTCAACGAGCACGGCGTCCCGTTGATCCGCGACACCCTGGCCTGCCTCGAGTGCAGCGTCCATCAACTGGTCGAGGGTGGCGACCACCTGATCATCATCGGCAAGGTGGAAAACCTGGAACACAAGACCGGCGGACAGCCGCTGCTGTATTTCCGCGGCGCCTATGCCAACATCAGCGAGTGCTTCTAAGCGTTTGCAAAAGCAGGACTTTGGCATCCGGGGCCGGTTTGATGGGAATCAGCCGGCCCTGCGACCAAGGCTCCATCAGATCGCGGTAGTGCGGCGACAGCGGATGCCCCGACTGTCCCGCCGCGATCATGAATCCCGACCTGTCCAGATCGTCCAGGTCATAGACCGCCCGCAGCCCGGCGCCATGATTGCGGCCCAGGCGCTGGCGCCAGTCGTCGCCCCTGGCTGAGAAGCCGCCACGGTTGACCGTCTCGTCGCTGCCGTCCAGTTCGGCCGACAGGCCCGACAGCCAGTCCAGGCCGGGCAGGCGGGAAAACACCGGATGGTCCAGGCGCGCCCGGTGGGCCGTACCCCAGCGCCACGAGTCCGCAGGCCCGAACTCCGCCTCCAGGCTTGCCAGTGTGTCGTCGAGGCTGGCGGCGAGCTGGTCGGCGCAGCTTTCGGCCTGCGGCGTGGCCACATCGTCGCACCAGTCGCTGGCGGTCTGGCCGGAAAGGACGCGCTCGACCAGACGCGGGTGCGATCCTTCCCAGCGCCGGTACAGCGGCCCCAGGTCGTCGGCGAACAGCGCCCGTTCCAGCATCAGGCGCCAGGCCGTGAACAGCAGCGGCTCGGCCAGGTCCACGTCCATGGTCCCGTCCCATGCGTCAAGCCTTTGCAGGGCCTCGGCGGCGGCCGGGCTGCCCGGAGAAGTCTCGGCCATCAGCGGCCACAGATCATGGAAAACCCCAGACATCGCATCGAGTTGCAGGCGTTGCATGTCATCTTGGGCGAGCTGGTCTGAGGCCCCAAGAACCTCCTCGATACGTTCGGCCCTGTAGGGGTCCGGCCAGTGGACCGACAGGAGGTGCGGGTAGCTGTCGGGAACCGGCCGGTTGTTGGCGTTGACGATGCGTCCGCTGGACGGAGACTCCAGGCGCGGCAGTGCCCCGTGCGGCAGCCAGCCGGTCCAGTCGAAGGCGCCGTCGCCCCCCGGACGTGGCACCAGCCCCCGGCCGGCCCGACGCACCGGCACCCGGCCGGGAGCCAGGAAGCCGATCGTCCCGCCATCGTCAGCCACCAGGAAATTCTGCTGCGGCGCGTGATAGCGGGCCAGCGCCCGCTCGGCGGCGGCCCACGTCGGAGCGCGGTTGAGGCGGCGCAGGGCCTCGGCCGTGCGGTCGTCGGGCTCCAGGGCGGCGGCGGACAAGGCCAGCACCGACCCTTCGGGCAGGGGCACGTTGAGCAGGTCGCTGACCACCGGACCGTGGCGGGTGGTGCGCACCTCCAGCACTTCGGCGATGCCATCGCGGACGGCAATCGTCTCGGTGCGGGTGGTGAACCGCTGCGGACCGTCCGGCGTGCGGTAGAACCCGGGTTCCGCGCCATCCTCCACAAACAGGTCCATGGTATCCGAGTGGGTGGTGGTCATGCCCCAGGCCATGCGGCCGTTGTGGCCGACGACATGGAACGGCACGCCGGGGACCGTAGCCCCGCTGACCCGCCAGTCCGGCGTGCGCACCTCCGCCAGATACCAGACGTTCGGCAGTCCCAGGCCCAGATGCGGGTCGTTGGCCAGCAGGGGCGCGCCGCTGGCCGTGCGGCTGCCGTCGAGCACCCAGGCATTGGACGCCAGGGTTGGCCGCAAGGCGTCCGGCCAGGCGTCGATCAGGGCGCCGAAGACCGCGCCCGGCAGCGGGCCCGGCACTGCGCCGATGGTGGTGGGGCCGTCGGGCTCTGGGGCCGGCCACAACTCGGCCACCCGCGCCGGGGGCAGGACGTCGAGCAGGCTCGCCCGCAAGGCTTCCTCGCCCCAGTTACCCGACAGGCGCAGGGCCATCAGGCGCTGCCACAGGAGCGAGTCGATGGGCGTCCAGGGCTCGGGCTCCAGGCGCAGGATCAGGAACTCGGGCGGCAGCAGGCCTTCGCGGGTGGCGAGGAAGGCGTTCACGCCGGCGGCATAAGCCTCCAGCGCGGCGCGCGTTTCCGCATCGATCGCCTCTAGGCTCGCGGCGGCGGCCTGCCTCAGGCCCAGGGTCCGCATGAAACGGTCCGACGGCAGGGCGCTCGCGCCAATCGCCTCGGCCAGCCGCCCGGAGGCGAGGCGGCGCAGGAAGTCCATCTGGAACAGGCGGTCCTGGGCGTGCACGAAGCCCAAGGCGGCATAGGCATCAAAGCTGTTGCCCGCCGTGATGACGGGAATGCCCCGCCCGTCGCGGGCCACCTCGACCTCGCCACGCAGGCCGGGCAGGGCGAGCGTCCCCGAGGTGCGCGGCAACGACGACATGGCCGAGCCGTACACGAGGACGACCGCGGCAAGCAGCAGCGCAATCACGGCGACAGCACCCCGCCGGACCCAGGTCATGGACCGCTCCTCGTCATGATGCCGACACGCAGTATAGGGGACGGGGAGGGATGCGGCCATGGCCGGACAGGGGGTCGATGATGTTGACCAAAAACAACACCCTGTGATAACTGCTAAGTGAATTAAAATACCTTAAGGTGAAAGCAGGGGGCGTGATCATGGTGAAGGTAACCCGTCCGACGAGGGAACAGAGGGGACAGAACCGGCTTAAAGAGAGCAAACTCTCAAGAGTCGACAAGAGTGGTCGGACGCGTGCGGGAAAAAAAGCCCTCACCGAAGTCGCGCTGATGGAGGGGCTTTCTGAAAAGGAGGTCAAGGCCGCCTTAAAGAAACAGATTCTGAAATCAAAGATTCCCACAAAAATAATGCCCGGAAGCAAAAAAATATATTCCGGTAAATCGAGGTCTTTTGAAAAGAAGTTTTCCGATAAATATTGGAAAGACAACTCCGACGCGAAGTGCTTCAAGTGCGGTATCGAACTAACCGCAAAAAATCGATCCATCGACCATAAGGTGCCGTGGTCAACGTATTGCCTTGAAACAGATCAACTTTTGGTCTGTAGCGGGGGGACCCACTACGAAGTGGCGAAGTACGAAGATTATCTCGACCGGTTTCAGGACCTCAAGAATCTTCAGCCGGCATGCAAGACGTGCAACAGTTCCAAGGGTGGAACAAAGGGCAATGATGGTATCGCGCCGCGCAAGCTCCTGCTGAAGGATCAGACTTGCGAGGGATCCGGCTGCAAACTGCCCAAGGCAGTTTGAAACACTCCAGAAGAAAAGCAGGAGCGCACCGCTCCTGCCTCTCCTTCTGGAATGACGCCGATCAGGTCATGTTGATGATGATGGTCTTCTTTTCGGTGAAGTGCTCAAGCATCGCTTCCAGGGTGGCTTCCTTGCCCAGGCCGCTGCTCTTGATGCCGCCGTAGGACAGGTTGGGCTGCACCACCAGGTTCTGGTTGACCTGCACGAAGCCGGCCTCCAGGCGGGTGGCGGCGCTCATGGCCGTCTTCAGGTCGCGGGTCCAGATGGTTGCGGCCAGACCGTACTCGGAGTCGTTGGCGGCCTCGATCACAGCGTCGAAGTCCGTGAACTTCAGAATGCAGCACACCGGCCCGAAGATCTCTTCGCGCACGCAGGGGGAGTCGGGATCGATGTTGGAGAAGATCACCGGCTGGATGAACAGGCCCTTCTTCAGCGCCGGATCGTCGGGCAGGGCCGAACACACATGGGCCGTGCCGTCCTTCTTGCCCTGTTCGATGTAGCTCTTGACCTTCTCGAACTGGCCTTCGGAAATGATCGTGCCGATGTCGGTCGCCTCGTCCAGCGGGTCGCCCATCTTCAGGGCGTTGACCTTTTCGGTCAGGCGGCTGACGAACTCGTCGTGGATGCTCTCGTGGACGTAGATGCGCGACGAGGCGGTGCAGCTCTGGCCCTGGCGGGTGAAGCGCATTCCGGCCACGGCGCCGGCGATGGCACGGTCCAGGTCGGCGTCGCCCATGATGATCATGGGGCTCTTGCCGCCCAGTTCCAGGGTCACCGGGATGAGCTTTTCAGCGGCGGCGCGATAGACGATCTTGCCGGTCTCGACCGACCCGGTGAAGGTGATCTTGCCGACCTTGGGGTGGCTGACCAGTGGCGCGCCGCATTCCGGACCGAAGCCCGACAGCATGTTGAAGCAGCCCTTGGGCAGCACTTCGTTCATGATCTGGCAGACGCGCAGAACGGTGAGCGGGGCTTCCTCGGCCGACTTGACGACCACGGTGTTGCCGGCGACCAGGGCCGGGGCGACCTTCAGGGCCATCAGCAGCAGCGGCACGTTCCAGGGAATGATCGCGCCGACCACGCCGATCGGCTCACGCACCGTGACGGTCAGCATGTCGGGGTTGAACGGCACGCTCTCGCCCTTGAGCTCCGAGCCCAGGCCGCCGAAGAACACGAAGGCATCGGCCAGGACGCTGGCTTCGATGCGGCTTTCGGTGCGCAGGGCCTTGCCGGTTTCCAGGGCGATCAGGCGGCCGAGTTCATCGACATGGTCCATCAGGCGGCGGCCGCACTCGGACACCAGCTTGCCGCGTTCGCGGGCCGGCATCTTCTTCCAGGCCTTCTGGGCCCGTGCGGCGGCTTCGACAGCGCGATCCACGTCGGCGGCATCCCCGTCGGCGGCCGTGCCGATCACGGCACCGGTGGCCGGATTGACGACGTCGAAGGTCTTGCCGGAGGCGGCAGGAACCATTTCGCCGTCAATCAGGTGCAGGCCGGACAGAATCTTGGCGAGCGCGAACGGGTCAGACGTCATCTGGATGGACATTAATAACTCCAATGGCTTGGGCGTTTTCCCTAAGGTATTTTCTTACCTAGGCCATGATGTAGCCGGTGGGCAGCGTGGACAGGAAATCGGCGAACACGTCGCCCTGCACGTTGACGTGGCGATGCATGGCCTTGGCGGCGGCTTCGGCGTCGCCGGCCACCACGGCGGCGACAACCGCCTTGTGCTCGGCCAGGGACTCGTGGACACGGCCCGGACGGTTGAGCTGGTGGCGGCGGTAGGGCGCAGTGCGGTGATGCAGGCTGCGCGTCATGTCTTCCAGCACCCGATTGTGGCTGCCGGCGTAGATGGCATCGTGAAACAGGCGGTTGTTGCCATAGTAGGATTCGAGGTCCTGCCGCTCGGCCAGGGGCTCGGCGGTTTCGGTCAGGCTGGCCAGGTGGCGGCGTTCCACGTCGGTCATGCGGCGGGCCGCCAGACGGGCGCACATGCCCTCCAACTCGGCCATGACCTCGAACATTTCGATCAGGCGGGGCAGGGTGATGACGGCCACCACTGCGCCCTGGCGCGGCCGCACTTCGATCAGGCCCGACGCCGAAAGCTGGCGCAAAGCCTCGCGCACCGGCGTTCGGGACACGCCGAACCGCTGGGCCAGGGACTGTTCGTCGAGGCGGTCTCCCGGCTTCAGGGCGCCGGAAAAGATCTCTTCCTCAAGGGTGCGGCGCAACTGGTCCGCACGGGTCGGCGTATGCTTGGCCATGGGGCTCTGTCTTTCTTGCTTGGCCGGCCGGCCCGCGCCCCGCACGATGTACGAGGTTCAGGCTGGGGCTCTTAACGAGTCCTCCCGGCGATGATTGTATACAGAAGCGAGATTTTTGGTATCCAAAAAAATGGCCTCTGATCGTTTCATTCGGCACGGTGGATGGGGCGGGGTATCATCCCCCAACGGCGACGTCATGGGCGACAACAGGAGGGTCTAATGAGCGAGCAGCCGCGTCTGCGCTCGGTGTCATGCTTTCGGGCGGAAGGGTTCCGCCGCATGGTGTACTGGGAGTGGGGCGATCCGCACAACAAGAACGTCGCCGTATGCGTCCACGGCCTGACCCGCAACGGCCGGGATTTCGACTGGCTGGCGCAGGCGCTGAGCGACCGCTACCGGGTGGTTTGCCCGGACGTCCTGGGCCGCGGACAGAGCGAATGGCTGGACGATCCCATGGGCTATACCTACGCCCATTATCTGGCCGACATGGCAACGCTGATCGCCCGCACGGGAGCCGAGCAGGTCGACTGGATCGGCACCTCCATGGGCGGCCTGATCGGCATGATGCTGGCGGCCAGCGACGACAGCCCCATCCGCCGGCTGGTCCTCAACGACATCGGCGCATTCATTCCCGAGGCGGCGCTGGAGCGGCTGAAGGAGTACGTCGGCAAGGACCCGACCTTCCCCAATCAGGACGAGGCCGAAAAGTACCTGCGCACCGTCCACGCCCCCTTCGGCCCGCTCACCGACGAGCAGTGGCGGCACCTGACCCGGAACGGCATGCGCCTGCGCGAGGACGGGCAACTGTCACCGGCCTACGACCCGGCCATCGCCGAACCGCTGAAGGCGCAACCGCCGCAGGACGTGGTGCTGTGGCCGGTGTGGGACGCCGTGACCTGCCCGGTCCTGGTCCTGCGTGGCGCGGAGTCCGATCTGCTGCTGCCGGAAACGGTGGGTGAAATGCGGAAGCGTGGCCCCGGCTGCGAGGTCGAGGAATTCGAGGGCGTCGGCCATGCCCCGGCCCTGATGGACGCCGACCAGATTTACACGGTAGATACGTGGCTGCTGGATCAGGACGCCAAGGAGGGGTAGAGGCGGGCTCTGCCCGCGCCCGCCAGGAGCCACGGGCTCCTGGACCTCATGAGTGGGTGTCGCTGAAAAGCCGCGCGCAGCGCCTTGAAAACGGGGTCAAGGGGCCAATGGCCCCTTGCGGGTCCGGGCAGAGCCCGCCCTTTTACTTCCTCGCCAGCAGCTTCGCCGCTTCGACCGCCGAGTACGTCAGGATCACATCGGCCCCGGCGCGCTTGAAGCACAGCAGGCTTTCCAGCACCACGCGGTCGTTGTCGAGCCAGCCGTTGCCGGCGGCGGCCTTGAGCATCGCGTACTCGCCGCTGACCTGATAGACCCAGGTCGGCACGCCGAAGGTTTCCTTAACGCGCGCCAGGATGTCGAGGTAGGGCATGCCGGGCTTGACCATGACGGCGTCGGCGCCCTCGGCGATGTCCATGGCGACTTCGCGCAGGGCTTCGTCGCTGTTGGCGGGATCCATCTGGTAGGTCTTCTTGTCGCCGCCCTTGAGCGCCCCGCCCGAGCCCACCGCATCGCGGAACGGCCCGTAGAAGCCCGAGGCGTACTTGGCGGCGTAGGACACGATCTGGACGTGGTCGAAGCCGGCGGCATCCAGGGCGTCGCGGATGAGGCCGATGCGGCCGTCCATCATGTCCGACGGCGCGACGATGTCGCAGCCGGCGCGGGCCTGGACGACGGCTTGGTGGATCAGCATGTCCACCGTCTCGTCGTTGACCACGAAGCCGTCGCGCACGATGCCGTCATGGCCGGTGTCGGTGTAGGGATCGAGCGCCACGTCGCACAGCACACCCAGGTCCGGGTGCGCCGCCTTGAGGGCGCGGACGGCGCGGCAGACCAGGTTGTCGGGGTTGGCCGCTTCGGTCCCTTCGGTGTTCTTGAGCGCCGGGTCGGTGCGCGGGAACAGGGCGATGGCGGGAATACCCAGCGCCTTGGCCTCGCCGGCCGCCTCGACCAGCGTGTCGATGGAGTAGCGGACCACGCCGGGCATGGACGGCACCGGCTCGGTCTGGCCTTCACCCTCGATCACGAACATCGGCCACACCAGGTCGTCGACCGACAGGGTCGTCTCGGACATCAGGCGCCGTGACCAGTCGGTACGGCGGTTGCGGCGCAGGCGGGTGCTGGGGAAGGCTCCGATCGGGGCGGTCACGCTGTCTCTCTTGTTCTTGATTTACGGACATGCGGAGCCACGGGAAAGTCCCATGGCTCCGCACTTCTTTTACGCCTTGGCGAGCGCCTGGTCCAGATCGGCGATGATGTCGTCGGGATGCTCGATGCCGATGGACAGGCGGACGTAGCCCGGCGTGACGCCCGCGGCGGCCTGCTCATCGGCCGAAAGCTGCGAGTGGGTGGTGCTGCCGGGATGGATGGCCAGCGAGCGGGCGTCGCCGATGTTGGCGACGTGGTAGAACATCTCCAGCCCGTCGATGAACGTGCGGCCGGCGTCCAGGCCGCCCTTCAGCTCGAACCCGACCAACCCGCCGTAGCCGCGCTTCAGGGCCGCATCGGCGCGGCGGCGCAGTTCGCCGTCCTGAAGGCCCGGATAGATCACCTTGGCGACCTTGGGGTGGGTGTTCAGGTAGTCGGCCACCTTGGCGGCGTTCTCGCAGTGGGCGCGCATGCGCAGGGGCAGGGTCTCGATGCCCTGGATGATCTGCCAGGAATTGAACGGGCTGATCGCCGCGCCCATGTCACGCAGCAGGCACACCCGCATGCGCAGGATGTAGGCGATGGGGCCCAGCGGCTTGACGGCCTGGGTCCACACGGCGCCGTGGTAGCTGGGGTCGGGCTCGTTCAGCAGCGGGAAGCGCTCGGCGTGCTTCTCCCAGTCGAAGTTGCCGCCGTCGACGATGATGCCGCCGATGGAGGTGCCGTGGCCGCCCATCCACTTGGTGCCCGAATACATGACGATGGCGGCGCCCAGTTCCAGCGGCTTGCATAGGATGGGGGCGGCGGTGTTGTCCATGATCAGCGGCACGCCGATCTCGCGCCCGATGGCGGCGACTTCCTGGATCGGGAAGACGTTGAGCTTGGGGTTGGGCAGCGTCTCGGCGTAGTAGCAGCGGGTCTTGTCGTCGGTCATGCGACGGAAGTTCTCGGGGTCGGAGGGGTCGGCGAACCGAACCTCGATCCCGAGGTTTTTCAGGGTGTTGGCGAACAGTGTCCAGGTGCCACCGTAAAGGTCGGTCGAGGTCACGAAGTTGTCGCCGGCGCGGCACAGATTGAGCACGGCAAAGGTCGAGGCCGCCTGGCCCGAAGCCACGGCCAGAGCGGCCACGCCACCCTCAAGAGCCGCTACGCGCTGCTCGAAGGCGTCTGTGGTCGGATTCATCATCCGGGTGTAGATGTTGCCCAGTTCCTTGAGGGCGAACAGGTTGGCCGCGTGGTCGGCGTCGCGGAACTGGTACGAAGTGGTCTGATAGATCGGGACCGCCACGGCGTTGGTCGTGGGGTCGGCGCGATGACCGGCGTGCAGGGCCAGCGTCTCCGGATTCGTGCTTTTGACGGCCATGAAGGGTCCCTTTTTCTGTGTGTTGTCCGCGGCGCAGTGCCGCACTGCGGAGAACCTTAAAGCCGCCGTGCCGGCTGTCAAGGAATACGGTCAGTGCGGTGTTGTTTGTGGTTCATCAACATGGATGTTTCGTAAAAACTCCATGTATGGAACATTCACGTTTTTTGTATGCAACATTTGACAGGGGCCTTCCCCGCGGTATCATCGGCCCCATAAGCAGGCGGTCACGCCGCACCAGTGGAGGAAACGGATGGACTTCCATCTCACCGAGGATCAGCGCCAGTTCCAGGACGTTGCCCGCGACTTCGCCCAGAACGAGATGGCGCCGCACGCCGCCGCCTGGGACGCCGACCACACCTTCCCGGAGGCCACCCTGCGCGCCGCCGCCGAACTGGGGTTCGCCGGCATCTACGTGCGCGACGACGTCGGCGGATCGGGCCTGTCGCGTCTGGATGCGGCGATCATCTTCGAGGAACTGTCGGCGGCCTGTCCGTCCACAGCGGCCTACATCTCCATCCACAACATGGCGGCGTGGATGATCGACCGCTTTGGCGGCGACGAGCAGCGCCAGCGGTTCCTGCCCAAGCTCTGTACCATGGAGCACTTCGCCAGCTACTGCTTGACCGAACCGGGGGCGGGGTCCGACGCCGGCAACCTCAAGACCCGGGCCGAGCGCGACGGCGACCACTACGTCCTGAACGGCGAGAAGGCGTTCATTTCCGGCGGTGGGCGGTCCGACATCTATGTCGTGATGGTGCGCACCGGCGGGCCGGGGCCCAAGGGCATCTCGACCGTGGTGGTGCCGGCCGGCACGCCCGGCCTGAGCTTCGGCAAGCAGGAAGAAAAGATGGGCTGGCACAGCCAGCCGACCTCGTCCGTGGTGTTCGAGGATTGCCGAATCCCGGTGGCCAACCGCCTGGGCGAGGAGGGCGAAGGCTTCAAGATCGCCATGATGGGCCTCGACGGCGGCCGCCTGAACATCGGGTCGTGCTCGCTCGGCGGGGCGCGGGCGGCCCTGGCTCATGCCCTGGAGCATGTGCAGGTGCGCAAGCAGTTCGGCAAGGCGCTGTCCGAATTCCAGGCCCTGCAGTTCATGCTGGCCGACATGGAAACCGAACTGGCCGCCGCCCGCCTGCTGCTGCATCGCGCCGCGTCGGCCCTGGATGCCAAGGAGCCGGACGCCACCAAGCTTTGCGCGATGGCAAAGCGACTGGCGACCGACACCGGTTTCAAGGTATGCAATGATGCGCTTCAGCTTCACGGTGGGTACGGTTACATCCGTGAGTACCCCATCGAGCGGCTGTTGCGTGATCTGCGCGTGCACCAGATCCTGGAAGGCACCAACGAGATCATGCGGGTCATCATCGCCCGCAAGATGCTCGACTGAGGCTTCCGGGGCCGGTGGGCGGGCAGGCGCTCGTTAGGGAATCAGCCCGAAATCGGCCCCGCAATCAGACTCGAGGAACCGGCATGTCGCAGCAGCAAAACCTGGACCAGGATCAGGAAATCATCGTCAGCGTGGCGGACGGAGTGGGGCGCATCCTGCTCAATCGGCCCAAGGCGTTGAACGCCCTGACGCTGGACAAGATCCGCGTGATGGACCAGACGCTGCGCGCCTGGGCCGAGGATGACGCCGTGCATTGCGTGGTCATCGAGGGCGCCGGCGACAAGGCGTTCTGCGCCGGCGGCGACATCCGCAAGCTATACGACGCCGGGAAGGCCGGGGACAAGGCGTTCCTCAGCGCGTTCTTTGGCGAAGAGTACCGCCTCAACCGCCTCATCAAGACCTTCCCCAAGCCCTATGTCGCCCTGATGGACGGCATCACCATGGGTGGCGGCGTCGGCGTTTCGGTCCACGGGTCGCACCGGGTGTGCTCCGAACGCACCGTGTTCGCCATGCCCGAGACGGGCATCGGCATGTTGCCCGACGTCGGCGGCACCTACTTCCTGCCGCGCCTGCCGGGCGCCACGGGCATGTATCTGGCCCTGACCGGCGCCCGCATGCGGGCCGCGGATTGCCTGTACACCGGGGTCGCCACGCACTTCGTGCCCCATGAGCGGCACAAGGAAGTGCTCGCCGCGCTGTGCGAGGCCGAACGCAACGCGACCACCCATGAAGACATGCAGACCGCCGTGACCTGCGTCCTCGACATGTTCTACGAGGAACCGGGCGCGGCCTCCCTGGCCGTGCAGCGTGATGCCGTGAACCGCTGCTTCAGCGGCGGCTCGGTCGAGGAAATTCTCAAGAACCTGGAGAACGAAGGCGGGGAGTGGGCGGAAAACACCCTGACCACCCTGCGCACCAAGTCGCCGACGGCGCTGCGCGTGGCATTCCGCCAGATGCAGGTCGGGGCGCAACTCGACTTTGACCGCTGCATGCAGATCGAATACCGCCTGTCGCAGCGCCTTGCCGGCTCGCCGGACTTCCTGGAAGGCGTGCGCGCCGTGATCGTCGACAAGGACAATGCCCCGCAGTGGGATCCGCCGACCCTTGCGGACGTGGATCCGGCCGGCGTCGACGCCCTGTTCGCCCCGCTGCCGGACGGCGACCTCAACCTCGAATAATATCAAACCCTTAGGGAGGATAGCATGGCCACCATCGGATTTATCGGCCTCGGCAACATGGGCGGCCCCATGGCCGCCAACCTGGCCAAGGCCGGCCACGCCGTGAAGGCGTTCGACCTGTCTGACGCCGCGCGGGCCAGTGCGGTCGAAGCCGGTTGCACGGCCGCCGCCTCGGTGGCCGAAGCCGCTGCCGGCGTCGAGGTCGTGGTGACCATGCTGCCGGCCGGACCGCACGTGCGCTCCGTCTACACCGGCCCCGACGGCGTGCTCGGCGCGGCGGCCAAGGGCACGCTGATGATCGACTGCTCGACCATCGACGTCGACAGCGCGCGCGCCGTGTCCAAGTCCTGCGACGAGGCCGGCATGATGATGGTCGATGCCCCGGTGTCCGGTGGCGTGGCCGGTGCGGCCGGCGGTACCCTGACCTTCATGGTCGGCGGCGCCGAGGCGGCGTTCGAGAAGGCCCGGCCGATCCTGGAGGCCATGGGCAAGACCATCGTCCACGCCGGTGGCCCGGGCAACGGCCAGGCCGCCAAGATCTGCAACAACATGCTGCTCGGCATCACCATGATCGGCACCTGCGAGGCCTTCATGCTGGCCAACAAGCTCGGCCTGGACGCCCAGAAGCTGTTCGACATCTCGTCCAAGGCCTCGGGCCAGAATTGGTCCATGACGTCCTATTGCCCGGTTCCGGGGCCGGTGCCGACGTCGCCGGCCAACCGCGACTATCAGCCGGGCTTTGCCGCCGACATGATGCTCAAGGACCTCAAGCTGGCCCAGGAAGCCGCGGCGCGGGCCGGTGCCTCGACCCCGCTGGGCGCCAATGCCGAAGCCCTCTACCAGTTGTTCAGCAACAACGGGCACGGCGGGCTGGACTTTTCCGGAATCATCAAGATGATCGGTGGCTCGGACACTTGAGCAAAAGCGGGCAAACATGAGCAATAAGCAGAGGCTGAAGGATGACGGCCTGGGTGAGGTTCTGCTGGAACTTCAAGTTTTCGGTGCATCCACACGAGTGGCCGCCATTCATGTGGCAACCAACACCGAAGTTCATGTGATTTGTCCGACGTCCTACACGACCCTTACCAAAACTCAGGCCGCAATTCGCAAGCTGCGGTACGTTCTGAGCAAGACGTAAAAAAGGGGCCGCCCCCATGTGGGGCGGCCCTTTCGCATGGCGGGAACGCGCTGATGCTCAGGTGGTGGCCTTGCGGGGACGGCCGCGGCGACGGGGCGGCGGGGCTTCCTCGGCCGGGCGGCGACCCAGGCCGATGTCCTTGGCGAACTGCGAGCGTTGGGCGGCGTAGTTCGGCGCGACCATCGGGTAGTCGGGCGGCAGGCCCCATTTGGCGCGATATTCTTCGGGCGTCAGGTTGTAGGTCGTGCGCAGATGCCGCTTCAGCATCTTCAGCTTCTTGCCGTCCTCAAGGCAGATGAGGTAATCGGCAGTGATCGACTTCTTGGGCGGGACGGCCGGGCGAGGGGCCTCGGTCGCCGCCGGGGCGCCTTGCGCGGCCGATGACAGCGCAACGAACACCGTCTGGATCAGTTCTGGGATCTGGGCCGAAACCGTCTTGTTCTGGCCCACATACGCCGTCACAACCTTGGCAGCCAAGCGGAGCGTTTCATCCCTGGTGGGGGGCAGAGCGGAGTGTTCCGGCATGGAGATCGTCCCTCGCATTGATGTTGTTATATAGACTCTGTGCCACCGAACCGCGTTCATGTCAATCCATCGGCCGATTTCGGGTGCAGTCTACTCTTGCACTATTGAGCCTTGACTTGGTCCGCCCGGGCCGGTCGCCGGTGCCGCACCCCATGTCGTGGTGCGTTGGCAATCGCGGCGAACATATGGTAAGACGGCCCAAAGCACTCTCCCTCTTTTGCGCGGAAACCGAGACATGCCGGCTGAAACCATTGCCTTCGCGTCCGACCACGGCGCCCTCGAGCTCAAGGACCTGCTCAAGAAGCATGTCGAGGCCAAGGGCCTGAAGGTCCTGGAACTGGGCACCACGACGACGGACTCGGTCGATTATCCGGACTTCGCGGATGCCATGGCGCAGGCCCTCAAGGACGGCCGTGCCACCCGCGGCATCCTGCTGTGCGGGTCGGGCATCGGGATTTCCATTGCCGCCAACCGCCACCCGCATGTGCGGGCCGCGCTGATCCACGACGCCTATGGCGCCCGTATGAGCCGCCAGCACAACGACGCCAACGTCCTGGTGCTGGGCGGCCGGACCACCGGGCCCGAGATCGCCAAGGAATGCGTGGACATCTTCCTGTCCACCGATTTCGAGGGCGGCCGCCACCAGGGCCGCGTCGACAAGATGGGCCGCGCGCCGCAGGGCTGAACCGGACTTTCGCCGGCACCGCGCACCGCAGCCATAGACCAGGCGACCCGCCGTTGGCGGGCCTAGTTCCAGTTTGAAGATCAGATGGCTCGCCGTTGGCGGGCCCAGTTCCCATGATGGACCCCGACGAGGAACCCGACGCATGTCCTACGCCGTTCCCTCCACCTTCTTCACCCAGTCCCTGGCCGATGCCGACCCTGCCATCATGGGCGCCGTGCGCCGCGAGGTGGCCCGCCAGAAGGACCAGATCGAGCTGATCGCGTCCGAGAACATCGTCTCCATGGCGGTGCTTGAGGCGGCCGGAACGGTCCTGACCAACAAGTACGCCGAAGGCTATCCGGGCAAGCGCTACTACGGTGGCTGCGAGTTCGTGGACGAGGCCGAGGCGCTGGCCATCGCGCGGGCCAAGGAGCTGTTCGGCTGCGAGTACGTCAACGTCCAGCCGCACGCCGGGGCCCAGGCCAACGGCGCGGTGATGCTGGCCCTGACCAAGCCCGGCGACACCATCATGGGCATGAGCCTGGCCGCCGGCGGCCACCTGACTCATGGCGCCCCGCCGGCCCTGTCGGGCAAGTGGTTCAACGCCGTGCAGTACGGCGTGCGGCGCGAGGACGGCCAGATCGACTATGACGAGGTCGAGGCCCTGGCCGTCGAGCACAAGCCGACCCTGATCATCTGCGGCGGCTCGGCCTATCCGCGCGTCATCGACTTCAAGCGGTTCCGCGCCATCTGCGACAAGGTCGGCGCGCTGATGATGGTCGACATGGCCCACTTCGCGGGCCTCGTGGCCGGTGGCGTGCACCCCAGCCCGCTGCCCTTCGCCGACGTGGTCACGACCACCACCCACAAGACCCTGCGCGGCCCGCGCGGCGGCATGATCCTGTCCAACAACCCCGACATCGGCAAGAAGATCAATTCGGCCGTGTTCCCGGGGCTGCAGGGCGGTCCGCTCATGCACATCGTGGCCGCCAAGGCCGTGGCCTTCGGCGAGGCGCTGCGGCCGGAGTTCAAGGGCTATGCCCAGCAGGTCGTGGACAACGCCAAGGCGCTGGCCGAAGTGCTGATCGCGGGCGGCCTGGACATCGTGTCTGGTGGCACCGACACCCACCTCATGCTGGTCGACCTGCGGCCCAAGGGCGTGACCGGCAACATTGCCGAGCACAGCCTGGAGCGCGCCGGCATCACCTGCAACAAGAACGGCATCCCGTTCGACCCGGAAAAGCCGATGGTGACCTCGGGCGTCCGCCTGGGCACCCCGGCCGGCACCACGCGCGGCTTCGGCGTGGCGGAGTTCCAGGAAATCGGCCGCCTCATCGTCGAGGTTCTCGATGGCCTGGCCGCCAACCGCGAAGACAACAGCGCGGTGGAAACCTCGGTCCGGGCACGGGTCGAGGCGCTGTGCGCCCGCTTCCCGATCTACCCGACCCTGGGCTGACCAGAACTTGGGTTGATTGGGCAACACTGAGAGGAGGGGGCGTCGATGCGCTGTCCGTTCTGCGGCAATGAAGATACCCAGGTGAAGGACTCGCGTCCCACCGAGGACAACACCGCCATTCGCCGCCGCCGGTTCTGTCCGGCCTGCTCGTCGCGTTTCACGACCTTCGAGCGGGTCCAGCTGCGCGACCTGGTCGTGCAGAAGAAGAACGGCCAGCGCGTCCCCTTCGACCGCGACAAGCTGGTCCGCTCCATCAGCATCGCCTGCCGCAAGCGCAAGGTGGACGAGGAGCGGATCGAGCGCATTGTCAGTGGGATACAGCGGCGTCTTGAGAGTTCAGGTGAGACTGAGATTCCCTCAACCATGGTCGGAGAGATGATCATGGAGGCGCTTCAGAACCTCGACCAGGTGGCTTACGTCCGCTATGCCTCGGTGTATAAGAACTTCCGCGAGGCGAAGGACTTCGAGGACTTTGTTGAGACGCTCGGTGGCGGACAGGACGACGACGACTGACCTCGGACATATGGACGCCGCCCTCGCACTGGCGGCGCGGGGGCTGGGGTCGGTGTGGCCGAACCCGGCGGTCGGCTGCGTGATCGTGCGCGACGGCCGGGTGGTCGGGCGCGGCTGGACCCAGCCGGGCGGCCGCCCCCATGCCGAGACCGAGGCCCTGGCCCGTGCCGGGGATGCCGCGCGTGGCGCCACCGCCTATGTCACGCTGGAACCGTGCAGCCATCATGGCAAGACGCCGCCGTGCGCCGATGCCCTGGTGGCGACCGGGGTGGCGCGCTGCGTCGTGGCCTGCACGGACAGCGACCCACGCGTCGCCGGGCAAGGTATCGAGCGGCTGCGGACGGCCGGCATTGCGGTCGATGTGGGCCTGCGCGAGGCCGAGGCGCGGCGCCTCAACGCCGGGTTCTTCAAGCGGGTGGAGGAGGGGCGGCCGCTGGTCACCCTCAAGATCGCCACCTCCCTGGACGGCCGCATCGCCACGCATTCGGGCGAAAGCAAGTGGATCACCGGCCCGGCGGCGCGGGCGCGGACGCATCTGGAACGGGCCCGCCATGACGCGGTGCTGGTCGGCCATGGCACCGTGGTGGCCGACGACCCCGACCTGACCTGCCGCCTGCCGGGCGTGGAACGGCGGCCGGTGGTGCGCGTGGTTTTGTCGACCAACCTGTCCCTGAGCGGCAAGGAGCAGGTCTTCCGCACCGCCAGGGACGCGCCGACCTGGGTCTACTGCGGCCAAAAGCGGCGCGCCGACAGTCCCCCTCCGGCGCTGTTCGAGGATCAGGGTGCGCAGGTCATCCCGGTCGCGGCGACATCGGATCACGGTGTCGATGTGACGGCCGTCCTTCGTGACCTGGCCGGGCGCGGCATCACCCGCCTGATGATCGAGGGCGGCGGCAGCGTTGCCGCCTCGTTCCTGGTGAACGGCCTGGTTGATCGGCTGGTGTGGTTCCGCGCGCCGAAGGTGATCGGCGGAGACGGGCTGCCGGCCGTGGCCGATTTGGGACTTGACCGACTGGCCGACTGCCCGGATTTTGCAAGGCTTGCCGTTGAAGACGTCGGCGGTGACGTGGTTGAAGTCTACGAGAGGCGCTGATGTTTACCGGAATCATCACTGACCTGGGCAAGGTCGCGCGCGTCGAGCGCAAGGGCGACGACGCCCGGTTCGAATTCGCCACCGCCTATGACATGGCCGGCGTGGCGATCGGCGCGTCCATCGCCTGCAACGGCGTGTGCCTGACCGTCATCGCCAAGGGCGACCATATGTTCGCCGTCGATGCCTCGGCCGAGACGCTGTCCAAGACCACCCTGGGCTCCTGGACTGCCGGTACCGCCGTGAACTTCGAGCGGGCCCTGGCCGTCGGCGACGAGCTTGGCGGCCATATCGTGTCCGGCCACGTGGATGGCGTGGCGACGGTGGTTGCCGTCGAACCGGCCGGGGAATCGGTCCGCTACACGTTCGAGGCGCCACAGGCCCTCAAGAAATTCGTCGCCCCCAAGGGCTCCGTGGCGCTCGACGGCGTGTCCCTGACCGTCAACGAAGTGAACGACGCCCGCTTCGGCATCAACGTCATCCCGCATACGCAGCAGGTGACCACCTTCGGCGGCCTCGTACCGGGCGCCAAGGTGAATATGGAAATCGACATGCTGGCCCGCTACGTGGCCCGCCTGATGGACAAGGACTAAACCCGTGGCCTACAGTGATTACCTGTCGCCGATCGAGGAAATCATCGAAGAGGCCCGCAACGGCCGCATGTTCATCCTGGTCGATGACGAGGACCGCGAGAACGAGGGCGACCTCGTCATTCCGGCGCAGATGGCCACGCCCGACGCCATCAACTTCATGGCCACCCATGGCCGCGGCCTGATCTGCCTGTCGCTGACCGGCGAACGGTGTCGCCAGCTCGACCTGCCGATGATGCAGGCCCACAACCAGTCCCGGCTGGCCACCGCCTTCACCGTGTCGATCGAGGCGACCGAAGGCGTCACCACCGGCATTTCGGCGTCCGACCGCGCGCGTACCGTCGCGGTGGCCATCGACCCGACCAAGGGCAAGCACGACATCGCCACGCCCGGCCACGTCTTCCCGCTGATGGCGCGCGACGGCGGCGTCCTGGTGCGAGCCGGCCACACCGAGGCGGCGGTGGACATCTCCCGCCTGGCAGGCCTGAATCCGGCCGGCGTGATCTGCGAGATCATGAACGACGACGGGTCCATGGCCCGCATGCCCGACCTGGTGAAGTTCGCCCAGCGGCACGGCCTGAAGATCGCCACCATCGCCGACCTGATCGCCCACCGCCGTCGCACCGAACGCCTGGTCCGCAAGGACATCGAGGCCGAGTTCGAGTCCGTCCACGGCGGTGCCTGGAAAATGTCGGTCTACGTCAACACGCTGGCCTATGCCGAGCACATCGCCCTGGTCAAGGGCGACATCTCCACCGGCGGGCCGATTCCGGTGCGCATGCACGCCCTGCATGTCCTCGACGACGTGCTGGGCGATGTCCACGGCGGCCGCCAGGGCCAGCTTCAGGCCGCCATGCGGATGATCGCCAAGGAAGGCCGCGGCGTCGTCGTGCTGCTGCGCGAACCCAACCGCGCCACCCTGTCCGACTCCTTACGCGAACGCCTGGGCGAGCCCCGCCGCGAGGAGCGTCTGGTCGATTACGGGGTCGGGGCGCAAATCCTGCTGGACCTGGGGGTAGGCGACATGGTCCTCTTGTCCAATACCGAGAAGCACATCATCGGGCTGGACGGCTATGGGCTGAAGGTCGTCGAGCGGCGGGACATCAAGACCGGGGAGGAGTGAAGCATGGCGGGGGGACCGCGTATTCTCATCGTCGAGGCGCGCTTCTACGAGGACATCGCCGACCACCTTGTGAAGGGGGCGGTGCAGGAACTGACCGCGCAGGGGGCCGGCTACAAGCGGGTCATCGTGCCGGGCGTCCTGGAACTTCCGTCCGTGGTGCGCTTTGCCATCCGGGCGATGGAACTGCGCGCCACCGACACGCGTTTCGCCGGCTATGTGGTGCTCGGCTGCGCCATCAAGGGCGAGACGGACCACTACGAACATGTCTGCCGCGAGGCCATGGGCGGGATTCAGAAACTCGCCCTGGACTATTCCCTGGCGGTTGGCAACGGCATCCTCACCTGCCAGACCCGGCAACAGGCGCTGGACCGCGCCCGGGTGGACGGCAAGAACCTGGGCGGCAAGGCTGCGAAAGCCTGCCTGCGCATGATCAACATCAAGCGGGAATTGGGCCTCTAAGGCCAAAGCCATGATCGAAAAGCAAAAATCAAACTCCGCGCTGCGCCGTGGCGCGTCGCGGCTGGCCGCCGTTCAGGCGCTGTATCAGATGGACATGTCCGGCAACCGCATCGACGATGTGGTCAAGGACTTCCTGAGCGGCGCCATCGGCGGCGAAGTGATCGAGGAAGACCTCGACCTCGAAACCGAGGAAGTGGTTCCCCTGATCGAACTGAACGCCGAGATGTTCTCGGTCCTGGTGCGCGGCGCGGCCGCCATGCGCGAACGCCTCGACGAGGTGATCGGCAAGTCGCTGTCCAGCGGCTGGGAAGCCGACCGCCTGGAGCCCATCTTGCGCAACATCCTGCGTTGCGGGATCTACGAGTTGCTCGAGCGTGAGGAAGTGCCGCCGCGCGTGGCGATTTCCGAATATGTCGGCATGGCGCGCGCCTTCTACGACGCGCCGGAGGCCGGCATGGTCAACGCCGTGCTCGACCGTCTGGCCCGCGAAGTGCGGCCCGACCAGATGGACGCCGCCCGTCCGGCGCGGCCGATGCAGACCAAGCCTGGCACCGGCAAACCGGCCCCCAACCGGGGTGGTGATGACCCGGCGGGGTGAGTTCGAACAGATTGCGGCGCTGTTCGCGCCGTTGACCCGCGGCGATCCCGCGGCCCTCGGGCTGCGGGACGACGCGGCGGTCCTGACCGTTCCGCCCGGCCACCAGATCGTGGTCACCACCGACGCCATCGTGGCCGGTGTCCATTACCTGCCCGACGATCCGCCTGATCTGGTGGCGCGCAAGCTGGTGCGCGTGAACCTGTCGGATCTGGCCGCCATGGGGGCGGAGCCGTTCGGCCTGTTCGCCGCCTGCGCCTTTCCCCGCACCTGCTCCGATGCCTGGACGGAGGCCTTTGCCCGTGGTCTGGGCGAGGATGGCGAGGCCTTTTCCGTGCCCGTACTCGGCGGCGATACCGTCGCAACGCCAGGGCCGGCAGTGTTTTCCCTGACTGCGCTCGGCACCGTCCCGACCGGGCAGGCCTTGCGCCGCGCCGGAGCGGCGGCTGGCGACCTGCTGGCCGTCACCGGCACCCTGGGCGACGGCGCCTTCGGGCTGCGTGCGGCGCGCGGGGAGTTGGACGGGGTGCTTGATGCCGGGTCCGTGGCCTGGCTGGCCGACCGCTACCGGCTGCCGCAGCCCCGCCTGGACACGGGTGTGGCGCTGCGGGGGATCGCCTCGGCCGCGATGGATGTTTCCGACGGTCTGCTCCAGGACCTGGGGCACCTGTGCCGCGCTTCGGGAGTCGGGGCGGACGTGGACGCCGCCGCTCTGCCCGTTGCGCCCGCCGTGAAGGCGTTGCAGGGCAGGGATGACTGGCTTGAGGTTGTCGCCGGGGGTGGCGACGATTATGAACTGTTGATCGCCGTGCCGCCGCACCGCCGGGATGCTCTGCTGGCAGCAGGGCAGGCGACCGGGGTGGCCGTCACGGTCATCGGCCACTGCACGGCGGATGCCGGCGTCCGGATGCATGACGCCGACGGACGACCGATCGAAGGCTTGGGGCAGGGCTTTCGGCATTTTTGAGGGGGACACGGGGAATGATCCGCTTGCTGGCGATCGCGGTCGCGCTGGGTCTGGTGCTGGCCGGCGGCGGGGTGGGGCTGATCCATTTCGGCTTCCTGCCGGACTACACCGGCGGCCTCATCAAGCCGACGGTGACCGAGGCCGAGCCCGAGGCGCCGCCGCCCATCCCGCGAGTCGAGCCGGTCTACCAGCACATCGCCCCGTTCCTCATTCCGGTCATCCGTGATGGCCAGATCGAGCGCAGCATGTACATCGGCCTGCGCCTGCGGGTGGCGCCGGGGCAGGGCAGCCACGTCACCATGCACCACGCGCGCCTGCACGACGTTTACATGCGCGTGCTGTACGAAATGGTGCCCGGCCAGCTCGAGCAGCGGCAGACCCTCGATTTGATGGCCCTCAAGAACCGGCTTCAGGACGTGGCCGACCGGGTTCTTGGCGCCGGTATGGTCGAGGAAGTGATGTTTCAGGCCGTATTCGAACGCTGATCCTGCCGAGTCGCGGCCTGTTCTAGCGGGCATGAACTAAATTAGCCGCAGTGAATATTCTGCGCGGCCGGATATTTCCCCCGTCAAGGTCACGCTACGCAATCCCCATGAAGTCCTAATCCTTATTGATTGCGATGCGCTTTGTGTGGACCTTGCGCGGTCCTGTTTCTTCTGTCACGCTTTTGGCCGACCCGACCGATCACCTTACAGGAGGAGGGTATGGCCGCTGCCTACGTGTTCGTGATCGCCTGCGGCGTCTTGGCTCTTGGCTATGGCGCCTATGCCGTTCGCTCCGTGCTTGCCGCTGGAACCGGTACCGATGAGATGCGCCGCATTGCCGCGGCCATTCAGGAAGGTGCCTCGGCGTATCTCAATCGTCAGTACCGCACCATCGCCATCGTCGGCGTAATCATCGGTATCCTGCTGGGCCTGCGTCTGGGCTTCCACGTCGCCATCGGTTACTTCATCGGCGCCATCCTGTCAGGGGTGGCGGGATACGTGGGCATGCTGGTCTCGGTGCGCGCCAACGTCCGCACGGCCGAAGCCGCCCGCAGCGCCGGCCTGGAGCAGGCCCTGGGGGTTGCCTTCCGCTCCGGCGCGGTGACCGGCATGCTGGTGGTCGGCCTGGGGCTGCTGGGGGTGGCGGTCTACTACGTCATCCTGCGCGGCACCGGAATGGAGGCCCGTCCCATCCTCGAAGGCCTCGTGGCCCTGAGTTTCGGCGCCTCGCTGATCTCCATCTTCGCCCGTCTGGGCGGCGGTATCTTCACCAAGGGCGCCGACGTCGGCGCCGATCTGGTCGGCAAGGTTGAAGCCGGCATTCCCGAAGACGATCCGCGCAACCCGGCGGTCATTGCGGACAACGTCGGCGACAACGTCGGCGACTGTGCCGGCATGGCGGCCGACCTGTTCGAGACCTATGCGGTGACGGTGGTCGCAACCATGTTGCTGGCCTCCATCTTCTTTGCCGGGACGGCGCAGGAACTGATGATGCTCTATCCCCTGATGATCGGGGCGGTGTGCATCATCGGGTCCGTCATCGGGACGTTCTTCGTCCGCCTTGGTCCGAAGAAGAACATCATGAACGCGCTGTATCGCGGGTTCATCGCAACGGCAGGCATATCCGCCGTGCTGATCGTGTTCGTGACGTTCCTGATGTTCGGCTTCGGCGAGGGCTATGCCCAGGTCGGCAGCGGCGACCTCGTGGGTCCGTGGAACCTGATCGCCTGCGCCCTTGTCGGGCTGGTGGTGACGGGCCTGCTCATCTGGATCACCGAGTACTACACCAGCACCGATTACCGCCCGGTGCGCTCGGTGGCCAGTGCGTCGACCACCGGCCACGGCACGAATGTCATCCAGGGCCTGGCGGTGTCCATGGAGGCGACGGCCTTGCCGGTCCTGGTCATCGCCGCCGGCATCATCATCGCCCATGCCGCGGCCGGCCTGTTCGGCATCGCGGTCGCGGCGACGACCATGCTGGCCCTGGCGGGGATGGTGGTGGCGCTCGACGCCTATGGTCCGGTGACCGACAACGCCGGCGGCATCGCCGAAATGGCCAACCTGCCCGAGGACGTCCGCAAGATCACCGACGCCCTGGACGCCGTGGGCAATACCACCAAGGCGGTGACCAAGGGCTACGCCATCGGGTCGGCTGGCCTTGCCGCGCTGGTGCTGTTCGCTGCCTATACCGAGGACCTCCGCCACTACTTCCCCGAATACGACATCACGTTCCGACTCCAGGACCCCTACGTGGTCATCGGCCTGTTCATCGGCGGGCTGTTGCCCTACCTGTTCGGCGCCATGGGCATGCAGGCCGTTGGGCGGGCCGCCGGCGCCGTGGTGGTCGAGGTGCGCCGCCAGTTCAAGGAAATCCCCGGCATCATGGAGGGGACCGGCAAGCCGGAATACGGCCGCTGCGTCGACATGCTGACCAAGGCGGCGATCCGCGAAATGGTCGTGCCGTCGCTGCTGCCGGTCCTTGCTCCGCCGGTTCTGTTCGGGGTGATCTGGCTGGTCGCCGACCAGCAGTCGGCGTTCGTTTCGGTGGGCGCCATGCTCATGGGCACCATCGTCACCGGCCTGTTCCTGGCCATCTCCATGACCTCGGGCGGCGGGGCGTGGGACAATGCCAAGAAGTACATCGAAGACGGCCACCACGGCGGCAAGGGCTCGGACGCCCACAAGGCCGCGGTGACCGGTGACACCGTCGGCGACCCCTACAAGGACACCGCCGGTCCCGCCATCAACCCGATGATCAAGATCACCAACATCGTGGCCATCCTGCTGCTCGCCCTGGTCGCCGCCTAGACCTGAGGAGAAGCCGCAAAAGAAGAGAGCCCCGGCGGTCGTGCCGGGGCTCTTTGTTTTTTTGGGGGCTGGAAACTACTGCGCGGCGCCGTCCTTGTTGAAGCGCCCGACGTTGCCGAGCATCTGCTGAATGACGTTGAGCTCGTTGCCGGCCGTGGGGGTGGTGCGTTCGACCAGGACCACCTCGGTGCCGTCCTCCTTGTCGAGGCGCGTCATCTGGTCGACCCTGCCGGCCGGGTCGAAGCGAATGGCGATCACCGACCGTTCCAGTTCCTGGGTCGGGTAGACTCCGTACTGGGTGGTACGCCCGCCGATGTAATACCAGACCTCGCCACCGTCGAACAGTGACGTGGACGACGGCGACCCCAGCAGCGACGCCACTTGCGGGCGGCTCGTCTCGCCGGCCACCACCTGGTCCAGGACGGACTGGGTGGGCAGGTTGCCGCGCGGGGTCACGTCGGGCGAGCACGCCGGCAAGACCACCGCCAGCGGGGCCAGAACCGCGAGCACCGGAAACAGGCTACGCAGGGAGTGCTTGGGGGTCATGACTGTCCTCAGGTCGTCCGGTCCCGAAGCGGGACATTATCAAGAGTCCCGAAGCGGGACGTTTCAGTTTCTGGTCCTGTTTATAACGCACCCCATGGCCCGGTGGGAAGCGCCCCGCGCCGGCCGGAAGCGGCCTGCTGATGGAATGCGTCGTTGCCCCGCGGCCCGTTGTGCCCTAAATGAACCAGCCAATCCCGTGGCGAACCGCAATTCCGTCGCTGCCAACCGTGAGGACGACCCGGTGTTTCTTCGCCTGTTCAGGGGCCGCAAGTGGGCCGACAGCGCCTATGCCATCTATGGCGCGCTGGTCGACCAGGCGCGCAAGCCCGCGTTCTACACCCGTCTGGGCGTGCCCGACACCGTCGACGGCCGCTTCGATCTCATCTGCCTGCATGCGTTCCTGGTCATCCGGCGCCTGCAGGCCGAAGGAGGGGAGGCCCCGGTCCTTGCCCAGAAACTGTTCGACACCATGTTCAAGGACATGGATCGCAATCTGCGCGAGATGGGCGTCGGCGACCTGAGTGTCGGCAAGCACGTCAAGCGCATGGCCAAGGCCTACTATGGCCGCGCCGCGGCCTACGAGCATGGGGTTGCGACCGGCCGCGAGGCACTGGAGTCCGCCCTGCGCCGCAACCTCTTCCGTCTGTCCGAGCCGACCGGGGAGCAGGTGCGCGCCGTGGCCGACTACACGATCGCCCAGAATGAGCGGCTGACCGTGCAGCCCTTCGCGGACCTGATCGAGGGGCGCCTGGGTTTCGAGGAGCCGCCCCCGGTGCCCGACCACCCGGTGCCTGACCACAACGAGATACCGTCATGACCGATATCACTCCCGAGTTCCCGCGTCCGCTTCCGGTGGAGCGCCTGCCCAACGAGGGTCGTCACCTCATGATCGAGGCCGATGCCACGGAGCGCGCCGCGCTCGCCAAGCGGTTCGGCCTGGATGCGGTCGAGGCCCTGGAAGCCAAGGTGCACGCCAAGCCGTACGCCCGTGGCGAGCTGGTGCGCCTGACCGGCCGGCTGACCGCCCGCGTCACCCAGACCTGCGGCGTGACCCTGGTGCCGGTGCATTCGGACGTGACCAGCGACTTCGAGATGGTCTTTACCTTTGCGCCGCCGGCCCCCGATGCCGTAGAAGTCGAACTGGATGCCGAAGCCGAGGATCCCCCCGAGCCGATCGTGGACGGGGTGATCGATGTCGGCGAAGTGGTGGCCGAGCAGTTCGCCCTGGCCATCGACCCGTTCCCGCGCGCCCCCGGAGCCGAGTTCCAGGCGCCGCCCGATGAAGATCCTGCGTCGGCAAGTCCTTTCGCCGCGCTTGCAGCACTTCGCAAGCGAAAGTAAAGGCCCCGCTTGCAGCCGGGCGCAAGCGGCATTAAAGGTAGGCATACGCGTTCCGCCAGGGATGCCTTGCGGTGCGTTACGTTTTTGTATAATAAGGCTGGCTCCCGATCACGCCCAAACCGAGAGATGCGGAAAAATGGCTGTTCCGAAGAAGAAAGTGTCCAAGTCGCGTCGTGACATGCGTCGTTCGCATCACGCCGTCAGCGCCGGTGCCCATGCCGAGTGCAAGAACTGCGGCGAACTCAAGCGCCCGCATCACGTCTGTGGATCCTGCGGTCACTATGACGGCCGCGAGGTTGTTGCCGCGGAAGCGGTCTGAGGACGTCTTCCGTCTCCGTGAGCAAGGTCGCCGGCCTTTTAGGCGGCGGCCTGCCCGTGGATACAGTGGTCATGCTGCCAACAGAGCTAATGCGGTCGAGGGGGTCGTGAGTTGAACGCTCCGCTCATACTCGCTCTTGATGCCATGGGGGGCGATTTCGCCCCCGATATGGTTTGTGAAGGCGTCAAGATCGCGCGCAAACGGTACCCGAACGTGCACTTCCTGCTGTTCGGGGACGAGGCGAAGATCGAGCCGCTGCTCACCGACAAGCAGCGGGCGTATTGCACTGTCCGTCATACGGCGGATGTCGTCACCAACGACGACAAGCCATCCCAGGCGGTCCGCACCGGCCGGAAGTCCAGCATGTGGCTGGCCATCAAGTCGGTGAAGGAAGGCGAGGCGGCGGGAGTCGTCTCGGCCGGCAACACCGGCGCCCTGATGGCCATGGCCAAGCTGAACCTGCGCACGCTGCCGGGCATCGACCGGCCGGCAATCGCGACGCTGCTGCCCACCCGGCGCGGGGAGAGCGTGATGCTCGACCTCGGCGCCAACACCGAATGCGCGGCCAACAATCTGGTCGAGTTCGCGGTGATGGGCGAGGTGTTCGCGCGCTGCCTTTTGGGGCTGGAGCGTCCGCGCGTCGGCTTGCTCAACATCGGCTCCGAAGAACTCAAGGGCACCGAGTCCCTGCGTCAGGCCTCGATCACCCTGCGGGAATCGGCGCCGCCGACCATGGATTTCCACGGTTTCATCGAAGGCGACGACATCGGCGCCGGCACGGTGGACGTGGTGGTCACGGACGGCTTCACCGGCAATGTGGCGCTGAAGACGGCGGAAGGGACGGCCAAGCTGTACAGCTCGTTCCTGAAGAGCGCCTTCCGGTCGAGCCTGCTGGCCCGGCTCGGCTACCTGTTGGCCAAGGGGGCGTTGGACAGCGTGCGGCAACGCACCGACCCGCGCCGCTACAACGGCGCCATGTTCCTGGGCCTGAACGGCATCTGCGTGAAGAGCCATGGCGGGACCGACGCGATCGGTTTTGCCAACGCCATCGGCGTCGCGGTCAACCTGATCGCCCACGACCTCAACGAAACGATCAAGGAAGAGTGCCGTCATCTGGGCGAAGCGCGCCAGGGCCGGGACGACCTTGATGAAGCCAAGGCAGCACAAGGCTGATGGTTATCCGCTCCGTCATCGTCGGCACCGGCGCCTTCCTCCCCGAACGTATCGTCACCAACGCCGAAATGTCCCGACTGGTCGACACCACCGACGAGTGGATTGTCGAGCGCACCGGCATTCGTCAGCGCCACGTGGCGGGCGAGGGGGAGAAAACCTCCGATCTTGCTCTGGCCGCTGCCCGCAAGGCTTTGGCGGCGGCCGGGGTCGATGGCCGTGACGTGGACTTGATCGTCCTGGCAACCGCGACGCCGGACCAGACCTTTCCGGCCACCGCCGCCGCCGTGCAGCGGGAGCTTGGCTGCTTCGGCGTGCCGGCCTTCGACTTGCAGGCGGTGTGCTCGGGCTTCGTCTACGCCCTGACCGTGGCCGACAACTTCATCAAGGCCGGGCAGGCCCGCACCGCGCTGGTCATCGGGGCGGAGACGTTCTCCCGCATCCTCGACTGGACCGACCGCGGCACCTGCGTGCTGTTCGGCGACGGCGCCGGCGCGGTCGTGCTGAAGGCCGAGCAGGGCGAGGGGACCACCGCCGACCGCGGCATCCTGACCACCCATCTTCACGCCGACGGCCGGCAGAACGACCTTCTGTACGTTGACGGCGGCCCGTCCTCGACTGGCACGACCGGCCATCTGCGCATGCACGGCCGGGAAGTGTTCCGTCACGCGGTGGTCAACCTGGCGGCCGTCGTCCAGGAGGCCCTGGAGGCGACCGGCCTGACCAGCGACGACATCGACTGGCTGGTGCCGCACCAGGCCAACAAGCGCATTCTCGACGGCACCGCCAAGAAACTCGGCGTTTCGCCGGACAAGGTGGTGGTGACGGTGGACCGCCATGCCAACACCTCGGCGGCGTCGATTCCCCTGGCTCTGGCCGAGGCGGTGGCCGACGGGCGAATCCAGCCGGGCCAATTGGTCCTTCTCGAGGCCATGGGCGGCGGTTTTACCTGGGGCTCCGCTCTCGTCCGAATGTAGGGTCTGACGTCCGACAACGGCTGTTTTCATGGGCCGTTGCGGTGCCGTTCCTAACTTCTTCGCGGCGTCAAGGCCGCGGCGCAACTCTCTGATATTGACGGATTTACCGTCCCGGCGTTACCGTCAAGGTTCAACAGGCCTTGTGGGATGTAGCGCCATGTCTGGACAAACGATCACCCGCGCTCAGCTCAGCGAATCGGTGTACCAGGAAGTAGGGCTTTCGCGGAACGAATCGGCCGAGCTTCTGGAAATGGTCCTCGACGAGATTTCCAATGCGCTGGCGGAGGGTGAATCGGTCAAGATTTCTTCGTTTGGCAGCTTCTCCGTGCGCGAGAAGGGCCAGCGGATCGGCCGCAATCCCAAGACCGGCGAGGAAGTGCCGATCCTGCCGCGGCGGGTTCTTGTCTTCCGGCCGTCCCAACTCCTCAAGGCCCAGATCAATTCCGGCTCCAGCAACAGGATTGAAGCCTGATGGCGACCTCTGCGCAGGCCCCGACGATTCCGGGCCTCGAAACTCCCAAGGACGACGACCACCGTCGCGGCGCCACCAAGTCTGAGGCGGCCTTCCGCACCATCAGCGAGGTGGCCGACGACCTGGATGTGCCGCAGCATGTCCTGCGGTTCTGGGAAACCAAGTTCAGCCAGATCCGGCCCATGAAGCGGGGCGGCGGGCGGCGCTATTACCGCCCGGAAGACGTCGGCCTGCTGCGCCGTATCCGCGGCCTGCTGTATGACGACGGCTTCACCATCAAGGGCGTCCAGAAGCTGCTGCGCGACGGGGCCATCAAGCCGCAGGCCGCCGGTGACGAGGCACCGCCACCGCCTCCGATCGCCGCCGAACTGGCGCCGGCGGAACCCGAAGCGGGGACCGCCGGCACGGACCCCATCGCGGCCATCGAACATCGGGCGGCACAGGGTGGCCTGAGCGACCATGCGCGGGCGGAAATCCGGGACGTCATCGCCGAACTGACGGCGGTGCGGGACATGCTCGCGGCCCGCTGAGCAGGTCTTTCAGGCCCTGGAAAAAGAAACGAAAAAGACCTTCTTAGGGCGTTGCATCCCATACACGGTATGGCTATAGTGCGCCTCCCCGGCGGTGCTGGGGTCCCCCAAGCCCGCCCCAACGGGGCGGTGTCTTAAGGTCCGGTCACACGGACCTCACGCACGGTCGGAGCGTAGCGCAGCTTGGTAGCGCACTTGACTGGGGGTCAAGGGGTCGCAGGTTCAAATCCTGTCGCTCCGACCAATTTCTTCCCACGGCACGGGATGGGCCTTACGGCGGGTATGCAATTCAGACCCGCTTAGGTTACACTCAAGCCTCCAGAGGAAGAAGGCGTATCCGCCATGGATCTGCTTCAGCAAAATGCCGTTGCTTCCATCCGGCCCGCGCCGTTCGGCCAGGCCGCCGTCCGGGCTCCGCGCGCCGTTACCCCGGCGGGGGAGAGCTTCGGCAGCCGTCTGGCCGAGGACAGGACTCCCGACGACGCCACGCCGCACGGCCCGCCGTCGTCGCTGGCACCCCCCGCACGGTCGATGTACTTTTCGCTGCTGTCCGACGGCACGCAGGACATGCTGCGGCAGATGTTCATCCGCGGGATGTCCTATCGCATCGAGGACACGGCGCCGTTCCGGAGCGATGCCGCGCCGGCGCCTGATGCCGAGGCCGGGGCCGGGGCCGGGAGCGCCCCTGGCGGCCGCGCCCGCAGCTTCACGTTCGGCTCCTTCGCGGTCGGCAACGACGACCAGGCGCGGGACGGCTCCTATCCGGGCCTGCTGCGCCGCGCGACCTTCGCCTACACCCAGGGACTGAGCGCCAGTCCGGCGTTTCCCTTTGCCCGCCCGGCCGAGACACTGAACCTGGTTGCGTGAGTTCCTTTCCATGAGCGCACTGTCCCGTCCGCTGCGTGTCGCGGCGGCCATCACGCCGCATGGATTCGGGCACGCCGCCGTGACCCTCGCGGTTCTTGAGGCGCTCGAGCAGCAGGCGCCGGCGGGGCTTGACGTGACCTTCCTCACCACACTTCCCGAAACAGTGCTGCGCGCCCGGTGGGGGCGCCCGTGCCGCGTGGTGGAGCACGCTGCCGCGACGGATTTCGGGATGCTGATGGCATCATCAACCGGTATTCGGGTGGCCGACAGCCTTGCGGCCTACACGGACGCACACGCCCGATGGGATGCCATGGTGGCCGAGGAGGCCGCCATCATGGCCCCGATCGCACCGGACGTGGTGGTGAGCTGCATTTCCTATGCGGCCCTGGCGGCGGCACAGATGCTGGGGCTTCCGAACGTCGGCCTGGGCCCGTTCACGTGGCGCGAGATTGTCGCGGCCTACAGCGACCAGTCGGCTGCCGTCTCTGCCGTGCTGGCCACCATGGGCGAGGTCTATGGCGCGGCCGATGCCATGATCGCAACGACTCCGGCCGTCGCCATGGACCTGCCCAACCTCCGCACGGTCGGGCCCGTTGGCCGGCCGGGCAGGGCGCGGCGTGGCGACCTTCGGCTGGCCGGCCACGAGCGCGTCGCCCTCGTGGCCCTGGGCGGAATCGTCGAGGATCTGCCGGTTGCGCAGTGGCCGCAGGTCGAGGGATGGCGTTGGATGGTCCCGGATGAAATCGCGATCAGCGTGCCGGACGCCATAGCATCGTGCGACGCCGTCATCACCAAGCCGGGTTACGGGACCTTCGTCGAGGCGGCCTGCGCGGGAACGCCGCTGCTTTACCGCGACCGTCCGGATTGGCCGGAAACGGCCGGCATGGCACGCTGGCTGTCCGGGCACGTGCCGTGCCTTGGTGTCGATGCCGAAACGTTCTTGACCGGCCGCCTGGAAAATCATCTACGTATGTTGATGCAGGGCCGGCGGGGGCCTCGCGCCCGCCCGGACGGGAACCATCAGGCGGCGGACATTATTCTTGAAGTGCTGGATTCTTGAAGTGCTTCGTCCCGTGGGATCATTTGACCGCGCCAGTGCTCTGAGCCAATGTCCTGTTTCGGCCCGTCGAGTCTCTGCGGCGGGTGCCCGGAGAGAGAATTCATGAGCCCGTGCATCGTCTACATGACCGCCAGCGACCGCGACGAGGCGTTGCGCATCGGCCGTGCGCTGGTTGACGAGCGGCTTGCCGCATGTGTCAACGTGCTGGGCGAGATCACGTCGATCTACCGGTGGGAGGACGGCCTGCAGCAGGACGGCGAAGTTGCCTTCATTGCCAAAACGGCTGAAGGCAAGGTCGCGGCACTGACCGAGCGGGTAAACGAGTTGCACTCCTACGACTGTCCGTGCGTCGTTGCGGTGCCCATCACGGCCGGTGCTCCGGCGTTTCTATCGTGGCTGCAGGCCGAGATAGCGGATCCCCAACCGGATTCGTATTAATTTGTAAGTATTACTTTAATGGCAGACGTATTAATTCATGTTGCGTAGTCCTTGCGCGCGTTCCTATACTCTTTCGCCGGCCGGATAGGTCCGGATAGAGCGTTGGAACCGCGACAAAGGGGGCAGCGTGCTGGAACTTCTGATCATCGCCCTGGCCCTGGCCTTCCCGTACCGGATGTGGCGGCGACGGCATGAGCGCCGCCAGGGGCGCATCGACGCGGCGTTCAATCGTGCGCGCCTGGTCAGCCTGAGCGGCACCGGCCCGACCGGCAGGGCGCCGGTGTACGGCGAACGGTTCTACAACCCCCGCTGAAGTTTATCGTTCAGGCATCAGGACCGTGGCCACGGCTTGCGCCGCGATGCCCTCGCGCCGGCCGGTGAAGCCCAGACCCTCGGTCGTGGTCGCTTTCACGCTCACCCGTTCCTCCGGCAACTCCAGCAGTTCGGCCAGCCGCGCCACCATCCCCGACCGATGAGGTCCGACCTTGGGGGCCTCGCAGATGATCGTCACGTCGACATGGGCGATGCGGCTACCCAGGGCGCGCACCATGTCGCGGGCGTGGGTCAGGAACAGCGCGGACGGAGCGCCCTTCCAGCGCATGTCCGATGGCGGGAAGTGGCGGCCGATGTCGCCGGCCCCGACGGCGCCATAAAGCGCGTCCGCCAGGGCGTGAAGAGCGACATCGGCGTCGGAATGGCCCGACAATCGCGCCGTATGGGGCACGGCCACGCCGCACAGGGTGACCGAGTCACCCTCAGCGAAGCCGTGCACGTCGAATCCGAAGCCGACCCGGGGCAACAGCAGGGCAGGGGCCGTCCCGTCGGCTGCGGCCATGTCGTCGGGCAGGGTGATCTTGCGGTTGGCCTCGTCGCCTTGAACCAGCCGCACCCGGCCGCCTGCCGCCTCGATGACGGCGGCATCGTCGGTCAGCGCCTGCCCAATGGCGGCGCGGTGGGCGGCCAGCAGGGCCTCGAACCGAAAGCCCTGAGGGGTTTGCGCCCGCCACAAGCCATCGCGCGGGACGGTCGCCGTGATGGTGGCGTCGGCCGAGGCGCGCTTGAGCGTGTCCGCCACCGGCAGGCCCGGAACCGCGCCGTCGGCCTCGGCCAGTCCGTCGAGCACCCGGCTGATGAGGGCGCGGCTCAGGAACGGGCGCGCCGCATCGTGCACCAGCACCGCGTCGAAGCCCATGCCCTCCAGGCTTTCCAGGCCCAGGCGCACCGACTCCTGGCGTTCCGCACCGCCGGGCACGGGGTCCAGCACGTTCAGGCCGGCCGCCGCGGCATCGTACAGCGCGCGATCATCCTGATGGATGACGGCCCGCACCGCGCTCACGGCCGGATGCGCGGCGAGAATGGCCAGGCTGTGGCGCAGCACCGGGCGCCCGTCGAGTGGGCGGTACTGTTTGGCGAGGCCTCCGCCAAAGCGGGTGCCGCGGCCGGCGGCGACGATCAGGGCAGCGACCTTCATGGGGGCCTCGAATGAACCAGGGACAGGGCGGATACCCTAGCAGAGCCGGCGCCGGACCGGGAGTCCCGCAGGCGTCTTGACGCCTGACATCAACGGCCGGCGCCAACGCACGGGAAAACAACGATATAGCTCCGTTCAGGGCGCTCTTTCGGGCTGCGGCAGGGTGATTGTGTTTCGCGATGAAACGGCTATGATCGGCACCATGCTTCCTGGACTCCTTCATAGCGTCACGGCGCTTCTGACCATGGTACCGGCGACCATTCTCGGCCTGCGGCCTGATCTGCGGCGCGATGCCGCGTTCTGGGCCTCGGTCGGGCTGGCGTTCGTCGGGCCAGCGGTCATCGGCATGACCATCCTCGGCGGTGCCTGGGTGAGTGGCCTCGCGCCCGCCTTGTGGGTGAGCATCGCCGCGACCATCCTGCTGTTCGCCATCGGTGCGGCGGTCGTGCCGACCCTGTGGCGGCTGCTGCCGTTGCTGGCGCCGTACCTGCTGTTGCTGGGGCTGATCGCCACGGTGTGGCAGCACGCCCTGGGCACGCCGCTGGCCGAGGCTGCGCCGACCGGCTGGGTGCGCATTCACATCACCGTGGGCGTTCTCACCTACGCGCTGCTGACCCTGTCGGCGGTGGCGGCGCTGGCGGCGTTCCTGCAGGAGCGGGCGCTCAAGCGCAAGCAGCCGACACGCCTGACCCGCCAGTTGCCGTCGGTGGCCGATGCCGAGCGGGCGTCCACGCTGCTCCTCGGCCTGTCCGAGGTCGTGCTTGGCCTGGGCCTGATTTCCGGCATGGCCGTCGAATGGCTGGAAAACGGCCAGTTGCTGTCCCTCGACCACAAGACCCTGCTCAGCATCCTGGCCTTCGTGATCATCGGCACGCTGCTCGCCGCCAAGCACTTCACCGGGGTGCGGGGACGCTCCGCCGCCCGGTTCGTGCTGCTGGCCTATCTGGTGCTGACCCTGGCCTATCCGGGGGTGAAATTCGTCTCCGGCGTGCTGGTCGGTTAACCTGCCTATTTTTCGGGCTGCACGTTTAGGGTTTGCCTTTCCCGGCCATGCCTAATTATTATGCAGCCATGCGCATCCCTGCGCCTCCCATGATGCCGAGTCCATGATGACCCCTGCGCTTGCGCCGTTGCGTATCGGCCCTCTCACCATTGATGCTCCGGTGTTGCTGGCCCCCATGTCCGGGGTCACCGACATGCCGTTCCGCCGCCTGGTGCGGCGTTTCGGCGCCGGACTGGTGTATTCGGAGATGATCGCCAGCAGCCAGATGGTGCGCGCCCACCGCGACACCCTGCGCATGAGCACGCCGTGCGCCGACGAATTCCCCATGGCCGTCCAGCTGGCCGGCAACGAGCCGGGCATGATGGCCGAGGCGGCCCGCATGAACGCCGACCGAGGCGCCGCGCTGATCGACATCAACATGGGCTGTCCGGTCAAGAAGGTGGTCAAGGGCTACGCCGGGTCCGCCCTGATGCGCGACGAGGTTCTGGCCGGGCGCATCCTGGAAGCGGTGGTGCGCGCCGTCGACGTGCCGGTGACACTGAAAATGCGCCTGGGCTGGGACGATGCCAACCGCAACGCGCCGGCCCTGGCGCGCATCGCCGAGCGCAGCGGCATCGCGCTGATCACCGTCCACGGCCGGACGCGCTGCCAGATGTACACCGGCCATGCCGACTGGGCCGCCGTGCGGGCGGTGCGCGAGGCGATTGCCCTGCCGCTGGTCGTCAACGGCGACATCGCGGGCATTGCCGATGCGCGCGCCGCGCTTGCGGCCTCGGGCGCCGACGGCGTGATGATCGGGCGGGCCTGCCAGGGGCGGCCGTGGCTGCTCGGGCAGGTGGCGCGGGCGCTGGCCGGCGGCGCGGCGGAAGCCGACCCGGCCCCGGCCGAGCGCCACGCCATTCTCCGCGAACACGTCGAGATGCTGCTGGAGCACTATGGCACCTACAAGGGCCTGCGGGTGGCCCGCAAGCACGTCGCCTGGGCCGTCCACGGACTGCCGGGCGCGGCGGCCTTCCGCGAAGAGTTCAACCGCGAGGACGACGCCATGCAGGCCCAGGCCGCCATCACCGCCTTCTTCGCCCCCATCGTCGATCGAGAGGCCGCCTGATGCCCGCCAGGATACCGCGTTCCGTGGCCACAGCCCCGCCGCCGGTGGACGGCGACTACAGCGTCGAGGGCGCGCTCGGGACGGCGCTGGCCAGCCTGCCTCAGGCGGTGCTGGTGATCGACGGCGCGGGCGTGATCCGCTTCGTCAACAGCGCCGGTGAGCAACTGTTCGACAGCTCGGCGCCGCACCTGTGCGGGCAGCGCCTGGACGCCCTGATCCCGCCCGACTCCACCGTCTGCACCCTGGTCTTCCAGGCCCTGGAGCACGGCAGTCCGGTGTCGGAGTACGGCACGGTTCTGGAATCCCTGCGCACCGGCACGCGCACCGTGACCGCCCAGGTCTCGCCCCTGGTGGACCGGTCCGGCGGCGTGGTGCTGTCCCTGATGGAGCACACCCTGGCCATGAAGATCGGCCAGCAACTGGCCCATCGCAACGCCGCCCGGTCGGTGACCGCCATGGCGGCGCTGCTGGCCCACGAGATCAAGAACCCGCTGTCGGGCATCCGGGGCGCCGCACAGCTCCTGGAGACCAGCGCCGCGCCCGAGGACCGCACCCTGACGCAGCTCATCTGCGACGAGGCCGACCGCATCGTGAAGCTGGTCGACCGCATGGAGGTGTTCACCGACCAGCGGCCCCTGGAGCGCGATCCGGTCAACATCCACCAGGTCATGGAGCACGTCCGCCGGGTGGCCGAGAACGGCTTCGCCCGCCACGTCCGCTTCACCGAGCGCTACGATCCGTCGCTGCCGCCGGTGTGGGGGCACCGCGACCAGCTCATTCAGGTGTTCCTCAACCTGGTCAAGAACGCCGCCGAGGCCTGCCCGCAGGACAACGCCGAAATCACCCTCACGACGTCCTACCAGCATGGCATCCGGGTTCAGGTTCCGGGGTCCGGGACCATGATGAACCTGCCGCTGGTGGTGACTGTCCAGGATAACGGCGAGGGCATCCCCGAGGACCTGCGCCCGCACCTGTTCGACCCGTTCGTGACCACCAAGCGGACCGGCAGCGGCCTGGGCCTTGCCCTGGTCGCCAAGATCATCAGCGATCACGGCGGCGTCATCGAGTTCGACAGCCAGCCGCGCCGCACCGTGTTCAAAGTGATGCTGCCCATCGTCCATACCAGAGCCCCGGCCCTGGCGTGGGCCGACACTCCTGGGAAGAGTACAGAGCAATGACCGAGACCATCCTGATCGCCGACGACGACCACGGCATCCGCACCGTGCTGACCCAGGCCCTGGGGCGGGCGGGTTACGAGGTGCGCACCACCGGCACCGCCTCGACCCTGTGGCGGTGGGTGTCGGACGGCGAGGGCGATTTGGTCATTACGGACGTCGTGATGCCCGACGAGAACGGACTCGACCTCATCCCGCGCATCAAGAAGCTGCGTCCGGACATGCGCATCATCGTGATGAGTGCCCAGAACACCCTTCTGACGGCGGTCAAGGCGACTGAACGCGGAGCCTTTGAATACCTGCCCAAGCCGTTCGATTTGCAGGAACTTGTCGGCGTGGTGCGGCGCGCATTGTCGCTGCCGCGCACGCCCAGCGCCCAGGCCGGCGTGCCCGACGAGGAAGAGCGCCTGCCGCTGATCGGACGGTCCGGTGCCATGCAGGAGATCTACCGGACCCTGGCCCGCCTGATGAACACCGACCTGACGGTGATGATCACCGGCGAGTCCGGGACCGGCAAGGAACTGGTGGCCCGCGCCCTGCACGAATACGGCAAGCGCCGCAACGGCGCCTTCGTGGCCGTGAACATGGCGGCCATTCCGCGCGAGCTGATCGAAAGCGAGTTGTTCGGCCACGAGAAGGGCGCCTTCACCGGGGCCCATGCCCGCGCTTTGGGGCGGTTCGAGCAGGCCGAGGGGGGGACGCTGTTCCTCGACGAGATCGGCGACATGCCGCCCGAGGCCCAGACCCGACTGCTGCGCGTCCTTCAGGAAGGCGAGTACACCACGGTCGGCGGGCGCACCCCGATCCGGGCCAACGTCCGCATCGTGGCGGCCACCCACCGGGACCTCAACCAGTTGATCCGCCAGGGCATGTTCCGCGAGGACCTGTACTACCGCCTGAACGTGGTGCCGATCCGCCTGCCGCCGCTGCGCGAGCGGGTTGACGACATTCCCGAACTGGCCGGCCACTTCCTGGCCGCCGCCGCCGCCGAAGGGCTGCCCCACAAGCAGCTCGACCCCGGCGCGCTGGACCGCATGAAGCGCCACCGCTGGCCCGGCAACGTGCGCGAGCTGGAAAACCTCGTCCGCCGGCTTGCCGCGCTGCACGCCGAAGAGGTCATCGGCGTCGAGTCCATCGAGATGGAACTGGCCTCGGCCGAGCCGCCGCGCCCGGCCGAAGCGGTCGAGGGCGAGGGGCTGTCCGACATCATCGAACGGCACCTGCGGGTGTTCTTCAGCGCCCACACGGACGGCCTGCCGCCATCGGGCCTGTACGACAGGGTCTTGCGCGAACTGGAACGGCCCCTGATTTCGTTGACCTTGGACGCCACACGCGGCAACCAGATCCGCGCCGCCCAGGTGCTGGGCCTCAACCGCAATACGCTGCGCAAGAAAATCCGCGATCTCGACATCTCGGTCGTTCGTGGCGTGAAGTAGGGCGCGGCGTGAAAAAGGGCTCGCCGAGAGAAAATACATGAGCAACCAGCAAACAGCGGTCAGCCTGCGCCGGACCCTGATGAAACTCGGCCTGTGGGCGCGCCGCGCGCGGCTGGGCCGCAAGCTGGCGGTCGTCCTGACGGCGGCGGCGCTGACGTCGGGGGTGGCGACGTACGCGGTGATGACCGGGCTGGCCCCGGTCGAGCCCGAGTCCAACGCCATCCTGTTCCTGCTCAACCTCGACCTCATCCTGCTGACCATCCTCGGCGCGGTGGTCGCCCGCCAACTCGTCCAGTTGTGGATCGCCCGCCGCAGCGGCGGGGCCGGCTCGCGCCTGCATCTGCGCTTTGTGGGCCTGTTCAGTGCGTTGGCGGTGGCTCCTGCCATTCTGGTTGCAGTTTTTTCGGCCTTGTTCTTCAACGTCGGCGTCCAGGCCTGGTTTGGCGAGCGGGTGAGCACGGCGCTGGAGGAATCGCGGGCCGTCGCCCAGGCCTACCTCAAGGAGCACCAGCAGGTCATCGCCGGACAGGTGCTGTCCGTGGCCAACGACCTCAACCGCAACTGGTCGCAGATCCTCAGCACGCCGCAGGCCCTGGAGCGTTACCTGAACACCCAGCTCAACCTGCGCGGCCTGACCGAGGCGGTGGTGTTCGACGCCGGCGGAAAGGTCATGGCGCGGGCCGGCTACACCTTCGCCCTGCATTTCGAGGAAGTGCCGTTCTGGTCCCTGGAGCGCGCCGACCAGGGCGAGGTGGCCGTGCTGACCGGGGAATCCCAGGACCGGGTACGGGCCTTGGTCAAGCTGGACGTCATCCCGTCGGCCTACCTGTACGTCGGCCGGTTCGTGGACCAGGGCGTGCTGCAGCACATCGCCCGCACCGACCGCGCGGTGGAGCAGTACCAGGCCTTGCAGGAAGGCCGCTCGGACCTGGAGATCACGTTCTCCCTGATTTTCATCATCGTGACGCTGTTGTTGCTGTCGGTCGCCGTGTGGGTCGGGTTGACCCTGGCCAACCGCCTCGCGACGCCCATCGCCGAACTGATCGATGCCTCGGAGCGGGTCAGGATGGGCGACCTTCAGGTACGGGTGCACGAGACGGCGGCCAGCGACGAAATCGCCGTGCTGTCCCGGGCCTTCAACCGCATGACCAGCCGCATCGCGAGCCAGCAGGACAAGCTGCTCGACGCCAACCTCGAACTCGACGAGCGGCGGCGGTTCACCGAAACCGTGCTGGCCGGCGTGTCGGCCGGTGTGGTCTCCACCGACCCCAATGGCACCATCACGCTGGCCAACCGTTCGGCCTCGACCCTGCTGCACACCGACATCGACGAGTGGATCGGCCGGCCGCTGTCCGAGGCGGTGCCAGAGTTCCTGGAGCTGGTGACCATTGCCGACCAGCGGCCAGACCAGTCCGTGCAGCGCGAGGTCGAACTGGTCCGCGACGGCCGCGCCCTGACGTTCCTGGTCCGGGTGGTGGTGGAAAGCCAGGGCCAGGACGTCATCGGCCACATCCTGACCTTCGACGACATCACCGAGTTGCAGTCGGCCCAGCGCAAGGCGGCCTGGGCCGACGTGGCGCGCCGTATCGCTCATGAAATCAAGAACCCGCTGACGCCCATCCAGCTTTCGGCGGAACGGCTCAAGCGGCGCTACCTCAAGCAGATCACAGAGGATCCCGAAGTGTTCGTGCAATGCACCGACACCATCGTCCGTCACGTCGGTGACATCGGCCGCATGGTCGACGAGTTCTCGTCCTTCGCCCGCATGCCCAGCCCGGTGCTCCAGCCGGAAAACCTCATCGGGCTGGTCACCCAGGCCGTGTTCCTGCAGCGCACGGCCTATCCGGCCATCACGTTCGAGACGGCGCTGCCCGACCAGCCGGTGGTCGTGATGTGCGACGCCGGTCAGATCGGCCGCGCCCTGACCAACCTGCTCAAGAACGCGGTCGAGGCCATCGACGGCCGGACCGGCGAATCCTTGCCGCCCGGCCGTATCTCGGTCACCCTGGCCGAGGAACTGGAGGCGGGCGGGGCGCGCCGAAAGGTGGTGGTGACCATACAGGACAACGGCAAGGGGCTCCCCCCCGACCGCGGCCGCCTGACCGAGCCGTATGTCACCACGCGGGCCAAGGGAACCGGACTGGGGCTTGCCATCGTCAAGAAAATCCTGGAAGACCACGGAGCCGATCTGATACTTGAGGATGCCCCGGACTTTGGTGCGCGCATTTCTATGGCATTTCATCCCCCGGCCGCGAACCCCGCCCAAGGCGGCGTAGCCAGGGTCAACGCCAAGACGACGGAAGGCGGTGCGGTTCATGGCGCGTGACATTCTGATCGTCGACGACGAGGCCGACATCCGGATGCTGATCGCAGGCATTCTGGAAGACGAAGGCTTTGCGACGCGTGAGGCGCCCCATGCGGACGCCGCCCAGGACCTGATCAACGACCGGGCGCCGGGGCTGGTCATCCTCGATATCTGGATGGAAGGCTCGCGGCTGGACGGCCTGGAACTGCTGGAGTGGATCAAGGCCGAGCACCCCGCGGTGCCGGTCGTGATGATCTCCGGCCATGGCAACATCGAGACGGCGGTGCAGGCCATCAAGGTGGGCGCCTACGACTTCATCGAAAAGCCGTTCAAGTCCGACCGCCTGCTGGTCATCGTCGAACGGGCCATGGAAACCGCCCGGCTGCGGCGCGAGAACGAGGAACTGCGCAGCCAGGCGGGCGGAACCGTCGAACTGCTCGGCGCCTCGCCGGCCATCCTTCAGGTGCGGCAGGCGGTGGAGCGGGTGGCGCCCTCGGGCTCGCGCGTGCTGATCGCCGGGCCGGCCGGGTCAGGCAAGGAGGTCGCCGCCCGCATGCTGCACATGCGATCCAAGCGGGCCAAGGGGCCGCTGGTGGTGGTCAACTGCGCGGCCATGCATCCCGACCGCATGGAGATGGAACTGTTCGGCACCGAGCATGGCGCCGACGGTCCCGGCACGGCCCGCAAGGTCGGCATGTTCGAGCAGGCCGACGGCGGCACCCTGCTGCTGGACGAGGTTTCGGACATGCCCCTGGAAACCCAGGGCAAGATCGTGCGCGTGCTTCAGGAACAGACCTTCGAGCGGGTCGGCGGCACGACGCGGGTGGAGGTCGATGTACGCGTCATCGCCACCACCACCCGCGACCTGCAGGAGGCCATGACCGGCGGCGACTTCCGCGAGGACCTGTACTACCGCCTCAACGTGGTGCCGTTGCGCCTGCCGTCCCTCAAGGAGCGGCGGGAGGACATCCCCCTGCTGGCCGAACACTTCATGGAGCGCGCCGCGCGCTCGGCCGGCACCGTGCCGCGCCGCCTGGGCGATGATGCGGTGGCCGCGTTGCGGGCCTACGACTGGCCGGGCAACGTGCGGCAACTCCGCAACGTCATGGACTGGCTGCTCATCATGGCCCCGGGTGACGCCCGCGAGATCATCCGGGCCGACATGCTGCCGGCGGAAATCGGGGCCCAGGCGCCGGCCGTGCTGCGCATGGAAAAGTCCGGCGAGATCATGTCCCTGCCGCTGCGCGACGCGCGCGAAATGTTCGAACGAGAATACCTCATCGCCCAGGTCACCCGGTTCAACGGCAACATTTCGCGCACCGCCGAATACGTCGGCATGGAGCGATCGGCCCTGCACCGCAAGCTCAAGTCCCTGGGCGTGACGGGCGACGAGAGGTCCAAGGGGTGAAGCCATGAAGGTCATCATCTGCGGCGCCGGTCAGGTGGGGTACAACATCGCCCGCTACCTGTCGGGCGAAAACAACGACATCACCGTCATCGACCAGCGGCCCGAACTGATCCGCAAGATATCCGACAGCCTGGACGCCAAGGCCGTGGTCGGCCATGCCTCGCACCCCGACGTGCTGGAGCAGGCCGGGGTGGGGGACTGCGACATGCTGATCGCGGTGACCCACGCCGACGAGGTCAACATGGTCGCCTGCCAGGTGGCCCACTCGCTGTTCAACGTGCCGACCAAGATCGCCCGCGTGCGCAACCAGTCCTACCTCAATCCGATGTGGGGCAACCTTTTCTCGCGCGAGCACATGCCCATCGACGTCATCATCTCGCCCGAGATCGAGGTGGCGCGCGCCATCGTCCGCCGCCTGAAGGTGCCGGGCGCGCTCGACATCATTCCGCTGGCCAACAACATGGTGCAGCTCGTCGGCGTGCGCTGCCATGCCGAGACGCCGGTGGTCAACACGCCGCTGCGCCAGTTGTCGGTGCTGTTCCCGGACCTGCAGCTTGTCGTCGTCGGCATCGTGCGCAACGACCGCGCCATCGTGCCGTCGGCCGACGACCAGATGCTGCCCGGCGACGAGGTCTATTTCGTGGTGTCGCGCGACCATGTCATGCGTGCCATGTCGGCATTCGGCCACGAGGAGGCGGAGACGCGCCGGGTGGTCATTCTCGGCGGCGGCAACATCGGGCTGTTCCTGGCCCAGCAGATCGAGGCCGAGCACCCCGAGATCTCGGCCAAGATCATCGAAATGGACCGTGAACGGGCCGAGTTCGTGGCCAAGACCCTCAACCGCACCGTGGTCCTGAACGGCGATGCCCTGGACCCCGAAATCCTGGAGGAGGGCGGCGTCGGCCTGGCCGAAAGCTGCGTCGCGGTGACCGACGACGACGAGACCAACATCCTCGCCGCCCTGCTGGCCAAGCGGTACGGGGCGCGGCGGTCCATCTCGCTGCTCAACAAGACCACCTACAACAGTTTGATGGGGACCTTGGGCGTTGACGTGGTGGTCAACCCGCGCGCCATCACGGTGTCCCATATCCTTCAGCATGTGCGGCGCGGGCGCATCCACTCGGTGCACTCCCTCCACGAGGGGTTCGGCGAACTGATCGAGGCCGACGCCCTGGAGACGTCCAGCCTGGTCGGCAAGCCCATCCGCGAGGTCAAGCTGCCCAATGGCGTCGTGCTTGGGGCCTTGGTCCGCCAGGGCGAGGTCATCATTCCGCGCGGCAGCACGGTGGTGCAGGGCGGGGACCGGGTGGTGCTGTTCGCCGCCGCCGATGCCGTCAAGAAGGTCGAGAAGATGTTCTCGGTACGCCTGGAGTACTTCTAGGATGAGCCGGATCGCCTACGTCAACGGCCGCTATGTGCCGCATGCCCAGGCCTCGGTCCATGTCGAGGATCGGGGTTACCAGTTCGCCGACGGGGTGTACGAGGTGATCGCCCTGCGCGACGGGCTGCCGGTCGATCTGGGCCTCCACCTCGACCGCCTGAGCCGCAGCCTGGCGGCCCTGTTCATTGACGAGCCGATGACCCGCCGCGCCCTGGTTCACGTCCTGCGCCAGGTGACGCAAAAGAACCGGGTGCGTAACGGCATCGTCTACGTGCAGGTCACGCGCGGCGTGGCGACCCGCAACCACCTGTTCCCGCGCCATGTCCGGCCGGCCCTGGTGGTCACGGCGCGGCCCCGCGTCGGCCCGCGGCCCGATCAGGTCGAGGACGGCATCCGCGTCATCACCATGCCCGACGCCCGGTGGGCCCGCCGTGACATCAAGGCCATCGCCCTGCTGCCCAACGTGCTGGCCAAGCAACACGCCGCCGAGGCCGGGGCGTACGAGGCCTGGCTGACCGGTCCCGACGGTTTCGTCAACGAAGCCAGCGCCTCCAACGCCTGGATTGTCGAGGCCGACGGCACCCTGGTCACTCACCCGCTGGGCCACGACATTTTGCCAGGCGTCACCCGTGCGGTGGTCCTCGACATCGCCAGGCAGGCCGGGATATCCGTTGCCGAGCGCCCCTTCACGGTGGCCGAGGCGCTGGCCGCGCGCGAGGCCTTCATCACCTCGACCACATCGCTGGTCCTGCCGGTGGTGCAGATCGACGACGTGGTGATCGGCAATGGTCACCCGGGAGAGGTGGCGCGGCGCCTGCGGGCGCTCTATATCGACCACATGAGCGGTAAATCCGCCGGTTGGGATGTGGTTGGTAGCGTTGTGGAAGGGCAGACTGGTTCATGACGATTTCCGCGCCGGCGGCCATCCTGTTCGACTGGGACAACACCCTGATCGACAGTTGGCCGAGCATCATCCAGGCCATGAACACCACGCTGGACGCCATGGGCCACGCGCCGTGGACGGTCGAGGAATGCCACGCCCGCATAGGCCGGTCCATGCGCGAGGCGTTTCCCGAACTGTTCGGCGAGCGCTGGCACGACGCCCGCAAGGTGTTCCAGGACACCTTCGCCGCCATCCACCTCGACATGCTGGTTCCGCTCGCCGGGGCCGAGGCGATGCTGGCCGATCTTGTGGATCGCGGCATCTATCTCGGGGTGGTCAGCAACAAGACCAGCGCCTTTCTGCACACCGAGGCGGCCGCGCTTGGCTGGGACCGCTACTTCGGCCGGCTGGTCGGGGCAGGGGATGCAGCGCGCGACAAACCGGCCTCCGACCCGGTTCATCTGGCCTTGCAGGGATCCGGGATAACCCCCGGTGAACCCGTGTGGTTTGTCGGGGACACCCTGGTCGACATGCAGTGCGGCACCGACTCCGGCTGCCCTGCCGTCCTCCTTCATCCGAACCCGCCGGGAGCGGAAGCGTTTCCGGGTTGTGCACCGCGGTTGGTTTTCCGCGGTTGCGAAGACTTTCATCATTTCGTCCGCAACCTGCCAGTTCCCAAGCGGGTCGAACAATGATAACGAGAAGGTCTCGATCATCGGGATCCGTCTCCCCCAGGGGGCAACAAGAGCACCGAAAGGGCAAAAGCTGATGTCTAACGAAAAGAGCCAGAACGTGCAGGATGTGTTTCTCAACTACATCCGCAAGAACAAGACGCCGGTCACCGTGTTCCTGGTCAACGGTGTGAAGCTTCAGGGGATCGTCACCTGGTTCGACAACTTTTCGCTTTTGCTGCGGCGCGACGGACATACCCAGCTTGTTTACAAGCACGCAATTTCGACGGTGATGCCGTCCACCCCGATTCAGTTGTTCGAGCCCGCCACCAAGGAAGAGGCCGAGGCTTGATCCCCACTGTCATGCCGGGGCCGCGGGCCCCGGTATCGCAGTGCGGTACGGAGGAACTTTGACAGACACCGATCGACTGGCGCGTTCGCGCGCTTTTGTCATTCATCCCGCCCTCCGCCGAGGGCCAGTGGATGCTCGCCTTCCCGAAGCCCGCCTGGATGAAGCCGTCGGTCTGGCCGAAGCCATCGACCTCGACGTCGCCCTGGCCGAGGTCATCACCGTCAGCAAGTACAAGCCGGCCACCTACCTGGGCACCGGTGCGGTCGAGAGGCTTGCGCCGCTGATCAAGGAGCACGGCGCCGAGCTGGTGGTCATGGACTGCCACCTGTCGCCCGTCCAGCAGCGCAACCTGGAAAAGGCCTTCGAGGCCAAGGTCATCGACCGCACCGGCCTGATCCTGGAGATCTTCGGCGAGCGGGCGCGCACGCGCGAAGGCCAGCTTCAGGTCGAACTGGCCCATCTCAGCTATCAGAAATCCCGCCTGGTCCGCAGCTGGACCCACCTGGAGCGCCAGCGCGGCGGCCTGGGCTTCGTTGGCGGGCCCGGTGAAACCCAGATCGAGCTTGACCGCCGCCTGATCGGTGAGCGCATCGCCAAGCTGCGCCGCGAACTGGACGAGGTCAAACGCACCCGCGAGCTTCACCGCGCCTCGCGCCGCCGGGTGCCGTACCCCATCGTCGCCCTGGTCGGCTACACCAACGCCGGCAAGTCCACCCTGTTCAACCGGGTGACCAAGGCCACGGTGTTCGCCGAGGACCAGTTGTTCGCCACCCTGGACCCGACCATGCGGTCGCTGGACCTGCCCAGCGGGCGCAAGATCATCCTGTCCGACACCGTGGGGTTCGTCTCGGACCTTCCGCACGAACTGGTCGCGGCCTTCCACGCCACCCTGGAAGAAGTCCTGGAGGCCGATGTCATCATCCATGTGCGCGACATCGCCCACCCCGACAGCGAGGCCCAGAAGGCCGACGTCGAACGCGTCCTGCGCAAGGAACTCGGCCTTGAGGATGAGGTTGAAAAAGGTCTCATAGAGGCCTTGAACAAAATCGATCTTTTGCCGCCGGAGGATGCCGTCCAGGTGGTCGCGCAGGCCCGCCGCGATGATCGTCTGATTGCCGTCTCGGCGCACACGGGGCAGGGGGTCGGCGACCTCCTCGACCTGATCGACGAGCGCCTGAGCATGGCCCGCGTGACCGTCGAGGTCTCCGTGCCGGTCAGCGACGGGGCCACCCTGTCGTGGCTGTATCGCAAGGGCGAGATCCTGTCGCGCGAAGACGGCGAAGACACCATCGCACTGCTGGTCCGCCTGGACGCCGCCGACGCCGCCCGCTTCGAGACACGCTGAATCATTGGGTCCGCTGACGCGGAGGGCTGCCGCCAGCCTGGAGCAACGCTCCAGACCTCCCATGTTTTCTTGAAGAAATAAGGGGGTTTGGGGCCTGCCCCAAGCGGGCCAGGGCGGCAGCTCTGTCCACGATAGTGGACTACCCTGCGTCCGCCCATGTACACTCTCCCTCTACTAGTAGTGGGGGAGTGCCATGGCGACCGCGAAATCCCAGAGCCGCTGGCGGTCGCGTAACCGCTTCACCAAGAAGCAGCTCAACGTCATGGCGCGGCTGGAGACTCATACCGCGCTCGATGAGATCGCCGCGGCCTATGAGCTGCGCGGCAAGGCCGAGGCCGTGACCTGGGCCTGTTTCGTGACCCGCTGGCTGATGCAGCAGCGCGACCACAACCCGGAAGCCCGCCGCCTGCTCGACCTGCTGTCCGAGGTCTATCACCGCGACCGCGACCTGCACGCCCCCTGAGCCGTTTTTGGCTTTCTGCCCGCTCCGAATCCGGCTAAACGGTGCCCATGACCCATTCCGATCCCGACCGCATCAGCGCCATCATCGCCGCCGTGGCCCAGGAAGAGATCCTGCCGCGCTTCCGCACCCTGAGCGGTGACCAGATACGCTCCAAGTCGCACCCGCAGGACCTCGTGACCGATGCCGACGTCGAGGCGGAGCGGGTCCTGACCGCGCGGCTGATGGCCGCGTTGCCGGGCTCGGTGGTGGTCGGCGAGGAAGCCGTGCATGCCGATGCCGGCGTGCTCGACCGCCTGAACGGGGACGCTCCGGTGTGGGTGGTCGATCCGGTGGATGGAACCAGCAACTTCGCCCACGGCAAGCCGCTATTCGCGACGTTGGTGGCCCTGGTCGTCGGCGGGCGCACGGTCCAGGGCTGGCTGCACGACCCCTTGCGCGGCATCACCATAACCACCGAGGCCGGCAGCGGGACCTGGCTGAACGGGGAACGGCTGCGCGTGGCCGGGCAGGGGATGCGGCTGGCCGACCTGACCGGCTCGGCGGGCTATTCGCCGGTCAAGGCCCTGCGCGGCCGCTATGCCAAGCACCTCCACCATGCCAGCGCCGCCCACGACTACATGGCCCTGGTCGAGGGGCGGATGCACTTTGCCGTGTTCCGCCGCCTGATGCCGTGGGATCACGCCGCCGGCGTGCTGGCCCACCAGGAAGCCGGCGGCGTTGCGGGCTTGAGCAACGGGACCGACTATTCGCCCTTGCTGCGGTCGGGCGCGCTCATCCTGGCGCCGGACCAGCCCATCCTCGACGAAATCCGCAGCCTCGTCTCGGCCAAGGCCTGACCTCTCCTAAAGCGGTTTGCGTTTAACTTGACGCAGTGGTCCGCTGTCGCGGATGGCTGCCGCCGGCCTGGAGCTACGCTCCAGACCTCCCTTATTTCTTGAAGAAGAAAAAGGGGTTTGGGGCCTCCCCCAAGCGGGTTTGGGCGGCAGCCCAAGATGCATGAGCACAGGCGGTGGTTCACATCAAAGGAAAACCGATTTAAAGCCGCGCGATCAGCATCGGCATGGGCTTGGTCGATGACGAGATGGTCCAGTCATAGACGGTATAGTCGGGGAAGCCCGGCAGGCCCTCGGCCATGTCGTGGGCGTTGTGCAGCACGACGGCGGTGTTGGTGATGACCCTGAGGCGGCCGCGGCTGTTCAGGCCGTTGGCGGCGAGTTGGTTCGTCATGTCCAGCTTGGGATCGCTGCGGGTGCGGATGTGAACTTCGCCGCTGGTGCGCAGTTCCATGGACAGGATCTCGGCGCTGCGCCGCACGAAGGTGACCTTGCGGGTGCCGGTGAAGCGGCCGGTCCGTTCATAGAGGACATCGAATTGGCCGCGGCCCAGCGACTTGACCGACTTGAAGTGGGTGTCCCGCTGCAGGTCCTGAAGGATTTCCGCTATTTTCCGGGCCTCTTCCTCGGCCGTCAGCTTGCCGTCCCGAATGTCCGCCCACAGCGGCGCCCAGGTCAGTTCGCCCTTAAAGATCAGGCCGTAGTCGCCGTTGCGGGCCAGGCGGATCTCGGCCAGGAAGTCGTCAGGCACATAGCAACTGCCCAGCGCCGGCACCGCCAGGACCAGGATCGCAAACGTACGCAGCAGGCGCCAGAAGCGCGCCGGCAGGCCAGTCATACCGCTACGGCTCATCGACATCGCTCGTCTTTGCCTCACACCACAGGGCTTCCATCTCGTCGAGGCCGACGTCACTCGTCGTTTTTCCTTGTCCGGCAAGGCGTTGTTCCATGTAACGGAAGCGCCGCTCGAACTTGCGGTTGGTGTGCCGCAGGGCTGCCTCGGGATCGATGCCCATCACCCGGGACAAGTTTACCACGGTGAACATCAAATCACCGATCTCGCTTTTCAGGCGGCCGGCATCGGGTTCGGGATGGTCTAACTCCTCCCGCACCTCGGCCAGTTCCTCGTCGATCTTGGCGACCACCTGGGTCACCTCGGGCCAGTCGAAGCCGACCCGCGCGGCCCGATTTTGCAGCTTGAGGGCGCGTGTCATGGCGGGCAGGGTGGTGGTCAGGCCGTCCAGGGCGCTGTGCGCGCCGCCATCTGCGGCTTTGGTCGCCTTCGCCTGGCGTTCGCGGGCCTTCTGGTCCTCCCACTGCGCCGTCTGGGCGGCGGCATCCGGCACATGGAGGTCGCCGAACACGTGGGGATGCCGGCGGACGAGCTTGTCGCCGATCGACGCGGCCACGTCGGCAAAGCTGAAGTGGCCTTCCTCGCGCGCCATCTGGGTGTGGTAGACGACCTGCAGCAGCAGATCCCCCAGTTCCTCGCGGAACGCCGCCATGTCGCCGCGCTCCACCGCCTCGGCCACTTCGTAGGCCTCTTCGATGGTGTGGGGGACGATGGATGCGTAGGTCTGCTCGATGTCCCACGGGCATCCCGAAACCGGGTCGCGCAGGCGTTCCATGATGGCCAGCAGGCGGGCCAAGGGGTCGGCGTCGGTCGGTGCGCCGGGAGACGACGGAGAAGGTCTGGACATGGGGCCTCGCGATCACCCGTGGAAACATGCCCTGGGATAGCAGATCGCGCCCTCATTGCCCAGGGCTCCACATTCTACTAGTAGAATCAGCTCGACGTTGAGGCCGTTTTCCTGCCGACCAGGGAACCCAGCGCCGTCGCGAGTTGCTTCTCGTTGATCGGCTTGCGCAGGTGCGGGGCCGTCGACCACGGCGCCGACCGTTCATCGATTTCGTGGAAACCAGTGGCGAACAGAAACGGGACACCCCGTTCCGCCAGCGCCTCGGCCGCCGGGAACACCGGCTGCCCCTGAAGATCGATGTCGAGCACGGCGGCATCCAGCGGCTCGGCGGCGGCCAGGGCGAGGGCGCGGTCAATGGTCGCGGCCGGACCGACCACGACGCATCCCAGATGGGTCAGGGCTTCGACCATCTGCATGGCGACCAGGGCGTTGTCCTCGACCACCAGAACCCGCAGGCCGGCCGGAACGCCCTCGCGCGCCGCCTCGGCCTGGGCGGTGGCCTGATCGTCGGCCGGGTGCGGCTCGCCGGCACGGGCGTAGGACAGGGGCAGGGTGAGCGTCGCCTGCAGGCCCTCGGGCGGCCACGCGAACGCCACCGTGCCGCCAAGCTGGCTGCTGATGCTGGCCATGATCAGGTCAGACCCGAACCCCTTGCGCGTCGGCGGCGCCACCGTGGGGCCGCCGCGCTCCGTCCAGGTCAGGCACAGCGCCTGGCGGTCGCGGGTGTCGAGCCACCAGCGGATCTCCAGCCGGCCCTCGGTGCCGGACAGCGCGCCGTGCTTGGCCGCATTGGTGGCCAGTTCATGCAGCACCATGCCCAGCGGCTGGGCCGCGTAAGGGTCGAGCGTCACCGGCGGGCCGTCGAGCACGATATGGTCCGACCGGCGGGCCCGGTAGGGCTCGAGTTCTTCTTCCAGAAGGCCCCTCAGCAGGGCACCGCGCCAGTGGCTGCGCGCCAGCAGCGTGTGGGCGCGGGCGAGGGCGGCGATGCGCCCGTCAAGTGCTTCGATGAACTCGTCGTGGCTTTCGGCCCGGGTCAGCCGGACCAGGGCCTGCGCCACCGCCAGCGCGTTCTTGGCACGATGATCGACCTCGCGCATGAGGATGCGCTGGGCATCCTCGGCCCGCGGCTTTTCCGTGATGTCGCTGAGCAGGATACAGGCTTCGGAGGGGGTCTCTTCACTCGGCCGGCGCAGCGGGATGGCGTCGGCCATCAGCCACCGCTGGTCGCCGCCCGGCCTTGCGGGGTCGAGTTTCACCAGCAGGCCGTTGAGAATCATCCCGGTGCGCAGGGCCACGCTGCCCGGCTGCCGTTCGGGCGGCAAGGCCACGCCCTCGCTGTCCACTGGATGGAAGCCCTGGTCCTCCAGGGGGTGCCCGATGATGGTGTCGGCGGCGCGCCCGAAAATGCGTTCCGCTGCCGGATTGACCGAGGTCACCTCGCCATCCCGGTCCACGAACACCGCGCCCTGAATCAGGCTGTCGAACAACGTGCGGAAGCGCTGTTCGCTGTGCCGCAGGGCGGCCTCGGCGCGGCTGATGGCGGACAGATGCTCTTCCTTGGCGACCAGTGTGGTCTCGACCCTGCGGCGGCGATCAACCTCCTGCGACAGCAGGCGCTCGCGGCGTTGCGCCATGAGGACGGCGCTGGCCAGCGTCAGCGAAACGAACGCCGCCATCACGAGGAAGCCGGCCGCCTGCTGGCGCCACGGCATGAGTGCGGCTTTCTTGTCCGCCCCGACGATCATATAGCCGGGCAGGGCGCCCAGCTTGGCGTACCCATAAAGCCGTTCTTCTCCATCGGACAACGAGGTCGTGGAATAGGACCCGGTCGGCGCGTCCTTTATCAGCTCGTAGAAGGGGGAATAAGCCGGCACCCGGTCGGGAATCTCCTCCATGGCCGGCCAGCGGGCGAGGAATTCCCCGTCCGAGCGCACGAGCCCCACGGCGTGCTGGCCCGGCGACAGGGCCTGTGTCCAGAAATCCTCGAAGTAGGCCATGGAACTGGTGACGAGGATGATGCCGTTGAAAGTGCCGTCGGGCGACGACCTCCGGCGGCTGAGATTGAAGTTCAGGTTGCCCTTGAGGTAGCCCCGGATCATCTCTCCCAGGTGCAGCCCATCATGCTCCCGCAGCACCTGAAAGTACTCGCGACTGCGCACGTCGGTTCCGGTCATGGGGAAATAATCGGCACTGTTGACCGTGTACCCCTCCGGGCGCACCAGCCACAGACCATCGATGTGGGGGGAGGTGCGCGCGACCCGCCGAAGCATCTCGTGCACATCGCCCGACGCCTGAATTTCCTCCCACGTCAGGGACCCCAGGCGGCTGTCAATCCACGCGATCGCAAGGCTCTGAGCCTCGAATGTCCGCAGGGCGTGCTCGCGCAGAATGACCGCCATGTCCGCCGCGCGGCGTTGCGTATCTTCAATCGTTCGCACGCGCGCGTGCCAGGCGGCGGCGCCAGCGGTTGCGATGGGCAGCACCAACGATGCGAAAAGGAGGAGCGTCAGGGGTCGCATGGGTAAAACATACCTGAACCGTATTGCCCGATCCCGAGAAATTTCGGCGCCTGGATGTCCCGGACGGATGGGGCGGCCCATGCCTTTGGCCCGTCCAATTGTCGCATAATTTATATTATGAAGAGAATTAGGTTTCCTGCAGGCGCACAAGGCTAGCGTGCAACGTAAGTTAGCATACCGTCTGTTAAATATCTCCTACCGCACGTATTATGCCCGGCGCGTTTAGGGGCACGATCGCTGGAGGCACTCCAACAAAATGAACATCCCCTTCGTTGACCCCGTCGATGCCCCTCTGGTGGTCATCGTCGAAGACGATCCTCTGGTGGCCAACGCCCTGGAGTTTGTCGTTCAGGATTTCGGCTACAGGGTCTGCTGCGCGGCATCCGAGGACGCCGCCGTGGCACGTCTCGCCGAGTTGGACCAGGTCCCGTCGCTCATCATATCCGACTGGCGGCTGGCGAATGGACGGACCGGCGGCCAAGCCATCGCGCGGATACGGGATCTCCACGGCCAGGATATTCCGGCGCTCGTCCTGACGGGCGAATCATCGCCAACCCGGTTCCGCGACATTCACGACCTTGGGCTGACGGTCTTCATCAAGCCGGTCGACCTGGCCCGCCTGCGGGAAGCGATCGAGAGCGCGTGCGGCCGGCCTCAGCCGGCCTGAGCCTGTGCGGCTTCGTGGCCCGCCGGCCAGGATTGAACGGCGTCGGCCGGCAGATGGACCGAAAAGATGCTGCCGCGCGGAGAACTGCTCACGGTCAGTCCATACCCGCAGGCAACGGCCAGCCGCCGGGCAATCGCCAGCCCCAGGCCCAGGCCCTTGTCCCGTGACCGCTCGGTGTTGGAGATCTGGTAGAATTCCTCGAAAATGGCGTCGAGTTTTTCGGGAGGAATGCCGCCTCCCTGATCGGCGACCATGAGGCGCAACCCGCCGCCGGCCACCCGCCGGCATCCCACGAGGATGCGGCCTTCTCCGCGGCTGCCTCTCCCGTGCTTGATGGCGTTGGCGACCAGATTGCCCAGGATGCGGCCCACCACGACGCGGTCCGCCCACAGCACGGCCCGGCTCGGCACGCAACGGACCGCGGTGGTGCCGCTCATGCCCTGGACCATCAAGGCCAGTTCGTTGAACGGCAGAGCCTCGGGCGCACTCACCACACGACCGGATTCGATCCGTCCGATTTCCATGATGCCGTTGAGGAGCCCTTCCGAGGCGCGGACCGCCTGCCCCATCTGTGCAAGAAGCCGCACGGCGTCGTCCTGCTCGCGCAACCGCATCGCCAGGCTTTGCTGATACAGCCGGATGGCCTGCAGCGGCTGGCGCAGGTCGTGGCATACCGCCGTCAGAAACCGCGACTTGGCCTGCGTTGCCGCGTCTGCCAGTGCTGCGGCGCGTTTCTCGTCGGCCAGGGCGGCACGCAGTTGCCGGGTCCTGTCGGCCACCGCATCCTCGAGGCCCCGGTTCAAGGCCGCTAGGGCTGAATTGGCGGCAGCCTCACGGCGCATCTGCCGAACGGCCAGCGTCGCGAAGGCAACGATCATGGCGCAGGCAACGACGCCCAGCAGCAGTCGGATCAAAAAGCCGCGAAACCACTCACGAATATCGGCGTCGGCCGAGACCGCGGCCATGACGACAATCGGAAAACGCTCCAGCCGGCTCAGCGCCCCTGAGCGCGGCTCACCGCCCGGGTCGGTGATCGTATCGAAAACGGGATGATGTCCCGATGCGGCCGGCCAGGACATCCTGCCGTGCTGAAGGACATTGGTGCCGATGTCCGCTTCACTGAAGGGAAAGCGGTAGAGGACCGCGCCATCGTCGCGAAACATGCCGACGACGGCGTTGTTGCGCGCTCTGTCGCGGTACACCGCCTCCATGCCGGCCACATCGACACCGACGATGATGACCCCTCGCCCGTCGCGCAGTTTTTGCCCGACGACGAACTGGGGGTGCCCCGTGACCGGGCTTCTGCGCAGGCCGCCGACATAGAGCCCGTCGGTCTGCAGTGTCGCCTTGAAGTCCGGGTCCTGGCTGCCGTCGAACGGCGGCGGAGGAAACCTCCGGGTCGACAGGACCATGCGTCCGGTCATGTCGATCACGGCAAGCGTCTCGATGCCGTCGGCCTCCGACTTGAAGGTCTGAAGGGCCTCCCACAGGTCGCGGTCGCCGGCCAGGGCGGCCATGCTACGCTTGTGGAGGGCGGCTTCGGCTGTCGCAATCAGGCCGCGCGCTTCGACCACGACCTGAAGGGCATGACGCTCGACCGCGACTGTCAGGTCGAGGGCCCGTCCCTGTACCACACGCTGCGTGGACTGCCAGGTCAACCACCCGTTCCAGCCCACCAGAAGAACCACGAGAAGGATCGCCGTACCGGCGAGTGCAACGAGATGCCGTTCGCGGAAAAACCTCATTCCTGCGCATCATCCAGGTAAGCCCTGAACCAAGTATGCGCTTGCCCCTTCCGGAACCGACAATGGAAAATGGGGTATATGACTATAAGTCTACAACCATTCCATCGAAGCCGGGCTCGACGCCGGGCGGCAGGCTGTCGCGCAGCGTGGCGTAATCCAGCGAGGGACCCATGTGGGTAAGGATCGTGCGCTCCGGCCGCACGCGCTCGGCCCACTCCAGAACGAGATCCACATGGGCGTGCGTTTCGTGCGGCTTGGCCATCAGGCATCCCACGACCCAGACCTTGACGCCCTCCAGAGCCTCGAAGGCGGCATCGTCCAGGCGCACGACGTCCGTGGAATACGCGAAGTCGCCGAACCGCAGGCCGAGGGTCGATGCCCACCCGTGATCCTGCTCGAAGGGCTTCACCTCGACGGGTCCGACGGCGAATGGTCCGTCAACGCGATGCGGCTGCAGCCATGGCCGGAAGATGGGCCGCCCCTCCGGCACGCCCAGGAACACATAGCCGAAACTCTTGTGCAGGCTTTCCAGGGTCAGCGCGTCGGCGTGGCACTGGATCGGCTGCTGCATGGCGCGGTTGATCTCGCGCAGATCGTCGATGCCGTGGACGTGGTCGGCATGGAAGTGCGTATAGACAACGGCATCCAGGCGGTTGACGCCACAGCGCAAAAGCTGCTCCCGCAGGTCCGGCGATGTATCGACCAGGATGCGGGTGCCCGCCTCCTCCACAAGGATGCTCGGCCGGGTGCGGCGGTTGCGCGGCTCCGTCGGGTCGCAGGCGCCCCACCCTGAACTCAGCATGGGGACGCCCCCCGCCCCGCCGCTGCCGAGGATGGTGACCCGCATGGCTCAGCCCTCCGCCAGGGCCGGAACCTTGCCGAACAGGCGCAGGAAGTTGGCGGTCGTCGCGGTGGCGACCTCGGCGGCCGGGCGCCCCTGGAGGTCGGCCACCACGGCCGCCGTGTGGGCCGTGAAGGCCGGCTCGTTGCGCTTGCCACGCTTGGGCACCGGGGCCAGATAGGGTGCGTCGGTCTCTACTAGGAGACGGTCGAGCGGCAGTGTCGCCACGGTCGCCCGAAGCTCCTCGGCCTTCTTGAACGTGACGATGCCCGACAGGGAGATATAGAGCCCCATATCCATTGCATCTTCAGCAAGTTGCGCGCTGGAGCTAAAGCAGTGGATGAGGCCGGTGAAGGCCCCCTCCTCCATTTCCTCGCGCAGGATCCGGCGGGTGTCGTCCTCGGCCTCGCGGGTGTGCACCACCACGGGCAGGCCGGCGGCGCGGGCGGCCCGGATGTGGGTCCGGAAGCTGCGCTGCTGGGCCTCGCGCGGGCTATGCTCATAGAAATAGTCGAGCCCGGTTTCCCCGAAGCCGACCACCTTGGGATGACGGGCGAGGTCAACGAGGCGGTCGACCGTGGCCTCTTCCTCGCTGCCCGCTTCGTGGGGGTGGATTCCAACCGTGCAATAGACGCTGTCGAACCGTTCCGCCACCGCCAGCACCCGCTCGAACCGCGACAGGTGCGTACAGATGGTCAGCATCAGGCCGACGCCGGCCTCATGGGCGCGCCCGACGACGGCGTCCAGTTCCTCGGCAAAGTCCGGGAAATCCAGGTGGCAATGGCTGTCGACCAGCATCAGGCGCCCTCTTCCTCCTCAACGAAACGCGGGAACACCCCTTCAGGTTTGGGCAGTGGCGTTCCGGCTTTCAAGGCCCCCGCCTCTCCCAGCGCGGCAAAGGTTCGCGCATCCTCGGGTACGGCGAGCTGGTCGAGCATGCGCGCCGCCGCCTCGGGCACCACGGGCTGCATCAGGATGGCGATGTGGCGGATGGTCTCGGCCAGCACCCACAGGACGGTCGCCATGCGCGCCTGGTCGGTCTTGCGCAGCGCCCACGGTGCCTGGTGGTCCACGTAGCCGTTGGCCGCCCGCACCACCACCCAGATGCTTTCCAGCGCCTCGTGGAAGGCCTGGCGGTCCATGTGCCCGCGCACGACATCCAGCAGGCCACGCGCCGGGCCGAGCAGCGCCATGTCGTCCTCGGTCAGCGGCCCGGGCGTCGGCACCACGCCGTCGCAGTTCTTGGCCACCATGGACAGCACGCGCTGCGACAGGTTGCCCAGGTCGTTGGCCAGTTCGCTGTTCATGCGGCCGACCATGGCCTTGTGCGAGAAGTCGCCGTCCGAGCCGAACGGCACCTCGCGCAGCAGGAAATAGCGCACCTGATCGAGACCGTAACGATCGACCAGCCCGATGGGATCGATGACATTGCCCACGGACTTGGAAATCTTCTGTCCTTCGTTGGTCCACCAGCCATGGGCGAACACGCGCTGCGGCGGCGCGAGGCCGGCGGCCATCAGGAAGGCCGGCCAATAGACCGTGTGGAACCGCAGGATGTCCTTGCCGACCATGTGCAGGTTGGCTGGCCAGAACGTCGCGTAGTCGCCTGTTTCGTCAGGGAAACCGACCGCCGTGATGTAGTTGGTCAGGGCGTCGAGCCAGACGTACATGACGTGGGCGTCGTCGCCCGGAACCGGCACGCCCCACGAGAACGTGGTGCGCGACACAGACAGGTCGTGCAGGCCGCCGCGCACGAAGCTCAGCACCTCGTTGCGGCGGCTTTCCGGGGCGATGAAGCCGGGGTTCTTTTCGTAGAACTCCAGCAGCGGCTCCTGCCACTTGGACAGCCGGAAGAAGTAGCTGGGCTCCTCCACCCACTCCACCGGCGCGCCGGTCGGGGCGACCTTCTCGCCGTCCTTGTTGGTGGTCAGTTCGGATTCCGCATAGAACGCCTCGTCGCGCACCGCGTACCAGCCGCGATAGGCGTCGAGGTAAATGTCGCCCCGGTCGATCAGACGCTTCCACAACTCCTGGCACGACGCCTTGTGGCGCGGCTCGGTGGTGCGGATGAAGTCGTCGTTGGAGAAGTTCATCGCCTTGGCGAGATCGCGGAACCGCTGCGACACCTCGTCGGTGAACGCCTGCGGATCGACGCCCTTGGCCTGGGCGGACTTCTCCACCTTCTGGCCGTGCTCGTCGGTGCCGGTCAGGAACTTGACCAGATACCCGTCAAGGCGCTTGAAGCGCGCCAGCACGTCGCAGGCCAGGGTCGTGTAGGCATGGCCGATGTGCGGGCTGTCGTTGACGTAGTAAATGGGCGTGGTGATGTAGAAGGGCTTGGGCCCAGCCATCGCGGCGTCTCCGGGCAAGAAACTCAGGGGGTACCAGTTTTGGGGATAACGGTCAGGGTGCGCGCACCAGCCGCTCGATCGACAGGAAGGCGCTGAGAAGGACCTGCTTCTTGTCCAGGTTCACGGCGTTGGCGCGCTCCAGCAAGCGGCTGATCTTTTCCCACACCTCCACCCACCGATCAAGGGGGGCGGCGGCCAGCATCGTTCGGAACAGGCCGTTTTCGCCCGGCACCACCTCGGTCGGCGGGGTCCCGTGGCCTCCGGCGGAAATGGTGCGGCCCAGCCACCACAGCAAGAGTTCGCTGGTCGTGCGGAAGGACTCGTCGCTGCGCGCCGCCTTTTCCGCAAACCCATGCAAGTCCGGAACATCCAGGCGCGGCAGCCCGCGCAGCAGGCCGATCATTTCGTGGTAGTGCTGCAAGCCGCCCTCGGCGGCCAGTTCCAGGGCGCGGCCCACGCTCCCCTCGCCCAGGCGGGCCAGCCCGTGGGCGGCGTCGGCGTCCAGGTCCGGGCGATAGCGCGTCACGAGGTCGGCCACCGTGCCGTCGTCCAGCGGACGCAGGGCCAGCCGCCGGCAGCGCGACCGGATGGTCGGCAGCAGGCGGGCCGGATTGTGGGCCAGCAGCAACAGCACCGACCGTTTCGGCGGCTCCTCAAGAACCTTCAGCACCGCGTTGGCGGCATTGCGATTCATCTCGTCCACGGCATCGATCAACACGACCCGCCAGCCGCCTTCGGCCGGCGTCATGGACAGGAACCCGCCGATGTCGCGGGCGTCCCCGACCACGATTTCGGTGCGCAGTTTCTTGCGCTTGTCGTCCCACTGGCGTTCCACCACGCGCAGGTCGCCATGGGCGCCGTGGGCAATGCGGTGGACCACCGGGTGGTCGTCCGGCAAGGCCAGCGTGGTCGGGCCGCCGAACAGCCCGGCGTCGCCGCCGCCGGCCAGGATGAAGCGCGCCACCCGATAGGCCAGCGTCGCCTTGCCGATGCCGCGCTTGCCGGTGATCAGCCAGGCATGGTGCATCCGCCCGGCTTCCCAGGCATCGAGGACTTCCCGCTCGGCCGCATCATGGCCGACCAGGTGGGTGTTGATGCGCGGCGTCGGAATGCTGTCGCTCACCCTCAGGCCTCCGGGAGGCGGCTGCGGACGGTGGCCAGAATGGCCGCCTCAACGTCGTCCAGGCCGGCCGAGGCGTCGATCACGGCGCAGCGTTCGGGCTCGGCGGCGGCGATGGCCCGAAATCCCTCGCGCAGGCGCTCGTGGAAGTCCGCGCCCATGCGCTCGTAGCGATCCTCGACCGCCGGGTCCGGCGTGCCGTTGCGCACCCCGGCGCGGGCCAGGCCGACATCCACCGGCAGATCGAGGATCAGCGTCAGGTCCGGGCGCAGATCCCCCGCCACCATCCGGTACAAGGCATCGAGCCTTGCCCGCTCCGCTCCGTGGCCGAATCCCTGGTAGGCGATGGTCGAATCATTGAACCGGTCGCACAGCACCCACTGGCCCGCCTCCAGGGCCGGCAGGATAGTGCAGCGCAGATGGTCGCGGCGTGCAGCATAGTGCAGCAGCGCCTCGGTCAGGCCGTCCCATCGTCCGGTCGCGCCGGTCACCAGCAGGGCGCGGATGTCCTCGGCGCCCGGCGAGCCGCCGGGTTCGCGGGTCGTCACCACCGAGTGGCCGCGGGCCTCCAGCGCCTGGGCCAGCCGACGGAGCTGGGTGGATTTCCCGGCCCCCTCGCCGCCCTCGAAGGTGATGAAGCGCCCGCTCATCCGCTTTAGCTGGCGAAGCCGAACACCAGGTGGCGCATGGCCGCCCCGATGCGACCCACGAAGCCCAGGCGCGGCACGTCCTCGGCGGCGACCAGCGGGAACTCCATGGTCTTCATGTCGGTGCCCCCGACATGGAGCACGGCGACCTGCTGGCCCTTGGCGATGGGGGCGGCCATGGGGCCTTCGTAGACCACCTTGACCTCCAGGTTCTGCGCGGCGCGGCGCGGCACCGTCAGCTTGAGGTCGTCCTCGATCAGCAGTCCGACCTTGTCGGCCTGGCCGAGCCACACTTCCGCCGTGGTGACCGTCTCCCCGGCCGTGAACAGGCGGCGGTTCTCGAAGTTGCGGAAGCCCCAGTCCATCAGGCGCTGCGCCTCCTCGGACCGTGCCTTGACCGACTCCAGGCCATTGATGACCAGGATCTGACGGCGGTCGCCCTCCACCGCCGACGCGGTCAGGCCATAGCCCGCCACCGACGTATGGCCGGTCTTCAGGCCGTCGGCGCCGCGCATGGTGTACAGCAGCGGGTTGCGGTTGGACTGGTTGATGCCGTTGTAGGCGAACTTCATTTCCGAATACAGCGAGTAGAACTCGGGATAGGTCGTGATGATGTGGCGGGCCAGGGTGACCAGGTCGCGCGGCGTCATCAGGTGCCCTTCATCGGGCAGCCCGGTGGCGTTCAGGAACACCGACTTGGTCATGCCGATCTCGCGGGCCCGCGCGGTCATGGCGGCGGCAAAAGCCTCCTCGCTGCCCATCAGGTTTTCGGCCACCACGACACAGGCGTCGTTGCCCGACTGCACGATGATGCCGCGCAGAAGGTCTTCGACGCGCACTTCGCTGTGCGGTTCCAGGAACATGGTCGACCCGCCGCTGGCCGCGCCGCCCTTGCGCCAGGCGTTCTCGCTGACCCGGAACTTCTCGTCCAAGGACAGCGACCCTTCCTTCAGGCGCTCGAACACCATCAGCGACGTCATCAGCTTGCTCATCGACGACGGCGGCATCAGTTCGTCGGCGCTTTTGTCGAGCAGCACCGTTCCGGTTTCGAAATCGACCAGAAGGGCTTCCCGCGCCCGGCTTTCGATGCCCTGGGCGTGAAGCGCCGGGGCGCCGCCGACCAGCAGGGCCAGGGCCAGCGGCAGAGCGGTCCGCAGGGCGGAAACACGGCGGGACTTGCGGATGTGGAGCATGGAGACTGACCGTCCTCGTTCTCGTCGAATGACTATGACAGGGGTTGTGCGACACCCTGTGCCGTTGAGCAAGAGCCTCGCGGGGAAATCGGGCGACAGAATGGCAGCCTACCTCTTAAGGGGAGGTTGCGGCGGAATAACGGCCCCCGAAGTTTCCGGCGCTACCCCTTTGGGGTCCCCGGTCAGTCGCGCACCACCCGTGCGCCGGGCAGCCCCTGGGCCTGCACGGCGGCCAGGACCCGGTCGGCGTCGGCATCCGAACCCAGCGGCCCGAGGCGCACCCGCAGGAGCTGCTGGCCGTTGATCTCGATCGGCGTGACGATGACCGGCGCCACACCATTTAACTGCGCTTCGAGGCGGCGCACGTTGTCTTCGCTGGAAAATGCCCCGGCCTGGACATACATCCCCCCGCCGGAGCCCAGGGACGCCGCGTGCACCATGCTCACCGGCGCGACGGCTGCAGGCGCTTGAAGGGAAACGGGGGCCTGATGTGAAACGGGAGCCTGCCGGGGCGGAGCATCGAGCGCCACCGCCTCGACGCCGGCCCGCGGCGCGGCGACGATGACAGGCATCTCGGCCGGCTGACCCCGCAGCGCCGCCGCCTTGAGGGCCATGCTTTCGTCAGGCATGATCTCGACCCGCACCCGTGCCGTCCCCTGGTCGACGAAGCCCAGAAGCTGGGCGCCGCGTCGGGAAATGTCGATGATGCGGTTCTTGGCGAACGGCCCGCGATCATTGATCCGCAGCACCAGGGACCGCCCGTTGTCGAGGTTGGTCACGCGCACCATGCTGGGCAGCGGCAGCGTGCGGTGCGCCGCGGTCATGGCGTTCTGGTCATAGGGTTCGCCGTTGGCGGTCATCTTGCCGTGGAACCCCGGGCCGTACCACGAGGCCATGCCTTCCTCGCGGTAGCCGTAGTCTTCCTTGGGATAATACCACGTCCCGGCGATCTGATACGGCTTGCCGACCTTGTAGGACCCGACCTGCCCGGACCCGGCACCGTCGGCCGGGCCCGAGATGGTCTTGGCGGTGTGCACGGCCAGCGTCGTTTCGGCGCAGGCGCCCAGCAAGCCGGCGCAGGCAGCCACGACAACCCCCATGGCAAGGGTGCGGCTGGTGGATTTGATCGCCCCAGGACGTCGCATGATGTGGTGGCCCTACCCCGAAAGTCTCGCAGATCGAGCGAGATTAAAGGGTAGAGCCGCCCCGTTCAACCGTCCCGCGATGGCGACGCGCCGTTTGTTTGCACCGGCACGACGCCGCGTTCGGCGGCGACGGTGCGCAGGCGGTCGAGCGCCATCGGATCGGCATGGCCGTCGGCCGGCATGCCGACGCTCTTCTGGAACGCCCGCAGCGCCGCACGGGTCATCGGCCCGGCCATGCCGTCGGGTTCGCCCACGTCGTGCCCCAGCGCATTGAGCAGCGCCTGGATCTCCTCGACCTCGGCGCGGCTGAGCGGCCGGGCGCCCGGCGGCGCCTTGGCATCGAGCGGCGGCAGTCCGGCCAGACGGTCGGCCAGATGCCCCACGGCGGCGGCATAGAGGATGGAGCGGTTCCACTTCATGGTGACGCGGAAATTGTCATAGACCAAAAAAGCCGCCCCCCGCACCCCGGCCGGCAGCACCACCGAGGCCTCCATGCCCTCGACCACCGGCAGCGGCCCGCCGTCGGCCTTGCGCAGGCCCAGCGCGGCCCACTCGGCCAGCGGCTTGCGGACGCTCATGGCCGCCTGGTCGAGGTCGAACCCGGCCGGCAGGCGCACTTCGCGGCCCCACGTCTGGTCGCCCTTCCAGCCTTCGGCCGACAGGTAGTTGGCGGCCGAGGCGAACACGTCGGGCAGGCTGCCCCAGATGTCGGCCCGGCCGTCCCCCGTGCGGTCCACGGCGTGGGCGCGGAAGGTGGACGGCATGAACTGAAGGTGCCCCATGGCGCCGGCCCACGACCCGACCATGCGGCCGGGCGCGATGTGCCCGGCATCGACGATGGCCAGGGCGTCGAAAAGCTCCGACCGGAAGAAGGCGGCGCGGCGTTCGTCAAACGCCAGGGTGGCCAGGGAATCGATCACCGGGAAGCCGCCGAAATTGGCCCCGAAGTTGGTCTCCAGGCCCCAGAAGGCGACCAGGAAGCGCGGCTGCACGCCATAATCCCGCTCGATCTCGGCCAGCAGCGGGCCGTGGCGGCGCAGCATTTCCTGGCCCTGCGTGATGCGCTGCTGGTTCACGGCGCGATCGATGTAGGTCCAGAACGTCTGGCTGAATTCGGGCTGGCGGCGGTCGTATTCGATCACCTTTGGAATGGGTTTGACGGCGGCCAGGGCGTCCACCGTGGCGGCGCCGATGCCCTTGGTCCGCGCCTCGGCCTGCACCCCGGCAAGCCAGGCCTGGAACGCCGCGGCATCGATCTCGACCGGCGCGGCTTCGGCCTGCTGCGAAATCTGGGGAAACTGGGTACTCGACTGCGCACCGGCGACACCGGAGCCCAGGACTATCGCCGCCACCAGGGCGGCTCCCACAACGCGCTGCACCATGACTTCCCTTCGCTGAGCCCCTGCCCCACGCCGGGCGCCCTCGCCAAGGGTTGTCGCACAAGCCCGATGCCGGAGCAACGCGAACCGGAGGGGGAAAACCTGGAAGGAAAACGGGGGACTTCCCCCACCGCCTCCCCTCTGCTAAACGAAACACACCGGAAGGGTGGCCGAGTGGTTGAAGGCAGCGGTCTTGAAAACCGCCGTGGGGCAACTCACCGTGGGTTCGAATCCCACCCCTTCCGCCAACTCCCGCACGGCATTTCACCGCCGATTCCGCGACACCTTACCGCCGAACGGCGAATGCGACAGGACCCGCTCGCGGAAACATCCACGAACGGGCCCTTTGCCTTTCACGGAACCAACGGCGTCCGGAGCCGTGCCTCAGGCGGAGCGAACATCCGCCAGGAAGCGGTGCACCAGCCCGCGCATGGCGTCAGCCTGCCGCGCGAGTTCGGCCGAGGCGGACAGAACCTCCGTCGCGCCGCTGCCGGCCTCGCTGGCGGCGTGGCTGACGCCGGTGATGGTTGAGGAGACTTCCTGGGCGCCGGCCGCCGCCTGTTCGACGTTGCGGGCGATCTCCTGCGTGGCGGCGTTCTGCTCCTCCACCGCGCTGGCAATGGTCGAGGCGACCTCATTGACCTGAGAGACGGCCTTGACGATTTCCTCGATCGCCTCGACGGCGCGTTCGGTCTCGCTCTGAACGGCCCCGATCTGCTGGCCGATCTCCTCGGTCGCCTTGGCGGTCTGGCTGGCCAGGTTCTTGACCTCGTTGGCGACGACCGCGAAGCCCTTGCCCGCGTCGCCGGCCCGCGCCGCCTCGATGGTGGCGTTGAGCGCGAGCAGGTTGGTCTGGTCGGCGATGTCGGTGATGAGGTTGACCACCTCGCCGATCTTCTGGGCCGACTGGGCCAGGCCCTGCACCACGGAGCGGGTTTCCTCGGCCCGCTGGGCGGCGTGCTGGGACACCCCGTTGGAGTGCTGAACCTGGCGTGAGATCTCCAGGATGGAGCTGGACAGTTCCTCGGCCGAGGCCGCCACCGTCTGCACGTTGGTGCTGGCCTCTTCGGCCGCGGCGGCCACCGTGGTGGCCTGGGCCAGGGTTTCGTCGGCGATGGCGGACATGCTCTGCGAGGTCGACTGCAATTCCTGGGCCGCCGAACTGACGGTTTCCAGAACCGTGCCGGCGCTCTTGTCGAAGGCGGCGTTCAGTTCCTCGATGCGCTTGGAACGGGCCTCGCGGGCGGCCCTCTCCGTCTCCTGGGCGGCGGCCAGTTCGTCGGCCCGCTGCATGTTGTCCTTGAAAACCTGCACGGCGGCGGCCATCTCGCCGATCTCATCGCGGTTGGCGGTGGCCGGGATGACCACGCCGTAGTCCTTGTTGGCCAGACGGCCCATGGCGGCGGTCATGGCCTGCACGGGAACAGCGATGCCCCTGGCGATGGCCCAGGCGGCAAACAGGCCGACGACGATGGCGATGATCGAGACGACCACGTTCACGGTGATGGTGCTGGAAATCGACGACGCCACGGCCGGGCCGAGGGTGTCCTGGTGGGTCTTGGCGTCGAGCTTGACCTCCTCGATCTCGGCTGCGACGCGCGGGCCGACCACGTCCATGGTCCCGGTCACCAGCGTGTTGCGGGTGGTGATCGCCTTGTGGACGCCGATGTAGGCTTCTTCATACGCCCCGGCGGCCTCGACCATGCCAATCACCAGGCGCCGGCGCTCAGGGTTCTGCAACCCGGCGAGCAGCGTGTCGGCCTGCTTGCGGAAGGCCTCCAGTTCCGACAGCGCACGGCTGTGCGCGGCGTCGCTGTTTTCGGTTAGGAACTTGCTGACGTAGAGGCGGGCCAGCAGCAGGGCGCGCAGGGTCGTGCCCGCATCGTAGACGGCGTCGGCGTCGGCGTCGCGTTGGGCCGAGATCATGACGGCCGACAGGTCCTTCTCCATCTGCGGGCCGAGCGAGTCGAGGATGGTCACCTGCTCGTTGCGCACGGCTTGCTGGGCCACCACGTCGCCGAACGTCTTGACGTAGCCCTCCAGAGCCTCGCCGATTCTGTGCAGGCGCTCCCTGTTCTTGTCGCTGGTGGCCAGTTTCTCGGCCTCCTCGACCACCTCAAGGGCGGTGGCGGCGCGGCTTCTGACTTCGGCAGCCGCGTCGCTGCTGCCGTTTTCCAGGAACGACCTCACCCCAAGGCGGGCGCTCAACAGGTTGGCCTGGACGCGGCCGACCTCGTTGGTCTCGCGGGCCAGACCGCGATACTCGGTGAACATGCCGCCGATATTGGACAGGCCCATCACGCCGAATCCCGCCGCGACCAGCAGCAGGATAAGAATGATGGCAAAGCCGCCGCCAATCTTGCGAGCGACGCGGATGTTATCTAGAAAGCTCATGTTGCCCCCCAACCATGATGTGCTCGCAACCAAAAAGCATTGCTGCTTCGCGATCACGCAATTAAATGCATATTGCGCCCTCTTACGGGCGGCATCCAGAGGCATTTTGGCATTGCCATCCGGCGCCGGAGAATCAATTGACATCGCTCTGAGATTGAAGGGAAAACGTTGCCTGAGGCGCTACGGCACCGCGTTCCACCACGTCCACAGGAGCCACCCCATGCGTGACCGTGTCCTTCGCTTCGCCCGCTACAACGCCTGGGCCAACGAGCGGCTTTATGCCGCCGTGGCGACGTTGCCGGCCGAGGAGATCGGGCGGGATCGCGGGGCTTTCTTCGGGTCCATCCTGGGGACGCTCAATCACATTCTGGTTGGCGACCGGGCGTGGTTGGGGCGGATCACCGGGACGGACTACGGCATCCGGGCGCTCGATCAGGTGCTGTACAACGACTTCGCGGAGTTGTGGGAGGCGCGGCGGACGTTCGACCGGGTGATCGAGAACGTGGTCGGCGCCGTGCCGCTCGAAGGCGACCTGCACTACAAGACAATCGCCGGCACCGAACAGACCACCCCTATGGCGGTGGTGCTGGACCACGTGTTCAACCACCAGTCCCACCACCGCGGGCAGGTCCACCATATGCTCGGCCTGGCTGGGGTCGAACCTCCGGCCCTGGACCTCATCTACTTCGTCCGCGAGACCTGAACCCGGCCCCCTACTCCTTGAACAGCGTGAAGATGTTCATCAACGGAAGGGCGAAGAAGGCCAGCGCCACCAGCGGCGCCGAAGGACCATAGAACAGGCCGTCGTAAAGGTACAGGTACAGGCCAAGGAACACTGCGCCAATATTGGCCGCGACCGCGAAGATGCGCATTGGTTCCTCCCACGCTGGAGCTCACTTTACAGTAGAATACCACGATGCCGTCCACAGCGCCGGCTGGAATGCGGCGTAATCCGCCGGAAGTCCCCACCACCGGCGCCGCTTGACGGCGGGCCCGGCCCGGCCCTAGATAGCGACGCGTCCGGCTTGGACGTGCTCTTGAGGGTTCACGCGCATGGCGCTTCTCCTCGACGGCGGGACCGGGTCCCGCTCCGCCGCCCCGCTGTGGGTGGATTACCCCGACACCTTCACCGCCGACGAATGTGCCCTGCTGATCGGGCTGACCTCGACCCTGCCGCACAAGGAGGCCGGTCTGGTCGACGGCCAGGCCCAGGCCGAGATCCGCCGCACGCTCATCCACTGGCTGGCCGAGGACGAGGCCACGGCCTGGGTCTACGCCCGCCTCGCTGGCGTCGTGGCGCGCGCCAACCGCGAGGCGTTCCACTTCGCCCTGTCGGGCTTTGACGAGGACGCCCAGGTCGCCCGCTATGGGGACGGCCACTTCTACGATTGGCACGTCGACCGGGGTGGGCGCGGCGCCGGGCGCAACCGCAAGCTGACCGTGGCGGTCCAGCTCAGCGACCCGCTGGCCTATGACGGCGGCGACCTGGAGATCAACCCCGACGGGCACGTGGCTTGCGGTCCCCGGGCGCGCGGCACCGCCATGGTGTTTCCGGCCTACACCCTGCACCGGGTGGCGCCGATTACCCGGGGTGTGCGGCATTCGCTGGTCATCTGGACCCATGGGCCGGATTTCACCTGACCCGCGTCAGATCGCATGGTGCTTCTCCTGCGGCCCTGGCTGTGCCATTGTGCGCGCCGTTTTCGGCCGTTCACGGCCGGCAGTGAGGGGACTGCACCATGGCTTTGCGCAAGATCCGTGTCGCGACGGGTATTTTCTGGGTTGAGGTACCGGAGGCCGATCTGCGGGTTCTGTGCGGCTGCCCGGCCGATGCCGTCAAGCACCTGATGAAACGCGGCCTGGTGGTGCCGAGCGAGGTGGCCGGCGTCCCCTGCGAGACGGGCCCCAACGCCATCCTTCTGGCCGACGAACTGCTCCAGGGCGGCAGTTTCTGCAACCTTTCGGAATTCCCCGTCCTTCAGATGCTGTACCGCCAGGGCATGATGCTGCCCGGCCACCCCAACAACACCGGCCGCAAGCCGCTGATCATCGGCAACGCCGAGCAGGTCGACAGCCAGATCCGCTATCTGCGGCGCGGCAACTATGGCCTGCTCAGCGAAGAAGAACTGATGGACGCCGGCGCGGACGCCGAAACCGCCCGCCGCATGATGCGCATCAAGCTCAAATTCGCGTTCGGCGCCATCCGCGACCCGTCGGAATTCCTCGACACCCTGCGCCTGGGCGACACTTTCGCCGAACTGCCGGGCGGCGTGCGCCTGGAACGTCTGGGCATCAACCGCTTCCGGTTCCATCACGACGGCGAGACGGTGGACGTCGATCTGTCCCTGCCCGTCCACGGCACCTATGACTCGCCCTATCCGCTGGGCTACCACGACGTGCCGCGCGGATATTTCTCGGTCCTGCACTGCGGCGACGGCGACGGATGGGACCAGGACCGCCCGTGCATGGGCTCCATCCTGATGTTCCAGGGCAAGGTGTACCTGATCGACGCCGGCCCCAACATCACCACCACGCTGAACTCGCTGGGCATCGGCATCAACGAGGTGCGCGGCATCTTCCACACCCACTGCCACGACGACCACTTCGCCGGCCTGACCGAGCTGTTCCGCTCCGATCAGCGGCTGAAGTACTTCGCGACACCCCTGGTCCATCACTCGGTCAGCATGAAGTTCTCGGCCCTGCTGGGCGTGCACGAGGACCGCATGGCCGAGTTCTTCGACATCGTCCCGCTGACCGCCGGGGAGTGGAACGACATCGACGGCCTTCAGGTCAAGCCGTCGGTGTCGCCGCATCCGGTCGAGACCAACATCTTTGCCTTCCGCGCCCACTGGTCGGGCGGTCACCGCAGCTATGCCCACCTTGCCGACATCTGCTCGGTCGAGGTGCTGGAGGGCATGGTCACCACCGACCCAGCCGCGCCGGGCATTGACCGCGCCGAGTCCGAGCGGGTCAAGGAGGACTACTTCGCCCCCGCCACCGTCAAGAAGGTCGATATCGGCGGCGGCATGATCCACGGCAGCGCGCGCGACTTCATCAACGACGACAGCGACAAGATCATCCTGTCCCACGTCGCCCGCCCGCTGTCCGACGCCGAAAAGGCCATCGGGTCCGGCGCGCCGTTCGGCACCATCGACGAACTGATCCCGGCCGGGCAGGACTACCTGTCCCGCTACGCCCTCGAGTCCCTCAGCACCGCCTTCCACGACGTCCCGTCGCACGAGATGCGGCTGCTGATGAACAACGAAATGGTCCCCTTCAACCCGCAGAGCATCCTGCTGCGCGAGAACACCGTGCCCGACCATGTCCACTTCGTGGTCACCGGCAACGTCGAGGTCATCAACCAGACCTCGGGCGTGCAGGCGGTGCTGTCGTCGGGGGCGCTGATCGGCGAGATGACCGGCCTGCACGGCCTGCCGTCGTCGGAGACCTACCACGCCCGCAGCTTCGTGCGGACCCTGCGCATCCCGGTCGACCTGTACCTGGACTTCGTGCGCCGCAACGACCTGTTCGGCGAGATCTCGCGCCTGCTGGAGCACCGCGAATTCCTGCAGCGCACCTGGCTGTGCGGCGAAATCGTCAGCACGCCGACCCTCAACCGCATCGCCCAGACCATGCGGCTGGTGCGTTTTCCAGAGGGCGCCGTGATCGAGCCCGACGCCTTCGAGAACCCGGCCATCTGCTTCATCAGCGAAGGCCAGGTGCGGCGCCTGGCGGCCGATGGCGACAAGGAGTTCGAGGTCCTGCGCCCCGGCGAGTTCTTTGGCGAGGAGACCACCGTGTTCTGGACCACCTACAGCCATCGCATGGTCGCCGCCACGCCGGTCGAGCTCTACTGCGCCTCGCCCGACTCCCTGGCCGCCGTTCCCCGCGTCCGCTGGCGCCTGTTCGAGACCTATCAGCGCCGCAAGGCCATGGTGGCCTGATCCCATGCGCCAGCCCCACCGCGCCAAACGCCGTGCCGCGCCCCGCCGTGCCGCTCCCCGCAAAGCCGGGCCGGCCGCCGCTCCCGTCACGGTGACGGCCGGGGCGCTGGGCGCGCGCGGCGACGTGGTGGCCGAGGGGGCCGCCGGTCGGCTCTACGTGCCGTTCGCCCTGCCTGGGGAAATCGTCGAGGTCCGCCCCGGCGCGCCGCGCGGCGACGGTCGGGCGGCCGATCTGTTGCGGGTGATCGAGCCTTCGCCGGAGCGGGTTGCCCCGCCCTGCCCCCACTTCGGCACCTGCGGCGGGTGTGCCCTGCAGCACATGGCCCCTGCGGCCGAGGCCGTGTGGAAACGCGATCTGGTGGTTGCCGCGCTGGGCCGCCGGGGTCTGACGGATATCACCGTCGCGCCGACCGTCAGCGTGCCGCCCGGCACCCGGCGCCGGGCCACCCTGACGTGGCGCCGCACCCGGTCGGGTCTGGTGCTCGGCTTCAATGAACGGCAGAGCCATCAGGTCGTGGACGTGCAGGCCTGCCCGGTCCTGCGGCCGGAGCTTGCCGCGCTGCTGCCCCGGCTGCGCGAGGCCCTGCCAGCGGTTCTTGCGGCCGGCACGTCCGGCGACCTTCAGATGCAGTGGACCGACAGCGGCGCCGATGTGCGCCTCGACCTGCCGGCCGCGCCCGATCTGGCGGGCCGCGAGGCCCTGGCCGCGTTGGCCGAAACCCTGGATCTGGCCCGCCTGATGCTGCGCGTGGACGGTCAGGACGAGCCGGTCGCCATCCGCCGGCCGCCCGTCGTTACCTTCGGTGGGGTTGCGGTGGCCCTGCCGCCGGGTGCCTTCCTGCAGCCCAGCCAAGCCGGGGAAGACGCCTTGCGCACCCTCGTGCTGGCCGGGCTGGAGGGCGTCGAGGGGCCGGTGGCCGACCTGTTCTGCGGCCTGGGGACGTTTGCCCTGCCACTGGCGGCGCGCCATGCCGTCACGGCGGTCGATGGGGATGGCCCGGCGGTCGCTGCGCTGGCCGCGACCGGAAAGGTCCGCACGCTGGTCCGCGATCTGTTTTCGGACCCGCTGGCTGCCGGAGACCTCGCCCCTTTCGCCGCCGTGGTGTTCGACCCGCCGAGGGCCGGCGCGCGCGAGCAGGCCGCCGCCCTGGCCACCGCCCTGGCCGCCGACGGGCCGGGCGTGGTGGTGGCGGTATCCTGCGCGCCGGCCAGCTTCGCCCGCGATGCCCGCACCCTGGTCGATGGCGGCTATGTGCTGGAGCGGGTCACGCCGGTCGATCAATTCGCCTGGTCGGCCCATGTGGAACTGGTCGCCGTGTTCCGGCGGCGCTTTTCATAGGCATACCATCGCGCTACTCTGCGCATGAGAATGTTACGGGGGGAATCAAACCATGAACCATCTGGCGACGCTCGTGCTCGCTGGCGCGGATACCCAGGACGTCCGCACCCTGCACGACTGCTTCACGTCCAACAGCTACGCCGGCCTGCGCGTCACCAGCGGCGCCGCCGCGCTGGAGGAAATCCGCCGCGCCCGACCCGACGTCCTCGTCGTCGGCGCGGGCCTGACGGACGGCATGAGCGCGCTTGACGTCCTGGCCGCCACCAAGGGCGACCCCGCCCTGGCCGACATGGCCGTCGTCGTGCTGACCGATCAGCCTCTTTCTGCCGTGGGTGATGCCCTGCTGGGCGCCGGGGCGGATGACGCCGTGGCATGGCCGGCCGTGCCCGCGGTTGTCCTCGCCCGCGTCCGCCCGCTGGTTCGCGTGGCCACGATGCAGGCCGAGTACCACCACCGCGCCGCCCTGTCCGGCACCCCGCGAACCCCCGCCGCAACCGCCGACGACAGCCGGCCGGCGCAGATCCTGGTGATCGGCCAGGCCTCCGACGCCGCCATGGTCGAGACAACGCTCGGCGAGGCCGGGCGCATCACCCAGACCGCCGACCTGTTCGAGGCCCAGGCCCTGCTGGAAGCCCGCCCCTACGACGCCGCCGTGATGGTCGGCCGTGGCGGGGCCGAGGCGGCCATGGACCTGTGCCTGCAGATCCGTCGCAACCCGCGCCTCTTCAACCTGCCGGTCCTGTTCCTGGCCGACCAGGCGCTGATCGCCGACGCGGCCAAGCCCTATGGCATGGGGGCCAGCGTGGTGATGCCCCTGGACGTGCCGGCCGGGGAACTGCGCTTCGCCGCCCTCGCCCAGGTACGCCGCCAGCGCCGCCGCTGGGCCCTGCGCCGCGCCCTCGACAGCACTCTGACCGCCGAGACGGCCGACAGCGCCGCCCGCACCGCCTACACCGCCGACTACCTGACCCGCTACCTCGCCACGCGCGTGAGCGCGGCGGCGGCGGCGCGGCGCCAGCTTTCCGTCATCGCCTTCGATTTCGCCGGCGTGGACGCCATCCGCCAGGAGTTCGGGGCCGAGGCCGAAGCCCATCTTCTCGGCCAGCTTGGCCAGTGGCTGACCCTGCTCGTCCGGGCCGAGGACTTCGTCGCCCGCCAGAGCGGCTCGCGCTTCATCGCGGTGCTGCCCGACACCCCGTTGTCGGAGGCCCAGGTGGTCATGCACCGCATCGCGGGCGTGGTCTCAAACACCGACTTCGCCGTCTTCGACGTCTATCGCGTGGTCAATGTGTGGGCTGCCGTGAACGCTGCCGCGTTGACGGACGGCGACGACGACCACACCTTGATGGAGCGGGCAACCGCCCTTCCCCGGCTAGAGGAAGTCGGCGGAGCCTGAACCCCGACAAATGAAAGCGGGCGGTGTGGAGGACCATACACATGGGTGAGGTCTTGGCGGATAGAAGCGCCGTGGGGCCGATGCGGATCGAGTTCATCTTCGACACCGTCTGCCCCTGGTGTTTCGTCGGCAAGCGGCGCCTGGAACGCGCCCTCGCCCGCCGCCCCGGCATCGCGGCCGAGGTCGTGTGGCGGCCGTTCCTGCTCAACCCCGACATGCCCGAGGACGGCATCCCCCGCGCCACCTACCTGGAGCGGAAATTCGGCGGTCCGGCCCGTGTGGCCCGGATGCTGGGCAGCCTGATCGACGCCGGGCGCGGCGAAGGCATCGACTTCGACTTCGAGGCCATCACCCGCACGCCCAACTCGCTCCACTCCCACCGCCTGGTGCGGTTCGCCGGCCAGTACGGCTTGGCCGCCGCCACGGTGGAAAGCATCCTGCGGGCCTACTTCGAGCAGGGCCAGGACATCGGCTCGGGCGACGTCCTGTTGCGTATCGGAACGTCGGTCGGGCTGCCGATCGAGGAAACCAGGGCCTTCCTGGCCAGCGGCGAAGCCCGTGGCGACGTGTTCATGGAAAACGCCCACACCCACCGCCTGAGCATCAACGGCGTGCCGTGCTTCGTCTTCGATGGCTCCTACGGCATCGCCGGCGCACAGGACCCGGACATCCTGGTCCGCATGATCGACCTCGTCACCGAAGGCCGCCTGGAAGCCCCCCTGTCACGCGGCCCCGTGGCATCGCTGACCACGCCGGCTGAAGAAAGCTGCTGATCGCACAACCGGCGTAGCAGGTAGAACTGGGCGCTGCCCAGACCCGCCAAGGGCCATTGGCCCTTGGATCCCGGGAGGGGGTTCTGTCCTTCCTCATGCGCCGCAGGCAGACACCCCTCAACATTTACTGCGCTGCGCGCGGCTATGGACTACCGCCCGTTCCCGAGGTCCAGGAGACCGAGTCTCCTGGCGGGTGCGGGCAGAGCCCGCGCTCCTTTCCCCGCCTTCAGACCTCCGCCATGTCCGCCAGCGTCTGCAACAGCCTGCGCGCGCCGGCCACGCGCTGGGCCGGGTCGGACCAGTTGCGCATGTAGACGATCTTGTGGTCGGGGCGGACCTTCACGGTGGCGACGTTCTGGCTGATGAACTTCACGAGGCCGCCGGGATTGGGGAAGGTGTTGTCGCGCAGGGTGAGCACGCAGCCCTTGGGGCCGGCATCCACCTTCTCGACGTTGGCGGCACGGCAAAGGGCTTTGATTCCAACGATTTCCAGAAGGTTCTCCACCTCGGGCGGCAACGGGCCGAAGCGGTCGATCATCTCGGCGGCGAGGCTTTCCAGGTCGGCATGGTCGGTCACGTCGGCGATGCGGCGGTACAGGCTCAAGCGGACGCCCAGGTCGGCCACGTAGCTGGCCGGAATGAGCACCGGCATCCCCAGCGAAATCTGCGGCGACCATTCCTCGGTCATCTCGCCCAGGCCTTCGCCGGCCTTGGCGGCGGCGACGGCTTCTTCCAGCAGGTGCTGGTACAGTTCGATGCCGACTTCCTTGATGTGGCCCGACTGCTCGTCGCCCAGCAGGTTGCCCGCACCGCGGATGTCCAGGTCGTGCGACGCCAGCGAGAACCCGGCCCCCAGGCTGTCCAGGGTCTGCATGACGGTCAGGCGCTTCTGGGCCGCCGCCGTCATGGTCTTGCCCGGCGGCAGGGTCAGGTAGGCATAGCCGCGCGCCTTGCTGCGCCCCACCCGACCGCGCAACTGATAAAGCTGGCCGAGACCGAACATGTCCGCCCGGTGGATGATGATGGTGTTGACGCGCGGCATGTCGAGGCCGCTTTCCACGATGTTGGTGGACAGCAGCACGTCGTAATGGCCGTCGGCGAAGGCGGTCATCACCTCTTCAAGCTGGGTCGGCGGCATCTGGCCGTGGGCGACGGCGGCCTTGACCTCGGGCACCAGGCGCGACAGGCGCTCCATCACGCGGTCGATGTCGACCAGGCGCGGGCAGACGTAGAAGGTCTGGCCGCCCCGGAAGCGCTCGCGCAGGATGGCCTCGCGGATGATGACCCCATCATAGGGCAGCACGAAGGTCCGCACCGCCAGACGGTCCACGGGAGGCGTCGCGATGATCGACAGTTCGCGCACGCCGGTCAGCGCCAGTTGCAGGGTGCGCGGGATGGGCGTCGCCGTCAGGGTCAGGACGTGCACGTCCGACTGAAGCTGCTTCAGGCGTTCCTTCGCGGCCACCCCGAAGTGTTGTTCCTCATCGACAATAAGCAGGCCCAAGCGCTTGAACCTGATGGATTTCGATACCAGGGCGTGGGTCCCGACGACGATATCCACCGTGCCGTCGGCCAGCCCAGCCTTGACCTTGGCGCTATCCTTGGCGGTGACCAGCCGGGACAGTTGTTCGACCTGCACCGGCATGCCCTTGAACCGCTCGCGGAAGCCCAGGTAGTGCTGCCGGGCGAGCAGCGTGGTCGGCACCACGACGGCCACCTGGACGCCGCTCAGGGCCGCCACGAAGGCTGCGCGCAGGGCGACCTCGGTCTTGCCGAAGCCGACGTCGCCGCACACCAGGCGGTCCATCGGCCGGCCCTTGCCCATGTCGTCGATGGTGTCGGAGATGGCCTTGAGCTGATCCTCGGTTTCCGCATAGGGGAAGCGGGCGGCGAACTCGTCGTACAGCCCCTCGGCCGGGGACAGCGTCTCGGCCTTCTTGAGCTGGCGTGCGGCGGCGACCTGGATCAGGCGCTCCGCCATGTCGCGGATGCGTTCCTTGAGCTTGGACTTGCGGGCCTGCCATGCCGGGCTGCCCAGGCGGTCGAGCTGCGCGCCGGCCTGTTCGGAGCCGTAGCGGGTCAGCACCTCGATGTTTTCCACCGGCACGAACAGCTTGTCGCCGCCGTCGTAGATCAGCCGCAGGCAGTCGTGCGGCGCGCCGCCCACCTGAAGCGTCTCCAGGCCGTCGAAGCGGCCGATGCCGTGCTCGACGTGGACCACCAGATCGCCCTCGACCACGGCCGAGGCGTCCTGGATGAACTTGTCGGCCCGGCGCTTCTTCTTGGCCGGACGGGCCAGCCGGTCGCCCAGGATGTCCTGTTCGGCGATGATCGCCAGATCGGGGCTGGCGAAGCCGCGCTCCAGCGGCAGGACCAGGACGGGAACCTGCTTGGCCGCCAGGGCCTGCGCCTCGTCCCAGGTGTCCACGGCGGTCAGGCCGGGCAGCCCGTGGTCGCGCAGCACCCCCGACAGGCGGTCGCGCGAGCCCAGGGTGAAGGCGGCGATCATCGCCCGCCGGCCGGCCTGCTGCTCGGCCACCACATGCTGGCGCACGGCGTCGTAGACGTTTTCCCCGGTGCGCGCCCGCACGTCGGAGAAATCATGCCCCGGCCGCCCGCCCGCTTCCGTCACGCCCTCGGCCAAGTCCACCGCGCCATAGGGCGAGAAGTCCGCCGCCGGGCGGGTCGCCAGATACCGTGGGAACTCGTCGGGGTCCAGGTACAGGGTCTCGGGCTTGAGGGCGTGGTAGACCATGCCGCCCTCCTCCACGCCGCTGCCCATCAGGGCGACGCGGGCGTCGAAGTACTCGCGGATAAGCTCGATGCGGGCCGCCCACGCATCATCGACCTGATGGTCGAGGGTCACCACGGCATCCGGCAGATAGGCGAAAATGGTGTCCAGGCCTTCGTGGAACAGCGGCAGCCAGTGCTCCATGCCCGGGATCTTGCGGCCCTCGGAGACCGCCGCGTACAGCGGGTCGTCGCCCTTGGTGGTGCCGCCGAACAGTTCGCGATAGTTGGTGCGGAACCGCGCGATGGCGGTGTCGTCCAGGACCACCTCGCTCATCGGCTTGAGGGTCAGGCCCTTGACCGTGCCGGTAGTGCGCTGGGTCAGGGCGTCGAAGGTGCGGATGCCGTCGACCTCGTCCCCGAACATGTCGATGCGGAACGGTTCCTCCGCGCCCGGCGGGAACAGGTCGATGATGCCGCCGCGCACGGCGTACTCGCCGGCTTCCATGACCTGTTCGGACCGCGCATAGCCGTTGCGCACCAGATAGCCCATCAGGGCATCGAGGTTGAGGTCCTTGCCAACCTTGATGGGATAGATCGCCCCGTTGAACACCTGCTTGCGCGGCACCCGCTGGGTGACGGCGGCAACGGTGGCCAGCACCAGCCGTGGCGCCTCGCCGCCGCGCGGCCCGCCCAGCCGGCTGAGGGTGTCGATGCGCCGCGCCACGATGTCCACGCTGGGCGACACCCGGTCGTAGGGCACGGTGTCCCAGGCCGGGAATTCCAGCACCTCGACGTCCGGCGCGAAGAAGCGCACCGCCTCGGCCAGGGTCGCCAGACGCACATCGTCGCGGCAGACGTGCAGGATGTCGCGTACCGCCCCCGATCGCGCCAGCGAGGCCAGGAACAGGGCGTCGAAGCCCTCGGGCAGCCCTGCGACGGTGCGACGGCCGGGTGCCGCGAATATGGCGGGGAAATCCAGCACGTGTCAGGCGTACGGCTTGAAGGACAGGATCAGGCGGAACAGGTCGGTGTCGTGGCGCGGCGGCAAGGGCTGGCGGCCGATCACCCAATCCATGATCTCGACGTCCAGTTCCTCAAGCAGCGCCTCGAAGGTGTCGAGTTGCGAGTCGGTCAGCCCGGCAAGGTGGGCGGCGGCAAAACCGCCCAGCATGACGTCCGCCTCTTTGGTGCCGCGATGGTTGGCGCGGTAGAGAATGCGCTTGCGACGCGTGTCCATGATGGGGTCCATCGGGATGTCCTGGTTCCGTGCCTAGTTCCGTGAAGGCGAACGAGGGTGATATAAAGCCTTTGACCTCTTGGGAAAAGCACCCGTCCTCATATGCGCCCTGAAATACTGTACCCCTTGTTCGCCCCCGTCGATACGCTGCCCGGCCTGGGCAAGCGTCTGGCGCCCTTGTATGCCCGCCTGGTCGGCCCTGCCGGGGCGGAAACCGTGCATGTGGTCGATGCCCTGTGGCACCTGCCGAACGGCCTGATCGACCGCCGATTCGCGCCTTCGGTGGCCGAGGCGCCGGACGGCATGATCGCCACCCTGAGCGTGACCGTGGACTCTCACCACTCGAGTCCCCCCGGCTCGCGGGCGCCCTATCGGGTGCGCTGCCGCGACGACAGCGGGTTTTTGACCCTGACCTTCTTCCATGCGCGGGGCGACTACCTGCACCGGCTGCTGCCGGTCGGCAAAACCATGGTGGTGTCCGGCCGCGTCGAGGTCTACAACGGCGAGCGGCAGATGCCCCACCCCGACCACGTCGTCCCGCTGGACGAGCGCGAGAGCGTCGAGACGGTGGAGCCGGTCTACCCCCTCACCCAGGGCATCATCCTCAAGACGGCCGTGCGCTGCGCCCGCGCCGCCCTGGAGCGCGCTCCGGACCTGCCCGAGTGGCAGGACCCCGAGTTCTTCCGTCGGCGCAACTGGCCGTCGTGGCATGAGGCGATCACCGCCGCCCACCATCCCGAGGGCGAGGAAGACCTGTCGGCGATGGCCCCGGCGCGCCAGAGGCTGGCCTACGACGAACTTCTGGCCAACCAGCTTGCCCTGCTGCTGGTCCGCCTGAACTCCCGCAACGTGGCCGGGCGGGCGATCAGCGGGGACGGCGGCCTGCGTGAGAAGATCTTGGCCCGCCTGCCCTTCGGACTCACGGGCGCCCAACAAAGGTCACTTGAGGAAATCTATGTCGACATGGCCAAGGAGGAACGCATGCTGCGCCTCCTGCAAGGCGACGTGGGCAGCGGAAAGACCGTCGTCGCGTTGCTCGCCATGCTCAACGCGGTGGAGATGGCGTCCCAGGCCGCCCTCATGGCGCCGACCGAGATCCTGGCCCGCCAGCACATGGAAACGCTCGGCCCGCTGTGTGCCGAGGCGGGCGTCCAGGTGGCCCTGCTGACCGGCCGCGACAAGGGCAAGGGCCGCCAGGAAACCCTGGCCCGTCTGGCGGCCGGCGACATCGACATCATCGTCGGCACCCATGCCCTGTTCCAGCAGGACGTGGTGTTCCGCGACCTCGCCCTGGCCGTGATCGACGAACAGCACCGTTTCGGCGTCCACCAGCGCCTGGAACTGGCCGCCAAGGGCCGCGCGGCCGACGTCCTGGTGATGACCGCGACGCCCATCCCGCGCACCCTGACACTGACCCTGTACGGCGACATGGACGTATCCCGCCTGGACGAGAAGCCGCCGGGACGCAAGCCGGTGGACACCCGTGCCGTGCCGACCAGCCGGCTTGACGACGTGGTCGGGGCGGCGCTGCGGGCGCGCGACGGCGGGGCCAAGATCTATTGGGTGTGCCCCCTGGTCGAGGAGTCCGAGACATCGGACATCGGCGATGCCGAGCAGCGCCACGCCGCCCTGAAGCAGGTGTTCGGCGACCGCGTCGGCCTCGTCCACGGGCGCATGAAAGGTCCGGCCAAGGACGCCGTGATGGAGGCCTTCGCCGGCGACGGCCTCGACGTTCTGGTCGCCACCACGGTCATCGAGGTCGGCGTCAACGTGCCGGCGGCCACGGTCATGGTGATCGAGCACGCTGAACGCTTCGGGCTGGCCCAGCTCCACCAGTTGCGCGGCCGCATCGGGCGCGGCGACAAGCCATCGACCTGCCTGTTGCTCTATGCCAACCCATTGACGGAGACAGCCAAGCAGCGCATCCAGATCATGCGCGAAACCGAAGACGGCTTCCGTATTGCCGAGGAAGACCTGCGCCTGCGCGGCGGCGGCGAGGTGCTGGGCACCCGCCAGAGCGGAATGCCGGAGTTCCGGGTGGCCGACCTCGCCGTGCATGGCGACCTGCTGGCCTGCGCCCGCGACGACGCAGCGCTGATCGTGGCCCGGGACGCCGGATTGGACGGCCCGCGCGGCCAAGCCTTGCGGACGTTGCTATACCTGTTCGAGCGCGATGCCGCCGTGCGGACCCTGCGGTCGGGGTAGGGTCCGCAAGCCCGAAGCCACGCGTAGTGCTGCTATTTTGCTCCGTTTACTTCCACGCTTACTAGGCACACGCTTCAGGTTCTCTATCAGTGCGGAACCGGGAGGACGACATGGCAAAGTTCATGTGGACTGGCAGTTACACCGCAGAAGGAACCAAGGGCCTGATCTCCGAGGGCGGCTCATCGCGCAAGGCGATGGTCGAGAAGATGACCGCCTCGCTGGATGGCAAGCTCGAGTGCCTCTATTTCGCTTTGGGATCGGACGACGTGGTGGTCATCTTCGACGCGCCGGACAATGTCAGCGCGGCATCCGTCGGCCTCACGGTGGCCGCGTCTGGTGCGGTCCGCGGCAGGCTTACGGTGCTCATGACGCCCGAGGAAATAGACCAGGCGACGAAGAAAACGCCCAGCTATCGGCCGCCAGGCGCCTGATCGCACGGGGTGGAGGCGCAACGCCTCCATCCTGCCCGCCCGCCCGTCTCCGGCATTATTCGGCTGCGCCCTGCCGGCTTTCGGCCGCGTCGCCCGCCGTTTTGGCCCGGCTGCCCTTGTCCGTGCCGTGCGCGCCGACCAGGGGAACCTTCTGCTGCTCCGTCGGGCGGCGGTCGGGCGGAGTGACGATACCGCCGGACACCACCATCTTGATGCCCTCCTCCACCGTCATGTTCAGCACCACGAGATCGCTGCGCGGCACGAACAGCAGGAAGCCCGAGGTCGGGTTCGGCGTGGTCGGCAGGAACACGTTGACCGTTTCCTCCGCCGTCAGGTTCTGGACCTCGCCCACCGTGGTCCCCGACACGAAGCCCAGGCACCAGATGCCACGGCGCGGGTATTCGACCAGGACGACCTGGCGGAACGCGTTGGACTGCTGGGCCAGCACGGTCTCGAAGATCTGCTTCACGGCGCCGTAGACCGACCGGATGACCGGCATGCGGGCCAGCATCCTTTCGCTGGTGCGCACCAGCAGGCGGCCGACAAAGCCGGCCGTCATCATGCCGACCAGGATGAGGAACAGGATGAGGATGACCAGCCCCAGGCCCGGCACCGAGAACGGCAGGAACTCATTGGGGTTGTAGCGTCCCGGCAGCAGGCCGGTGACTTGTCCGTCGATGAACGTGATGAGGAGCCAGGCGATATAGAACGTGATCGCCGCCGGCGCGGTCACCAGGATGCCGGCGAAGAAATACGCCCGCAGCCGGGCGCCCAGGGTCATGCGGACGACCGGCGGCTGGGCACCTTCATGGGCGGGAGGGCGCGACTGTTCCGGATCGTCTGCCGGATCGTTTGCCGAATTGTCTGACGGCGGCGGCGCGGTGTTGTTCATGGTCGTCCTGGCAAAAGCAACGCTGACCGCGCTTACTTGGGGGGCGGCGGCCCCGTATGCCACCCCACCGGCGGGTTCAGGGTGTCACATCTGCGAACTGATCTGCCGAATGTTGCGTACAAAGATCTTGAGCAACGCGCGGATGAACGGGTCGGCGGCATCCAGCTTGTCCTTGAACTGGTCGCGCGTCACCACCAGCAGCGTCGCCGCCGTCAGGGCCCGGGCGGTCGCCATGCGGGGCTTGTCGTCGACCAGGGCCATCTCGCCGAAAATGCCGCCCTTGCCGACCTCGCCGAGAACCACTTCGGTTCCGTCGGCGCGGCGGCGCACAATTTCGATGATGCCTTCCTGGACCAGATAGGCGCGGTCGCCGACGTCGCCTTCGCGGAACAGAGATGCCCCGGCGTGCATGACCTTGCGGTCCAGAATGCGATCAGGCCCCGCCATTCTTCCCTCCGTTGCGCAGCCTTTTCCGGCTCGGGAAGTTCTTATACAGCGGTTGCGGGCGTCCCACCAGGGGGGCGATTTGACCGCAGCGCAGCAAGGCGTTAGGGTGGAGACCCATTTCGACACCACAAATACCGGGAGTATTCATGGCTAACATCGCCCAAGTGGGCTCGGACATGCTCCGCGCCGCAGCCAATTTCTTTCGCGCCGTGGGCCGTGAGAACCCCGCCTTGACCGAACAGATGGACCGCAACGCCAAGGCGTACGAGGATGTCGCCGACATGCTCGAAAAGGACCCCACCATGGAGGTCGCCGCGCCGGACGCCCCGCCGCCGGCCGGTTAAGCCCTTACCTTCGCCACCCGGCCCGGTTCATTCGGTACAGCACATGCCGACTCAACCGGTGTCCGGCGGGCAAGGCCGGGTGGTCGAAATCGCCGTCGGCGTCCCGCACCATCCCGATGCGTTCCATCACCCGCCACGACGCGGCATTGGCAGGCACGGTGTAGGCCACCACGTCGTCGGCATCCAGATCGTCGAAGGCGACCCTCAGGCAGCATCGCGCCGCCTCGGTCGCATAGCCCCGGCCCCAGAATGCGGGATCCAGGCGCCACGCCAGTTCCAGCGCGGGCGCGAACGGCAGGCTTTCCGGCACCCTCAGCAGGCCGACGCAGCCCGCGAACCCGGCACCCTTCACGTCCACCACCCACAATCCGAAGCCGTGCGCCTCGAAGTGAGCCGCGATGCGGTCGGCCAAGGCGTCGCTTTCGGCCCGGTCCAGGCGGCCCGGCAGGAACTCGGCCACCCGAGGATCGGCGTTCATGCGGGCAAAGGAATCGCGATCCGCCGCCCGCCATGGGCGCAGGAACAGGCGTGCGGTGTCCATCGGCCCCCCTACTTGACCAACTTGTCGAGCCCCAGGGCCTGCAGCATGGCGCGGCGGACCAGGGCCTTGCCGTGGCTCAAGCCGGCCCGCCAGCCCCGTTCATGCCCATCGTGGTGACCGCGCAGATAGCCGGCCGACCAGACCACCGCGTCCTCCGACGGAAGATCGGGTGGCACTCCGCCGAGAACCTTACCCGTCGGGCTGTCCACGATCACCCGCTGGCCGTCGTCCAGACGAAGGAAAACCGCATGATCGGGATCGATCTCGCCGATATGGACGTGACCCTCGGGCCCCGCCCCATGACCCGTGCCATGACTGGCCGCCTGTTTTGCCACACCATCTCTCCGCCATAACGTCTTTTGAGGGGCGCGCTCCGCCCCTTCAAGACGTTCTGGTCAGGCCGGGCGTTGCGGACGGCGCCCTTTTCCCGAGTGCGTGGTCAGGAACTTTTGCGACCCATGCTTGCGCCCGGTGCGCACGCCCTCTCCGCCCGCACCGCCCGTCCCGGCCGGCTGCCAGGACGGCACGAGGTGCTTCTTGCCGTTGCCGATCAGGTCGGCCCGCCCCATGGCCTTGAGGGCGTCGCGCAGCAGCGGCCAGTTCTCGGCGTCGTGGTAGCGCAGGAAGGCCTTGTGCAGGCGGCGCTGGCGCAGGCCCTTGGCCGAGAACACCGCCTCCGACCCGCCGCGCCGCACCGGCCGCAGCGGGTTGACGCCGCTGTAGTACATGGCCGCCGACAGCGACATGGGCGACGGCAGGAAGGCCTGCACCTGGTCGGCCCGGAACCCGTTGCGCTTCAGCCACAGCGCCAGGTTCATCATGTCTTCGTCGGTGGTGCCGGGATGGGCGGCGATGAAATACGGGATCAGGTACTGCTCCTTGCCGGCCTCCTTCGAGAACTTCTCGAACAGCTGCTTGAAGCGGTCGTAGGTGCCGATGCCCGGCTTCATCATCTTGTCGAGCGGCCCCTCCTCCGTATGCTCCGGAGCGATCTTGAGGTAGCCGCCGACGTGGTGGGTGACCAGTTCCTTCACATAGGCCGGACTGCGCACCGCCAGGTCATAGCGCAGGCCCGAGGCGACCAGCACCTTCTTGACGCCGGGCAGCTCCCGCGCCTTGCGGTACAGCGCGATCAGGCTGTCGTGGTTGGTGTCGAGGTTCTTGCAGATGTCCGGAAAAACGCACGACGGCCGGCGGCACACCTTCTGGATCTTGTCGTCCTTGCAGGCCAGCCGGTACATGTTCGCGGTCGGCCCGCCGAGGTCGGAGATCACGCCGGTGAAGCCCTCGACCTTGTCGCGGATCTGCTCGATCTCGGCCAGGATGGATTTCTCGGACCGGCTCTGGATGACGCGGCCCTCGTGCTCGGTGATGGAGCAGAACGAGCAGCCGCCGAAGCAGCCGCGCATGATGTTGACCGAAAAGCGGATCATCTCCCACGCAGGGATCCGCGCCCCCTCATAGGACGGATGCGGCGCCCGCGCGTACGGCAGATCGAAGACGCCGTCCATTTCCGGCGTGCTCAGCGGGATGGGCGGCGCGGTGAGCCACACGTCCTTGTCGCCGTGGCGCTGGATCAGCGGCCGCGCGTTGCCGGGATTGGCCTCCTGGTGCAGCACGCGCGAGGCCTGGGCGTAGACCTCCGCATCGTCGCGCACCGTCTCGTAGTCCGGCAGGCGGACCACGGTATTATCGCCGCCGCGCGCCGTGTGGGCCGAGGGCGCCTCGTCGATGGAGCCCAGGTCGATCTCGGTCCAGCCGTCGGGCACGCCGTCGACCATGAACGCGGTGCCGCGGATGTCATGCATGGCGCGCGGCGCCTCGCCCTTGGCGGCGCGGTGGGCGATCTCGACGATGGCCCGCTCGGCGTTGCCGTAGACCAGCAGGTCGGCCTTGCTGTCGGCCAGGATGGACCGCCGCACCTTGTCCGACCAGTAGTCATAGTGGGCGATGCGGCGCAACGAGGCCTCGATGCCGCCGATGATGATCGGGGCGTCCTTGTAGGCCTCCCGGCAGCGCTGGGAATAGACGATCACCGCCCGGTCGGGGCGCTTCCCGCCCTCGTCGTTGGGCGTGTAGCTGTCGTTGTGGCGCAGCCGGCGATCCGAGGTGTAGCGGTTGACCATGGAGTCCATGTTGCCCGCCGTCACCCCGAAAAACAGGTTCGGCTTGCCGAGCGCCTTGAACGCGTCGGCGCTGCTCCAGTCGGGCTGGGAGATGATGCCGACCCGGAAGCCCTGGGCCTCCCACAGGCGGCCGATGATGGCCATGCCGAAGCTGGGATGGTCCACATAGGCATCGCCGGTCACGATGATGATGTCGCAACTGTCCCAGCCGAGCACGTCCATCTCGGCCCGCGACATGGGCAGGAAAGGCGCCGTGCCGAACCGCTTGGCCCAATACGGGCGGTAGGAAAAGATCGGCTTGGCCGGCGGGGTGCCGCCACTCGGGTTGGCAGGCGCGGCAACAGTCATGGAACGTCCGTTCGGGCGGGGGAAGATCGGCCTCAGTTAAGGGGTCTTGTCGCAAAGGGCAAGCTGATCAAGCACCCATTTAACTTAGGGCTGCTTGGCCGGGGCGATCATCGCGTTGAACTCGGCGACCCGGCGGGCCAGTTCGTCTTCCTCGGACTGTGCAGCGATATCAAACACATGGCGCACGATCTGCAGGCGGGAACTGTTGTCCGCCGCCGCCTTCATGGCGTGCAGCGCCTGTTGCCGCATGGATGTCATGCGCGCGTTGAGGGCCGACATCAGGGCGAGGATCTCGTCTTTCTCCGACGCCTTGCTGCGCAGCGCATCCTCGAGCTGAATGACCTGGTCCATCATGGCGGCCATCTGCTCGGCCTCGTGGCCCTGGGCGTCCATCAGGTCATTGCAGAACTGGGTCAGGGAGCGATTCTCTTCCACCAACTGCTCGATCCTGCCCTCGGCCAGCCGCAGCAGGTGCTTCAACTCGGCCACATCAGGCATCGGTTTCCTCATCATCCAGGGTGGCGGTCCTCGCCCATCCTACAGTGCCAGCCGAGGCGCTGTCGTGGGGAAAACGGGCGGCAGGTCGCAGACGTGCCACCCCAGACACGCCCCTATTGAATCCGCTTGCCAAACCGTTGGCGTTGATCATGCTCTAAAGATGGGGGCGTGCGGCCGTTTGCCAAGCGACGACCAGCACCAAGAATATGACCAGGGGATTGTTTATGAAACAGTACTGGCGGATCACGATGGTGATCCTGGTGGGCCTGCTTGTCCAGGCCTGCGGGCCGCAGTTCGAGACGCGCTATTCCTATGCGCCCCCGCCGACCAATGCGGGCAAGCTGTGCGCGACCCAGTGCCAGACCGTCAAGAACTACTGCCGCCGGACGTGCCGCGCCGAAGAAGGCTCGTGCGAGGCTCAGCAGCAGTCCCGCGCCCAGCAGGAATACAACCAATACGCCAAGAGGCAGCAGGCGGCCAAGCGCGAGATCGAACGCACGCCCAGTTCCTTCCTGTCCTACGGCGCCTGTGACGCCGAGATGTGCAACGAGAACTGCGAGACCGATTTCCGCATCTGCTACTCGACCTGCGGCGGCGAGGTCCGGGAATCCGTCATCTGCACGTCCGGCTGCGAGGATGTCCAGTCAATCCAGACCATCCAACCGGCGGGACGGACCGAGGCCCCCCGGCCGTCATACCGCCCCGCGCCGCCGGTCCTGGACGAACGGAACGTGGAGGCCAGCTCCCTGTGCCGGAAGGGCGCCAAGGTCGAGGTGTTCTCCGATGGCGACTGGTACCGGGCCAAGGTGAAGGCTCCGCCGCTGCGCAACGGCCGCTGCCCGGTCCATTACATCGGCTATGACGACAGCGAGGACGAGAACGTTCCGCTCAACAAAATGCGCCGGATCGGCGAGTAACATGCCGATGCGCAATGTTGGGCACCGGTGGCGGCTGGCCCTGTCCATCGCTGCCTGTGCGGTGCTGGCCGGGCTCGCCCTGCCGGCCCAGGGCGTCACCATCCTCGACAGCACATGGCGCGAGGAAGGTGGCACGAAAGGCAGTCCCTGGAAGGGCTTCGCGGCTCATCTTGCCCTCGCCGCGCAACCCCAGTTCGATGGCCTCGTGAGCCTTTCCGAGGACGGCGAGGAATGGGGTCTGGCATCGGGCACATGGCTCGGCAACGACGCGAACCACGCCTACATCCTGACCGCCGCCCACGTGTTTGAACTGCCGGCCGGGCCAGGCGACTACGTCGTGCGGTCCCCCGGCGGCAGCGTGTTCCGCGCCGACCGCGTATGGGTCCACCCGGAGTGGGACGAGGACATCGAGACGCGGAGCGGATACGACCTGGCCATCATCCGCCTGACCAAGCCGATGACCGACGCCGGGCAGCCGCCCATCCTCTACACCGGCCGCGGCGAAGCGGGCAAGGTCATCACCTTCGTCGGGTTCGGCAGCCGGGGCATCGGCTCGCGCGGGGAGCGGGAACGCTTCCTCCGCGGCACCGACAAGGCCGCGGCCCAAGGACTGGTCGAGGACTGGGCCGATCTCATCAGCCCGCCGCCCAGGGGCGAGGATGCCGGCAACTACCTCGGCATCTTCCTTCCCCGCGAGGATGGCAGCCTGGAAAATCCGCTGGGCAGCACATCAAGGCCGGCCACGCGCATGGTCGGCCTGCTGGGCTCGGGCGACAGCGGCGGAAGCGCCTGGATGAAGGTCGGGGAAACCTGGATGCTCGTGGGCGTCAATTCGAGCGGCACCGAAGACGGCGGCTACGGCGAAACGTCGTGGTTCGCCCGGGTGGCGCCGCACCGCCGGTGGATCAGCTCGATCTTTTCCGGCGCACGGTTCGCGACCGAGGAGCCCTCCGTCACGGCCGCCGTTGATCCCGTCCGCCCCACGCCCCCGCCCGCCCCGATCAAGCTCCATCCCGATGACACTGCGGGAGGCGCTGACGGAGACACTGGCGGGACGCCGGTTGACCGCGGTTTCGGCGCGAAGTTCGGACCGGATGACCTTCATCCCTTGGTCCACGCCAGCGAGTTCCACACGCCGCCCAACAAAAACAGGGCCGACGATAACCGGAATTGGACCGACGATCACCGCCCGCCCAAGCCGTCCAAGTGGCTGAACAAAAGCGAACCCCCGGAAGCCGAAGCTATCCGGGGGTCCAAATGGTGAGCCCGACAGGATTCGAACCTGTGACCCGCTGATTAAAAGTCAGCTGCTCTACCAACTGAGCTACGGGCCCGCAAGGGCGGTGCCGGCCGGTTTGGGCGGCGGGAGGCGCACCATAGGGGCGCCTGCCCGGCCGGTCAAGAGGCTTGCACCGCCAATCCTTTACCGTTGGCCCGACCTGCCTTACTTGGCGTCGGCGGCGACCTGCATCTTCACGATGGCGTCGGGGTAGGCCACCTTGCCGTTCATGCTCTGGTCGCCCTTCTTGATCTGGTCGACGAATTCCATGCCCTCGACCACTTCACCCCAGATGGTGTACTGGCGGTCAAGGAAGGACGCCTGATCGAGCACGATGAAGAACTGGCTGTCGGCCGAGTTGGGGTCCTGGGCACGGGCCATCGAGGCGACGCCGCGGACGTGCTTGGCGTCGGAGAACTCAGCCTTCATCTTCTTGCCCGAACCGCCCATGCCGGTTCCGGTCGGGTCGCCGCCCTGGGCCATGAAGCCGTCGATCACGCGGTGGAACACGGTGCCGTCATAGAACCCCTCGCGGGTCAGTTCCTTGATGCGGGCAACGTGGTTGGGCGCCAGATCGGGACGCAGGCGAATGACCACGCGGCCATGCTCAAGGTCCATGTAGAGGGTATTCTCGAGGTCGAGGTCTGCGGCCGTGGTGGGCGCGGTCGTGGTCATGGCGATAAATGCTCCGACAAACAGAATCTTCAAGAGTTTCAGCATAGTATGCACGCGCCCTTTCACGGGTTCTCAGCATCCAGGCGGTCGAGTTCGCTGAACTTTTCGTTCAGGGAGCCGCGGACGACAGGCGGTACGAAGGATTCGATGTCGCCGCCGAGGCGCCCGATCTCCTTGACGAACCGCGACGAAATGAACTGGCAACGCTCCGAGGCCATCAGGAACACGGTCTCGATGCGTGGCTTCAGGCGGGCGTTCATGCCCGCCATCTGAAACTCGTACTCGAAGTCCGACACCGCGCGCAGGCCGCGCACGATCAGGGCGGCGCCCTGCTCTTCGGCGAAATCCATCAGCAGGCCTTCGAACGGCTTCACCTCCACCCGGGTGTGGTTGAGGTTCAGGCTGGAGATGGCCTCCTGGGTCAGGGCCACGCGTTCCTCAAGCGAGAACAGCGGGCCCTTTCCGGCATTGATGGCGACGCCCACCACGAGGTGGTCCAACAGGCGCGCCGCCCGGTTGATGATGTCGAGATGGCCGTTGGTAATGGGATCAAAGGTCCCTGGATAAACACCGACGCGGTGTACCATCCTGTCCCCCTATTCGGGTTGATCGGTGCCGGAGGGGCCTCCGGGTGCGTCCGGACCCTCCTGCGGTTCGCCTTCGGGGCCTTCGATGAGGGGGGAGGCCCCCTCCTCCAGGTCCGCGTTTTCAGCGTCCCCGTTCTCGGTATCTTCAGGCAGCCGCGCCGCCGACACCACCTTTTCATCGGCCGCGGTGCGGAACAAAGTCACGCCCTGGGTCCGGCGGCCCGCGATGCGCACGTCGTGCACCGGCATGCGGATAAGCTGGCCGCCATCGGTGATCAGCATGATCTGCTCGGTCGCCAGGATGGGGAACGCCGCCAGCACCGGACCATTCTTTTCGGTGATGTCGATATTGGCAAAGCCCTGACCGCCGCGCCCGATGATGCGGTACTCATAGGCGGAGGTCCGCTTGCCGTAGCCGCGTTCCGTGATGGTGAGGATGAATTCCTCGTCGTCGGCCATGCGCTGGAAGACTTCGGGGCTGAGCGCGCCAACTTCGGCGGTCTCGCCGTTTCCGTTACCCTCTTCGTCGGTCTCGCCGGCCGCGCGACGGGCCTGGGCGGCCATGCGCAGGTAGGCGTCGCGCTCGGCGATGTCGAAGTCGACGTGGCGCAGGATGGACAGCGACATGACCTCGTCGCCCTCGCCCACGCGGATGCCGCGCACGCCGGTCGACGTCCGCCCGGCGAACACGCGCACGTCGTCGACGCAGAAGCGGATGCACTTGCCGTGGCGGGTGGCCAGCAGGACGTCATGTTCGGCCGAACAGGTGGCGACGCCGATCAGACGGTCCCCCTCGTCCAGCTTCATGGCGATCTTGCCGTTGGACATCACGTTGGTGAAGTCGGACAGGCGGTTGCGCCGCACGCCGCCGGCGGCGGTGGCGAACATGACGTTCAGGTCGCCCCAGGTATCCTCGTCCTCGGGCAGCGGCATGACGGTGGCGATGGTCTCCCCCTCCGACAGCGGCAGCAGGTTGACCAGGGCCTTGCCCCGGCTCAACGGGTTGCCCAGCGGCAGGCGGTAGACCTTCATTTTGTAGACCATGCCGGCGGTCGAGAAGAAAAGCATGGGCGTGTGGGTGTTGGCCACGAACAGCGAGGTGACGAAATCCTCTTCCTTCGTCGCCATGCCCGACCGCCCCTTGCCGCCGCGCTTCTGGGCGCGGTAGGTGGACAGCGGCACGCGCTTGATGTAGCCGGTGTTGGTGACGGTGACGACCATGTCCTCGCGCTGGATGAGGTCTTCCATGTCGTGCTCGAACTCGACGTCGAGCAGCGCGGTCCGGCGCGGGGTCGCGTAGGCGTCCTTCATCTCGACCAGTTCGGTGCGCATGATCTCGTACAGGCGCTCGCGGGAGGCCAGGATGGCGAGGAATTCCTCGATCTGGGCGCCGATTTCGCGCAGTTCGCCGTGGATCTTGTCGCGTTCCAGGCCGGTCAGGCGGTGCAGGCGCAGGTCCAGGATGGCCTTGGCCTGGGCTTCCGACAGTCGGTAGCGGCCGTCGATGACCCGATAGTCGGGATCGTCGATCAGGGCCACCAGCGGTGCCACGTCCTCGGCGTCCCAGTCGCGGCCCATCAGGCCTTCCTTGGCCGTCTGCGGGTCGGGCGCGGCGCGGATGAGCTTGATCACCGGGTCCAGGTTGGCCACCGCGATGGCCAGGCCAACCAGCACGTGGGCACGGTCGCGGGCCTTGCGCAGTTCGAAGATGGTGCGGCGGCGGATGACCTCTTCGCGGAACTGGATGAAGGCCACCAGGATCTCGCGCAGGCGCAGCAGTTCCGGGCGGCCGGCGTTGATCGCCAGCATGTTGACGCCGAAGCTGGTCTGCAGCGGAGTGAAGCGGTAGAGCTGGTTCAGCACCACCTCGCCCACGGCATCGCGCTTGATCTCCACGACCACGCGCACACCGTGGCGGTCGGACTCGTCGCGGATGTCGGAGATGCCCTCGATCTTCTTTTCCCGCACCAGATCGGCGATCTTTACGATCATCGACGCCTTGTTCACCTGATACGGGATCTCGGTGATGACGATGGCGTCGCGGCCGGCGCGGATCTCCTCGATCTCGCACTTGCCGCGCATGACGACCGAGCCGCGCCCGGTGGTGTAGGCCAGCCGAATGCCCTGGCGCCCCAGCACAATGCCGCCGGTCGGGAAGTCCGGGCCGGGCACCAGGCGCAGGATTTCTTCCTCGGACGTGCTCGGGTCGTCGATCAGGGCGCAGCAGGCGTCGATGATTTCGCCCAGGTTATGGGGCGGAATGTTGGTCGCCATGCCCACGGCGATACCGCCGGCGCCGTTGACCAGCAGGTTCGGGAAGCGCGCCGGCAGAACCTTGGGCTCGTACACGCTCTCGTCGTAGTTGGGCTGGAAGTCGACGGTTTCCTTGTCGATGTCGTCCAGCATGGAATGCGCCGGCCGGGCCATGCGCGCTTCGGTGTATCGCATGGCGGCGGCGGGGTCGCCGTCCATCGAGCCGAAGTTGCCCTGGCCGTCGATCAGCGGCAGGCGCATGGAGAAATCCTGCGCCAGGCGGACCATCGCCTCATAGATCGAGCTGTCGCCGTGCGGGTGATACTTACCCATCACGTCACCAACGATGCGCGCCGACTTCTTGTAAGGCTTGTTGAAGTCGTACCCGCCTTCCTTCATCGCGAACAGGATGCGGCGGTGCACGGGCTTGAGGCCGTCACGGATGTCTGGCAGCGCACGCGACACGATCACGCTCATCGCGTAATCGAGGTAGGAGCGCTTCATCTCGTCTTCGATGGAGACGGGAGAGATGTCGTACTCTGGCGGCGTCGGAAGGGCTTTATCGGTCAAGGCTGGGTGCTCGAGTCTGGGAGGATGGGGCGTGCGGACTGCCTCGGGCCGTGCAGGCGACTACCGGCGATGATCGGACGGCAACAACTGCGGCACGGGCGGCCTCTTATCACGGCGAACAGTAAACTGTGGCGAAACGCCCCAAGGATTGGACGCAGCGCGTCACCGCACACACGGCGGCGGACCCGCTTGATGGCACAAAATCTAGCAAATGCGCAGGGTTTGAACAACAACACATTCGCCTGCCCGCCCTCTATGGGGCTGGCGTGAGCCGTCCGGCGGAACATTCCGCCGGACGGTTTAACGGCACGCGGACCTTAGAACGGGATATCGTCATCGAGGTCGGCCGGGGGCGGGTTGTCCCAACCGCCGCCGCCACCCTGGCCGCCACCACCGCCGCCGCCAAAGCCGCCGCCAGCAGCGGCGCCACCGGCAGCACCCCGGCCGCCGCCACCGCCACCATACCCGCCGCCACCCTGGCCGCCGCCGGTGGAGTCATACCCACCGCCACCGCCGCCGCCACCTTCGCCGCCGCGGCTGTCGAGGGACGTCAGTTCGCCCTTGAAGGGCTGCAGCACGATTTCCGTGGTGTACTTCTCGACTCCGCTCTGGTCGGTCCACTTGCGGGTCTGCAACTGGCCTTCGATGTAGACCTTGGAGCCCTTGCGCAGGTAGCGCTCGGCAAAGTCGGCCAGCGGCGGCGCGAAAATCACGACGCGGTGCCACTCGGTCTTTTCCCGGCGCTCGCCCGACTGGCGGTCCTTCCAGGTCTCCGACGTGGCGATGTTGAGGTTGCAGATCTTCGACCCGTTCTGGGTGGTGCGCACCTCCGGATCGCGGCCAAGGTTGCCGATCAGAATGACCTTGTTGACGCTGCCTGCCATGGACTCCAGCTCCCGATGTAATCTGGTCCGCACTTTAGCGGGCATGGATCAATAGGAAAAGGCCGGACGCACCGCGCCCGGCCCCTTTTTACCAATGTCCGCAGAACGCCTACATTTCAGAGGCCCCTACATCTCCGAGGCGTAGTCGTACTTGCCGTCTTTCCACTTGTAGAAGACGTAGCCCGGCGCGGTGACGTCGCCCTTCTCGTCAAAGCCGTATTCGCCCTGGACGGTCTGGAACTTGCCGGACTTGAGCTGCTCGATGACCGGGCCGGTGTCGGTGGTCTTGGCCGCCTCGACCGCCTGCACCCACGCCTGGATGGCGCCGTAGGTGTACAGGGTGTAGCCCTCCGGCTCGTAGCCGATTTCCTTGAACTGCTTGAGGACGTCCTGGGCCGCCGGGTTCTTGCGCGGGTCGGGGCCGAAGGTCATCAGGGTGCCGTTGCCGGCGTCACCGGTGATCGACCAGTATTCGTCGGTGACCAGCGCGTCGCCGGAGATCAGCAGGGTGTCCATGTTCTGCTCGCGCATCTGGCGCACGATCAGGCCGGCCTCGGTGTGATAGCCGCCGTAGTACAGGACATCGACGTTGGCCTGCTTGAGCTTGGTCACCAGGGCCGAGTAGTCCTTCTCGCCCGGGGTGATGGTCTCGTAGACCGCTTCCTTGACGCCGCGCTCGTTGAGCGTCTTCTTGGTCTCGTCGGCCAGGCCCTTGGAATAGGCCTGCTTGTCGTGGACGATGGCGACGGTCTTGCCCTTGAAGTTGTCGGCGATGTAGTTGCCGGCGATCAGGCCCTGCTGGTCATCGCGGCCGCAGGTGCGGAACACGTTCTCGAAGCCCTGCTCGGTGAGCTGCGGGTTGGTCGAGGCCGGCGAAATCTGGATGATGTCGGATTCGTTGTACACGCGCGACGCAGGGATCGACGAGCCGGAGCAGAAGTGCCCGGCCACGAAAATGACCTCCTGGTTGACGAACTGGTTGGCGATGGCCACGGCCTGGCGCGGGTCGCAGGCATCGTCGCCGATGCGCAGCACCAGTTGCTCGCCCAGCACGCCGCCAGCGGCATTGATGTCCTTGACGGCCATTTCGGCACCGCGGCGCATCTGCTCCCCAAACGCGGCATAGGGCCCGGTCATCGGGCCGGCGGTGGCAATGACGATCTCGGCGTGGGCGGCGCCGGCGAAAAGCGCAACGGCGGCAGTGGCGGCAAAAAGTCCGGTCTTGAACTTACGCATGCTGATACGTCTCCTCGGTCCATGAACCTTGTGAATCTTGACGGATCTTGTCGATTACTGTGCTGTGGCATTCACGGGAAATCAAGGGACTATGCGACTTAAGCGCCCTTTTTACGCCACGCGAACAACCCTGCCCGCTCGAACATCCAGGGATACTGCAGGACCATGCGGTGCGACAGCGTTGCCCGGTATGTCCCCAGGGCAATAACAAACAGAACCACGGTATCGATGATGTAGCCGGTGACGGACAGCAACTCGCCGCCGAACAGGGCATAGACAAAGAACCTGTCCGCCACGCCGAGCAACAGGGAGTACGGCAGGACCTGCCACACCGGCCGCCAGGTCGTCGCGATGGCGTGGCCGGTCATGAAGGCGATGCCGCCGGCAAAGATCACCGTGAACAGGATGAACGTCAGCAGGTCGGAGCCGAGGATGGCGATGTTTCCCATGACTCAGTGCCCCCCTTCCAGATAGGCGGCGCGAATTTCCGGGTTGGCCAGCAGTTCCGCGCCCGTTCCGGCCAGGGTGATGCGGCCGTTGACCATGACGTAGGCCCGGTGGGCCAGCTTCAAGGCGTGGAAGGCGTTCTGCTCGACCAGGAAGACGGTCATGCCCTCGCTGCGGTTGATCTCGCGGATGACGTCGAAGATCTGGCGGACGACCATGGGCGCGAGGCCCAGCGACGGCTCGTCGAGCAGCAGCAGGCGCGGCCGGCTCATCAGGGCGCGGGCGATGGCCAGCATCTGCTGCTCGCCGCCCGACAGGGTGCCGCCGCGCTGGTCGCGGCGCTCCTTGAGGCGCGGGAACAGGTCGAAGACCATGTCCAGGTCCTTGTCGAAGTGCGCCGCGCCGGTGCGCAGGGCGCCCATCTGAAGGTTTTCCATCACCGTCATGCGCGAGAAGATGCGCCGGCCTTCGGGCGACTGCGCGATGCCGCGTTCCACCAGGTGGTGGGTCGGAACCTGGGTGATGTCCTCGCCTTCAAAGAGGACCTGGCCGCGCGATGCCCGCGGATTGCCGCAGATGGTCATGAGCAGCGTGGTCTTGCCGGCCCCGTTGGAGCCGATGAGGGTCACGATCTCCCCCTCCTCGACCGAGATGTCGACGCCCTTGAGGGCCTCGATCTGGCCATAAAAGGTATGAACGCCGCGGACTTCAAGCATTGCCGCCATCCCCCTTGCTGACGTCCAGGCCAAGATCCTGGGCGATTTCCTCGGGAATGGCCTCGTCCTCGTCCTCGCCGAGGTAGGCCTTGATGACCGCCGGGTCCGTCCTGACCGCGAGCGGGTCGCCGTCGGAAATCTTGCGGCCGTGGTCGAGCACCACGATGTGGTCGGAAATCTTCATCACCACGCTCATGTCGTGCTCGATCAGCAGGACGCCGATGCCCTCGTCGTCGCGGATCGACATCAGCAGGTCGTTGAGTTCCAGCGATTCGCGTGGGTTGAGCCCGGCGGCAGGCTCGTCCAGGCACAGCAGCGCCGGCTGGATGCACATGGCGCGGCAGATCTCCAGGCGGCGCTGGTCGCCGTAGGGCAGGTTGCCGGCGTCCCAGTCGGCGCGCTCGTACAGGCCGACCTTGTTGAGCCAGTATTTCGCCAGTTCAACGGCTTCCTTCTCGGCGTTCGCGTACCGCTTCATGAACAGCAGCCCGGCGACGGAAAAGGCCGAGGCCTTCATCAGCCGGTTGTGCTGGGCCACGATGAGGTTTTCCAGAACGCTCATGCGCGAGAACAGCCGGATGTTCTGGAAGGTGCGCGCCACGTCGGCCTTCTGGGCGATGCGGAACCCCTCCATGCGCTCCAGCAGGAACGGCCCCTTGTCCGGGTGGTTGAGGGTCAGCCGGCCCACGGTCGGCTTGTAGAACCCGGTCAGGCAGTTGAACACGGTGGTCTTGCCCGCCCCGTTGGGGCCGATGATCGCGGTGATCTCGTTCTTGCGGGCGGTGAACGACAGGTCGTCGATGGCGACGAGCCCGCCGAAGCGCATGGTCAGGTGCTGGACCTCCAGCAGCGCATCGGCCGGGATGTCGGTCTGCAACGGGCGCGACAGGTCTCGCATCAGCATCACGCGCCCTCCTTCTTGAGGACGATGGTTTTCTTGCCGTCCTTGGGGTGCATCAGGATGGTCGGGCTGCGGAAGGCCAGCAGGCCGCGCGGCCGCCACACCATGATCAGCACCATGGCACCGCCGAACATCAGCATGCGGTACTGCTCGAACTGGCGGAACACCTCGGGCATCACCACCACGAAGGCGGCGGCGATGACCACGCCCAGCTGGCTGCCCATGCCACCCAGCACCACGATGGCCAGGATGATGGCCGATTCGATGAAGGTGAAGCTCTCCGGGCTGATGAACCCGGCGCGGACCGAGAAGAACGACCCGGCGAAACCGCCGAACATGGCGCCCAACGCGAAGGCCGACAGCTTGACGTTGGTCGGATTGATGCCCAGCGAGCGGCAGGCGATCTCGTCCTCGCGCAGGGCCTCCCAGGCGCGGCCGGTGGGCAGCTTGCGCATGCGCTGGGTGAACAGGTTGGTGATGACGGCCAGCACCAGGATGACGAAGTACAGGAAGACCATCACGTGCAGGGCCGAGAAATCCAGCCCGAACAGGTCCGCAAAGGTCCCCTCGCCGCGCCGGAACTCGATGCCGAAGAAGGTGATGCGCGGGATGCCGATGATGCCGTCGGGACCGTTGGTGACGTCATACCAGTTGATCAGGATGACCCGGACGATCTCGCCGAAGCCCAGGGTCACGATGGCCAGGTAGTCGCCGCGCAGACGCAGCACCGGGAAGCCCAGGATGACCCCGAAGAACGCCGCGAACAGCCCCGACAACGGCAGCACGACCCAGAACGACCAGCCGAAGTGCGTGGCGATCAGGGCGTAGCAGTAGGCCCCCACGGCATAGAACGCCACATACCCCAGGTCGAGCAGCCCGGCCAGGCCGACCACGATGTTCAGGCCCCAGCCCAGCATCACGTAGATCAGGAAGGTGGTCGCCGTATAGATGATGTAGCGGTCGCCGCCCCATTCGGTGAACGGCAGGACCACCGCGGCGACCAGCGCGATGATGCCAATGACCATCATGCGCTCGTGGATGACGTGGAGCACGCGATCGAAGGCCGAGGGCCCGTGGCTGGGGCGCTTGCGGCGGTCGCGGAACAGGGCCAGCGCGAAGCGGCCCACGAACACCACGGCCACGGCCGCGAAGAACAGCTCCCAGCGCGTGCGCAGCAGCAACTGGGCGCCCACGTTGGCGGCGTGCAAACCCAGCAGCGGCAGGCTCAGGAGGCCGGCGATGCCCGCCGCGATGGCCGATTCCTTGACGACTTCGCCAAGGTTGATGCCGCCCTGCATCGGCGCGCGGCCACCGGCATCAGGGCCGGTGGTCACACTGGCTTCGGGACCCGCCATGATCAGACCTTCTCCACTTCGGGCCGGCCGAGCAGGCCGGTCGGACGGAAGATCAGCACCAGGACCAGCACGCCGAACACCGCGACGTCCTTGTACTCGATGGTGAAGTAGGCCGACCAGAACGCCTCGATCAGGCCGATCAGGATGCCGCCGAGCATTGCGCCCGGCAACGACCCGATGCCCCCGAGCACGGCCGCCGTAAAGGCCTTCATGCCGGCCAGGAAGCCGATGTAGAAGTCGACCACGCCATATTGCAGCGTCACCATCAGGCCGGCCACCGCGGCCAGCACCGCGCCCATCACGAAGGTCAGCGAAATGGTTCGGTCCACGTTGACCCCGACCAGCCCGGCCATCATGCGGTCCTGCTCGCAGGCCCGTTGCTGTCGGCCGAGCGATGTCCGGGTGATGATCCAGGTGAACACCGCCATCAGCACCACGGTCAGGATGATGATGAAGATCTGCAGATAGCTCATCACCACCGTGAAGCCCTCGTCGCCGGTGAACAGGACGACGCCGCCCTGGATGACCGGCTGGATCGGCTTGACGCGGGCGCCCTGGCTGATCTGCACGAAGTTCTGAAGGGCGATCGACATGCCGATGGCCGAGATCAACGGCGCCAGGCGGAAAGACCCGCGCAGCGGGCGGTAGGCGAGGCGCTCGACCGTCCAGCCCCAGGCGGCGGTGAACACCATCGCGGCCAGCAGCACCACCAGCAGGGCCAGGGGGATGAAGGTAATATCAAGCGCCCCGAGGACCAGGAACGCGATGACCGAAACGAACGCGCCGATCATGAAGATCTCGCCGTGCGCGAAGTTGATCATGCCGATGATGCCATAGACCATCGTGTAGCCGATGGCGATGAGCCCGTAGATCGAGCCGAGCGTCAGACCATTGATCAACTGCTGGAGAAAATAGGCCAACCCAGCCCCCTATCGTCGCTGTGGATGATGCGTGCTGAAAACGCCCTGCGGTACGCGTCGGGACCAAAAGCGTATACGACCGACCTACTCTGTCAAGCCGCCTGTAACATTATTTCAATCTTGTGGACGCCGGTTTGGCGGCCCATCTGCTGCTTGCGGCTACAGGGTTGGCCCTGTGGCTTTCGCCTCCGCCGAAAACGGTGTAAACCGCCGGATGCGGTGCGTCTTCTTTGTATTCAGGTCCGGAACCGGTGATGAGCATGCACGACATCCGCGTCCGTGGGGCGCGCGAGCACAACCTCAAGAATATCGACGTCACATTGCCGAGGGACCGCCTCATCGTTATTACCGGACTCTCCGGGTCGGGTAAATCCTCGTTGGCATTCGATACCATCTATGCCGAGGGGCAAAGGCGGTACGTGGAGTCCCTGTCGGCCTACGCGCGCCAGTTCCTGGAACTGATGCAGAAGCCCGACGTCGATTCCATCGAGGGCCTGTCGCCGGCCATTTCCATCGAACAGAAGACCACCTCCCGCAATCCGCGCTCGACCGTTGGCACGGTCACCGAGATCTATGACTACATGCGCCTGTTGTGGGCCCGCATCGGGATACCCTACTCCCCGGCCACCGGCCTGCCGATCGAGGCGCAGACGGTCAGCCAGATGGTCGACCGCATCATGGAAATGCCCGAGGGCACCCGGCTGTTCCTGCTGGCCCCCATCGTGCGCGGCCGCAAGGGCGAATACCGCAAGGAACTGGCCGAGCTTCAGCGCAAGGGATTCCAGCGCGTCAAGGTGGACGGCACCATGCACCTGATCGAGGAGGTGCCGGCCCTCAACAAGAAGCTCAAGCACGACATCGAGGTGGTGGTCGACCGCATCGTGGTACGCGAAGGCCTTGAGGCACGCCTCGCCGATTCGCTGGAACAGGCGCTGTCCCTGACCGAGGGCCTGGTCCTGGCCGAGAACGCCGAAACCGGCGACAGCGTGACCTTCTCGGCCAAGTTCGCCTGCCCCGTGTCGGGCTTCACCATCGACGAGATCGAGCCCCGGCTGTTCTCCTTCAACAATCCCTTCGGCGCCTGCCCGACCTGCGACGGCCTGGGCGTGAAGCTGTACTTCGACCCCGTGCTGATCGTCCCCGACGGCCGGCGCTCCCTCAAGGGCGGCGCGGTGGCGCCGTGGTCCATGGGCGGCCAGCCGTCGCCCTATTACATGCAGGCGCTCGACAGCATCGCCGCCCACTTCGAGATCAGCACCGACACGCCGTGGGACGACCTGCCCGAGGAGGTCCGCGACACCATCCTGTTCGGCAGCGGCAAGGTCCCGGTGCGCATGACCTACCGCGACGGCCCCCGCCAGTTCACCGTGGAGCGCCCGTTCGAAGGCGTCATCCCCAACACCGAACGCCGCTGGCGCGAGACCGAAAGCGCCAACATCCGCGAGGACCTGTCGCGCTACCAGGCCTCGGCCCCGTGCGAGACGTGTGGCGGCAAGCGCCTCAAGCCCGAGGCGCTGGCGGTCAGGGTCGGCGGGCGCGACGTGGCCGAGGTGTGCGACCTGTCCATCGCCGACGGCCACGCGTGGTTCTCCGCCCTGCCCGACAGCCTCAGCCCCAAGCACCGCGAGATCGCGGATCGCATCCTGCGCGAGATCAACGAACGCCTGGGCTTCCTGAACAACGTCGGGCTGGAATACCTGACCCTGTCGCGCACGTCGGGCACCCTGTCCGGCGGCGAAAGCCAGCGCATCCGCCTGGCCTCGCAGATCGGCTCGGGCCTGACGGGGGTCCTTTATGTTCTGGATGAGCCCAGCATCGGCCTGCACCAGCGCGACAACGAACGCCTGCTCGCCACCCTCCGGCGCCTGCGCGACATCGGCAACACCGTCATCGTGGTCGAGCATGACGAGGACGCCATCCGCGCCGCAGACTACCTCGTGGACATGGGGCCGGGCGCCGGCACCCACGGCGGCACCATCGTGGCCGAAGGAACGCCGGCCGAGGTCATGGCCAACCCGGCCAGCCTGACCGGCCAATACCTGCGCGGCGAGCGCGAGGTGCCCATGCCGGCCGAGCGGCGGCCCGGCAACGGCAAGACCATCGGCGTCGTCGGGGCGCGGGCCAACAACCTCCAGGACGTGTCGGTCGAGATCCCGCTGGGCACCTTCACCTGCGTGACCGGCGTGTCGGGCGGCGGCAAGTCCTCGCTGGTCATCGAGACGCTGTTCAAGGGCCTCGCCCGCCAGCTCCACGGCGCCCGCGAGCATCCCGGCCTGCACGAGCGCATCGACGGGGTCGGCCACATCGACAAGATCGTCGATATCGATCAGTCGCCGATCGGCCGCACGCCGCGCTCCAACCCGGCCACCTATACCGGCGCCTTCACCCCCATCCGCGACTGGTTCGCCAGCCTGCCCGAGGCCAAGGCGCGCGGCTACAAGGCCGGGCGGTTCAGCTTCAACGTCAAGGGTGGCCGCTGCGAGGCCTGCCAGGGTGACGGACTGCTCAAGATCGAGATGCACTTCCTGCCCGACATCTACGTGACCTGCGACGTCTGCAAGGGCAAGCGCTACAACCGCGAAACCCTGGACATCACCTACCGTGGCAAGTCTATCGCCGATGTTCTTGATATGACTGTCGAAGAAGGCGTCGAGTTCTTCAAGGCCGTGCCCGCCATCCGCGACAAGCTGGTGCTGCTGCAAAAGGTCGGGCTGGACTACATCCACCTCGGCCAGCAGGCCACCACCCTGTCCGGCGGCGAGGCGCAGCGCGTCAAGCTGTCCAAGGAGCTGTCCCGCCGGGCCACCGGCCGGACGCTCTACATCCTGGACGAACCGACCACCGGCCTGCACTTCGAGGACGTCCGCAAGCTCCTCGAAGTCCTCCAGGCCCTGGTCGAGCAGGGCAACACCATCGTGGTGATCGAACACAATCTGGAGGTTATCAAGACCGCCGACTGGATCATCGACCTCGGCCCCGAAGGCGGCAAGGGCGGCGGTCGGATCGTCGCCGCCGGCACGCCCGAGGACGTGGCGAAGACGCCGGGCAGCTACACCGGCCATTACCTCGCGCCGTACCTCAAGGCCCGCGCGCAACAGACTGCTTAGACGCCGGCGCAATGGTGGCAGGAATGTGGCAGATGAATCCCCCGCTTGGCGGGTGAATGCCGTGCAAGACGTTGATGCGGTTCCTTTCGCGCCCTACCACGCGTGGCGCGGGAGCCGTTAGGCGTAGGTCCACGGGCAGCCGAGACGGGCGGAACGGGGGGCGCTCACGCCCGTTTCTGGAAGACTGGTCCCGTTTCGGGAGGCTTCCATGGCTCACGCACACGTCCGCGCATCCCGCGTCCTCGCCACCGCTTCCGCCCTGTTTCTGGGGCTGACACTTTGTGGCCAAAGTTGGGCAGACGAAAACACGTCGCGCGGCATCGTGTTGCAGAGCGGCCATGTCGGCGGCGATGCCTGGCGCCACAGTCCGGGCAGCCGCGGCCTCGCCCTGTCCTTTGACGATCGGGCGGCGGTGCGCTCGGCCGCCCGGCGGGAGTTGCGCCGCATCGTGCGCCAGCAGATGGCGAAACACTCCCTGTCGCTGTCGGGACTGCTCCCCGATCTTGCCTCCCCCGTGAGCGGGGCCGGCGAGCACTTTCCGGGCGCTGCGATGATGGAGCACTTCGGCGGTGGACTCAGCCTTTCGCGCACCCTCGCCGGCCTGGACCTGGACCTTCGCCCGCGTGCCGCCCTCGATGCCGACCTCGACGAAGCCGAAGCGAGCGTCGGCCTGCGCCTGCAGTGGGGGCGCGGCCTCGCCCGCCCGGCCGAGGACCGCCGGCTGCGCACCTTCGTCTACGCCGACTGGGAAGGCCGCGCCGGACTCGACAACCTGTTCGGCGGCATGGCGACGACCGGCGGTCATGACATGGACGCCGGCCTCGGCCTGACCATCGGGGACTGGAACCTGTCCCTCGAAGCCAATCTGGCCGGCAGCGGATTCGGCGACCGCGAAGGGCGCGGCGCCGCCGGTTTCCTCGGCTACGCCGTGCGCTTCTGAGGCGGGCTTCTCAGGGCCGCGACACCACGTACATGTTGAACGGGTCGTGGGGCAGCGTGTGGCGGTCTATGGTGGAGAAGCCGGCCTCCTTGAGCATGCTTTCGGCCAGTTCCCAGCCCCACATGGTGCCCAGGCCGACCCCGCCCTGGCCCAGCGACACCGGGGTGCAGTGCATGCACGACACGGCATAGAGCAGCGGCCCGAACGGATGGTCGATGTTGTTTTCCAGGTAGCTCGACCCGCCGATGTCCTGCATCAGGTACACCCCGTCGGACCGCAGGGCGCCGCGGATGCCGGCCAGCAGGCCCTCGGGGTCCTTCTGGTCGTGGACGGCGTCGAACGTGGTGACGAAGTCATAGGCGGCGGGTTCATGGAACCCGGTCAGGTCGCGCGCCTCGATGCGCAGGTTGGACAGCCCGGCCTGCCGCGCCGCCGCCTGCGCCTTTTCGACCACGTCCCGGCACAGGTCGTATCCGACGAAGCGCGAGTTGGGGAACCGCGCCGCCATGGTCATCAGGGCCCGCCCGGCCCCGCAGCCCGCATCCAGCACGTCGATGCCGTCCTCCAGGCGCTCGATCAGGCCGGGCACGACGGGCAGGACATGATCGGTCAGGGCGGCGACCACGGTCTGGCCACTGTCCTCGGCCATGACCTCGTGGAAGCGCGGATAGTCGTGGTAGCAGGTCCCGCCGCCGCTCATGAAGCGGTCGAGGATCACATCTTCGATGGCGCCCATGAAGGGGATGAACTGGGCCATCACGGCGATGTTGTTGGGGCTGGCGGAGCGGGTCAGCCACGCCGCGTGCTCGGGCGGCAGCCGATAGGTCCGGGTGGCGGCGTCATACTCCACCACGCCGCCGGTGACCATGACGGCCAGCCATTCGCGGACGTAGCGTTCGACCAGTCCGGACGCCTGGGCGATCTCGGCGCTGGTCGACGGCGGAAGGTCGGCCAGGGTGTCGAACAGGCCCGACCGATGGCCGAGCGAGGCCATGATGGCGGTGGCCGCCTGGTTGAGGCCGCTGCCAAACCTTTCGGCAAAGGCTTCGGACCGGGCGGCGTCAAAGGGCTTGGTGGTCGCGTTCATGGGGGTTTCTCCACATGGGGGTCGATGCCCCTGACGCTACCGGCCGACGCCTCGACGGGTTAGACTGGTTCCGGCCACAAACACGGGATTCGTGCCGCATGACCGAAAAATCATCGCGCCCGCCCGTCACCGTCGCCCTGCTGGTGGTGCCCGAGGCCACCGCCTCGGCCCTGTATGGAATGCTCGACGTGCTGGCCAGCGCAGGCCGCGACTGGGCGATGTTGACCACCGGACAGGCCGGAGCGCCGCTCTATGCGCCGTCGCTGGTGGCGCAGGACACGGCGGGCTTCCGGGGCCCCAACGGGGCGTGGATCCAGCCCGACGGCCCCCTGCCCGACCCCGCCGCCGTTGATATCGTGATCGTGCCCGAACTGGCGATCAATCCCAACGCAGGCCCCGTCAGCCCCCATCCGGCCGAGGGCGCATGGCTGAGAGCGTGCCGCGACGCCGGGGTGATGGTCTGTTCGGTCTGTTCAGGATCGATGCTGCTGGCCGAAAGTGGCGTTCTGGCCGGAGCAGAGGCCACCACGCACTGGGCCTTCACCGAGGCGTTGCGCCGCCGCTACCCCGACATCACCGTGCGGGCCGACCGGGTCCTGGTGGCCAGCGGTCCGGGCCATCGCATCGTGACGGCGGGCGGCGCGGCATCGTGGAGCGACCTGCTGCTGTACCTGACCGGCCGCCTGTTCGGGGCCGACCAGGCGGTGCGGCTGGCCAAAATCCATCTGCTCCAGTGGCATGTGGCCGGACAACTGCCGTTCGCCAACCTGACCCTGGCCACCCAGCACGACGACGCGGTCATTGCCGCCTGCCAGGAATGGCTGGCCGACCACTACCGCGAGCCGAACCCGGTGACCGCCCTGGTGGCCCGTAGCGGCCTGCCCGAACGCACCTTCAAGCGCCGATTCGCCCGCGCGACGGGCTTCACGCCAATGCACTACGTCCAGAACCTGCGCATCGAGGAAGCCAAGCAACTGCTCGAGACCACCGCCGACCCGGTCGAGGATGTGGCCTGTGCCGTCGGGTACGACGACGGGACGTTCTTCCGCAGCCTGTTCCGTCGGATGGTTGGGGAAACGCCGGCGGCCTATCGCCGACGTTTCCAGGCCCCCCACCTGACCCAGGCTCAGACCTTGCGGACGATGTCGTAGCGGTGCAGCGCGCTGTCGATGGTCTGGCTGGTGATGCCGCGCCAGAAGTCCATGGCCTGCTGCCGGCCGAACGGGCCGTAGGACTCGGGCTCCTTGCCGGCCGCCATGGTGGTGAAGGTGGTGTCGGCATACTCGCCGCCGACCACATAGAAGTTGTCGCCCTGCAACTCGTCGGCCGCCCGGACCACGTACCGCACCATGGCGTTGTCCACGGTCCGGCCGGTCAGCGCCCGCCAGAACTGATGGGCCTCCGCCTGGGCGAACGGACCGTGGGTTTCCAGCTCGGTGCCGGGGGCGGGCGTGGTGAACGAGGTGTCGGCGTATTCGCCGCCGATCACGTAGAATTTCTTGTCGGACATGGTGCGCGCGGCCCCTTTTCCTGCGGAGTGACGTTCCGCCCGACCTTATAGGGCCTCGCGTGGCGGATGGGAACACCCTGCCCGCATGGGTGGGTAAAAAATTTGCTGCCCCACCCGTTGCGGGCGCCCAATGCCCTGTTTTTAGTCAGGTGGACGTTGGGCGTCGGTGGGCTGCCGCCCACGCCCGCTCGGGGAAACCCCGAACCCCCTTCTTCTTTAAAAAACCGAGGAGGTCTGGAGCCTGCTCCAGGCGGGCCAAAGGCGTGGCGGTGGCGGGAGCCCCTCCGCGTCAGCGGAACCCTCACCCTGATCAGCGCGCGCGGGTCGTCGGCAGGCCTTCGCGCTTCCAGCGGACCATGCCACCGTCCAGCACGCGGATGTCGGTCAGTCCGGCCTTCTTGAGCTGCTTGGCGGCGCTGGCCGCGCGGTTGGCGGTGCGGCAGACCACATAGACCGGTGTGTCGGCGAACCCGGCGACGCTGTCCTTGAGGTGGTCCAGCTTGCCCGACAGATTGGGCAGGGGCAGGTTGAGGCTGCCGGGGATGTGGCCCATGTCGCCGGTGAACTCGTCGGGATTGCGCACATCGACGACCAACAGATCGTCCTTGCTGTCCAGGCGCGCCTTGAGGTCACGCGGCTTGGCAAAGGGGACGCCGGCGATCAGGCGCGGCAACATCTTCATCAGCAGGAACAGGAACGCCCCGGCGAAAACCGCCACGGCAAGATCGTTGGACTTGAGCCATTCTTCGGCCATTGCACTCTCCGGTCGCTGGAAATCGTCCCCCTGTATAGCGAGTGCTGGACAGCCGCGCCAAGGCGGATTAGGTGATGGCTCATGAAAGATACATCGACCCCCGTTCACGTCATCGGCGGCGGCCTCGCGGGCAGCGAAGCCGCCTGGCAGATCGCCCGCGCCGGCATCCCCGTGGTCCTGCACGAGATGCGCCCGGTCCGCCGCACCGATGCCCACCAGACCGACCACCTGGCCGAGCTGGTGTGTTCAAACTCCCTGCGCTCCGACGACGTCGAGTACAACGCCGTCGGCCTGCTGCACGAGGAACTGCGCCGCGCCGGCTCGCTCATCCTGCACTGCGCCGACACCCACAAGGTGCCGGCCGGCGGGGCGCTGGCGGTCGATCGCGACGGGTTCTCCGCCGCGGTGACCCAGGCCCTGACGGATCACCCGCTGATCACCGTCGAGCGCGGCGAGCTGGCGGCCCTTCCCCCCGCCGAATGGGGCCGCACCATCATCGCCACCGGGCCGCTGACCTCGCCCCCGCTGGCCGAGGCGCTGCGCACCCTGACCGGCGAGGACAGCCTGGCGTTCTTCGACGCCATCGCGCCGATCCTCTACAAGGACAGCATCGACTTCTCGAAGGCGTGGTTCCAGTCGCGCTACGACAAGGGCACCGGCACCGACTACATCAACTGCCCGATGACCCGCGAGCAGTACGACGGCTTCATCGCAGCCCTGCTGGCCGCCGACAAGGCCGAGTTCAAGGACTGGGAGAAGGACACCCCCTACTTCGAGGGCTGCCTGCCCATCGAGGTGATGGCCGAACGCGGCCACCAGACCCTGGCCTATGGCCCCATGAAGCCGGTCGGGCTGACCAACCCCCACGACCCTCAGGTCAAGCCCTACGCCATCGTGCAGCTTCGCCAGGACAACGCGCTCGGCACGCTCTACAACATGGTCGGCTTCCAGACCAAGCTGAAGCACGGGGCCCAGGCCGACGTGTTCCGCATGATTCCGGGCCTGGAGAACGCCAGCTTCGCGCGCCTGGGCGGCATCCACCGCAACACCTTCCTGAACAGCCCGCGCCTGCTCGACGGCACGTTGCAGCTCAAGGCCGACCCGCGACTGCGCTTCGCCGGCCAGATCACCGGCTGCGAGGGCTATGTGGAGAGTACGGCTGTCGGGCTGCTGGCCGGGCGTTTCACGGCGGCCGAGCGCTGCGGGGAAACCCCGGTGCCGCCGCCGCCGACCACGGCGCTTGGCGCCATTCTCGGCCACATCACCGGCGGTGCGGTGGCCGAGACGTTCCAGCCCATGAACGTCAACTTCGGACTGTTCCCGGAACCCGACGAGGCCCGCGACGGCAAGGGCCGCAAGATCCGGGGCCGCGAGCGCAAGAAGCTGTACTCACAGCGTGCGCTGGCCGACCTCAGCCCGTGGTTGGAAAAGTTTGCCCCTGAGGGATGACCTACCGCGCGGACAGCGGCAGCAGGATGGTCGTGTAGCCGGCGCCGAATGAACTGGCGCTGGCGGTCGCCTTGGCGGTGCCCTCGTTCAGCAGGAACAGGCCGTGAAAGGCGAAGCTGAGCGCAAGGACCGTAAGGACGGCCAGGGCGTGTTGTCGTGCTGTGAAGCGGGGCATGATTGGCTCCCTCCGCTGTTCCTGCACCCAGGGGCGACAGTCTCGAAATCCGCCGAGTCACCCTAGGCAACTTAAAGTGATACTTTAAGTTATCCGAACTGATGATGCGGCACAAGCATTACCGAGTCGCGCCGTAAAGCGCGGCATTGATGTCAAATCCTTCTTAGAGTGTGAGCCTTTAACGGCATCGGCGCCATCTCCCCGCAAGGCTTACCCCACGAGGAGACGGCGCCGATTTCCCTGTTTCTAACGGCTGGCCTGAGCGAACTCCGCGACCAGATCGGCAAGGTCGTCGGCGGCGAAGTCGCGGAACATATGGCCGGCCTCGGCGACCGTTTCCACCGTGACGCCGTCAGGCACGCCGGCGCCAAGACGCTCCGGCAGATCCGGCACCACCTCGTCGCCGGCCCCGATGACCAGCAGCACCGGCTTGGGCATGGCGGGCAACAGGGTCGGGGTGTCCATGCGCGGTTCGGAGGCATAGTACGACGCGACAGCCGCGGCCGAGGCCTTGGCGTTCTCGCAGTAGATGAAGCCCGGCAGGTCCATCAGCGCTGCTCCCTGCCCGGCCGCCACCTTGGCGCGGGCCTCGCTGAGGAACGGCGTGACGTCCGCCCCGTAACGCTTGGCATAGTCAGCCTTTTCCTTGGCCTCGGTCCAGGTGGCCGGGGCGACCAGGACCCACCCCGCGACATCCTTGGCCCGCTCATGCTCGGCTGCGAACCAGGCGACCTGGTTGCCGCCGCGCGAATGGCCCAGCACGGTGAGCGGCCCGCTGCCCTGAGCCTTGAGCCAGCCGACCCAGGCGCCGATCTCGTCCACCGCGTCCTCGTGGCGGTGAACGTGCGGCGTGGTGCAGTCGTACATGCCCTCGCGCGCGTCCTGGCCCAGCGACAACGACACCGCCAGGGTGTTCACGCCGCGCTCGGCCAGGCGCTGCTGCTGGCCGGCGATGATTTCCATGCCGTTGTGCGCCAGCGTACCGTGGACCAGCAGGACCACGCCGTCGCTCAAGGCCTTTCCGTCGGCCAGTTCAAGCGCGCCGTTCAGGGTCAGGCCGCCGTGTTCCAGGGTCACCGGGTCGGCCTGAGCCGTTGCCGAAAACAAACCGATGGCGGCGGCCGCCAGGACCGCTGCGAAGGGTGCCCGCCCCAAAAGGGATGCCCGCATTCTGTCTTCCTCCCATTAGTTTTTATTAATGGAAGACGGTACAGGGGTTCTCCGGCCGGGAAAAGCGCCCGGATCAGTAGCGGCCGGCCAAAGCATGCAGCAGCAGCGCCACCGGGCGCCGGTTGGGCAGGCCCAGGCGCGGCGCGAACGGGTCGTGGCCAACCCGCCTCAGGCGCTTCAGGGTTCCCTCGGCCAGCACGGCCGGCAGCAGCGCGGCCACCGTGGCCCGCCCTGGCCGAGGCCGCAGGCGCCGTGCCTCGGCCAGGGCGGCGGCGGCATCGGCGGCGACGGCGGCAATCAGGCCGCGCACCGGGGGTTCCGCCCGGCCGGCGCTCACGGCATGGCGATCCTTCTCCGTCAGGTCCGGCATATAAAAGCGGTCCTGCCGCGCATGAAACGGCATCGCCCGGATGAGCCCCGTCAACGCCCAGGCCCGGCCGACCGCGCCGGCCGCGCCCTGCCCCTCGTCGGACCTGTCGCCCAGGGTCCATAAGGCCAGTTGCGCCACCGTGCCCCCGGTGTCGTCGGCATAGGCCCTGAGGGCGGCCCGGTCGGCCACCGGATCGGGCTCCATGTCCAGGTCCCGGGCGTCCAGCAGGCGGTCGAACAGGGCACGCGGCAGGCCATGGCGCTCCACCAGCGCGGCCAGGGCCTCGGCCACCGGGTGACCCTGGGGGACGCCCTGCCCGGCGTACAACCGTTCGATCACGTCGCGCCACCACTGCACCTTCATCAGCCCGATCATCGGCTCGGTCACCGATTCGCGGATGCGCGCAACCTCCAGATTGAAGGCATACAGCGCCATCAGGTCCTCCCGCCGCTCGACCGGGGCGAACAGGGCAGTCACGAAGCGGTCGGGGTCGTGGCGGTGCACCTGCGCCGCGATGGGCGACAGCGATTGGACCGGGGGCGGCGTATCGGATTGGACGTCAGCCATGCGGAGTGCTTTCAACAAAGGAGCGTGGGGCATATATAGGGAAGGCAACCGGTCTGCCACCACCATTCACCACGCAGCGGAACCCCATTCGTGACCACGGCCTCCTCCCCCACGGCAACCGAGTTGATCGCCCCGCCGAAGACGGACCGCGACGAAAGCTTTCCGGTTGCCTGGCTGCTGCCGCGCCGTCTGCGGAGGCCGGTGCTCGCCTACTACGCGTTTGCGCGGCAGGCCGACGACGTGGCCGATTCGCCCACCCTCAGCCCCGAGGACAAGATCGCCCGCCTGGACGCCCTGGAGGCCAGCCTTCACGGCGGAACGGGCGACGCGGCCGCCGCCGCCCTGCACCGCGTGCTGGGCGAGCGCGGCATCGACGACAGCGTCGCCACGGACCTGCTGGCCGCCTTCCGCCGCGACGCCCTCAACCCGCCGTGCGAGACCTGGGCCGACCTGATGGCGTATTGCCGCCTGTCGGCCATGCCGGTCGGCCGGTTCCTGCTGGCCGCCTGCGACGAACCGGCCGCCCCGGAGACCTTGCGCGCCTCTGACGCGCTGTGCGCCGCGCTGCAAATCCTCAACCACGTCCAGGGCTGCGGCGAGGACTGGCGCACGCTCGGGCGGCTGTACATCCCGGCCCAATGGCTGGCCGAGGAAGGCCTGACCGCCGAGGTCCTGTCGTCCGACCACTGCCCGGCAGCCCTGCGCATGGTCCTCGACCGGGTGCTCGCCAACACCGATGCGGTGCTGCACGAGGCGGCGCCCCTGCCCGGCATGATCCGGCATCGGCGGCTGCGCATGCAGGCCGCGGCGACCTTGCACCTGGCCCGCGTGCTGCGCCGACGGCTGGCGGTGGGCGACCCGCTGGCCGACCGGATCAAGCCGACGCGGGGGGACTGGATGAAGGCCCTGGGGCGTGCGCTGCGGGCCGGGGTGCGGTCATGAGCGATCTGGTCTCCCGCGTGCGCGACAGCGGCACATCCTTCTACTGGGCGGTCCGCATGCTGCCGCCGGAGCGCCGGGCGGCCATGGCGGCCCTGTACCTGTTCTGCCGCGCCGTGGACGACATCGCCGACGACCCGGCACCGGACGTGGACCGCAGCGCCGGCCTGGATGCATGGCGGGCCTGGGTGGACGGCGACGGTGCCTGTCCCGACCCTGCGGTCGGCGACGTCCTGACCCAGGCCAGGGAGCAATTCGCCCTGCCGCCCGAGCCCTTTTACGCCATCATCGACGGCGTGGCGATGGACCTGCCGCCGGGCATGGTGGCGCCCTCCCAGTCCATACTGGAGCACTATTGCGCCGGAGTCGCCGGGGCGGTCGGGCTGCTGTCGGTGCGCATCTTCGGCGCGTCGGGGCCGGACGTCGATGCCTTCGCCCTGGTTACCGGCGAGGCCCTTCAGTTCACCAACATCCTGCGCGATGTGGTGGCCGACGCCGCCATCGGGCGCCTGTACCTGCCGCGCGAGAGCCTCAGCGCCGCCGGCATCCGGGAGTTCGACCACCCGGCCGAGGTGATCGCCCATCCCGGACTGCCCTCTGCCTGCGCCGCCTTCGCCGCCCAGGCCGAGGAGCGCTATGCCACCGCCCTGCGGCTGCTGCGCCGCCTGCCGCCCGCCGACCGCAAGGCCCTGCGCCCGGCCGTCGTCATGCTGGCCCTGTACCGGGGGCTGCTGGATCGCCTGATGCGGCGCGGCTGGGATGGTGGAACGCTGCACCGCAAGCCGGCCTCGGCCAACCGCCTGGCAATGCTCGGCATCATCCTGCGCTATCGGCTGTTCGACGCTTGAGCGCCGTTCTCCACGTGATCGGAGCGGGCCTCGCGGGCCTGTCCTGTGCGGTGGAGGCGCGCCAGCGCGGCGTTGCCGTCAGCCTGCATGAGGCCGCGCCCCACGCCGGCGGGCGGTGCCGCTCTTTCTTCGACCGCCGCTTGAACCGCATGGTGGACAACGGCAACCACCTGCTGCTGTCGGCCAACACGGCGGTCCTGGACTACTGCCGTCTGACCGGCGGGGACGCCGCGTTGACCGAGATCCCCGCCGCGTTCCCGTTCATGGACCTGTCCGACGGGACCCGCTGGACGGTGCGCCCCGGCGCCGGGAGGGTGCCCTGGTGGCTGCTGGCGCCGGGACGGCGGGTGCCGGGCGCTGGGCTGGGCGCCTATGTCTCGCTGCTGGCCTTGCCGCCGCACCGATCCGAAACCGTGGCCGGGCGGTGGGGCCGCAATCCGCTGTACCGGCGCCTGATCGAGCCGCTGTCCACGGCCATCCTCAACACGGAACCCGAAAAGGCGTCCGCCGCCCTGCTCCGCCGCGTGCTGATCGAAACCCTGGGCCGTGGCGCCGGGGGATGCCGGCCGGTGCTGGCCCCGGCCGGGCTGGGCGCCGCCCTGGTCGATCCGGCGTTGGATTGGCTGCGGTGCGCCGGCGTCAGCCTGCATACCTCCGACGCCCTGACGCGGATTGAGACCTCCGGCGGCCGGGTCTGCGCCCTGGAGTTCCAGAAGGCCCGCCTGCCCCTCGGCCCCGAAGACGCGGTGGTTCTGGCCGTCCCGCCGGCTGTGGCGCATCGTCTGTTGCCGTCGGTGGTGCCGCCACTGGACACTCGGCCGATCCTCAACGCCCATTTCGCCATTGATGCCCCCGATGCCCCACCGCTGGTCGGCGTCGTCGGAGGGTTCGCCCAGTGGCTGTTCGTGCGGCCCGGCGTGGTGTCGGTCACCGTCAGCCAGCCCGGACCGGCCGCCTCCAGCCCGGTGGACGTCCTGGCCGGCGCCCTGTGGACCGACGTGGCGGCCGTTCTGGGGCTGGCGGGCAAAGAAATGCCGCCGTGCCGCATCATTAAGGAACGCCGCGCCACCCTGGCGCATTCCCCTGGGCAGGAAATCCTGCGGCCCGGCCCTCGCACCCCGTTCACCAACCTTTGGCTGGCGGGCGACTGGACCGATACGGGGTTGCCCTGCACCCTCGAGGGCGCCGTGCGTTCGGGGCGTTGGGCAGCCAGGAAGGTGGCGGAGGCATGAAGAGGCGTTTTTCGCGCACGCGAATGCGAAAAAAGTCCCTCACAACCCTTCACAACACACGCGCCGGGGCCTATGTATGGTCGGGCTGATTAGGATTTCTCTAAACTAACCATTAACTTAAGAGGTTGGTTATGGCTTTCGAACTTCCGTCGCTGCCCTATGACAAGTCCGCCCTGGAACCCCACATGTCCGCCCAGACGCTGGAGTTCCACCACGGCAAGCACCACAACACCTACGTCACCAACCTGAACAACCTGACCAAGGACACTCCGATGGCGACCAAGCCGTTGGAAGACGTGATCCACGAGGCCTGGAAGTCGGGCAACACCGGCGTGTTCAACAATGCCGCCCAGGTGTGGAACCACACCTTCTTCTGGCATTGCATGAAGCCGGCCGGTGGCGGCGCCCCGACCGGCGCCATCGCCGACAAGATCAACGAGGCCTTCGGCTCGTACGACAAGTTCAAGGACGAGTTCAAGGCCGCCGGCGCCACGCAGTTCGGCTCGGGCTGGGCCTGGCTGGTGCTCGATGGCGGCAAGCTCAAGATCTCCAAGACCCCCAACGCCGAGAACCCCATGGTCCACGGGCAGACCGCCCTGCTGACCTGCGACGTGTGGGAACATGCCTATTACCTGGATTTCCAGAACCGCCGCCCGGACTTCCTGGCGACGTTCCTGGACAACCTGGTGAACTGGGACTTCGTGAACGAGCAGCTCGCCAAGGCGTAAGCTCGCTTCCCGAAAAAACACCGGGCGGGGCCTCACGGCTCCGCCCGGTTTTTTTGTTCGGTTGCACCTGGGATGCTCCGCTGACGCGGACGGGCGCTGCCCGTAACCCGCTGGGGCGATGCCCCAGGCCCCCTTTTCTTTCTTCAAGAAAAACGAGGAGGTCTGGAGCCCTGCTCCAGGCGGGCCAGGGCGGCAGCCCGGCCGCGTAAGCGGCATAATGGAAAGGGTCTTTCCGACTTAAACAGGCAGCAGCGCCGCCGCGACCCGGCGGTCTTCGAGCATGAGGACGTTGAACGTCCGACATGCCGCGCCGGTGTCCATGGGATCGATGGACACTCCGCGCCCCCTGACGGCGCTGCGCAAGGCCGCCGGCAGCATCAGCATGCGCGGCCCGCAGCCGAGCAGGAGGATTTCCACCGCCGGGCTCTGGGCGAACACGGCGTCGAGACTTTCCTCCGTCACGTCGTCCAGGCTCTGGATCGGCCAGGACACCGTATGGTCCGGGAACACGATCACGCCGCCGTCGTGGGCGGCGCCGCTGATGCGGAACCGCCCGTCGCCATAGGCCTGGATGACCTGGCGTCCGGCGGGTGCGACAGGGGTGATGTCCACGACGCTCTCCCTCAGATCAGGGCTCGGTTCAGGGCTTTTCGACCGCAGTCCCGTCCTCGGCCTTGCCCTCTTCCTCCTCCTCGTCCCGGCGCAGGTCCAGATACAGGAGGACCGGCATGGCCACGAAGACGGACGAATAGGTGCCGATCACAATGCCCCAGATCAGGGCCAGACTGAATCCGCGCAAGACCTCGCCGCCGAAAATAAACAGCGCGAGCACGGCCAGCAACGTCGTGCCGCTGGTCAGCATCGTCCGCGACAGGACCTCGTTGAGACTGCGGTTGATCAGTTCGGGCAGTTCCATCTTCTTGTAGCGACGCAGGTTTTCGCGCACGCGGTCGTACGCCACCACCGTGTCGTTGATGGAATAGCCCGCGATGGTCAGCAACGCCGCCACCGTCGTCAGGTCGAAGTCGAGCTGGAATATCGAGAACAGGCCCAGCGTCACGATGATGTCGTGGACCAGGGCGAGCAGGCCGCCGATGGCGAACTGCCACTCGAACCGGAACCAGATGTAGACCGCGATGGCCAGCAGCGACAGGCCGACGGCGAGCGCCCCGTCGCGCACCAGTTCGTCGCCGACCTTGGGGCCGACAACTTCGACCCGGCGGTAGTCCACGCCTTCGCCAAGCGCTTCGCGCACCCGGTCCAGCGCGACGGCCTGAGCCTCGTCGCCGCCTTCCTGGATGCCGATGCGGATGGCGACGTCGCGGCCTTCATCGCCGAACGTCGTGACGCCGACCTCGCCCAGGTTGAGGGCGCCCAGGCGGCTGCGGATGTCGGCCACGTCGGCCTGTTCGGTGGTGCGGGCCTCGATCAGGATGCCGCCGGCAAAGTCGATGCCGAAGCTCAGGCCCTGCACGCCCAGCGACGCCATGGAAGCGAGCAGAAGCAGGCCCGACAGCAGCAGGCCGACGGCCCGCTTGCCGATGAAGTCAAACGTCGTGCCCTGCGGAATGAACTTGATGAGGGGAGTCATGAAGGGCCTCTCAGATCGACAGGGTCTGCGGGCGACGGCTGCGGATCCACTGCGCAACCAGCAGGCGGGTAATCATGATCGCCGTGAACATCGACGTCAGGATGCCCACGCCCAGGGTCACGGCGAAGCCGCGCACCGGGCCGGAGCCGAAGGAGAACAGCAGCGCCGCGGCCACGAAGGTCGTGATGTTGGAGTCCACGATGGTCTTGAAGGCCTGGCGGAAGCCGACCTCCGTCGCGTTGAACACCGTGCGGCCGTTGCGGATTTCCTCGCGGATGCGCTCGAAGATCAGCACGTTGGCGTCCACCGCCATGCCCACCGTCAGCACGATGCCGGCAATGCCCGGCAGGGTCAGCGTGGCCCCGAAGAAGCTCAGGAAGCCCAGCAACATGCACAGGTTCAGCAACAGCGCGATGTTGGCGTAGATGCCGAACCGGCCATAGGCGAAGACCATGAAGATCACCACCAGCACCAGACCCAGCACGCTGGCGAAGGCACCGGCGCGGATCGAGTCGGCACCCAGGCCGGGGCCGACCGTGCGTTCCTCCAGGATGGTCAGCGGTGCGGGCAGCGCACCGGCCCGCAGCAGCAGCGCCAGATCCTGCGCCTCCTGGGTCGAGAAGCTGCCGGAGATCACCCCGCTGCCGCCCAGGATGGGCTCGCGGATGACCGGCGCCGAGATCACCTGGTTGTCGAGGACGATGGCCAACTGACGATTGACGTTTTCCTGGGTGGCGCGGCCGAACTGGCGGCCGCCGATGGTGTCGAAGCGGAAGGACACCACGGGCTGGTTGTCCTGGAAGCTCACCTGGGCGTCGGTCAGACGCTCGCCGGCGACCTCGATTCGGCGGCGGACGACGTACTGCGACGGCCCCGGATTGGTCGGCGCGGCCGACAGCAGGCGCGAGCCCGGCGGCACGCGGCCGCGCAGGGCGTCCTCGACGTCGGCCGAATGGTCGAGCAAATGGAAGTTGAGCTGCGCGGTCTGGCCGATCAGGCGCTTCAGGCGCTCGGGGTCGTCCAGGCCGGGCACCTCGACGATGATGCGATCCTCGCCCTGGCGCTGGATGGTCGGCTCGCGGGTGCCGAGTTCATCGACACGGCGGCGCACGATCTCGATGGAGCGCTGCACGGCCGAGCGTACCCGTTCCTCGGTGACCTCCTGGCTGTAGCCGAGGGTGAAGCGGCCCTCGTCATTGACCTCCACCTGCACGCCGCCATCGAGGTTGCGCAGGGCGGAGCGCACGCGCTCCCGCTCCTCGGCATCGGGAACCCGCACCGTCACCGCGCTCCCCTGGGCGCTCAGGTCGACGTAACGCACGCGGGCTTCGCGCAGCGCCGATCGCACCGACTCGAGCAGACCGGCGGTCTGTTCGGCGATGACCTCGTCGACGCCGACCTCCAGCAGCAGGTGCGACCCGCCCTGCAGGTCCAGGCCCAGCGTCACGGGCTGCCACCAACTGGGCAGGTCGTCGCGGGCGTCAGCCGGAAGGATGTTGGGAACGGCATAGAAGATGCCGGCCAGCACGACCGCTGCTATCAGCCCGATCTTCCACTTGGAGAAGTACAGCATGGGAATGGACCGCTTCTGAAATGGAACAGGCGGGCGCCCCCGTCGAGGCGCCCGCCGGAGAACGACGGCCGGGGCCGGCCGTTCGCTCGGCTACTTCTTGCCCTTGCCGGACAGCAGGCCCTTGAGGCCTTCGCTCTTGGTGGCGGGCGCGGCAGCTTCGGGGGTCTCGGCTTCGCCGTCCTCGTCGTCCTTGCCGCCCTTGACCGGCTCGGTCTTGGCGACGACGTCGGAGACCATGGCGCGCATGACCTTCACGCGGACGTTCTCGGCAATCTCCAGGGTCAGTTCATCGTCGCCGGTCTTGATGACCTGGCCGATGATGCCACCGTTGGTGACCACGCGGTCGCCGCGCCGGATGTTGCCCAGCATTTCCTTGTGCTGCTTCATGCGCTTCTGCTGCGGGCGAATGAGCAGGAAATAGAACACCACAAAGATCAGGACGAGCGGCAGGAAGGCCATGACACCACCACCGGCATCGCCACCGGCAGCCTGGGCGTAAGCAGGCGAAACGAACATGAGCGGAAGCTCCTCTGGGATTTAGGCCCCGGAAAGGGCCGGATTTTTGCGGACTATACCGGCCTTGCGCGCAGTTGCAAACGCAAACCGGTATGCTACGGTCCCGCCCTTCCGCTCCTGATGTTGCGAGGCCTTGCCGTGACCATTCCCGACTCCCAGCTTCTGCCTTTGCTCACCCGCATCGCCGACGCCCTGGATCGCATGGCCCCGCCACCGGCCCCGGCCAACGACCTCAAGGGCGCCGACGCCTTTGTCTGGCACGCCGACCAGAACTGGCTGGAGCCGGTGACCGAGGTCAACCGCATCGACCTCGCCCTGCTCAAGGGAATCGACCGTCAGCGCGACGATCTGGTCGCCAACACCCGCCGTTTCGTGCAGGGGCTGCCGGCCAACAACGCCCTGCTGTGGGGCGCCCGCGGCACCGGCAAGAGTTCCATCGTCAAGGCCGTGCACGGCGCCCTCAACGACGAGGCGCCGGGGAGCGTCGCACTTGTCGAAATCCACCGCGAGGACATCCCCACCCTGCCCCGCCTGCTGCACATCCTGCGCGCCGCCGGCCGCCCGTGCATCCTGTTCTGCGACGACCTGTCGTTCGATTCCCAGGACGAGACCTACAAGTCCCTGAAGGCCGTGCTGGAAGGCGGAGTCGAAGGCCGGCCGCGCAACGTGATCTTCTATGCCACGTCCAACCGCCGCCACCTGCTGTCGCGCACCATGATCGAGAACGAACAGTCCACCGCGATCCACGCCAGCGAGGCGGTCGAGGAAAAGGTGTCGCTGTCCGACCGCTTCGGGCTGTGGCTGGGCTTCCATAATGTTGACCAGCCGACCTTCTTCGACATCGTGCGCGGCTACTGCGCCCACTACGGCCTGGACATCGCCGACGCCGACCTCAAGCAGGCCGCCAACGAATGGTCGGTCACGCGCGGGTCGCGGTCGGGGCGCGTGGCGTGGCAGTTCTTCCAGGACCTCGCCGGCCGCCACGGCAAGCGGCTGGAGTAGCGGGCGCTATTCGGCGGACGCCATCTGCCGGCTCAGGTGCTTGACCGGATCGACCGCCTTGGATCCACGGCGGATCTCGAAGTGGAGCTGCGGCGCGCTGACATTGCCGCTGCTGCCCACCCGGCCGATGGTCTGGCCGCGCCGGACGGTTTCCCCCTTCTTGACGATCAGCAGTTCGTTGTGCGCGTAGGCGGTCATCCAACCGTCCGCATGCTTGACCAGAAGAAGGTTCCCGAACCCTTTGAGCTCATTGCCGGAATAGACGACGATCCCGTTCTCGGCGGCCTTGACCGGCGCGCCCCGGGGGGCGGCGATGTTGATGCCGTCGTTGCGGCTGCCGTCGGCCTTGCCGCCATACCGCGACACGATCTTGCCGCTGACCGGCCAGGCGAACGTACTGGTCGTCCGGCTGGGCGGCGGCGGCGGCGCCACCGGGCGGTTGGGTCTTGAGGCCGTCACCACGGGCTTCGTCACCGGCCCCGGCCGTGCGGCGGGCGGTGTCGGCTTGGCCACCGGCAGCGGCGCGGCGGCAGCGGTCACCAGCGGACGGCTCGCCGGTCTGGGAGGCGCCTCGGCCACGGGCGCCAGTTGCTGATCCGGAATGAGCAGATGCTGCCCCACCTGAATCAGGTACGGCGGAGACAGGCGGTTGACCCGCGCCATGGCATTCATGTCGATCTGATAGGCCCGCGCAATGGCGAACAAGGTATCCCCCCGCCGCACCACATGGGCGCGCGGCCGTGGCATGACCAGCGTCTGCCCGACCAGCAGGTCATAGGGCGGCGCCAGCCGATTGGCCTGGATGATGTCCTTCATGGGCACGCCGTAGCGCCGCGAAATGCCATAGACGGTGTCGCCGCGCCCGACCACCACGGAATGCGGCGGAGGCCCCATATGCCGCACCGGCCCGGGGGACGAAACCTCCCACGGGACGCGATAATGGTTGGCCCCGCATGCGGCCAGCAGGAAGACAAAGCAAAGGGCCACCGCGCACCGCATGGCCCGCCGATTGTCCTGCCGCGCCCCAGGCGCCCCGTTGCATGTCCCGCGGGCAGTCCTCATGCCCTGGATAATAGGGGTGCGGAGGCCTTTGCGGCAACGAAAAGAGGTATGCCAGGCTCGAAAGTTGGGCTCGGAAGCCGGGGTGCTAGCGGGGCGCGGCCACGCCATGCAGCATCGGCACGAAGCGGACCGGGAACATCGGTTGAATGTCCACCCCGTCCTCTGTCTTGCGGACCTGCAGCAGTTCCTGGGTTTCGAACTCCCCGCCCACGGGGATCACCATGATGCCCCCGACCACCAGTTGGTCCTTGAGCGCGGCGGGGATCTCGGCGGCGGCGGCGGTCACGATGATGCGGTCGAAGGGCGCCTGGTCGGGCCACCCCTTCCAGCCGTCGCCCAACAGCGTGGTGACGTTATGGATGCCCAGGGCGGCGAACCGTTTTTCGGCCGTCTGCATGAGGTCGCGATGCCGCTCGATGGAATAGACCCGTCGGCACAGGCGCGACAGGACCGCGGCCTGATACCCCGACCCGGTGCCGATCTCCAGCACCTTCATGCGCGGGCCGATTTCCAGCGCCTGGGTCATCAGGCCGACCACCAGCGGTTGGCTGATGGTCTGTCCGCAGCCGATGGGAAGGGCCCGGTTGTCATAGGCATCGCCGAGCAACGTGGGTTCGACGAAGGCATCGCGCGGCACACGCTCCAGGGCGTCCAGCACGCGATGGTCGGTCACCCCCGCCTGGCGAAGTTCCATGATCAGTCGGGCCCAGCGGGCATCACTCATGGGAACACCGTCTCCTTGAAGCGCTGCAGCGTCGCCGTGTCCGTCAGATCGACATTGAGCGGCGTGATCGAGACAGCGCCGCGCCCGACCGCTTCGATGTCGGTGCCGCGCGGGGCGTCGCCGCCACTGCGCTGCGGACCGATCCAGATATAGGGACGACCGCGCGGATCGTCACGTTCCACGAGCCCGTCGCCGATCTTGCGCTTGCCCTGGCTGGTCATCTCGATGCCGCTGACGCCGTCCGGCTCGACATCCGGAAAATTGATGTTCATCAGGACGTTCCGGGGCCATCCCTGAGACATCAGCTTAACGATGATCTCGCCGGCGTAGCGTTCGGCGGTCTGCCACTTCACCGGATCCGGGCTGGCAAAGACCTGGCTCAGCGCGATGGTCGGCAGGCCCAGGAGGGTGCCTTCCATGGCCGCCGCCACCGTGCCCGAATAGTGGACGTCCTCGCCCAGGTTGGCACCGCGATTGATGCCCGACAGCACGAGGTCCGGCTTGTGGTCGGTCAGGATGTGGTTGACCGCCAGCAGCACCGAATCCGTCGGCGTCCCGGCGATGGCGAAGCGCCGGGGCTCCACCTCGCGGATGCGCAGGGGGTGGTGAAGGGTCAGGCTGTGGCCCGCGCCGCTTTGTTCCGTCTCCGGAACGGCCACCCACACGTCATCGGACAGGCTGGCCGCCACGCGCTCGAGCACCTCCAGGCCGGGGCCGTGGATGCCATCGTCGTTGGACACCAGGATGCGGGCCTTGGACAGGTCCGGGATGGGCTTAAACATTGGCGCGGATGACCTCCATGCCCCCCATGTAGGGCCGCAGGACGTCGGGCACCACGATGGACCCGTCCTCCTGCTGATAATTCTCCAGCACCGCCACCAGGGTGCGGCCGACCGCGAGGCCCGACCCGTTCAGGGTATGCACGAAGCGGGTCTGCTTCTCGCCCTCGGGGCGGAAGCGGGCCTTCATGCGGCGGGCCTGGAAGTCGCCGGTGTTGGAGCAGCTCGAAATCTCGCGATAGCGTCCCTGCCCCGGCAGCCAGACCTCCAGGTCATAGGTCTTGCAGGCCGAAAAGCCCATGTCGCCGGTGCACAGGGCGAGCACGCGGTACGGCAGGTCCAGGCGTTTGAGCACTTCCTCGGCGCAGGCGGTCAGGCGCTCATGCTCGGCCTCGGACTCCTCGGGCGTGGTGATCGAGACCAGCTCGACCTTTTCGAACTGGTGCTGGCGGATCATCCCGCGGGTGTCCTTGCCGGCCGCCCCGGCCTCGGACCGGAAGCACAGGGTGAACGCCGTCATGCGCAGCGGCAGGGTCGCCGGATCCAGGATGTCGCCGGCCACGGTGTTGGTCAGGGTGACCTCGGCGGTCGGGATCAGGTAGCGGCCCTGCTCGGTGCGGAACAGGTCGTCGGAAAACTTCGGCAACTGGCCGGTGCCGAGCAGCGGGTCATCGTTGACCAGGACCGGCGTGTTCATCTCGGTGTAGCCATGCTCGGTGGTGTGCAGGTCGAGCATGAACTGGGCCAGGGCGCGCTCCAGGCGGGCCAGGGCGCCGCGCAGGATGACGAACCGGGCGCCGGACAACTTGGCCGCCGCCTCGAAGTCCATCAGGCCCAGGCTGGTGCCGAGCGCATCGTGCTCCTTGGGGTCGAAGTCGAAGCGGCGCGGCGTGCCGACGCGGCGGATCTCGACGTTGTCATCCTCGGACGTCCCGGTCGGCACGTCGGGCAGCGGCGGGTTCGGGATGGCCAGCAGCACGGCGTCCATCTCCGCCGCAAGCTGGCGCGCCTCTTCGTCCAGGTCGGTCATCTTCTGCTTGATGGCGGCGACTTCGTCCATCAGGGGCTGGGCGTCGCCGCCGTCCTTCTTGACCTTGCCGATCTCGCGCGAGACTTCGTTGCGGCGGGCCTGCAGCGTCTGCAACTCGGTCTGCACGGCGCGGTTCCGCTCATCCTGGGCGAGCACGCGTGCGGCCAGGGGTTCGGCGCCGCGACGCGCCAGGGCGCCGTCAAGGGCATCCGGATTCTCGCGAATCCACTTCAGATCCAGCATGTCCAACCGCTCGGTCAAGGGTGGGTGGGTGGGTGGCCACGCGGACATGACCACCCGGAAGATGTGGGCTTGGGGGAAGGTTTACGCGTTGAAGTCGGTTTCCTCAACCCCGTCGGCATCGTCGAGGGGATCTTCGTCTTCGTCGGCAGCCTTCTTCTTTTCGACCATCCGCACCGAGATGATCGACAGCTCGTAGAGCAGGATCATCGGCACGGCGAGGCCGATCTGGCTGATGACGTCGGGCGGGGTCAGCACTGCGGCAAGGATGAACACGCCGACGATGGCGTACTTGCGTTTGGCGGCCAGCCCTTCGGACGACACCATGCCGACCCGGCCCATCAGGGTCAGGGCGACGGGAAGCTGGAAGCTGATGCCGAAGGCGAAGATCAGCTTCATCACCAGATCGAGGTATTCACCGACCTTGGCCTCAAGCTGGATCGGCAGGACGGTTTCCGCGCCGGTGGTCTGGAACCCCAGCAGGAACCGCCACGCCATCGGGATGATGAGGTAGTAGACCAGCGAAGCGCCCAGGGCGAACAGCACCGGCGAGATGAAAAGGAAGGGCAGGAAGGCCTTCTTTTCATGCTTGTACAGGCCGGGCGCGATGAACATCCACAATTGCGCGGCGAACATCGGGAACGCGATCACCGCCCCACCGAAGAACGACACCTTGATGTAGGTGAAGAAGGCCTCGGTCAGCGCGGTGTAGATCATGCGCTGCGACCCGCCGACATCGGCCATGATCTCGGCCAATGGTTGGACCAGGAAGCCATAGATGTCGTCGGCGATGAAATAGCAGCCGAAGAACGCCACCAGCAGCGTCAACACGGAGTACAAAAGGCGCGTCCGCAGCTCCAGGAGGTGCTGCAGCAGCGGCATTTTGTTCTCTTCGGGATTTTCGGCCACGCTGCTCACGCCCTAGTCCTTCGGTTTCGTTTCGACCGTACCGGTCTGTTTTGCAGCGGCAGGTTCCGGCGCCGGCTTGGCCGGGCCGGTCGGATCAATCCGGTCGTCCATGCTCAGGGTCGGGCTGGGCGCCGACTTGGCAGGCGCCTCGTCGATGTGCAGCGACCGCTGGACCGAGCCGTCGGGATCGACCGCCTTGTCGATTTCCCGGCTGATGTCGGTGCGGGAAATGCGGCTGGCTTCCTTCTTGAGGTCGTCAAGCTCGGCGTCCTTCACCACCTCGTCGAGGTGGCGCTGGAAGTCGCCGGCCAGGCTGCGAGCCTTGCGGACCCATCTTGCGACGGTGCGCATGGCATTGGGCAGCTCCTTGGGTCCAAGCACGATCACGGCCAGGACGGCGATGAGCGCAATCTCGGACCACCCGAAGTCGAACATGTTGATCTACCGGTTGGTCGCAGGAAATGGATGCTCAGCCCTTGTGGGCCGCGCGGTCCTTTTCTTCGCTCGTGGATGCGGAGGCGGTGGTGGTGCTGCCCGTTTCGATGGCCTTCTTGTCGGCCCCGGCGGTGTCCTCATCCGAGCCGTCTTCCTTGAGGCCCTTCTTGAAGGCGTTCACACCCTTGGCCACGTCGCCCATCAGGCGCGGAATCTTGCCCGCGCCGAACAGCAGCAGAACGACGACCAAAACGATGACCCAGTGCCAAATGCTGGTGAAACCCATACCTGTCCCAACTCCCAATTTGTGCGTTCCGTCGCAGTGCGCAGAACGGTCATATTCACTGGCTGTGCCGGATGATCGCAGATTGCCGCGCGGCCCGCAACATTACCGGAACACCCGGCGGCAGGCGCGTCACGCTTCCGGGCGGTCGTCCCCGTTCAAAGGGTAGACGAATGCCTGCGAATGATCGAGAACGACTTCGAGAACCTCGCCCGGGGGTGGAAGAAATTGTCCGGGCATTCGTGCGTGCAGGTGGACCGTTCCGCGCTCGGAACACTTGGCCGCCATGTGGATGAGGCTTGTGCGGCCCAGCATGCGGCTTTCCAGGACCGTCGCCCAGGCCGGCGGGTCGGCACCGTCCTCCAGGGCGCGCAGGGCGAGGGCCTCGGGGCGGATCAGCACTTCGGCCGAACAGCCTTCTTCCACGCCGCGCGCCTCCAGGGGGCCGAACGGTGTCTGCACCCGGCCGCCGCGCACCGCCCCCTCCAGGCGGTTGACCTCGCCGAAGAAGCGGGCGGCGAAGGCGCTGCGCGGCTTGCAGTAGAGTTCCACCGGGCTGCCCATCTGCACTATCCTGCCGCCCTTCATCAGGGCGATGGTGTCGGCCATGAACATGGCTTCTTCCGGGTCGTGGGTGACCAGCAGGGCCGAGATCCCGGTTTCCTTGAGGACGTGGAGGGTTTCGTCGCGCACCTGGTCGCGCAGCCGCTTGTCCAGCCCCGAAAACGGCTCGTCGAGCAGCATCAGCCGGGGCTTCGGGGCCAAGGCGCGGGCCAGGCCGACGCGCTGCTGCTGACCGCCCGACAGGGTATGCGGATAGACCTCGGCATGGGTCGCCATGCCCACCCGCTCCAGGGCTTCCATGGCCCGACCGCGGCGTTCCTCGGCGCTCAGGTGGCGGATGCCGAAGGTCACGTTGTCGATCACCTTGAGGTGCGGAAACAGCGCGTAGTCCTGAAACAGGAACCCGACGCTGCGCCGTTCCGGCGGCACGAACGCCCCCTGCCCGGCCACCGGCTGGCCGCCGATCCACACCGTGCCCTGGCTGGGCGTTTCCAGGCCGGCGGCGATGCGCAGGGTGGTCGTCTTGCCGCAGCCCGACGGGCCGAGCAGGCACATGAACTCGCCGGGCGCGATGGCGAAGCTGACATCGCGCACCACCGGCGTGTCGCCATAGGAATGGCTCACCCGCTCCAGGGCGAGTCCGGCCTTCTGGGGATCCGACTGGTCCCGGAACTTGGTCGGACGGATCGGATCAACGCGCATCGAGGGCTTCCTCCTGGTCCAGAAGGTCGAGTTGCGGCCCGGCCCCCTCTTCATCCGTATCGACCGGGGCGCCATCGTCATGGGCCCGCGCGCCATAGGCGGCGATGGCCGGGCGGGCGTCCAGCAAGCCAGCCGCCCTGAGGTCCTCGACCCCCGGCAGGTCGGACAGCCCGTCCAGCCCGAAGTGGTCCAGAAAGGCCGCGCTGGTGCCCCAGGTCAGCGGCCGTCCCGGTGTCATGCGGCGGCCGCGCGGGCGCACCCATCCGGCCTCCATCAGCGTATCGAGCGTGCCCTTGGACACAGCGACGCCGCGGATATCCTCGATCTCGGCCCGCGTGACGGGCTGGTGGTAGGCGACAATGGCCAGCGTCTCAAGCGCCGCGCGGGTCAGCTTGCGCGGCTCGTCGCGGTCAACCCGCAGCAGGGTTGCCAGATCGGGCGCCGTGCGAAACGCCCAGCCCTCGCCGACGCGCCGCAACTCCACCCCTCGCCCGCGGAAATGCTCGCGCAGTTCGTCGAGCAGCGCGCTCACCTTGACCCCGGCCGGCAGGCGTTCGGCCAGTTGCTTGGCGGTCAGCGGTTCGGCCGCGGCGAACAGCAGCGCCTCGACGATGCGCAGATGCTGATGGTGGTCGACGTCGAAGGCGGTTTCGAAGCCGGGGGCGATTTTGTTCATGGCTGACCCTCCACCTCTTCATCCCTGTCCGGCGCGTCGGTGCGCGCCCGCAGCCACAGGGGAGAAAAATGCCCGCCCTCCTGCCGCAACTCAAGCTTTCCCTGCTTTGCCAGCTCCAGCGAGGCGATGAAATGGGCGCACATGGCCGACCGCCGCAGCAACGGATCGTCCAGCCCCCGCGGCAGATAGCCGCGCAGGGTCTGCCAGTCGGGCATGGTGCCGAGCAACCGGGTCAGGCGCTTGATGGCGTCGTCGACCGAATACAGGCTGAGCGGCTCGATGGAAAGCTGGCTCGCCCCCTGCCGGCGCTTGAAGTCGCCATAGGCCTTGAGCAGGTCGTAGAGGCTGACGTCCCACACCGCATGGGACACCACCGAGATCCCTTCGGGCATGCCGCGCGGGAACACGTCACGGCCCAGGCGCGGCCGCTCCAGAAGCTGGGCGCCGGCGGCCTGCATGGCCTCCAGGCGTTGAAGCTGGAACTGCAGGGCGGCGGCCATTTCCTCGCCGCTCGGCTCCTCGTCGCCGGGCACCGGCGGCAGCAGCAGGCGCGACTTGAGGTAGGCCAACCAGGCCGCCATCACCAGGTAGTCGGCGGCCAGTTCCAGATGGTCGCGCAGGGCCTCGGCGATGAAGGCCAGATACTGCTCGGCCAGATGAAGGATGGAGATCTGGACCAGATCCACCTTCTGGTCGCGGGCAAGCTGCAACAGGACGTCGATCGGGCCCTCATAGCCCTCCAGGGCGACGACGAGGGATCTCGTCTCCTTCGAGTCGTCTTCGGCGAACGGCTCTTCCATGGCCATTAAACGACGCCGAACACGACCAGCATGAGACGCGCCAGCTCCATCGCCGGCATGCCGATGAGCCAGTAGAACACGTTGAGGTCCACCCCGATCTGGCGGCCGATCAGCGGCAGCAGGAACACCATGCCCAGAATGACGAACATGCCCACCCGCTCCAGGCGGGCCAGCGGATAGGCCAGACTGTCGGGCAACAGGCCGACCGCCACCCGCCCGCCGTCCAGCGGCGGAATGGGCAGCATGTTGAACAGGGCCAGGACGATGTTGATTTGCAGGGCGTTGATGAGGTTGCGGGCCACCCATTCCTCGGCCCCGGCCGGCAGCAGGGCGGCTGCGTGCAGCGACACCACGGCCACCATGGCGAGGACGATGTTGGTCCCCGGCCCGGCAATGGCGACCCACACCATGTCGCGGCGCGGATTGTTCAGACGCCGGAAATCGACCGGCACCGGCTTGGCCCAGCCGAACAGGAAACCGCCCAGGAAGAACAGCATGGCCGGCAGCACGACGGTGCCGAACGGGTCAATATGGCGCAACGGGTTGAACGACAGCCGCCCGGCCATGCGGGCCGTCGGGTCGCCCAGGCGCCACGCCACGAAGCCGTGGGCGGCCTCGTGGAAAGTGATGGCGATGAGGACCGGCAGAACCCAGGTCGACAGGTTGTAGACCCAGCCGGCGTCCAGTCCGAACATTGTCGTTTATCCTCGACCGGTCAGCAGACGGCCCAATTCGGCCTCCGCCTCGGCGACCACCAGGGCCGGCGGCGTGGCGGAACGCTGGGTCTGCACCCGCGCCCAGCGGGTCTGCGCGGCGTCGTCCAGCGGACGGCATCCGGCGACGACGGCGCGCATTTCCTCCATCGCGCCGTTGCAATGCAGCACGAGGTCGCAGCCCGCCGCAAGGGAGTCCGAGGCACGGTCCTCGAACCGTCCGGTTAGCGCCTTCATGGACAGGTCGTCGGTCATCAGCAGCCCGTCGAAACCCAGGGCGCCGCGGATCACTCCGTCGATCACCGTCGGAGACGTCGTCGCCGGCCGCTCGGCATCGAGCGCGGTGTAGACGATGTGCGCGGTCATGGCGAACGGCGCATCGGCCAGCGCCCGGAACGGCACGAAGTCGCGGGCCTCCAGATCGGCCTTTGATGCGTCCACAACCGGCAGGTCGAAATGGCTGTCGGCCGTCGCCCGGCCGTGGCCGGGGATGTGCTTGATGACCGGATAGACGCCGTTCTCAAGAAAGGCGTCCATGACCACCCGGCCGAGCGCCGCCACCACCGCCGGATCGTCGGAAAACGCCCGGTCGCCGATGATGTCGTGGGCGCCGGGGGCCGGTACGTCGAGCACCGGCGCGCAATCCACGTCCACTCCCAGGCCGCGCAGTTCGGCCGCCATCAGTCCGATGTTCAGGCGCAGCGCCCGCACGGCGGCATCCGGGTCGCGGGCATGGAGCACCCCGAACGGCAGCATGGCCGGAGCGTCACGCCACTGCGGCGGACGCAGCCGGCGCACCCTGCCCCCTTCCTGGTCGATCAGGATGGGCGCGTCACGGCCGACCGTGTCGCGCAGGGCGGCGGTCAGGGCGCGGACCTGATCGGGAGACTCGATGTTGCGGGCAAAGAGAATGAAGCCGAGCGGATCGGAGGCGGTGAAGAACCGCCGCTCCTCCTCACTCAACGTCGGTCCGGCGCAGCCCAGCAGGGCAGCGCACGGCGCACGTCCGTTACTGGCCGACAAACAAGCACCCCACTTTTCGCTTGGAAAGTTCGTCGCACAGGGCGCGGGCGGCCTTGTCGCTGGACAATCCGGTGGCGCGGACGCGGTAGAAAACGCCCTTGCTGCCCAGGTCGGCCTTCTGGATGACCGGCGACAACGGCCCCAGCAAGTCGGCGTGCTTGCCCTTGAGGTCATCCCACAGCTTGCGGGCCGAGGCATCGTCGCGCAACGCGGCGAACTGCACCATGTACGCGCCGCCAGCCGCGGCGGCCTGCTGCGGCGCCGGTGCGGCAGGCTTCTCGGGGACCGGAGCGGCGGGCGCGGCAGCGGCCGCGACGGGGGCCGGAGCCTGGGCCTGAACGGGAGCCGGGGCTTCAGCCTTTACCGGAGCCGGAGCGGTCGCCGGAGCGGCCGCCGTCGGCTGCGGCGCGGCGATGGCCGGAACCGGCACGGCCTGCGGAACAGCGTCGCCGACCGCCGGGACCTCGACCACCGTGTCCTCTTCGGGCGCTGCGGGAGCGTCGTCCAGGGGCGGTGGCGGCGGCGTCATGTCGGTCGCCGCCAGCGGGCGGGGCGCCTGCGGAAGGGTCGGCGGCGCGGCGGGAAGCTGCGGCTCGGGCAGCAGGTTTTCCACCCCCGTGGCCGGACCGTTGCCGGCCCGCTCGAACACCAGCTTGTCCTGGTTGGGCACCTGCATTCCGCCAGGATCGGCCGGACGCACCTTGTAGGGGCCGGGATCGGCGGTGACCAGTTGCGGCGTGACGGTGCCCGACGTACCGCTGTCGCGCGGCAGCAGGTAGAACCCCGCCGCCCCGGCGACCGCGACGCCGACCAGCAGGCCGCCGATCAGCAGGCTGCGGCTTTTGCCGCCATCCTCACGTCCGCCATCCTCGCGCCCGAAGTCGTTGGCGTCGCCGCCCAGCCGTTCGGGGATGATGTCCAGCAGGTCATCCTGGGGCTCTCCCAGGGGGTTCCGGGACTCGCCCGGCCATTGGGCTGGCATTACCGCATCTCCTCAACCGGTTGCACGCCGAAAACGGTCAGACCCGACGCTATCACCGTCGCCGCACCCCGCACAAGCGCGAGGCGGGCCAGGGACAGGGCGCGGTTCTGGGGATCCAGGAAGCGAAGCTCGGCGTTGTCCCGGCCCTTGTTCCACAACTGGTGGAAGGCCGAGGCCACGTCGTTCATGTAATAGGCCAGGCGATGCGGCTCATGGGCCTCGGCCGCGCCGTCCACCAGACGCGGCCAGCCGGCGATCAGGCGCATCAGGGCGATCTCGTCCGGGTCGGTCAGCAGGGTCGGGTCGGCCGCTTCGGCCAGCGCCGCATCGCTGAGATCGGCATCGGGGAACGCGTCGGCCATGTGGCGCCCGACCGAACAGATGCGCGCATGGGCGTACTGCACGTAGAACACCGGGTTGTCGCGGCTCTGCTCCGTCACCTTGGCGAAGTCGAAGTCGAGGGTCACGTCGTTCTTGCGGGTCAGCATGATGAAGCGGACGACGTCCTTGCCCACCCGGTCGACCACTTCGCGCAGGGTCACGAAGGTGCCGGCGCGCTTGGACATCTTCACGGGCTCGCCGTTGTCCATCAGCTTGACCATCTGGCACAGCTTGACGTCCAGATCGGCCTTGCCGCCGGACACCGCCTTCACGGCGGCCTGCATGCGCTTGACGTAGCCGCCGTGGTCGGCCCCCATGACGTCGATCATGCTGATCGCGCCGCGCCGGTACTTGTCCCAATGATAGGCGATGTCCGAGGCGAAATAGGTCCACGAGCCGTCCGACTTCATCAGCGGACGGTCAACCTCGTCGCCGAACTCGGTGGCCTTGAACAGGGTCTGCGGGCGCGGTTCCCAGTCGTCGGGGAGCTTGCCCTTCGGGGGCTCCAGCACGCCGGTGTAGATCAGGCCCTTTTCCTCGAGGTAGGCCTTGGCGGCGGCCACCTCGCCCTTCTCGACCAGCCCGCGCTCCGACGTGAACACGTCGTGCTTGACCCCCAGGGCGGCCAGATCCTCGCGGATCATCTCCATCATGTGGGCAATGCCGAAGGTCCGGATGGGGACCAGCCAGACGTCCTCGCCGCCCTTGGCCCACTTGGCGCCGTCACGCTCCTTGAGCAGTTCGGCGGTTTCGACCAGATAGTCGCCGCCGTACTGGATTTCCTTGGCGGCCAGGGCCAGATCGAAGTCCTCCTGGCTTAGCTCGCCTATGGCAACCATGTAGCGCTTGTGGATGGCGCGGGCCAGTTCATCGACCTGGGCACCGGCATCGTTGACATAGTATTCCTTGGTCACCGCCCACCCGGCCTTGGCCAGCAGAGCGGCCAGGGCGTCGCCGACCACGGCCCCGCGCGCATGGCCGACGTGCATCGGTCCGGTCGGGTTGGCCGACACGTATTCCACGTTGACCGGCCGCCCCTCGCCCGAGGTCGAGTCCCCGAATGCCGGCCCGGTCTTGAGGGCGGCGCGCAGCACGCCGTGCCACACCGCATCGCGCAGACGCAGGTTGATGAACCCGGGACCGGCGACCTCGGCCGCCGTCACGTCGGGATGGGCACTCAGCCGGGCAACCAGCGTTTCGGCCAGGTCGCGCGGCTTGAGGCCAGCCCCCTTGGCCAGCAGCATGGCGGCGTTGGTCGAGATGTCGCCGTGCGCCGGATCGCGCGGCGGCTCGGCCGTCACGCGGCTGAAGTCGCTGTCGGCCGGGATCACGCCCTCGGCCGCGAGATCGGCCAGGATCTTGACGATGGAATTCTTGATATCGTTGAAAACGTTCATGGTTTTACCGATGGGTCAAAAAGGCGTCGATGTTCGTCGAGGGCGAAACGATCCGTCATGCCGGCGATGTAGTCGGCCACCCGGCGGGCCGTCTTGACCCCCGAAATGCCGTCGCAACCGGCCTGCCAGTCGGGCGGCAGAAGCCGCGGTTCGCCCAGGAAGAGGGTGAAGAGATCCTTGACCACGCGCCGCGCCTTGCTGGTCATGCGATTGACCTTGTAGTGGCGGTACATGTTGGGAAACAGAAAGGCCTTGAAGGCCCGGTCGTTGGCCTGCATCTCGTCGGAGAACGCGACCACGGTCCGCGGATTGGCCCGCACCGCCTCGGGGCTGTCCGGGCGATCCTCGGCCAGGCGGCGGCGCGTTTCGGTCAGCAGGTCGGCGACCATGGCGGTGATCAGGCGGCGCACCGTCTCGTAGATCAGGCGCGATGGCTCCAGGTCCGGATGCCGGCCGGCCACGTCATCGAGAATGGGTCCGACCAGCGGCACGTCGCGCAGGTCCCGCACGGTGAACAGCCCGGCCCGCAGACCGTCGTCGATATCGTGCGCGTTGTAGGCCACGTCGTCGGCCAGCGCCGCCACCTGGGCCTCGGCACTGGCGAAGGTGTGCAGTTCGAGGTCGTGCCCGGCCACGTACTCGGTGATGGCCAGGGGCAGCGGCTTGCTGTCGGGCCGGCCGACCAGCGGGCCATTGTGCTTGACCAGCCCCTCCAGCGTCTCCCACGTCAGATTGATGCCGTCGAAGGCGATGTAGCGGTGCTCCAGCTTGGTGACGATGCGCAGGGACTGGGCGTTGTGGTCGAACCCGAGGTAGTCCTTCATGCAGTCGCGCAGGGCGAACTCGCCGGCGTGGCCGAACGGCGTGTGGCCCAGGTCGTGGGCCAGGGCCAGCGCCTCGGCCAGATCCTCGTTTAGGCCCAGCGAGCGCGCCACCGACCGGGCGATCTGCGCCACCTCCAGCGAGTGGGTCAGCCGGGTGCGATAGTTCTCGCCCTCGTGATAGACGAAGACCTGCGTCTTGTACTGCAGGCGCCGGAAGGCCCCGCAATGGATGATGCGGTCCCGGTCGCGCTGGAAGGAATCCCGCTCGACCGTGCCGGGCTCGTCATGCAGGCGCCCCCGCGATCGCGCGGGATCGCAGGCAAAGGGCGCACGGGGAATTTGGGCGACATGCGTGTTCATGGCGGGCACACTACCCTCGCCCCCGGCCTCAGGCAACGTCCGAGTGGGGCCGAGCGCACCTTGCCATCGGGCGCCGCCGGGCCTAGATTTGAAGCATTCCACGGAAACCGCCGTTTCATAGGGACCCGCCATGACAGCCTCCGATGTAGCAAGCGCCGCCGACGTCCAGCTCACCCAAAGCGCCGCCGCTCGCGTCCGCGTGCTGATGGAGGCTGAGAACAACCCGGCCCTGATGCTGCGGGTTACCGTATCGGGCGGCGGATGTTCCGGGTTCCAGTACGGCTTCGACCTCGACACCGCGGTCCAGGATGACGACCGCGTGCTGGAGCAGCACGGCGTGAAGCTGGTGGTCGATGAAGCGTCGCTGGACCTGCTGCGCGGGTCGGAGATCGACTTCGTCGAAGACCTGATGGCGGCGGCGTTCCAGATCCGCAATCCCCAGGCGACCTCGACCTGCGGCTGCGGGAACTCTTTCGCCCTCTAGTAATCTACCAGTTGGTGCAGCGGCGTGAAACGGCGGCGTATTGGTCGCGCGTGTCGCGCCGCGCTGCGTATTGGGCTTGTGTCGTCTGGAAGTCGCGTACCAACGGGGCAAGGCCGCGCGCGATCTTCTCCAGCGGCTTCTCGCGGGCCTGCGTCTTCGACGCTACCATCATCGGATTCAGTGTTGCGGCAACGGCTTGGGCTTCGTGCCTGAATGTCTGGATGAAGTCGTCCAGGACCGCGAGGTTGTCGTCCACATGGGACTGTTCATGCTCCAGGATGGCGTCGTACTCGCAGCCTCCCGCCGGATAGCCGCGCGGGATGTAGACGGTCTGATCTGTGAACCCGATGCGCAGGTCGATGTGGGTGACGTGCACGCACCACTTGCCAGGTCCGGCCGCCGTCATGCGTCCCCGCGTCGACTTGCCGAACCGGAACTCCGCCACCGTCAGGCCCACGGTCCGCCAGGTCGGGGATGCGACGCCGGCGGACCGGCCCGTGCCCACGCGGGCGCGAACGGCCCCGATCCCGGCCGGGTCGAGCGTATGGTCCAGGCGCACCTCGCCTTCCTCCACATGCACGGTGACCTCGGGCGGCGGCAGATCGGCCGGGCATCGCGCCGCAGTGGCCGGAAGTGCGCCAAACAGGACCGCGAAGCCTGCTCCCAGGCTCCAGACTGTGGTAGAAGGAACCCGGAAACCTCTGAAGCCGAAGGACATCATGGTCAAGATCGCCACCTGGAACGTGAACTCGATTAAGGCCCGCCTGCCGATCGTCCTGGGATGGCTCGAAGAGGCTGCGCCCGATGTCGTGCTCCTTCAGGAACTCAAGTGCCAGGAGGAAGGCTTTCCCACACTCGAGGTCCAGGCCCTGGGGTATCAGGCGGCGGTCGTCGGACAGAAAACCTACAACGGCGTCGCCATCCTGTCGCGCCAACCCTTGCGCGTGACCGAGCGCGGGCTGCCCGGAAACGGCGACGATCCCCAGGCCCGTTATGTCGAGGCGATCATCGGCGACACCCTGCGGGTGGCCTCGATCTACCTGCCCAACGGCAACCCGGTGGGGACCGAGAAATACCCCTACAAACTGGCCTGGATGGACCACTTGCAGGCCCATGCCAAAAGGCTCCTCACCCACAATGGAATAACGGTTCTGGGGGGCGATTACAACGTCTGCCCGACCGATGACGACGTCTATGATCCGGTCGGTTGGGCCGACGACGCGCTGTGTCGTCCGGAAAGCCGCGCACGCTTCCGCGCCCTGCTGAATCTGGGCTATACCGACGCCTATCGCGCCCTGAACCGCGAACCCAACCGCTATTCGTTCTGGGACTACCAAGCCGGCGCATGGCAGAAGGACAACGGCCTGCGCATCGATCACCTGCTGCTGTCCCCGCAGGCCGCCGACCGCCTTGTCGCCAGCGGCATCGACCGCGGGCCGCGCGGCAAGGAGAAGGCCTCCGACCACACCCCGGTATGGTGCGAGATCAGCCTATAACATCTGAGGGCATACGGAATCCCCGCCTTTAACCCATACTTTAATGTGGCCTTTATGCTGAACATCTGGCATTTCTAAGGGCTATTCCTGCGGCTCATGGGGGTCTGCGGACAGTTCCGGTTCAAGGACGCCACCGGCATGAACGACAATCGCATGCAGCGCCTCCAGAGCTTTGCCCGCATGGAATCGCCCATCGACCCGAACACGCTGGCCGAAGCCGTTTCCGCCATGTGCGTGGAGGACGCCGCGCCGCTCGGCGCCGCCGAAGCCGCGCTGGCCCACGAAATCCTCATCCAGGTTTATCGATCCGTGCAGGCCGACATGCGCCGTGTCCTGGCCGAGCGGTTCGCCGCGCGCCCCGATGCGCCCCACGCCCTGGTCGTCGCGCTTGCCAACGACACCATCGAGATCGCGCGCCCCGTCATCCACCTCAGCCCGGTACTCGGCGACGAGGACCTGGTCCGGGTGGTGGTCGACGGCAGCCGAGACCATCGACTGGCCGTGACCGAGCGCCCTGCCCTGTCCGCCCGCCTCTGCGACGTGCTCGTCTACCTCGGCGACCCCGACATCGCGGTGCGCGTGGCCAGCCATCCGCACGCCGTCGTTTCCGCCCACGCCCTTCAGCGCCTGGTCCTGGCATCGCGCGAGACGGCGGCCCTGCAGCCGCTTCTGCTGCGCCGGCCGGAGATGCGCGACGATCTGGCGGCCGCCATGTACCACTGGGTGGCCGACGACCTGAAGACCTTCATCGCCCAGCAGTACGGCGAGGCGCTCGCCCGCCACCTGGGGCCGGACATCGACGCCGCGGCCAGCGCCATCCGCCGGCCAGCCACGTCGGCCAACGACGATGCCGCCCTGCCGCCGGCCGTCGCCAAACTGGTTCAGGCGCTGCGGCACGGCGACATGCTGACTGCCGAACTGGAAATGCAGCGCTTCACGCGCCTGCCGGAATTCGCGGTGTCCCGCCTGCTGTACAACGACACCGGCGAAGGCCTGGCCATCGTGTGCCGCGCCTCCAACATCGACCAGACCACGTTCGGGGAAATCTTCGCCCTGCTCCACGCCGATGGTCCCGCCGCGACGTTCATCGAGAGCGCCGCCTTCAATGCCGCCGCCGCGTATTTCAAACGCCTGACGTCGCGGCAGGCCGACCTCATCCTCGGCGGATGGCGCATCAGCCCGCGCTCGGTCTGGGGCGATGCCGGCCACACCAACGCCGCATGGTCCCGCCGCCGCACCGTCACCGACGCCTGAGCGTTCTGCGTCCGAACCAGCGCAGCCTGAAGTTTTTTGGGTTTTTCCTTCGCGCCGCAGGCTCTCTGAGCCACACTACGGGAACTGCGCTGCGCGCGGCCAGCACCACACCCATTCCCGAGGTCCAGGAGGCCGCGCCTCCTGGCGGGTCCGGGCAGAGCCCGCCCTCTCCCCGCCCAACTCAAGCGAAGACGAACGGCACCTTCGCCGACAGCCAGGCGTCCTGGTTCACGACAGTGCCCGGGGCGGCCTGCGCGCGGGCGGCTGGCAGCGCGTCTGCCATGCGGCGGTCGGTGAGGACGTAGCGGCGGTCGAGGCCGATGGCGTCGATGCCGGGCAGCACGTCGCCGAAGACCTCGCGGTACAGGCCGTTCATCATGGCGTAACGGCCGCTCATCAGCATGTTGACGGCATTCTTGACGCGGGCCACGTCCTCGGGCCCGCTCATGTGCAGGGCCGTGGCGGCCATGACCGAGACGGCGTGCAGCACGTCGTATTTGACGTGGGCGATGAAGATGTCGAGGTCGCGGGCGGTCAGCGGCACGGCCTCGCGGTCGGTCCAGCGGATGATGCCGCCCAGCAGCAGGCTGAAGAACTCCGGCACGCCCCACTCCATGCCCAGCCCGACCGAGGCCAGGGCCTCCAGCGGCGTGAAGGCGGCGTCGCCGGCGACCAGCCGCTGGATCAGCACGTTGTCGGCCACCTCGGGCAGCAACGGCACGTCCTGCTCGATCAGCGGCACGCCCAGGGCGTCGAGCATCCGCCGGTACAGGGCCATGTGGGTGGTCGAGCGGAACAGCGCGTCGAGGGACGGATAGTCGTCCAGGCCGCTTGTGCCGACGCCGTATTCGTCGGCCACCAACTGCGCCAGAACCACCTGGGTCACCTCGGACACCGGCTGCGACAGGGCGCCATACGGCAGGTCGGCCAGACCGTGGAACCGGGCGATGGCCAGGGTCACGCACTGCCGGGTGTTCTTGACCTGATTGAAGTAGTTCAGCGCGAAGGTGCGGAACTGCGCGGCATCAAAGCGCCCCTCGAACACCCGCACGAAGAACGGATGGCGCCATACCGGGTGGGCCATCACATGGTCATGCAGGTCGTCGAACAGGCCGCCCAGGCCGCCGGCTTCGAATATCACGCTGCGGGCAAACGGGGTGTCCGGCCCGGCGGCGTCGCGCATGTCCTCGAAAAACCGGCGCAGCGGGGTACCCGGCTGCTCGAGGTCCTTGATGACGGCCCGGAAGTCCTCGGCCTGACTGCTCTTGAAGCGGCTCAGGACCTCCTCGGCCGACAGGTCGAGGAGGTCTGGCAAATGGTGGACGTGCGGCAGCACCCGCAGACGCCCGCCTGCAGCCTCGACCAGATCCGAACGCTGCCCCGCCGCGCCTGCCATGGCGTCCTCAGGCCGCCGGCACGGCAGCCGAGGTCAGGACCTCGCCGGCGGTTTCCAGGAAGCCGCGCGCGGTGATCGGCTTTTCGAGGAAGGCGTTGACGCCGGCCGCCCGCGCCTGCTCCCGCACCACGTCATCGCTGTAGCCGGTCATCATGATGATCGGCGTCTGGACGCCGGCGGAACGCGCCTCGCGGACGAACTCCAGGCCGTCCATTTCCTCCATGCGCCAGTCCGACAGGACCAGGTCGAACTTGCCGCCGCCGTGCAGGCTCCCGAGCCCGGCCGCGCCGCTGTCGGCGGCGGTGATGCTGCGGACGCCGAGGCTGCGCAGGATGGTCGAAATGATGAGCTGGAAGTTGCGGTTGTCCTCGACCACCAGCACCTTGAGGGTCGACCAGTTGACGCTGGCCGTCTTGCGCACCGCCGCCCCGCCGTCGCTGTCCAGCGGTTCATCGCCAAAACGGATGGCCTCGGCCGCCGTCACCGCCTCGGGATGGGCGGCGCAGATGGCGCGGTAGTTCATGTCTTCCTTGAGGATGTGCTCGACCAGCCAGGTGCGCAGGAAGGAGCGGATCTCGTCCCCCTGCACGGATTCCGGCTCGTCGCGGTAGCGGCTGCGGATGTCGTCGACCTGGGCCGCCAGAACGACGTGGCGGCGGCGGTGCGCCTCCAGACCGGGATAGCCGGCGACTTCCTGCAGCTTTTCCTCGCGGGAGAAATGGTAGTGGGTGTATTCGGACAGGGAATTGAGGACGCTGCCGAGGATGGCGCGTTCCTCGCTGTCGCCGATGACGTCGGCGACCTGGTTGAGCAGGTCAACCAGCACCTTGTGGTCCCGGTCGATAATGGCAATGCCGGTTTCAAGCTGGCTCGACCAAACGATGTTTTCCACGGTGGCGCTCCCCATTGTGGTTCCCCCGCCGGCAGTCCCGAAGACCGCCGGCCCCCTGTCGTCTTCTTAGCGTTCGACCTGCGACACGTCGCGGACCGCACCGAACGCGGCGCTGGTGGTCATCGCGGCGTAGGCCCGCAGGGCCTGCGAAACATGGCGGGTCCGGTTGACCGGCTTCCACGCCTTCGCGCCGCGCGCTTCCATCGCGACGCGTCGTTTCGCCAATTCGGCATCATCCAGCCGCACGTCGATGGTGCGGTTGGGGATGTCGATGTCGATGAAGTCCCCTTCCTCGATCAGCCCGATCGGCCCGCCCTCGGCCGCTTCCGGCGAGACGTGGCCGATGGACAGGCCCGAGGTGCCGCCCGAGAAGCGCCCGTCGGTGATCAGGGCGCAGCTCTTGCCCAGGCCCATCGACTTGATGTAGCTGGTCGGATAGAGCATTTCCTGCATGCCCGGCCCGCCGCGCGGTCCTTCGTAGCGCACCACGACCACGTCGCCGGCCACCACGTCGCCAGCCAGGATGCGGGCCACGGCCTCGTCCTGGCTCTCGCACACCTTGACCGGGCCGGAGAACTTCAGAATGCTTTCATCGACGCCGGCGGTCTTCACGATGCAGCCGTCGCGGGCGATGTTGCCGAACAGCACGGCCAGCCCGCCATCCTTGGAGTGGGCGTGTTCGAGGTCGCGGATGACGCCATTGGCGCGATCCCTGTCCACTTCGGTGTAGCGGCGGGCCTGCGAGAACGCCTCGGTCGTGCGCACGCCGCCGGGGCCGGCCCGGAAGAACGTGTCGACGTCGGGGTTGTCGGTGCCCATCACATCCCAGTGCCTGAGCGCGTCGCCCAGGGTGTGGGCCTGCACGCACGGCAGGTCGGTGTGGATGAGGCCAGCGCGATCCAGTTCGGCCAGAATGCCCATGATGCCGCCGGCGCGGTGCACGTCCTCCACATGGACGTCGGGCACCATTGGCGCGACCTTGCACAGGTTGGGCACGCGGCGCGACAGACGGTCGATGTCGGCCATGGTGAAGTCCACCCCGCCCTCGCGCGCCGCCGCCAGCAGGTGCAGCACCGTGTTGGTGGAGCCGCCCATGGCGATGTCGAGGGTCATGGCGTTCTCGAACGCCTGGAAGGACGCGATGCTGCGCGGCAGCGCCGTGGCGTCGTCCATCTCGTACCAGCGCTTGCACAGGTCAACGATGCGGCGGCCGGCTTCCAGGAACAGTTCCTTGCGGTCGGCATGGGTGGCCAGCATGGTGCCGTTGCCCGGCAGCGCGAGGCCCAAGGCCTCGGTCAGGCAGTTCATGGAATTGGCGGTGAACATGCCCGAGCACGACCCGCAGGTCGGGCAAGCCGAACGCTCGTAGGCCTCGACGTCTTCGTCCGAGACGTTCTTGTCGGCCGCCACGATCATGGCGTCGATCAGGTCGATGGACTTCTCGCCGGTCTTGAGGATGACCTTGCCGGCCTCCATCGGGCCGCCCGACACGAAGATGACCGGGATGTTCAGCCGCATGGCGGCGATCAGCATGCCCGGCGTGATCTTGTCGCAGTTGGAGATGCACACCAGCGCGTCGGCGCAGTGGGCGTTGACCATGTACTCGACGGCGTCGGCGATGACCTCGCGCGAGGGCAGCGAGTACAGCATCCCGTCGTGGCCCATGGCGATGCCGTCATCGACCGCGATGGTGTTGAATTCCTTGGCGACGCCGCCGCACAGCTCGATTTCACGGGCGACCAGCTGGCCCATGTCCTTGAGGTGCACGTGGCCGGGCACGAACTGCGTGAAGGAGTTGGCAATGGCGATGATCGGCTTGCCGAAATCGGAATCCTTCATGCCCGTGGCGCGCCACAGGCCACGCGCGCCGGCCATGTTGCGACCGTGGGTCGAAGTGCGGGAACGATAGGCTGGCATGGCACTCCCCAAGCAAGATCATCCGCCCGTGCGGGCCTTTGTTCTATAAGGTTTAGACGGTCGTACCACCCAATGCAATGGCCCGAAAGGGCCGGTCATCCATAGAGTGCCGAACAAATCACCACCGCCCCGACCACGCCCGCGACATCGGCACACAGTGCGGCAACCAGGGCGTGACGGACCTTGCGGATGCCGACCGAGCCGAAGTAGACGGCCAGGACGTAGAATGTGGTTTCCGTGGACCCCTGGATGGTGCTGACCAGATAGCCCGCATAGCTGTCCGGGCCGATCGCCGGGTCATTGATGATCGACGCCAGGATGCCGTAGGCGCCCGACCCCGACAGCGGCCGCAGCAGCGCCATGGGAAGGGCCTCGGCCGGCATCCCCAGGGGCTCGGTCAGGATGCCGAGCGGCATGACGATGAGGTCCATGGCGCCGCTGGCCCGGAACATGCCGACCGCCACCAGGATGGCGACCAGGTAGGGAATGATGCGGATGGCGACCTGAAAGCCGTCCTTGGCGCCCTCCACGAACGCCTCGTAGACCCGCACGCGGTTGGCGACGCCGTAGCCCAGCAGCAGCACCGCAAGCCCCGGAATGATCCACGGCGCGATCTGCTTGCCCCACAGGATGGTCAGCGGAATGAGGCCCAGGAACGCCACCATCACCACGGCCGACACCCAGCCCGGATAGGAGCCGGTCACCACGTCGGCGGCATCTTCAGCCGGGGCCGGTTCCTGAATCGGCGGGGGCATCGGGTTGCGGCCCTGCAACAGCTTGGCCATGAGGATGGCGACGGTGGTCGAACACAGCGTGGCGAACAGCGTGGTCGGCACGATGCCGGCCGGATCCTGCGACCCGGCGGCGGCGCGCAGGGCGACGACTCCGGTCGGCAGAAGGGTCACGGCGCTGGTGTTGATGGCCAGAAACAGCACCATGGCGTTGGTCGCCGTGCCCTTGAGGGGGTTCAGCTTGTCGAGTTCCTGCATCGCCCGGATGCCGAACGGCGTCGCCGCGTTGCCCAGGCCCAGCACGTTGGCCGACACGTTCATGATCATCGCGCCCATGGCCGGATGGGCCGGCGGAACCTCGGGGAACAGGCGGGTCATCACCGGGCGCAGCAGCTTGGCGATGACGGTCAGCAGGCCGCCGGCCTCGGCCACCTTCATCAGGCCGAGGAAGAACGTCATCACGCCGACCAGCCCGAGGGCCAGTTCGACCGAACTGGTGGCCGTGTTGATGACGGCCGTGGACAGCGCGTCCATGGGCGTCACATCGGCGGGACCACCGGTCAGCTGATACCAGGCGGCCACCACGAAGGCCGTGAGGATGATGCCGAAAAACAGGCCGTTCATGGTGTCTCCGCCACATAATCGGGCCACAGCCCGCTTTCGGCACAATCGGCCAGGGTATCGCGGCCGGAAAGGAAGCCGCATTCTACTAGTAGACAGTCCATGCCCACGCCCCGACCGCCCAGGATGTCGGTATGGGGGCTGTCGCCGACCATCAGCATGGCGGCGGGCGGAATGTCGGGGAAGCGGTCGAGGACGCGCCGGTACACCGCCGGGAACGGCTTGCCGAGGAACACCGGTTGGACGCTGGTACGCGCGGCGATGCGATGGGCGTAGTACCCCGGCTCGGCCGAGATGCGGCCCCTGAACGGGCATCCGACGTCCGGGTTGCACACGATCAGCGGGCGCGGCCGGCGGCTCAGACTGCCTTCGAGCAGGGCCGGATGGGCGTCGGTCCAAGCGTTGGTATCGACCAGCAGAAAGCCCTCCACCGCGTCATAGGCCGCCGGCTCATCGGGCAGCGCGCGCAGGCCGGGAAAGCGGGCGATCACGTCCTGGGGGTGGGAGGCGATGACGCCGAACCCCTGCCCGTCCCCATGGTCGGCAAGGACGGCGGGCAGCAGGGAGCGGCCGGAGACCACCTCCTCGGCCGTGAAATCGAAGCCCCGCCGCGCCAGCCCCTCGGCGACGTGCGCGGGGTCGTGGGTGACGTCGTTGGTGACCACGCAGACCGGCATCCCGCGCCGGCGCAGTTCCGCGAACGCCACCAGGGCCTGGGGAATGGCCTCAAGGCCGGTGTGCAGAACGCCATAGGCATCGAACACCACCAGCCGGTGGCCGCCCTGCTCCACGGCCTCGATCAGGCCGGACACCCGGCGCGGCGTCACGGCCGCGGGCGGAGGCGGCAGGCGGGGGGCGGCATCCAGATACGTCCGCCAGGCGTCATCGAAGTCCAGATAGAGCACGCGGAACTACTCCAGGGGCGGCCGATCGAGTTCTTTTTCAAGAGCCTTGTGGCGCTTTTTCAGGGCGTGCTCGAGGTCAGTGACCTTGCGGTTGAGGCTGCGCACGCGCTCCAGCGCCATGCGGCGGTTGGTGGCCGAGATCTGGCGGAACGGCGTGCGCAGGCCGAGCATCCCCATGGCCCACAGGATGATCACTCCGCCGAACAGGGTGAGGATGCCGGCGATCACGCGGTCGGGCGCCATGTCGATGGCCAGCGCCGTCCCCCACAGCCCGACAGTGGCCAGACCGGCGCCGATCAGGATGAGGGCGCGTTCCAGGATGCGGGTGTCGCGGGCCTCGATGCTCTGGGCGTCGCGGATGGTTTCAGCGATTTCCGCCTTCGCCATGTCCTGCCACTTGCGAAAGGACATGCCCTTGTTCGACGTCGTACGATGGTCGCGGATGAAGCGTTCAAGCCGCATGATCACCACGTCGGCCCGCTCCTCCGGCGTCGGATGACCCGAGGATGAGGGAGTGCCTTCCGGACTTTTCGCCATGTCGCCCCCCTTTTGGGTTCCGCTTGCGCGGACGGGCTGCCGCCCGGACCCGCCTGGAGCAAGCTCCAGACCTCCTTGTTTTATTTAAAGAAGAACAAGGGGTTCGGGGATTTCATCCCCGAGCGGGTGTGGGCGGCAGCCCACTTTTGTCCTACCCCAGGCGCGCCACGGCGGCGGTCAGGTGAGCCTTGGCGGCCTCGGCCTCGGCCAGACGTTCGCGCTGTTCCTCGACCACCTCGGGCGGCGCCTTGGCGAGGAAGGCGCCGTTGGTCAGCTTGCCCGACAGCTTCTTGATCTCGCCGTCCTGCTTCTTGATTTCCTTGTCGAGGCGGGCTTTTTCGGCCGCCACGTCGATGATGCCTTCGAGCGGCAGGATGGCCGTGGCCTCGCCGACCACCACCTGGGCGGCGGCCTTGATCTGAAGATCCCCCTCGGCCAGGGTGATGCTGTCCAGGCGGGCCAGGGTCTCGATCAGCGGCCGGTGGGTGTCGAGGCGCTGGCGCGTCACCATGCCGGCGTCCTTCAGGGTCATCGGCATCTTGGCGCCCGGCGGGACGTTCATTTCCGCCCGCACCGAGCGGACCGACGAAATCAGCTCCACCACCCAATCCATTTCGGCATGGGCGTCGGGCGCCTCCAGACCGGCGTAGCTCGGCCAAGTGGCCGAGGCCAGCATGCCCTCGCGACCCTCGACCACGCGGCCCCACAGTTCCTCGGTGATGAACGGCATGAAGGGGTGCAGCAGCATGAGGATCTGGTCGAGCACCCAGGCGGCGGTGGCGCGGGCCTCGGCCTTGGCGGCTTCGTCCGTGCCGCCGAACACCGGCTTGGCGAATTCCAGATACCAGTCGCAGAAGGTGCCCCAGACGAACTGGTAGATCGACTGCGCGGCCTCGTTGAACTTGTAGGCCTCGATGCCCTGCCCCAGCGTGGTGGCGGCTTCGGCGGTCTTGGCGATGATCCACTGGTTGAGGGTGGACTTCACGCCGCGCGGGTCGAACGCCGGATCGAGACGGCACTCGTTCATCTCGCAGAAGCGCGCCGCGTTCCAAAGCTTGGTCGCGAAGTTGCGATACCCGGCAACGCGCTGCTCGCTCATCTTGATGTCGCGGCCTTGCGCGGCCATGGCGGCCAGGGTGAAGCGCAGGGCGTCGGTGCCGTACTGGCCGATAAGGTCCAGGGGGTCGATGACGTTGCCCTTGGACTTCGACATCTTCTGGCCCTTCTCGTCGCGGACCAGGGCATGGATGTAGACCGTCTTGAACGGCACCTCGTCCATGGCGTAGAGGCCGAACATCATCATCCGGGCGACCCAGAAGAAGATGATGTCGAAGCCCGTCACCAGAACGTCGGTCGAGTAGTAGCGGTCAAGCTCCGGCGTCTTCTGCGGCCAGCCGATGGTCGAGAACGGCCACAGGGCCGAGCTGAACCAGGTGTCCAGCACGTCCGGGTCGCGGACCAGCTCGACCGGCTTCCCGTAATGCGCGGTGGCGGCGGCGGCGGCATCCTCGGCGGTCATTTCCACGAAGGGATGGCCGTCCGGGCCGAACCACGCGGGGATCTGATGCCCCCACCAGATCTGGCGCGAGATGCACCACGGCTGGATGTTGCGCATCCACTCGAAGAAGGTCTTTTCCCACTGGCGCGGCACGAAGACGGTCTTGCCGGTCTCGACCGCCTCGATGGGCTTGCGGGCGAGCGTCGCGGCATCGACGAACCACTGGTCGGTCAGCCACGGTTCGATCACCACGCCGGAGCGGTCGCCGTAGGGCACCGTCATCGGGTTTTCGTCGATTTTTTCCAGCAGGCCGAGTTCCTCGAACTCCGCCACGATTAGGTCGCGGGCCTTAAAGCGGTCCAGGCCGCGCACGCGCTCGGGCAGTTCGCCGGTCATCGGGGCGCCGGATTCGTCGTACGCGATCTCGGCCCGGCCGTCCTGGAAGTGAAGCACGCCATAGGGTTGGTCGATGATCTTCGCGTTCAGGTCCAGCACGTTGATGAGGCGCAGGCCGTGCCGCTTGCCGACCTCGAAGTCGTTGAAATCGTGGGCCGGGGTGATCTTGACGGCGCCGGACCCCTTCTCCGGGTCGGCGTACTCGTCGGGCACGATGGGGATCAGGCGGCCGACGATGGGCAGGCGGACCATCTTGCCGATCAGGTGGCGGTAGCGCTCGTCATCGGGATGAACCGCGATGCCGGTGTCGCCGAGCATGGTTTCCGGGCGGGTCGTGCCGACGGTGATGAAGGTGTCCGGCTCGCCCTCGACGGGGTAGCGGAAGAACCACATCTTGCCCTTCACCTCGCGCTGCTCGACCTCCAGGTCCGAGATCGCGGTGTGCAGCTTGGGGTCCCAGTTGACCAGCCGCTTGTCGCGGTAGATCAGGCCGTCCTTGTGCAGCTTCACGAAGATGGTGCGCACCGCCTCGCTGAGGCCGTCGTCCATGGTGAAGCGCTCGCGCGCCCAGTCGGGCGAGGCGCCCAGGCGGCGGAGCTGGCGGGTGATGGTGCCGCCGGAGTGTTCCTTCCACTCCCAGACCTTCTCGATGAACTTTTCGCGGCCCAGGTCGTGGCGGGTGATGCCCTCCTTCTCCAGGTTCCGCTCCACCACCATTTGCGTCGCGATGCCGGCATGGTCGGTGCCGGGCTGCCACAGGGCGTCGCGCCCGGTCATCCGGTGATAGCGGATGAGCAGGTCCTGGAGCGTGAACGTCAGGGCGTGGCCCATGTGCAGGCTGCCGGTCACGTTCGGCGGCGGCATCATGATGGTGTACGGCACGGCGCCCGAGGACGGGTTCGCGGCGAATACGCCGGCCTCTTCCCACTGCGTGTAGAGGCGTTCTTCCACGTCGGCGGGGTGATAGGTCTTATCGAGCATCGTCGGGCTACCGTTTGTCTGGAGTTATGGGCAAAAAACAACGCCGGAACCCGTCACGGGCTCCGGCGTCGCATGATCCCGTGAACGGGCGATGTTTATTTCTTTTCGCCGCCCGATACCAGCCTTTCGATTTCCCGGCGTACCAGGGACTCGACCAGACCGGGCAGGTTGGCGTCCAGCCACTCCTTGAGCAGCGGGCGCAGCATCTCGCGCACCATGCCTTCGAGCGTGACGCCGGGGTTGCCGACACCAAGGTTGCGATTCGTCGCCATGGCCGCCGACAGGGCGGAGAAAGCGGCCGAAGACGCGGCAGCGGCGGGGTCCGAGATCAGGCGGTCGTCGTCGTCGTCCGCGTCGGGCTCGACGAAGGACTCCAGGGCGGGTTCGGGCACCGGCTCGGGCTCGGGTTCGGGCTCGGGCTCGGGCTCGGGCTCCGGCTCGGGCCATTCTTCCGGCTCGGGCTCGGGATCGGGCTCAAGAACCAGCGGCTCCTCGTCGTCGTCGTCCTCGGCGACCATGTCGGTCAGTTCGAGAACGTCATCCCCCTCGTCGTCCCCATCGTCATCGACGTCGTTGCTCTCGGGCCAAGCCATTTCGGGCTCAGGCTCCGGCTCCGGCTCGGGCTCGGGTTCCGGCTCAGGCTCGGGTTCCGGCTCGGGCTCGGGTTCAGGTTCCGGCGCGGGCGGCGGTTCGGCCTTGGCCTCTTCTTCCTCGTCCTCCGACAGAATCTTTCGGATGGAGGCGAGGATGTCCTCCATCGATGGTTCCTGGTTCTTGTCGTCCATGACGGTATGTGCCCCCACCGGTCAGCCACGCCGGGCGCCACGAATCGCGGCGAACGTTCATAATGGGATATAACATCGTGCGTTAAGATTATGCAAACGCGTAATGTTTACCCGATCCCTCCAGAACCTGCCGTGACCGCTGTCACGCCCCCGGCTCCGGCCCCGCTCAAAAGAGCGCGGCGCCCGAAAGAGTGCCGGGCGCCGCACTTGGAACGATTAGCCGATGACGATCAATTCGCCGCGGCGGGTCGCAGTTCCGGAACATCGGTCGGAACGTCGGTGCCGAACCACTTGTCGCGCACCGCCTGATAATGGACCGACGGATTGTAAACCTCGACCGGCAGGCCCAGATTCTCGGCGGTCAGGCCGCCCGTCGCGGACAGCAAGGCGAACGCGGCAACGCGCTGCGTGCGCTGCGCTCCCACCCGGTCGACGTTGGCGATGAACAGTTCCTGCTCGGCATCCAGCACGTCCAGCACGGTACGTGCGCCGACCTGGGCCTCGCGCTGCACACCGTCAAGCGCCGTGGTGGCGGCATCGACCTGGGCTTCGCGCGACTCGATCTCGGCGCGGGCGGAAACGAGGTTCTCCCAAGCCTGGATGGCCTGCTCCCGCGCTGCGACCTGCGCCTGCTCGACCTGGATCCGGCGCTGGCTGGCGGTGCTCTTGGCTTCGCGGACGCGGGAGTAGACGGCGCCGCTTTGATACAGCGGCACGGCCACGTTGGCGACGATCTGCGACGTGTCCGAGCGCCGGCCCACAAACTGGGTTTCCCAGCCACGGTTATGGGACGCCTGCAGGCTCACCTCGGGCAGGAGCTCGCCGCGCACCACATCAACCACGTCTTCGGCTGCGCGGGCGCCATAGACGGCGGCCAGAACGTCGGGCTGTTCTTCAAGCGCGCGGGCCACCGCCTCCTCCAGCGTGCCCGGCAAGGGCGGAAGCTGGGTCGGCGGCTCCAGGTTCTCGGGCGGCACGCCGACCAGACGCTGGAACGTGGCGCGCGAGGCCATGAGCTGCCCTTCCGCCGCAATCCGGCTGGCTCGCGCCCCGGCAACGCGGGACTCGGCCTGACTGACGTCGGTGCGGGTGATTTCGCCGACCTGGAAGCGGTCCTGGGTGGCGCCAAGCTGACGGCGCAGGACCTGCTCGTTGTTGACGCTCAGCTCGACCACCGCCTCATCGCGGAGAACGTTGGAGTACACTTCGGCAACGGCGAGGAGGATCTGCTGCTCGACCGAGATCAACTGGCTACGGCCGGCCAGCACCGCGTTTTCGGCCCCCTCCACGGCGCTGACCGTGCGGAAGCCCCGAAAGATCGGCTGACTGAGCGTGGCCGTGCCCTGGACCGGGTCAAGCTCCCGGTCGCCGGAGATCTTGCCTGCGGACCCTTCCAGGGACACCCGCGGTCGCCAGCCGGACAGGGCCTGCGGAACCTGTTCATCGGTGGCGCGCAGGGCGGCGCGCTGGGCCTGGAGCGTGGGGTTGCCGACATAGGCGGCGGCCAGCGCCTCTTCCAGTGTCATGGCGCCCGCCGGGGCAGCGCCAAGTAGAAGGATGGCGACGGCGAAGGAGACCGGGGTTCTCATGGCGAGGCGTTCCATTGACCGTGGAGGGGGAAGGAGGAATTCGGGAATCGCCAAACTAAACAGCGTTCCCAAAGGATAACGTTCCGTTCGCCAGACGCAAGCGGCGCATCCGGATCCCCCTGAGGAAACAGTGTTTCCCCACCCCTTTTTCCCCCTATGCCGCGCCGTGCGCCGCCTGAACGGCTTAAAACGTGAAGGCAACCGGCTTGGAAAAGCCCGGCAGCGGCCGCACGTTGGCGTCGAACACGCCCAGGTGGCCCCAGGAGTCGCCGCGCCGCGTGTAGACGGTGCCGACGCCCTGGCCACGTGCGGTAACCACGGCCACCAGGCGCCCGCCGTCGGACAGCTGGTCGAGCAGCGCCTGGGGCACCACCTCGACCGAACCGTCGATCAGGATGACGCTGTAGGGCGCCTGCTGCGGGCATCCCTCGGTCAGCGGGCCGGAGATCATCGCCACGTTGTCGTAGCCCAGTTCGCCCAGCACCGCGCCGGCGCGGGCCGCGAACTCCGAGTCGCTTTCCAGCGCAACGACGGTGGAGCACATGCGCGACAGCACTGCGGCGGAATAGCCGGTGCCGCATCCGACCACCAGGGCCACTTCATCTTCCTCGATGCGGGCGGCCTGAAGCAGGCGGGCGAGCACCATCGGCTCCATCAGGGCGCGGCCGCTGCCGAGGTCCAGATCGTCGTCCGCATACGCGATGCCGCGCATGTGCTTGGGGACGAACATCTCCCGCGGGACGGCTTCCACAGCCTGAACCACCAGGGGATCAGTGACCTTGTTGGGCCGGATCTGCCCTTCCACCATGTTGTGGCGCGCGGCGACGTAGTCCATGTCCGAGCCTCTTGCTGCTGACGGGGCACCAAAACTTTGCGAGGTTTATAGGGCCTGGCAGCCTCTCTGACAACGGAAACAACACCTCCCAAGGCTGTTGTCCCGCCCGAAAGGGTGTTCTCGGCACCACCCGCCCCGCCAAGTCAAAAAATTGTGAAGGCGGGCCTTGACCCGGACAGGTGCGCTGGATATAAACCGCCTCCTCAAGCGGCCGGGTGGCAGAGTGGTCATGCAGGGGATTGCAAATCCCCGTACATCGGTTCGATTCCGGTCCCGGCCTCCATCGCGCCACCGTTTCGGCGCCCCTCACCCAGGGTCATCGGGTACATGGTCCGGCGTAGCTCAATGGCAGAGCATGCGACTGTTAATCGCAGGGTTGTAGGTTCGAATCCTACCGCCGGAGCCAACTTCCTCCCCCAATCCTTCATACTCATACCGCCGACTCTTCCGGCGGGTCCGGTAACCATTTCGTAAGTCTGGTGCGGCACACTCGGGCTTCTGAGTTAAGCCCTTGGGGATGATCGCCATGACAACGACGCCGCAGAACGCGCGCTTTCGTATTGGGGAAACCGTCGTGCACAAGGATTATGGCATCCGCGCCGTCGTCGTCGATGCCGACGCCTCGTTCGCCCTGTCCGACGACTGGTACGACGAAATGACCGAGAACCGGCCGCCCAAGGACAAGCCCTGGTACCGCGTCCTTCTCGACGGCACCGAGTACGCAGCCTATGTCCCGGAGTTGAACCTCAACCCCGACTCCAAGCATACGCCCATCGAACACCCCGACATCCGCAGCTACCTGCGCGAAGAGCGCAAGGGCGTCTACGCCCCGCTTCGCCGGCTCAACTGAGGGCCGGCTCAACCGAGGGCGTGCCCTAATCTTTTCTTCGTTCAGCCCTTCATGTTGCGGCGCACAAAGAGTATCCTGCGGGCAGAAGGGCCACGGCCCACCCTGACCTGCGGGAGCCGGCATGAGCGTGCGTAACCTCAAGAAGCTGTTCCACCCCAGCGCCGTTGCCGTGATCGGGGCGTCCAACACGCCCGGCACCCTCGGCGAGCTGTTCATGCGCAACCTGCTGGCCGGGGGCTTCAAGGGCCCGATCATGCCGGTGACGGGGCCAGGTACGGAAACGGTGAAGGGCAAGGCGCAGCCGCCCAGCCAGTCCGTCCACGGCGTCCTGGCCTATCCCGATGTCGCCGCCCTGCCCCTGACGCCCGACCTGGCCGTCGTCTGCACTCCGCCTGAAACCATCCCCGACATCATCGAGGCCCTGGGGGCGCGCGGGTGCGGGGCCGTGGTGCTGGCGACCGCCGGCCTCGGCGTCCATGCGGAGGCCACCAGCGCCACCGCGCGACGATACGGAATACGTCTTCTCGGGCCCAACAGCCTGGGCGTCATGGTGCCCCACTGCGGGCTCAATGCCAGCACCGCCCATCGCCCGGCCAACCCGGGGCGAATCGCCTTCGTGTCGCAGTCGGGCACCCTGGGCACCGCCGTCCTGGACTGGGCACGGCCCAAGAACGTGGGCTTTTCGCATGTCGTATCGGTCGGTGACGGCACCGACCTGGACTTCGGCGACCTGCTCGACTACCTCGGTTCCGATCCCGAGGCGCGGGCCATCCTGATCTATCTGAACGGCATCCGCGACGCGCGGACCTTCATGTCCGCCGCCCGCGCCGCCGCCCGCAACAAGCCGGTGCTTGTCATCAAGGGCGGGCGCGGAGTCGAGGCCGGGTCCGGCGCTCCGGTCACCACCGACGCCGTTTATGATGCCGCCTTCCGGCGCGCCGGCATGCTGCGGGTCTACGAAATCGAGGAACTGTTCGCCGCCGTGGAGACCCTCAGCGTTCTCCACCGGCCCAAGGGCGAGCGCCTGGCCATTCTCGGCAACAGCGGCGGCATCGCCATGCTGGCCGCCGACGATCTGCGCGACCTGGGCGGCAAGCTGGCCGAACTGAGCCCGGAGACCCTGGCCCGCCTCGACGCCGCCCTGCCGGCCGAGGTGGCGCGCACCAACCCGCTCGATCTGCATTCGGACGCCGACGGCAGCCGCTATGCCGCCGCGCTCGGCGCCCTGGCCCAGGCCCGCGAGGTCGACGCCATCCTGTGCATGCACGCGCCCGTGGCCGTGACCTCGGCCTCCGAGATTGCCGGCAAGGTGGTCGACACGGCGCGCCAGACCCGCCGTCTGGCCGTCACCACCTGCTTCGTCGGCGCCGACGAGGTGGCCGAGGCCCGCCAGGTGTTCCATCAGGCCGGCATGCCGACCTACGAGACGCCGCGCCAGGCCGTGCAGGCGTTCATGCACACCGTGCAGCACCGCCGCAACCAGGAACTCCTCATGGAGACCCCGGCCAGCCTGCCGACCGAGTTCACCCCCAACACCAACATGGCCCGCCAGATCATCGACGCCGCCCTGGATCGCGGCCACCACGTTCTGAACGAGGCCGAGGCCAAGGCCCTGCTGGCCGCCTACGGCATTCCGGCGGTCGAAACCCACATCGCCCGCACGCCCGAGGAAGCCCGCGCCCTGGGTGCCGAGATGGGCGGCACGCTGGTCCTCAAGATCATCGCGCCGGACATTCCCCACAAGCTGGAACACGGCGGCGTGCGCCTGAACATCGAGGACCCGGCGGAACTGGAACAGGCCGCCCGCTTGATGGCCGAGCGCATCGGCAAGCGCTTTCCCGACGTTCGCCTGGACGGCTTCACCATCCAGCGCATGGAACGCCGCCCCGGCGCCACGGAACTGGCCATCAAGGTCGCCACCGATCCGGTGTTCGGGCCGGTCATCCAGTTCGGACGCGGCGGCCCTGTGGCCGACGTCCTGGGCGACCATGCGGTCGGCCTGCCGCCCCTGAACATGGCGCTGGCCCGTGAACTGGCGCAGCGGACCCGCGCCTGGCGCTTGCTGGGCGGCTACCCCGGCCATGAGCCGGCCGACACCGAGGCGCTGTGCCTGACCCTCATCCAGGTCGCCCAGATGGTCATCGACCTGCCCCAGATCCAGGGCCTGGAGATCGACCCCCTGTTCGCCGACCATCAGGGCGTGGTGGCCCTGGACGCCCGCGTGTTCATCCAGCGCTCCGACGATCGCAGCGGCGCCGACCGGCTGGCCATCCGGCCTTATCCGCGCGAACTCGAGGAAGACTTCGTGATGAAGAACGGGCGGTCCGTCAACCTCCGCCCGCTGCGGCCCGAGGACGAGCCGAACCACCATGTGTTCATCTCGCGCCTGACGTCCGAGGACATCCGCTTCCGCTTCTTCGGGCTGGTGCAGGAACTGCCGCATTCGCAGATGGCCCGCCTGACCCAGATCGACTACGACCGCGAAATGGCCTTCATCGCCACCGCCCGCTGCGAGGACGACCCGTCCAAGGTCGAAACCCTGGGCGTGGTGCGCGCCGTCACCGACCCCGACAACGACGACACCGAGTTTTCCATCGTGGTGCGCTCCGACCTCAAGGGCAGCGGTCTGGCCAAGGCGCTGATGCTCAAGATCATCCGCTATTGCCGCGACCGCGGGACCCGCACGATGGCCGGGCAGGTCCTGGCCGACAACCACCGCATGCTGTCGTTCGTGGAATCCCTGGGCTTCCGCCGCGTACGGGTGATCGACGGCGACGTGGTGGAGATCGAACTCGACCTCCAGGCCCCGGAGCCGGGCTTGGCGTAAACGGGAAGAGGAACCACAGAGACACGGAGACGCAGAGAAAGTCACAGAGATTTCGGAGCAAATACTTCGCGCAGCGCATCACTGCCCAGTTGAGGGAGCATTAGACCCCGTACTCTCGGTGAATTCTCGGTGCCTCTGTGTCTCCGTGGTGAACTTCTTTGCGTTGCCGCCTTAGCGTGACTTCCGGGCCGCGCCGATAGCCAGGCTGACCATGAACAGGCTGAAGGCAGTCACCACGATGGACGGCCCGGTCGGTGTGTCCCACTGGACCGAAGCGAGGATGCCCCCAACCACGGCCATGCCGCCGATACCCGAGGCGACGACCGCCATGTGTCCCGGCGTCGAGACGAACGGCCGCGCCGCCGCCGCCGGAATGACCAGCAGCGACGTGACCAGCAGGATGCCGACGATGTTCATGGCCGCCGCCACCACCACGGCGATCAGCAGCATCAGGGCGAACTGCATGGCCTGAACCGGCACGCCCTCGGCGGCGGCCAGATCGGCGTGCACGGTGGCCGACAGCATGGGGCGCCACAGCACCACCAGCACGGCCAGCACGGCGATCCCCCCGCCCCACACCCACATCAGGTTTTCGGCGGTGACGGCCAGGATATCGCCGAACAGGTATCCCATCAGATCGACGCGCACGGTCTCCATCAGCGACAACGCCACCAGCCCGAGGGCCAGGGCGGTGTGGGAAAAGATGCCGAGCAGCGTGTCGGAGCCCCACCGTCCCTGGCGCAGCAGCAGTGTCATCATGCCGGCCAGGGCCACCCCCACCAGGACGATGGCGCCGCTGGTCGGAACATGCAGCAACAGTCCCAGGGCCACGCCGAGCAGCGCCGCGTGGGCCATCGTGTCGCCGAAGTACGCCATGCGCCGCCACACGATGAAACAGCCAAGCGGACCGCCCACCAGGGCGACGCCCAGCCCGGCCACCACGGCCCGCACCACGAAATCCTCCAGAAACACCCCATGCCCTCCGTGTGCATGCTCTTGAAATGTTATAGTGTATCAAATATCAGGAAGCAGCATCCCACTGACAGGATTAAAACCATGCGCCACCGTCTTCTATCCAGCGTTTTCGCGCTGGTCGCCTTGGCCGCCCTCCCCGGCCGTGCCGCGGCCGACGCTCCAGCCGTCGTCGCCAGCATTCACCCGGTGCAGTCGCTGGTGGCCTCGGTGATGGCCGGCGTCGGGACACCGGACCGCCTGCTGCCGCCGGGCGCCTCGCCCCACAGTTACGCTCTCAAGCCATCGGAAGCCCGGATGCTGAGCCAGGCTGACGTGGTGTTCTGGGTCGGGCCGAACCTCGAGACCTTTCTGGAGCACGCCCTTGAAAGCCTGACCAAGGACGCCCGCATCGTGGCGCTGGCGGTGGCCGACGGCGTCGTCCGCCTGCCCGCCCGCACCGGCGGCACCTGGGAGCATGGACACGAGGAAGAACACGGGCACAAAGAAGAACACGGGCACAAAGATGAGCATGCCGACAGCGCCATTGACTCCCACATGTGGCTCGACCCGCGCAACGCCCTGGCCTGGACGGCGGCCATTGCCCACCATCTGACCGTGGCCGACCCGGCCAACGCCGAGACTTATGCCCGCAACGCCGCAGCCACCAAGCAGCGTATCACCGAGTTGGAGGAGCGGCTGTTGGCGCGTCTTGCCGACGTGAAGACCGTGCCGTACCTGGTGTTCCACGACGCCTACCAGTACTTCGAGCACCGCTTCGGGCTGAGCCCGGCCGGCGCCGTGACGGTGTCGCCCGAGCAGGCTCCCGGCGCCCGGCGGGTGTCGGAACTGCGCGATCTGGTGCGCGACGTCAACGCCGCCTGCGTGTTCGCCGAGCCGCAGTTCGAGCCGCGCCTGGTACAGGTGGTGGTGGACGGCACCAGCGCCGCCACCGGAGTGCTCGACCCCCTTGGCACCAAGCTGCCGCCCGGCCCGGACCTCTACTTCACCATGATGGAAGACCTGACCGACTCCCTGGTCGCCTGCCTCAAGCGTCCGTAGCCTCGGCCGCTTCGGTCTCGGCCGATGCCGCCAGAAAGGCCGCAAGGTCCTTGGCCGGCATCGGCCGCCCGAACAGGAATCCCTGGACCACGTCGCAGCCCTCGGACCGCAGGTAGGCGAACTGTTCCTCGGTCTCGACACCCTCGGCAATCACCTCCAAGCCCAGGCTGTGGCCCAGGTTGATGGTGGCCCGCGCGATCACCGCGTCGTTGGTGTCGCCCGGCAGATGGTGCACGAAGGACTGGTCGAGCTTCAGCCTGTCGACCGGGAACTGCTTGAGGTAGCTGAGCGACGAATAGCCGGTGCCGAAATCGTCGATGGCCAGTTTGGCGCCGATGTCGGACAGTTCCTGAAGAATGCGCACCGCCGCCGCGGCGTCCTGCATCAGCATGCTTTCGGTCAGTTCCAGTTCCAGCCACGAGGCATCGCCGCCGGTGAGCGCCAGCGTGCGCCGCACATACCCCACCAGATCCTGCTGCCGGAACTGAACGGCCGAGATGTTGACCGCCATGGTGATCGGCGGCAGGCCGGCGTCGCTCCACGCCTGGCGTTGCAGGATGGCCTCGTGCAGGACCCATTCGCCGATCGGCAGGATGAGTCCGCTGTCCTCGGCCACCGGAATGAAGCTGGCCGGCGAGATCATGCCCTGCACCGGGTGGTTCCAGCGCAGCAGTGCCTCGACGCCGACGATGCGGCGGGTCTTCACGTCCATCTGCGGCTGGTAGTAAAGCTCCAGATCGCCGTTCTCGACGGCCCGCCGCAGGTCGCCCTCGAGCCCCAGGCGCAGCCGCGCCTCGTCGTTCATTTCGTTGGAGAAGAAGAAGTATTCCTCGGTCTCCGAACGGATGGCGCGGTACATCGCCATGTCGGCGTTCTTGATCAGGTGGTCGGGGTCCTCGCCGTCCTGCGGGTAGATGGCGATGCCGACGTTGGCCCCCACCTGGACCTCGATGCCGTCCAGGTCGACCGGCTTGCGCACCGCGTCGATCACCTTGCGGGCCAGGGACGCCGCGGCCTCGCTGTTGGGCAGGCGGGTCTGGATGATGGCGAACTCGTCGCCGCCGATGCGGGCGATGGTGTCGGCATCGGCCGCCGCCGCCGCGTTGATGCGCGACGCCACGGTCATCAGCAACTGGTCGCCGACGTCATGGCCCAGGGTGTCGTTGACGCGCTGGAACCGGTCCAGGTCGATGAACAGCACGGCCAGGCTGCCGCGCGTGCCCCGCCGCTCGGTCACCGCCTCGTACAGGCGGTCACGGAACTGAACGCGGTTGGGCAGACGCGTCAGCATGTCGTAGTTGGCCAGGTAGACGACGCGCTGCTCGGCCTCCTTGCGGCTGGTCACGTCCTCGTGGACCGCCACGAAGTGGGCGACCCTGCCGTCCTCGTCGAGGATCGGGGCGACGGTCTGCTCGACGCTGTAGAGGCTGCCGTCCTTGCGCCGCTCGATCAGTTCGCCGCGCCACACATGGCCGGCCTGAATGGTTTCCCAAAGCTGGCGATAGAACGTCTCGTCCTGCATCCCCGAGCGCAGGACGCTGGGATGCTGCCCCAGCACCTCGTCGCGCGAGAACCCGCTGAGGCGGCTGAAGGCGTCGTTGACCCACTCGATCCGGCCGCTGACGTCGGTGATGAAGATGGCGTTGGCCGCCGCGGCCATGGCGGTGCCCTGAAGCCGGAGCTGCTGCTGGTCGGCCACCGCCTGATAGGCCGAGGCCAGCCGTCCCACCGCCGCGCTCATCTGCTGCAGGCACCCGTCGTCGGGCGGGCGGACTCCGCCGGCCAGGATGACGATGCCGCGCATGTGCTCCGCCCCCGGCAGGGCGAGCACCGTGGCCCAGTGGTAGCGGTCGAGCGGCGGCGGCAGGTCGTTGACCACCCGCGGCGCCCCATCGGCCAGAAGACGTTCCACCTCGGCAGAGGGCACCCCGCCAACTCCGACGATGCCTTCGAGGGCCTCCCACAGGGCCGGCGCATCGTTCGCCCCGAACACGTGGCGCACGGCCATCTCGCCGTCCGGCCGCCGCTCCACCAGGGCGGCCAGCGGCACCTCGAAGACCTCGGCCAGTTCGGCGCAAACCTCCGCCCCCAGGGCATCGGGCGAACGCAGCCGATAGGCCTTGGCGTCCAGTCCGTTGAGGAAGGTGTCGAGGCGTTCCTTCATGTACTGCTGCGACACGTCGCGCACCAGGGCGACATGCAGCATGCGGCCGCCCAGGGTGACCGTGCTGACCGTGAGGTCGACCGGCACGCGGCTGCCGTCGCTGCGCAACCCGATGCGGTCCTCGGCCGGGCAGAGCTTCCAGAAGGTCGGGTCGGCGGCCATCCGGGCCACCAGTCCGCCAGCCGGAGTCTCGCCGCGCCCGCCGCCGCGCAGAGGCAGCAGGGCCGCGGCATCCCGCCCGATCACGTCGTTGGCGGCATAGCCGAAGATCCCTTCCGCCGCGGCGTTGAAGTCGGCAATGGCGCCGGCCTCGTCCACCGCCAGCATGCCGTCGGCCAGGCTGTCGAGCACCCGGCGCAGGCGGGCCGCGCGGTCGGCGGCGTCGCGCTCGGAGTCGCGGGCGCGGTGGCGGGCCTCGTCCAAAAGATTGGCGTGGCGGCGCAGGGCGACCACGATCAGCCCGACCGCCACCATGTTGCCCAGCACCTGGCCGATGACCAGGCGGGCGCCCACATCGATAAGGTCGTCGCCGCCCACGGCGCCGACCAGGATAACCATGGCCCACGCAGCCGCCGCGCCGGACACCACGCGCGCCGGACCGCCGTTGCGGGTGCGCCATTGGCCCAGGGTCAGCGCGCCGACCGCCAGCGCCGTGGCAACGATCCCGTCCGCCACCAGGGTCGCGGCCAGCGGCGGCAGCATCCCCATGCCGCCGAGCGCGGCCAACGCCATGGCCACCATGGCGGTCGCCCAGGCCGGCACCAGGGCGGCATGCATGCGATGGAATCGGCGGGATCCGGTCAGGAACAGGCAGGCGCCAGCGATCTGGAACATCTTGGCCAAGGCATACGGCAGACCGGCCGATGGGTCCTGGGCCAGCCACGCCGCGGCCAGCAGTTCGTGCAGGCTGAGCAGGACGATCCCGATAGCCCAGTCACGCAGCCCCTGCTCGCTGTCGCGGTGAAACGACAGATAGAAGAGGGTCCCCGCGAGGATCAGCGTCACCGCCAATGCCGCAAGGAGCTCTGACGGCAACACCGCGTGCATCTCAGCCCCCAATCGATCGGGCCTCAACCCTCATTCGGATTGTGGTTCCCGCCGCCCATCTTAGGCGATAGCACTTTGGAGGCCACCACTCAACCTTCGCCGTCGCCGAATCATGGCTGTATGGTATGATTCCACGTCAATGGTTTTGACGACCGGTTTGGAGTACCGTATCTAAAGGTACTTCACAGGGGTTCCGACGCCGGTGACGCGGCGCGACGATAGGGGTTGGGGATGAAACTGAAGACTCTCGCCGGATGTGTGTCCGGCCTTGCCGTTGTCATGGCGGCTCATGGCGCTTTCGCATCCTCGCTGGTCGAGGAACTGCAGGGCCTTCTCGACTCCAACCCGCAGATCGAGGGCAGCCGCCAGACCGTGGCCGGTTCCGAGGAACAGGTCCACCAGGCCTTCGCCGGGTTCCTGCCGACCGTCAACCTGACCGGCGACACCGGCTACGAGTACATCGACAGCCCGGCGACGCGCGCCACCCTGACCGGCGGCGAGCATCACGGTCAGCGCCGCTCCGTCGGCATCGTCGCCAGCCAGTTGCTGTACGATGGCGGCCTGACCTCGAGCAACTACGGCACCGCGAAGCTGCAGAACACCCTGGCCGTCACCGATCACGCCAGCCTGCGCCAGAACGTGATCTATGAAGGCATCGCCGCCTATCACGGCGTGATGCGCCAGCGCGAACTCGTTCGCCTGTCGATGCAGAACGAAGACAACATCAAGCGCCAGCTCAATCTCGAAGACGAGCGCGTGCGCCGCGGGTCGGGCATTGCCGTCGACGTCCTGCAGGCCAAGTCCCGCCTGCAACTCGCCAAGGAACGCCGCGTCGCCACCGAAGGCGCCCTCAAGGACGCCATCACGCGCTACATCCAGGTGTTCGGCCACGGCCCGGACGAGTCCAAGATGGCCGCCCCCGCCGCACCGCTGGGCGCCATTCCCGAAACGCTCGACGAAGTGGTGGGCATTGCGCTGGCCGAAAACCCCGCGCTCTCGGCCGCCCAGACGCAGATCGCCATGGCCTCCGAACAGCGCGACGCGGCCCACTCCGGCTACCTGCCGACCGTCAACCTGGAAGTCGGCGCAAACTACGGCCGCGACAAGGATTTCGTGGTCAAGCCGCGCCGCGACATGTCGGTCCTGGTCAAGGCCAACTGGAACCTGTTCAACGGCTTCGCCACCAAGGCCGGAGTCGCCAAGGCGTCCTTCGACCATGCGGCCAGCCAGAACAACCAGCAGTACGTCCGCCGCAAGATCGAGGAGCAGGCCCGCCTGGCGTGGCAGGCCCTTGAAACCTCGCGCCAGCGCGTCGCCCTGCTGGAAAACGCGGTCAACATCGCCGACGAAGTGTTCACCTCCCGCCGCCGCCTGCGCGAGGCCGGCAAGGAAAACGTCATCGCCGTGCTCGATTCCGAGAACGAGGTGTTCACCGCCCGCATCAACCACACCGCCGCCCTCTACGACGCCCGGCTGGCCGCCTACCAGGTTCTGCTCGCCATGGGCCGCCTGGGCGAACCCAGCGTCGTGACCGAAGCCGGCAGCAGAAGGCTGGCCCTGCACACCAACAACTAGGCTCCTCCCCGGCTTCCAGGGGAAACGTCACTGAAACCGGGCTTCCCATGGGAGCCCGGTTTTTGTTATGGATGGTACAAGGAGCGGGCTCCGCCCGCACCCGCAAGGGGCCGGGGCCCCTTGACCCCATGAATTGGAAACCGCTCATCCTTGCGCCGCAGGCAATCCACCTCGAACGATGAGTGCGCTGCGCGCGGTTTTGCACCCTCCATTCCCGAGGTCCAGGAGGCCGCGCCTCCTGGCGGGCGCGGGCAGAGTCCGCACCTTTACTTGCTGAGGGCCACGAACACGCCGTCCCATGCGGCTCCGGGCGATGCTTCGCGGTAGGCGGCGATGCGGTCGGAGTACAGGTCGTAGATGCCGTGCAGGTCGCTGCCGGCGTTGGTCATGTGGTCGCGGCAGGCGGCCAGATGGCGCAGCGCCTCGTCCCAGTCCTGGACGCGGTAGGCGGCCAGCATGGCATCGTGCTCTTCCTTGAGGGCCTGGAAGGGCACGGTGGCGGCGAAGGTCTCATCCCCCAGCAGGGTGAAGATGCGCACCGGCAGGGTCTTGCCCTTGACCTTGATGAGGTCCAGCTCGAGGGCGGCAAAGGTCGGTGCCTCCGCCAGCGTGTTCTCGCCGATCACGATGACCACGCCATACGTCTTGGACTGCCCTTCCAGGCGTGAGGCGAGGTTCACGTTGTCGCCCAACACCGAGTAGTCGAAGCGCTGGTCGGACCCCATGTTGCCGACGCACACCTGGCCGGAGTTGAGGCCGATGCCGACCGCCAGGGGAATGTGCTTGCGCCCCTCCTCCCGGGCCTCGATCTCCAGGCCGGCGTTGACCTCCTTCAGGGCGTCGATCATGGCCAGGGCGGAGCGGCAGGCGTTGGCGGCGTGCGCGTCGTCGTCCAGCGGCGCGTTCCAGAACGCCATGATGCAGTCGCCCATGTACTTGTCGATGGTCCCCTTGCGGTCGAGGATCACGTTGGTCATGGGGGTCAGGAAACGGTTGATCAGGCGGGTCAGGCCCTGGGCGTCGAACTGCTCGGAAATGGTTGTGAAGCCGCGCACGTCGCAGAACAACAGGGTCATGTCGCGCATCTCGCCGCCCAGCTTGAGCCGCGACGGATCGGCGGCCAACCGCTCGACCAGGGCCGGTGACATGTACCGGCTGAAAGCGTCGCGCACCTGGCGCCGCTGGGCTTCCTCGCGGGCATAGTTGGCATAGGTCAGCGTCATGTACAGGGCGATGATGCCGAGCGACGGATAGACCGGGTCGTACAACATCAGTTTGGTGTCGAAGTACCACCACGATGCCCCGGCCGCGCTGCCGATCAGCACGACCAGCAGAGCCAGCGCCAGCCGCGCACCGATCAGCGGCACCAGAATGATCATCACCAGGCCCACGGCGGCGGTCAGCAGGAACTCGGCGTCGTCGGCGCCGGCGGCACGCGACAACTGCGTCCCGGTCAGGATGTTTTCCAGGATGTTGGCGTGGACCTCCACCCCCGGCAGCACGGCGTCCAGGGGCGATGTCCGGATATCGAGCAGCCCCACGGCCGAGGTCCCGATCAACAGCAGCTTGCCGGCGATCTGGTCCGGCGGAACGGTGCCGTTCAGCACATCGGCCGCCGAGATGTATTTGGCCGTGTCATGGGGCGCGTAGTACACCCACACCCGGGACATTTCGTCGGTCTGGATCTGGTTGCGGCCGACCACGAAGCCGCGAATGCCCAGCACCGGGTCGAACTGCACCAGCATGCTGCGCGAGCCGGTGGCGACACGCAGCATTTCGGCGGTCAGGGCCGGCTGCAGGTATTGCAGATAGCGCGCCTCGTCCACCACGATGCCGTCCGCGCCGCGCTCCGGCTCCGGCCCGACGTACATGACCATCGGCACGCGGCGGACCACGCCATCGAATTCGGGGTTGGGGTTGAAGATGCCGCGCCCGGGCGCCGCCTTGTCGATCACCGGGATGTTGCGGACCATGCCGGTGCTGGTGGTGACGAACTTAAAAATCTTCGCGTTCTCGCGGCCGCGCACGGCGACTGAACTGCGCGGCGCGTCGTCGGGCAGCACGTAGCCGTCCATGTGGCGGGTTGACTGGCCCAGGACCACCGGCCCCTGCGCCACCACCTGGGCCAGCGCCTCGTCGTTGCTGGGCATGGCGGCCATGCGGGCGCGCTCTTCGTCCGAAAGGCCCGGCAGGGTCTTGGCGATCAGGGACGGCGACATGCGGTCGGGCTCGGGAAACACGATATCGAACCCGATGCCGGCCGGCTGCAGGCCGAGCAGGCGCGCCGTCAGGTCGGCGATCAGTCGGCGGTCCCACGGCCACTGCCCGAATTCCTGAAGGCTGCGCTCGTCGATGTCGATGATGGTGACCGGGCGGTTGGTGATCTCGCGCGGCTTGAGCTGCTGGTACAGGTCGAACGTCTTGAGCTGAAGCATCTGGATGGCCGCCGGATTCAGGACGCGGACCACCAGGATGACCGCCAGGACTCCCAGGCCGAGCAGGCGCGCGCCGCCGAACATCTTGCGCCAGTTGGGCCGCCACAGGCGCACCCCCTTCACGGAATTGAGCAGCGCAATGCCGCGGCCGGTCGCCATGAAACCATCCCCCAATGGCCCTTTCGTCGGGCCAGACAAGACCCTGGCGAAAAGGCGTACCCCTCAAATCGATTGTGCTAGAGTGCCGCGAAACGCAGGGATCCGCAAGGCGCCGCCGGGGCACGTGGCGGGGGAGCAACATCACCATGGGTCACATGAACACCGACGAAACCAGCGACCCCGCGGCGCCGGAGCGCAGCCCCCACGCGTGGCTGCGGCCGGTACTGCAGCCGCTGAAGCCGCTATTCCGCGAGGTTCTGGCGATTTCGCTGTTCGTCAACATCATGGCGCTTGCGGCCCCCATCTTCGTCCTGCAGGTCTACGACCGGGTGGTCTTCCACGCCGGGCTGTCCACGCTGGAGGGCCTGGTGATCGGCATGGTCCTGGTGCTGATCTTCGACTTCATCCTGCGCCAGACGCGGTCCAGGGCGATGCAGGCGGTGTCGCTGCGCATCGACGTCCAGGTCGGCCGCAAGCTGTTCGACAAGGTCATGGCCCTGCCGCTGCGCACTCTGGAGGCGCGGCCGACCGGCTACTGGCAAATCCTGTTCCGCGACCTCGACACGGTGCGCAATACGCTGGCCGGGTCCACCGCCATCCTGGTTTCGGACCTGCCGTTCGTGGTGCTGTTCCTGGGGCTGGTCTTCATCATCGCCCAGCCGATTGCCTGGGTGCTGCTGGTCGCCCTGGTGCTGTTCCTGGTCCTGGCATTCCTGTCGGGACGGTCCGTGGCGGCGGCGGCGAGCCGCGAGCGGAAGACCCAGCAGGGCCGCGACGCGCTGCTGGCCGAAACCATCATGGCCCGCACGACCATCAAGGCCCTGGCCCTGGACGACCACATGCGGCCGCTGTGGGAAAACACCCAGGCGGCCACCATCGAACGGTCGATGGAGCGCGGCACCCAGGCCGACCGCTTCGTCAACCTCGGCCAGATGATGACCGTCGCCACCACCGTGTCGATGACGGCGGTGGGCGCCATCGCGATCATCAACCAGGACATGACCATGGGCGGCCTGATTGCCGCCAACATGCTGTCCGGGCGTCTGCTCGGTCCGCTGAACCAGTTGGTCGGCGGATGGCGCACCTTTGCCGGGTTCCGCCAGTCCATCGGCCGGCTCGACGCCCTGTTCGCCCTGCGTGAGGACCGCACGGAGAGCAAGATCGCCCTCGCCCGCCCCGAGGGCCGCCTGCGCGCCGAGTCCCTGACCTTTCGCTACAAGCCCGACGCCGCGCCGGTCATCGACGGCATCACCCTGGACATCCTGCCGGGCGGCGTGACGGCGATCATGGGCGCCAACGGCAGCGGCAAGAGCACCCTGCTGAAGCTGCTGCTCGGCCTGTACCGGCCGAGCGAAGGCCGCGTCCTGATCGACGGGGCCGACATTGCGCAGTTCACGCGCCGCGAACTGGCCACCTGGATGGGCTACGTCCCGCAGGACTGCGTGCTGTTCGACGGCACCATCCGCGACAACCTGGCCCAGGGCATGCCGGGGGCCACCGACGACGACGTGCTGCGCGCCGCCACGCTGGCCGGCGTCCATTCCTTCGTGGTCGATCTGCCCGACGGCTATGCCACCCCGGTCGGCGAGGCCGGGGGGCTGATGTCGGGCGGCATGCGCCAGCGCATCGCCATCGCCCGCGCCCTGATCGGCGACCCGCCGGTGCTGCTCATGGACGAGCCGTCGGGCAGCCTGGACCGCCAGGCCGAGTTGCAGTTGCGCGACACCCTGGCCGCCCTGGCCCAGGACCGCACCGTCGTCATCGTCAGCCACAGCCCGGTGCTTCTCCAGGGCTGCCGGACCATCCTGGTGCTCGACCGCGGACGCATCGCCCTGGGCGGCCCGGCCGCCGACGTGCTGCGCCACATGGCCCAGCAGGCGGCCAAGGCCAAGGCCGCAGTCCCTGCTCGCGAGGAAGCCTGACATGACGCCCGCTCCCGCTCCCGCTCCCGCTCCCACCCTCGACACGCTCGTCCAAAAGCACAAGGCGCCGCCGCTGCGGTTCGTGACATGGCTCATCATGGCGCTGATCGCGGCCTTCATCGCATGGGCGTCGGTGGCCCAGCTTGACGAGGTTTCGGTCGCCATGGGCGAGGTCGCGCCGCAGGGCCGCGTGAAGGTCGTCCAGCACCTGGAAGGCGGCCTGATCGTGGATATTTTCGTGGTCGAGGGCGACGAGGTCCGGCAGGGCGATCCGCTGATGCTGCTCGACCTCGCCACCGCCGGGGTGAACCGCGACGAGATCCAGATCCGCATCGACGGCCTGCGCCTGACCCGCGCCCGCCTGGTGGCCGAGGCCGAGGGCACGCCGCTGACCTTTCCGGAAGCCGAGGCGCAGCGGCAGCCCGACCTGGTGCGGGCCGAACGCGAAACCCACGAAGCCCGCCGGAACGAGCTGAGAAGCAGCGTCTCCGTCCTCCAGCAGCAGGTCAACCAGCGCGGCAGCGAAGTCCGCGAACTTGAGGCCCGCAGCCGCGCCACGGCCACCAACCTCCGCCTGGGCCGCGAAAAGCTTGCCATGTCCGCCTCCCTGCTCAAGGAAGGCCTGACCGCCCGCATGGACCACCTGCAACTCCAGGCCGAGGTCGAGGACCTGCAGGGCACCCTCAACACGCTGGCCGAGAGCATCCCCCGCGCCCGCTCCGCCCTGGCCGAGTCCGAGGCCCGCCTGGCCGAGATCGGCCTGCGCTTCCGTCGCGAGGCATTGGAGCAGATCGGCGAGACGGAAATGAACCTCGCCCGCAACGAGGAACTGCTCGGCCGCGCCACCGATCAGCAACTGCGCACCGAAATCCGCAGCCCGATCGACGGCATCGTCAAGAACATGCGCCACAACACCATCGGCGGCGTGGTCCGCGCCGGCGAGCCCATCCTCGACCTTGTGCCGTCGCGCGACGATCTGGTGGTGGAGGCCCGCCTCAACCCGGTCGATCGCGGCTACGTCCGCGAGGGGCAGGAAGCCACGCTGAAGATCAGCACCTACGACTACGCCCGCTACGGCGGCCTCAAGGGGACCGTCACCCTGGTCGCCCCGGACTCCACGATACCGGAAAACGATCAGCCCTACTTCCGCGTCCTGGTCCGTCCCGAGAAGTACTACCTCGGCGACCGGCCCGGCGAATACCAGATCACGCCGGGCATGGAGGCCACCGTGGACATCCACACCGGCACGCGATCAGTGCTGGATTACCTTATCCGGCCGGTACTCAAGCTGAAGCACGAAGCCTTCCGCGAACGCTGATCATGCTGATCCGTGTCAGCGGCAACTGGACGCTGACTATGCTCATCCGTGTCAGCGGCAACTGGACGCTGATCATGCTCAAGTTACGTGGCAAGGCTGCTGCCTAAAGGCTTGCCCTACCTCTTTCGTTGTATCAATCTAGGCTGGCTGAGGTCAGATACGGCCGCTTGCCATGTGGGGACGTGGCGGCGACCGCCACAGGGGAGCCATTCGAACGCCATGTCTTTCGCGACCATCCTGGGCGTGCTCATCGGGTTTGGCCTGTTCGTCGGCTCGGTGGTGCTCAGCACCGACAACTTCCTCGTTTTCCTGGACGGGCCGAGCTTCATCATGGTGGTCGGCGGCACGTTCGCGGCCACCTTCGTGGCGTACGAGCCCCGCTACGTGCTGCTGTCACTGCGCGGCCTGCAGTCGATCGTGTTCGCCAACAAGCTTGGCCGCGGCATCCTGACGCAGGAAGTCGGCCGGGTCATCCGCTGGGGCTACATCATCCAGAAGAACGGCCTGCCGGGCCTGGAAGCCGATGCCGGCAAGATCCGCAAGCAGGACCGCCTGCTGGGCTTCGGCATCGACCTGGTGATTTCCGGCTACACCGGCCCCGAAGTGCGCGAGATCCTGGGCACCAGCGTGGAAGCCGCCTTTCAGCGCAACACCACCCAGGCCGACATCCTGCGCAACATGGGCGGCACGGCACCGGCCTTCGGCATGATCGGCACGCTGGTCGGCCTCATCATCATGCTCGACGGCATGGGCAACGATCCGTCGCAGCTCGGCCCGGGCATGGCCGTGGCGCTGGTCACCACCCTGTACGGGGTGCTGTTCTCCCGCATGATCCTGCTGCCGGCCGCCTCGAAAGTGCAGCAGCGCGAGGAGATCGTGCGCTTCCGCAACTATCTCGTCGCCGAGGGCCTCGCCCTGCTGGCCGAGCGCAAGAGCCCGCGCTACATCCAGGACCGCATGAACGCCTTCCTCGACCCGTCGATCCACTTCAGCATCGACAAGATGCGGGGCAAGGAATGAGCGACCCCCGCTTCCAGCCGAAGAAGAAGGAGGAAAACGACGAAGCGTGGATGACCACCTTTGCCGACATGGTCACCCTCCTGCTCGCCTTCTTCATCATGCTGGCGGCGATTTCCAAGGTTGACGTGGTTCTCTATGAACAGGTCAAGGCCGGCATGGCGCAGGGCATCGGCAAGCGCGAGGTCACGACGCCCGTCCAGATGCTCAAGCGCGAGATGGAAGAAACCGTCAAGGCGCTGAAGGTCGACGACGTCGTGGCCATCGGCACGGACGCGCAGGGCATCACCATCGAGTTCGCCTCGTCGGCCTTCTACGAACCCGGCTCGGCCGAAATACGCGAGGAGGCGATCCCCATCCTCAACCGCATCGGCGCCACCATCAACGCCGACCGCTACACCGGTTTCCTGGTCGAGGTGCAGGGCCATACCGACGACGTGCCGATCAGCACGCCGAACTTCCCGTCCAACTGGGAACTGTCGTCGGCGCGGGCCAGCCGGGTCGTCCGCTTTTTCGAGTCGATCGAGATCGAGTCCGCCCGCATGAAGGCGATCGGCTACGCCGACACGGCGCCCAAGGTGCCAAACCGCGATGCCTACGGCGACCCCCTGCCCCAGAACCAGGAAATCAACCGCCGCGTCGTGGTCCGCCTGAACCCGCGCTGAGGCCGGGTGTGGGTGGCATAGGCTGGGTTGGGAAAAAAGGGCGGGCTCTGCCCGAACCCGCCAAGGGCCATTGGCCCTTGGAACCCCTGAAGCGCCGCAGGCAGACTTCCTTCAACATTTGCAGCGCTGCTTAAAACCAAGAGCCATTTGCCTGCGGCGCAACAAATCGATACGCCCAATTCACGGGATCAAGGGGCCGCCCGGCCCCTTGCGGGAACGGGCAGCGCCCGTCCTTCCCCTCCCTGCCCCCCCCCCCCCTCAGGCCAGGGTCAGTTCCATGTTGTCGCGGGCGACCAGGGCGCCGATCCAGACGTTCCGGGCCTCATCCTCTACATGCTCCATGAAGCTGTCGTCGTGGTCGGGGTCGTGGTGGAAGATCGCCATCCGCCGGACGTTGGCGGCGCGGCACAGCCGGACGCCCTCCTGCCACGTGGAATGGCCCCACCCGGCACGATCCGGGAACTCGGCATCGGTATAGGTGCTGTCGTAGATCACCAGGTCCGCCCCCTCGATCAGGCCCAGGATGTTCTGGTCGGGCGCGCCGGGAACGTGTTCGGTATCGGTGACGTAGCACACGCTCACGCCGGCGTGCTCGATGCGGTATGCGGTCGAGCCATTGGGGTGGTTGAGCGGCGCGGTGCGAACCTTGACGTCATCGCCAAACTCCAGAACCTCGCCAACCGTGAAGTCGATGAAGTCCAGCTTGGCCTGCAGCGCCTCCAGCGGCACCGGAAAGGTCGGGTTGGCCATCTGGCTGGCCATGATGCACTGCACGCCGCCCTGTTCCTTGAGGTGGGCGGCGTAGACCCGCAGCGTCTGGTTGGCGCGGAAAGCCGGGGCGAAGAACGGAAAACCGTTGATGTGGTCCCAGTGGGTGTGGCTCAGCAGCAGCGTGCTCTCGCGGACGTTGCGCTTCAGCACGTCATGGCCGAGGCCGCGGATGCCGGTTCCTGCGTCCAGGATGAAGTGCTGGTCACCGGCCTGGACCTCGACGCAGCTCGTGTTGCCGCCATAGACGACGTGGTTTGGCGACGGACAGGCGATGCTGCCGCGAACACCCCAGAATTTGACTCTGAAGCTCATCTTCACCCGTGCCCCTTACGGCGACTGCCGCCTGCCCCGCGGCCCCAATACGCTCCCGCTACAGTGCGAGCATGAGCGTTCGATTGTTAACATTTTGATGCAGTTTAGACCATCAAGGCGCTTTGGCACCACGAATATTCCTGTTTCAGCCGAGCAAACTGAACTGCGTTCCGATCCGCAGGCCCAGCGACCGGTCGGCCCGTGCGCCATTGCAGGCGATCTCCACCAGACCGTTGCTGTTGCCATACCAAAAGGCTTCCCCGGCCGCGACCGCGCCGAATGTTTCGGCCCGCCGGAGCGACCGGTCGCCAAGGCGCAACACGGCATCCGCACGCACGGCCCCGGCACGCAGGCCGGTCATGGCATTGCCGTAGCGGTCGATGTAGACCACCGCGCACCGGTCCTGCGGCCAGTCTGCGCCCACAAGTCCTTGCGGGTCCACAGCCTTGCAGGACAGGATCCCCGATGCCTCCGGGCGCCCCCCGAGGGCCAGCGCCGCCGCCACCGGGGCGAACAGGTCCCGGCCGTGGAAACTCGCGCTCAGGTGCGGCGGGCGCCACAGGATCCGCCACGCACGCCCGCCGACGGGATCCGCGGCCAGTACCCGGCTCAGCAGCCCGTTGTCCGGCCCGACGAACCACCGGCCCCCGGCGTAAACCACCAGCGGAGCGCGCGCGGTTCCCACGCCAGGATCGACGACGGCCAGGACCACGGCGCCCTCGGGCATCGGGAGGCCGCTGTAGGCCGGCAGAAGGTAGGCGGCCGAGGCCGCATCGAAGGCCGGCAGGTCGGCGAACAGGTCGATCACCGGCACCCCGGGCGCCTCGCGCTGCAGCACCATCCGCACCTGCCCCAGGTAAGGCCCCTCGAGGCCGAAGTCGGTGAACAACGCGATCATGGGAAACCTGGCATGGGAAACCTCTGGATTTGGGGGCCAATTCCTACCACCCGGCTGCGGAATGATCGACAACCCGCTGATAATCTGGCAGATGATGAACGGTATTCAGAAAAGGCCGTCCAAGGAAGCGTCTCCGTGTCCAGCCCGTCTCATCCCCCCTCCGCCCGGCAAACGTCGCCCGTTCCCCTGTGGTCGGCCCTGGCGGCCCGTATCCTGCTTCCGTTCGCGGCGGGGTACTTCCTGTCATACCTGTATCGCACGGTGAACGCTGTGATCGCCGGCGACCTGACGGACGATCCGACGCTCGGAGACGGCGGCCTGGACGCCGGGGCGCTCGGCCTGCTGACCAGCGCGTACTTCCTGACCTTCGCGGCGGCGCAGTTGCCGCTCGGCATCCTGCTCGACCGCTATGGCCCCCGCCGGGTCGAGGCGGCACTGCTGGTGATCGCCGGACTGGGCGCCGTCGTGTTCGCCATGGCCGACGGCCTGACCGGCCTGATCGCCGGGCGGGCCATGATCGGCCTGGGCGTTTCGGCCTGCCTGATGGGGGCGTTCAAGGCGTTCCGGCAGTGGTTCGCGTCCGAGCGCCTGCCCTTGCTTCAAGGCCTGATCATGGCGGCCGGCGGCCTTGGGGTGATGACCTCGACGGTGCCGGTGGAGGCGGCGCTGCAGTTCACCGACTGGCGCGGCGTATTCATCGGCCTGGGCGGCCTGACCCTGGTGGTCTGCGCCGTCCTGTTCCTGTCCGTGCCCGAACGCGGCGCCGAGGGCGCGCCCGAACCGCTGCACCAACAGATGCGCGGCGTCGCCTCGGTGTTCACCAGCCGCTTTTTCTGGGCCGTGGTGCCCGCCGCCATGGTCGCCCAGGCCATCTACATGTCCATGCAGGGCCTGTGGGCCGGGCCGTGGCTGCGCGACGTGGCCGGCATCGCCGAGCCGGGCACCGTCCTGCTCATCACCGCCATCGCCATGGTCGTCGGCCACCTGGCCACCGGAGCCCTGGCCGAGCGGCTGGCCCGCATCGGCGTGCCCACGGTGGTTCCCTATGCGGTCGGCAGCGTGCTGTTCCTGGCCGTGGTGATCGCCCTGGCCAGCGGCGTGACGACGGCGCCATGGCTGCTGTGGGCGCTGTTCGGGCTATTCGGCACCAGCGGCGTGCTGTCCTACGCCATCGTCGCCCAGGCCTTTCCGGCGCACATGGCCGGGCGGGTCAACACGGCCGTGAACCTGATGGTCTTCGTATTCGCCTTCGCCCTGCAATGGGGCATCGGTGCGATCATCGACCTGTGGGGCCGCGACGACGCCGGGCGCTATCCGCCCGAGGCCTACACCGCGGCCTTCGGCGGGACCGCCGTTCTGCTGACCCTGGCGGTCGGCTGGCTGCTGTGGTCACTTGCCGCCACGCGCCGCCAGCACGAGCAACCCGCCGAGGGCTGACCCCGCCCCCATCACCGAAAACGCCAGCGCATAGCCGCCCGGCAGCCCGGCCAGCACGCCGAACAGCGACGGGCCGGCCACCACTCCGGCGTAGGTGATGAACAGCGCGCCACCGGTTGCCGCGCCGGCCTGACCCTCGGGCGCCAGATGGGCGACCTCGGCCAGGTACACACCGTTCCAGCCGATGGCCGTGGCCCCGAACACCACCGCCAGGGCGATGATCGCGGCCAGCGGCCAGCCCCCGCCGGCGACCAGCGCCATCAATCCCGCGCAAGCCGCCATCACGAAGGCCAGCCCGACCAGCGTCGCCCGCACGCCCAGCCAGGCATCGGCCACCACGCCCCACAGCACGCGCCCGGCCACGCCGCCGGTTTGCGCGGCCGACAGGATGAGCCCGGCGGTCACCAGGCCCAGCCCGACCTCCTGAACCAGAAAGGCGACCAGGAAGCTCGACAAGGAAAGCTGGATTGCCGCGAAGGTGAACGAGGCCAGGGCCAGCAGCCGCAGGGGGCGGCTGTTCCACACCACCTTGAGCGGGCCGAGAAACCCCGCCCCCCGCAACGGCGCTCCGGCCTTGCGGTCGGCGTCGAGGGCGGCCCTCAACGGCTGGGCGGCGACCGCAAGGATCACGGCGACCAGCCCGATGACGAGGGCGGCGGCCTGCCACCCCACTCCGAGCACCAGGACCGGGACCACGGCGCCGGCCAGGAAGCCGCCCAATGGAACCCCGGTCTGCTTCAGCGAAAACACCAGCCCCCGACGCTCGGGCGGAGTGGTGCGGGCCAGAACGTGGGAACTGGCCGGCGTGATCGGGCCATAGCCGAACCCGACCACCAGAGCGGCGACCAGGACCAGCCCCGGCACGCCCCAGGCCAGCAGGCCGAGGCCGACGGCGCCCAGGACCAGGCACATCTGGCTGACCCGCAGCGCCCCGAACCTCTGCACGACACTGCCGGCCGGCAACGATGTCAGCATGGCCCCCAGATAAACCAGCGACGTGTAGAACCCGATCTGGCGCGCATCCAGGCCCATGTCCCGCGCCGCCTCGGTCGCGAACACGGGCGGGGCCAGGGCAACCAGCGATATCATGGCCTGGATCGCCGTCGTGACGATCAGGACGGTCCAGGGCGACGGCGCGGAAGGCGGCGGGTGGGACATTGGGTCCTGGTGCTGAGGGGATCAGGGCAATCGTGAGACCATACTTTTGACTGCAAGGACATGCACGGGAAACCGAACGCGGAACATCTTGTGCGGACGCCCCCGGGCCGCTTAGTCTGACTCCAGAGGTTTGGTTTCTCGGGGGAAGCGGCTTGGTTCAGGACGCGCAGACGGCACGGCTGAAGGAACAACGCGACCGCTTCATCGCCTTCGCCTTTGCTGGTGCGGAAGTGCTGATCGAGTTGAACGACGCCGGCGTCATCCTGTACGCCGCCGGCACGACCGGCGCCCTCTTTGGCATGGATGCCGCGACGATGGTCGGCCGTCCGCTGTACGACCTGATCGACATCGGCGAACAGGACCTTGTCGACGAGCTGCTGCGCCGCATCGCCAGCGCCGGCCGCCTGGACCGCGTGAGCGTCACCTTCCGCCCGCCCGGCCACGCGGCATTCCGCGGCATGGTGTCCGGCATCGCCTTCCCCGAACGGGCGGGCCAGCGTTACCTGACCGTCAGCCGCGCGCACGGGTCCACCGGCAACGCCGACCGCGCCGACGAAACCGAAGCCGTGGCCAGGACCAGCGCCGACTTCGCCGCCATGGCCGAGCGCCGCATGAAGGAGGCGCAGCAGTTCGGCGAGGAAGTCCAGATGACCCTCATCGATCTGGCCGACGCCCGCCTGGAGGAGCGCCTCGATCCCGAGGCTGCCGAAAAGTTCGTGCACGGCGTCGAGTCCTACCTGCGGGCCTGGTCGGTCGGCGGGAACTCCATCGGCGTGCTGGAGAACAACCGCTTCGGCATCATCCACGACAAGACCCTGGCGCCCGGCCAGATGGAGTCCCGGATTTCGGAAATCGCGTCCCTGTTCGACGCGTCCGGCGGCATCGAGGTCAAGGCGTCGACCTTGCAGCTCGATCGCGGCACCCTGTCGCAGGACGATCTCAGCAAGGCCCTGGTCTACACCATCAACCAGTATGTGCAGCAGGGCGGCGAGGCCTTTGCCGTGCAGTCGCTGACCGAAAGCTACAGCGCCGCCCTCGACGAAACCCTGGTCAAGGTCAACGCCTTCCGCCAGACCATCGCGTCGGACAACTTCGTGCTGGTCTACCAGCCGATCGTCGACCTGCGTGCCTGGCAGGTCCACCACTACGAGGCGCTGGCCCGCATGATGCAGGGCGACCGGCTGTTCCTGCCCGCCCACTTCATCGGGTTCGCCGAGGATTTCGGGGTGGTCAACGAGCTTGATCTCCTGGTGGTCCGCAAGGCCATCGAGACGCTGCGGGCGAGCACCATCCTGCGCCGCAAGGCCGAGGTCGCCGTCAACCTGTCGGGTCGGTCACTGAGCAGCGACGGCTTTGTGCAGCAGCTCCTGCTTCTGCTGGTCGAAAACCGCGACGTCCTGCCGCGCCTGATGTTCGAGGTGACAGAGTCGGCCGAACTGCGCGACCTGGACAGGGCCAACCGGGTCCTGCAGAAGCTGCGCTCCTTCGGCTGCCAGATCTCCATCGACGACTTCGGCGCCGGGGCGGCCGCCTTCCAGTACCTCAAGGCCCTTCAGGTCGACTACGTCAAGATCGACGGCAGCTACATCCTTGATGCCTTCAAGACCCGCCACGGCAAGCCGTTCCTGAAGGCCATCGCCAACCTGTGCCAGGACATGGGCATCCAGACCATCGGCGAAATGGTCGAGGACGCGCGCACCATGTGGCTGCTGCGCGACGTCGGGGTGCAGTACGGCCAGGGATACTTCTTCGGCCGCCCCATGCCCGACGTGTCGGAGTTCACCCTGAAGGCACGGCCGGAAACGGCGGCGGTATAGAAAGGTTCGCGTTCAACTTGAACCGCACCATGGTGGGCTGCCGCCCACGCCTGCTTGGGGCAAGCCCCGAACCCCTTTTCTTCTTTAATGCGGTTTGCGTTTGATGTGAGGCATGTTTATCCGCTGACGCGGACGGGCTGCCGCCCGACTGCTTGGGGCAAGCCCCAAACCCCTTTTTCTTCTTCAAGAAACAAAGGAGGTCTGGAGTTCACTCCAGGCTGGCGGCAGCCATCCGCGACAGCGGACCAGCGCGTCAAGTTAAACGCAAACCGCTTTAGCCAGATGCCGGTCAGGGCTTCGCCTGGCCAGCCTTGTGCTGCAGGACGCCGAGGCTCCGGCAGGCCTGCCACAGGGCTTCGCGATCGTGGCCGGCCAGCGGCTGGCCGTTGAACCATGCGCGGCCGTCCCGCACGTCGATGGTGCCCAGCGGCAGCATGCTGCCCGGCGGCAGGGCGACGCCGTAGCGCTCCACCAAATCCACTTCGACAATGATCTTAAGGGTATCTGACAGGCCCGACCAGTCAGGACCGCCGCCCGGCCCTTCGGCCGGGACCACGGCGCGGCCCTGCACATCGGTGCCAGGACGATAGGCCGCCCCCTCCGCCGGGACGACACCGCGCGCATCCGACAGCTCCGTCAGGCTGAGGCAGGTGCGGCCGTCAACCACGACCGTCACCGCCTCATCCTTTTGCGACTCGGCGGCCACGGGATCAGCCAAGGTCGCCAGCACGACAACCACAATGGTACCCCATGAAGTATAGTGCATGATGACCGTTTTCCCGCTATGCTTATCCGTCCGTCCGCTGCCGCAAACCGCCTGTTCCGAGTAGTATCATGGCACACGCTTCCGAGGGAGTTGGCGGTTTTTCTGCATCTGTCGTTTTTCTGTCACAAATCTGGCCGAGCCATGTATTTTTTGCGTGACATGAATGACGGCAACGCATATCGTACGGACACCCAAGGAAAGACGGGTTATCCATCTGATGGAACCCAGGTTTAGGGAGGAAGCCGCAAAAGCGGCACGCGCCGGGAGACATCCAGGGTCGCGGCAAACGGCGAAACGCCGGTTCAAAAGAAATGAGCGGAACCCCAAGGGTTCCGCTCTTTCGATTTTTGGGGCCTGCGAACCCCGTGGCCCCTCACCCTCCGGAAAAGTCGAACCCAGCCTCCTGCGCGGCCATCCACGGCGGACGCAGCGGGTTCAGGCGCGCCTGCACCGGGCAGTCGGTGCGGTGGCCGCCCGGCAGCAGGCCGATGCTCATCAGGAACTCGTTGACCACCTCGGGGCCGGTGAACGCGAAGGTCTTGCGAAACACCTTCACCCACTGCTTCAGGGTCAGCGGATGGTGGGCGTCGAGCCACCCGGCGAAACCGCCGAACTCGCTCCGCAAGGCCTGGATGCGCCGCGCGTTGGCAATGATCGCCGCCACCTTCAGGCGGTTGCGGATGATGCGCGCATCGCCCAGCAGCCGCGCCACGTCGTCGTCGCCATAGGCCGCCACGGTGTCGATGTCGAAGTCGTGGAAGGCGGCATTGAGACCCGGCCGGCGCCGCAAAATCAGCTCCCACGACAGCCCCGCCTGAAAGACCTCCAGACACAGCCGCTCGAACAGCACACGGTCGTCGCGCACCGGGAAACCGTATTCGTCGTCGTGGTAGGGGCCGTGCAGGTCATGGCCGGGCGCGGCGTCGCAATACCAGTTCATGGCGTCGTTCTCCTCCCCCAAAACGAGTCGTGGCCGGGACATGCCCGGCCACAAGGATACTAGACTATGGGGATGGACTGAAGGTTCCGCTGTCGCGGACGGGCGGCTGCCCGAACCCGCTTGGGGCAAGCCCCAAACCCTTTCCTTTTCTTCAAGAAAACAAAGGAGGTCTGGAGCGCAGCTCCAGGCGGGCGGCAGCCGTCCGCGTCAGCGGACCTCGCCTCAGGCCTGTTCCAGTTCCACGAGGGTCCCGGTGAAGTCTTTGGGGTGCAGGAACAGGACCGGCTTGCCGTGGGCGCCGATCTTGGGCTCGCCGTCGCCCAGGACGCGCACGCCCTCGGCCTTGAGCTTGTCCCGCGCTTTGATGATGTCATCGACCTCGTAGCACACATGGTGGATGCCGCCCGACGGATTCTTGTCCAGGAACCCCTGGATCGGCGACTTTTCGCCCATCGGGTGGAGCAGTTCGATCTTGGTGTTGTCCAGTTCGATGAACACCACCGTGACCCCGTGATCCGGCTGCGGCAGCGGATCGGACACCTTGGCACCAAGAACCTGGCGGTAGGTGGCCGAGGCGGCCTCCAGGTCGGGAACGGCGATGGCGACGTGATTAAGGCGTCCGATCATGCTGTGCGTCTCTCTACTAGTGGATCTTACTAAAGCCGAACCAGATGAACGTCGGTCAGCGGCTTGCGCTTCTGGTCGGTGTGGAAGGCCTTGCGGATGGCCCGGCGGACCATTTCGCGGACGGCACCGTCGTCCTTGCGCTCGCGCGCATCCAGGCGCGACACGGCCGACCGCACCACGGCCACGAGAAGGGCGTCGGTATCGTCGTCGTCCTCGTGCTCGGGGTTGAACAGGCCGTGGGTGGTGACCAGCGGGTCCTGCACCAGGCCGCCCTTGCCGTTCATCACCAGGGTGACGACGGCGGCGCCGTTCTCCACCATGCGCTTGCGGTCGCGCAGGATGGGGCTGTCGAGCGGCACGATGCGGTCGCCCTCCAGGGTCAGGCGGCCGATGGGCGCCTCACCCACCAGCTTCGGACCGTCGGCGTGCAGGTGAATGGCCTGGCCGTTGGTCACGATCTGGGTGAACGGCACGCCCATGTTCAGGGCAAAGTCGCTGTGCTCCTGAATGTGGCGGGATTCGCCGTGCACCGGGACGACGATACGCGGCCGCAGCAGACGATACAGCTCGGCCACTTCTTCCTGCGCCGGATGGCCGGACACATGGATGAAGGCCTCGCGGTCGGTGATGAGCTGAACGCCGTTGCGGACCAACTGGTTGTGCAGGCGGAAGATCGACTTCTCGTTGCCGGGAATAACCCGCGACGAGAAGAAGCACACGTCCCCCTTCCCCAGCTCCACATAGGGATGATGGCCCCAGGCGATGCGGTTGAGGGCCGCGCGCGGCTCGCCCTGGCTGCCGGTGCAGATGTAGCAGATCTCGCGGTCGGTCAGGTGCTTGGCGTCCTCGGCCTCCAGGAACGGGCCGGCGGCTTCCAGGTATCCGGCCTTGCGCGAGGTCTCCAGGATGCGCCACAGCGACCGCCCGACCAGCACCACCTTGCGGCCGTTGGCATGGGCGGCGTGCGCGACGGACTCGACGCGGGCAACGTTGGAGGCAAAGCACGCCACGGCGATCTTGCCGTCGGGGTACTTCTTGAACTCCTCGACCAGGCTGCGCCGCACCTCGCCTTCGGACCCGGAGTGGCCCTTGTTGAGGATGTTGGTGCTGTCGCTGATGACCGCCAGCACGCCTTCGTCGCCGATTTCACGCAGGCGCTTGGTGTCGGCTTCCTCGCCGATCAGCGGCTCGGGGTCGAGCTTCCAGTCGCCGGTGTGGACGATGTTGCCATGCCGGGTGCGAATGACCAGCAGGTTGGGTTCGGGGATGGAGTGGGTCATCGACACGAATTCGATGTCGAACGGCCCGATCTCGACGCGGCCGCCCAGGGGCACCACGTTGACCGGCACCTCCTTTTCCAGCCGTTCTTCCTTGAGCTTGTAGCCCAGGAAGGCGGCGGCGAACGGCGTGGCGTAGACCGGCACCCGCAGGTCCGGCCACAGGTAGCCGACCGCGCCCAGGTGGTCTTCGTGGGCGTGGGTGATGACGATGGCCAGGAGGTTTTCGGCCTGTTCCTCCAGGAACAGGGGGTCGGCCATGACGACGTCGACACCGGGGATGCTGTCATCCCCGAAGGTCACCCCCATGTCGACGGCGATCCATTTTCCGTCGCAGCCATAAACGTTGAGGTTCATGCCAATCTCACCGGTCCCGCCCAAGGGCAGGAACCAGACGGCATCGGGAGGGGCGTTTCGTACCAGGGGAAGTCGGATGTCTGTCATGCGCTCGTGTTTCTACGGTGGATTTCCAGGAGACCCCGCAGGGTCAGGTCCTGATCGAGGTGGTGAATGGCGTCTGTCGCCTCAGAAAACAGGGGGGCAAGCCCGCCGGTGGCAACCACCGTCATCGGGCCGCCGAATTCTTCGCATATGCGGCGTACGAGGCCTTCGATCAAGCCGACGTAGCCCCAGTAGATGCCGCTCTTCATGGCCGGGACGGTCGCCTTGCCGATCACCTGGGCCGGCCGCCCGACGGCCACGCGCGGCAACTGGGCCGCGGCCATGTGCAGGGCCTCCAGGGACAGGTTGATGCCCGGGCAGATGCAGCCGCCGAGGTAGTTGCCCTCGGCATCGACCACGTCGAACGTGGTCGCCGTGCCGAAGTCGATGATGATCAGCGCGCTCTTGTACTGGGCGTGCGCGGCCACGGCGTTGACCAGACGGTCGGCGCCGACCTCTTCGGGCCGGTCCATGCGGATTTCCAGGCCCAGGTCCACGTTGGGCTCACCGACCACCAGCGGCTCGGTACCGAAGTAGCGCCGGCACAGGGTCTTGAGGGTGAACACGTTGGCCGGGACCACGGTGGCCAGGATGGCGGCGTCGATGTCGCCGCGCTGCATGCCCTCGAAGCTCATCAACTGGGACAGCCACACGCCGTATTCATCGGCGGTGCGGTCGGAGCGGGTCGACGACCGCCATTCACCGCGCACGGTCTCGCCATCGTATACGGCGAAGACGATGTTGGTGTTGCCCGAGTCGATGGCCAAAAGCATGGATACTGGCTCCGCCGGTGGGGGAAAGTCTAGGAAGCCGCGAAGAATACGTCGCCGGCAAGAATGCGCCGCCGGCCCGCGCCTGCCACATCCACCACGAGTGCGCCGTCCGCGTCAAGGTCCACAAAGATACCTTGCACGTCTTCGCCGCTCTGCAGGCGGGCGACGACCCCCTGCCCCAGCCCCTGCGCGCGTTCCAGCCACGCCGCGCGAAACACCTCGAACCCCCGGGCGTGCCACTGGGCGACGCAGCTTTGCAGGTGGCGCAGGACACCTTTGGCCAGGTCCTCGGGCGGCACCACGGCCCCCTCGAACTTGAGGCTGGTCGCCGGATAGGCCGCCTGCGTGGCGTCGGGCGCCCACACCACGTTCACACCGATCCCCAGGATGACGGCCGGGCCATCGGTTTCGAGCAGGATGCCCGAAAGCTTGGCGCCACCGACCAGCAGGTCGTTGGGCCACTTGAAGCGCACCGCCACATGCGGCGCGGCCTCGGCCAGGGCGTCGGCCAGGGCGACGGCGGCCACGAACGAAAGCTGCGCGGTGGCGGCGAGGCTCGGCCCCTGGTTCAGGCGGACCGACAGGTACAGGTTGCCCGGCGGGCTCACCCAGGTCCGGCCGCGCCGGCCGCGCCCGGTCGTCTGCACGGCGGCCATCACGGCCAGCCCCTCGTCCGGGTCGGTCACGGCGCGACGGCGAACCTCCTCGTTGGTGCTGTCGACCTCTGGAAGCGCGACGAGGCGCCACCCACCGGGTAGCGCCTCGAAGGCAGGTTGAGAGCCTGTCGTCATCAGCCGGGGAACAGGCTTAGCGCGGCCATCTGAGCACCCGCGATCAGCGGCGCGGCCCAGATGAACAGGACGAACATCATCGCCGCCGAGCCCCACAGCACGACCTGATTGGTCATCGCCGGACGGTCGAACGTTTCGACCGGCTCGTCGAACCACATGACCTTGACGATGCGCAGGTAGTAGTACGCACCGACCGCCGACGACAGCACGCCGATCACGGCCATGGTGTAGAAGCCGGCGTCGATGGCCGCCATGAACACATAGAACTTGGCAAAGAAGCCGGCCAGCGGCGGGATGCCGGCCATCGAGAACATGAAGATGGTCAGCGCGGTGGCCATGCCGGGCATGGTCCGCGACAGGCCGGCCAGATCGGCCACACCCTCGACCGCGCGGCCCTTCTGGCGCATGGACAGGATGATGGCGAAGGTGCCGATGTTCATGAAAATGTAGATGGCGAGGTAGATCAGCAGGCCACGCACGCCGTTGGGCGACGCCGCGGCGAGGCCCATCAGCGCAAAGCCCATGTGGCCGATCGACGAGTAGGCCATCAGGCGCTTGATGTTGCTCTGCAGGATGGCGCCGAACGCTCCGACCAGCATGGACAGGATGGCGATCAGAATGATCACCTGCTGCCACTGGTCGACCAGGTCGGCGAACGGACCCATCATGACGCGCACGAACAGCGCCAGGGCGGCGATCTTGGGCGCCACGGCAAAGAACGCGGTGACCGGCGTCGGCGCACCCTCGTACACGTCGGGCGTCCACATGTGGAACGGCACGGCCGACACCTTGAACGCGAGGCCCGCCATCACGAACACCAGGCCGACGATCACGCCGGTCGGCGCGCCGTCTTTCAGCACCTCGGCCAGGACCGGGAACGACGTGGAGCCGGAGAACCCGTAGATCAGCGAGGCGCCATAGAGCAGCAGGCCCGACGCCACCGACCCCAGCACGAAGTACTTCAGGCCGGCCTCGGTGGACCGCACGCTGTCGCGCTTGAAGGCGGCCATGACGTACAGGGCCAGCGACTGCAGTTCCAGGCCGAGGTACAGGGCCATCAGGTTGTTGGCCGAAACCATCATCATCATGCCCAGGGTGGCGAACACCACCAGGACCGAGAACTCGTAGCGCTTCATTTCCTCCTGGGCCAGCCACACCATGGCCAGCACCAGGCTGAGGGCGGACGCCCCGAGCACCAGGACCTTGGCGAAGATGCCGAAGCGGTCGCTGATGAACTGGCCGTTGAAGGCCGTCACCGTTTCCGGCGCCGCCATCAGGACCATGAAGCCGGCCACCACCAGGACGCCGACGGACAGCCAGCCGACGAGTTTGGTGGCGTCACCCTTCTGGAACACGCCGATCATCAGCAGGGCCATGCCCGCGATCGCCATGAAAACCTCGGGAGCGGCCGGCGCGATGTTACCAAGCGCAGTCATCGTACTGTATCCCCTTCCCTCGGCCTAACGGTTGGCCAGCGCTGTGCCGTCGTCGACGGCGTTCATGGCGGCCTGGTAGTTCTCGATCAGGTTGCTGACCGAAGCATGCATCGGTTCGAGGAAGCTGTTCGGATAGATGCCCATCCACAACACCACCAGGATGAGCGGAACGAACACCGCCACCTCCCGCGGGCTGAGGTCGAGCATGGCCTTGACGTCCTCCTTCTCCAGCTTGCCGTACACCACCCGCCAGTACAGGTAGAGCATGTAGGCGGCGCCCAGGATGAGGCCGGTCGCGGCGAAGAAGGCGACCCAGGTGTTGGCCTTGAAGGCGCCGGTCAGGATCAGGAACTCGCCGACGAAGCCCGAGGTGGCCGGCAGGCCGACCGCGCCCATGGTGAACAGCAGGAACACCATCGCGTAGTTCGGCATGTTGGTGGCCAGGCCGCCGTAGCGGCTGATATCACGGGTGTGCAGGCGGTCATAGACCACGCCGACGCACAGGAACAGCGCCCCGGACACCACGCCATGGGACAGCATCTGGAAGATGGCGCCTTCCATGGCCTGCTGGTTCAGGGCGAAGATGCCGATGGTCACGAAGCCCATGTGGGCGACCGACGAATAGGCGATCAGCTTCTTCATGTCTTCCTGCACCAGCGCGACCAGCGAGGTGTAGATCACCGCCACCACCGACAGCACATAGACCATCGGGGTGAAGTAGGCGGTCGCCTCGGGCAGCATCGGCACGGAGAAGCGCAGGAAGCCGTAAGCACCCATCTTCAGCAGCACGCCGGCCAGGATGACCGAACCGGCGGTCGGCGCCTCGACGTGGGCGTCGGGCAGCCAGGTATGCACCGGCCACATCGGCACCTTCACGGCGAAGGACGCGAACAGGGCCAGCCACAGCCAGATCTGCATGGCGTAGGGGAACGGCGTCTGCATCAGGGTCGGGATGTCGGTGGTCCCGGCCTCGAAGTACATGGCCATGATGGCCAGCAGCATCAGGACCGAGCCCGCCAGGGTGTAGAGGAAGAACTTGAAGGCCGCATAGACGCGGCGCGCCCCGCCCCACACCCCGATGATCAGGAACATCGGGATCAGCACGCCTTCGAAGAAGACGTAGAACAGGACGTAGTCCAGCGCGCAGAACATCCCGATCATGAAGGTTTCAAGGATCAGGAAGGCGACCATGTATTCCTTGACCCGCTTCTGCACGGCTTCCCAGGCGGACAGGATGCACAGCGGGGTCAGGAAGGTGGCCAGGATGACGAACAGCATGGAAATGCCATCGACGCCCATGTGGTAGTTGATGCCCCACTGGGGCATCCACGCGGCCTGCTCGACGAACTGGAAGTCGGCGGTCGAGTTGTCGAACCCGGCCCACACACCCAGGCTGAGCAGGAACGTCGCGGTGGCGGTCAGCAGCGCCACGTTGCGCGCGTTGCGGGCGACCACGGCCTCTTCACCCCGCACCAGCAGGATGAAGGCGGCCCCGACCAGCGGAAGGAACGTGACGATGGAAAGCAATGGAAGATCGGTCATCGTCATTATCCCGCGTTGATCATGTACCAGGTCACGAAGACCGCCACGCCGATGATCATGGCGAAGGCGTAGTGGTAAAGCAGGCCGGAGTGCATCAGGCCGACCCGCCGGGCGATGTCGCGCGCCGCGGAGGCCACGCCATCGGGACCGACGCCGTCGATCACCGCACCGTCACCGCCCTTCCACAGGGCACGGCCGAGGACCATGGACGGCCGCACGAAGATGCGGTCGTACAGTTCGTCGAAGTACCACTTGTTCAGCATGAACAGGTAGACCGGACGGAATGCCCCGGCCAGCTTGCCCGGAAGGCTGGGCGCCAGCACGTAGAACAGGTAGGCGAGCGCGATGCCGGCGGCGGTGACGACCAGCGGCAGCAGGACCGCCCAGGTCGGGATGTGGTGCGCCGCCTCGATGGTGTCGCGGCCCGGCAGCAGGTAGATCGCCGCACCCCAGAACTCGGACCGCACATCGGCGTCGCCGACGAACAGCTCGTAGCCCAGCCAGCCCGAGAAGATGGCGCCGATGGACAGCAGGATGAGCGGCACGGTCATGACCGGCGGGCTCTCGTGGATGTGGCTCATCACGTACTCGTCGGCGCGCGGCTTGCCATGGAAGGTCAGCAGCAGCAGGCGCCACGAGTAGAACGCGGTCATGAACGCGGCCGCGATGCCCAACGTGAAGGCGAAGTAGCCGACGCCGCCCCCGGCCGCAAAGGCCGATTCGAGGATCATGTCCTTGGAGTAGTAGCCAGCGAAGAACGGCACGCCGGCCAGGGCCAGGGAACCAATCCACATCATGGCGTAGGTCAGCTTCACGTGCTTCCAGATGCCGCCCATCTTGCGGATGTCCTGCTCGTCGGACATGGCATGGATGACCGAACCGGCGCCGAGGAACAGCAGCGCCTTGAAGAAGGCGTGGGTCAGCAGATGGAAGATCGCCGCCTGATAGGCCGACACGCCGATGGCAAAGAACATGTAGCCGAGCTGCGAGCAGGTCGAATAGGCGATGATGCGCTTGATGTCGTTCTGAACGCAGCCCACCGTGGCGGCGAAGAACGCGGTCAACGCGCCGACGATCGCCACCGTGGCCAGGGCCACCGGCGCCAGTTCGTACAGCGGCGACATGCGCGCCACCATGAACACGCCGGCCGTCACCATGGTCGCGGCGTGGATGAGCGCCGACACCGGGGTCGGGCCTTCCATGGCATCGGGCAGCCAGGTGTGCAGGCCGAGCTGGGCGGACTTGCCCATGGCGCCGACGAACAACAGCAGGCAGATGATGGTCATGGCGTGCCATTCGATGCCGAAGAACACGACCGTGGCGTCCGCGAAGTCCGGCGCCATCTGGAAGATGGTGTCCAGGTGGACGGTGCCGAACAGCACGAAGATGCCGAAGATGCCGAGCGCGAACCCGAAGTCACCCACGCGGTTGACCACGAAGGCCTTCATGGCCGCGGCGTTGGCGGTCTTCTTCTCGTACCAGAAGCCGATCAGGAGGTAGGACGCGAGGCCCACGCCTTCCCAGCCGAAGAACATCTGCACCAGGTTGTCGGCGGTCACCAGCATGAGCATCATGAAGGTGAACAGCGACAGGTACGCCATGAACCGGGGGATCGACTTGTCGTGGGACATGTAGCCCCACGAGTACAGGTGCACCATGGACGACACCGAAGTCACCACCAGGACCATGACGGCGGTCAGGGTGTCGAACTTCAGGGCCCAGGACACATCGAATTCGCCCGAGACGATCCAGCTGAACAGCGTGATGGTGACCGGGTTCTTGCCGAGGGCGACCTCGACGAAGATCACGACCGCCATGGCCGCCGAAGCGAACACCGACAGCGTGGTGATGAGCTGCGCACCGCGGTCGCCGACCACGTGGCGGAACAGGCCGGCTACGATCGAGGCGATCAGCGGCAGGAAGATGGCTGCGACGTACATGTGCGGTCCCTCAGCCCTTCATCTGGTTGATGTCCTCGACGGCGATCGAGCCCCGGTTGCGGAAGAACACAACCAGAATAGCAAGACCGATAGCCGCTTCCGCCGCTGCGACGGTGAGGATGAACATGGTGAAGACCTGGCCGACCAGGTCGTTCAGGAAGGACGAGAACGCAACCATGTTGACGTTCACGGCCAACAGCATCAGTTCGATCGACATCAGAATGATGATGACGTTCTTCCGGTTCAGGAAGATGCCCACCACGCCGAGCGTGAACAGGATCGCCGAGACCGTCAGATAATGCGCGAGGCCTATCTCAAGCATCAGATGCCCCCCCGGCTCTGGACCTTCTTGAGCTCCACGGTCCGGCCACGGGCCAGCTGATCGGCGATCTTCTGCTTGCGCACGCCGGGACGCACCCGGTGGGTCAGCAGAATGGTGCCGATCATGGCCACCAGCAGGACCAGACCCGAAGCCTGGAACAGGTAGACGTAGTCGGTGTAGACCAGGGCGCCGAGCGCCTCGGTGTTGGTCATTTCACTCAGTGCCGGCGTTGGCGAGGCCCGCGATCCCTCGGCGGTGCCGGAGAACACCCAGCCGCCGAACAGCACGGCCAGTTCCGCGAACAGCACCAGGCCGACCGTCACGCCGATGGGCAGGTATTCGGTCATGCCCTCGCGCAGGGTCACCGTGTTGAGGTCCAGCATCATGACCACGAACAGGAACAGCACGGCCACCGCGCCGACGTAGACCACGATCAGGATCATGGCCAGGAATTCGGCGCCCAGCAGCAGGAACAGCCCCGCGGCGTTGAAGAAGGTCAGAATGAGCCACAACACCGAGTGCACGGGATTGCGCGCGGTGATCACCATGACGGCGGATGCCACGGCAATGATGGCGAACAGGTAGAAGGCAAGGCCCTGGATGATCATGCGTCCCCCTTGCCGGCCTGGCCGGCCGTGTCCCTCGTTTCAAACATGGTCTCGCCTTCGATCCTCAGGATGACGTCAACGGTACGGGGCATCGAGTTCGATACGCGCCGCCAGTTCCAGCTCCCACCGCTCGCCATTGGCCAGCAGCTTTTCCTTGTTGTAGAGCAGTTCCTCGCGGCTTTCGGTGGCGAACTCGAAGTTCGGACCCTCGACGATGGCGTCCACCGGGCAGGCCTCCTGGCACAGGCCGCAGTAGATGCACTTGGTCATGTCGATGTCGTAACGGGTGGTGCGGCGCGAGCCGTCGTCGCGCGGCTCGGCCTCGATGGTGATGGCCAGTGCCGGGCAGACCGCTTCGCACAGCTTGCACGCGATGCAGCGTTCCTCGCCGTTCGGGTAGCGGCGCAGGGCATGCTCCCCGCGGAACCGGGGGCTCAGCGGCCCCTTCTCCATCGGGTAGTTGATGGTGACCTTCGGCTTGAACATGTAGCGGAAGGTCAGACTCATCCCCTGCAGCAACTCGGCCAGGAGGAAGGAGCGAACGGTGCGGTCGATGAAGGACATCTTCTGCGCTCCCTTAGGACATGATCGGCGACAGGCCGGTGAACTGAAGCACCGCGGCGGTCAGGACGAGCCAACCCAGCGAGAACGGCAGGAACACCTTCCAGCCCAGCCGCATGAGCTGATCGTAGCGATAGCGCGGGAACGCGGCACGGCACCAGATGAACACGAACAGCAGAGCCACGACCTTGAGGATGAACCACACCGGACCCGGCAGCCAGTTCAGCGGCGCGATGTCCAGCGGCGGCAGCCAGCCGCCCAGGAACAGCACCACGGTCATGCCGCTCATCAGGATCATGTTGGCGTATTCGCCCAGGAAGAACAGGGCGAAGGTCATGGCGGAGTATTCGACGTTGTAGCCCGACACCAGCTCGGCTTCGGCTTCGGGAAGGTCGAACGGATGGCGGTTGGTCTCGGCCAGCGCCGAGATGAAGAACACCACGGCCATCGGCAGGTGCATGACGACAAACCACAGATTGGTCTGGGCCATCACGATGTCCGACAGGTTCAGCGACCCCACGGTCAACAGGACCGAGATGATCACGAAGCCCATGGACACTTCATACGAAACCATCTGCGCCGCCGAGCGCATGGCGCCCAGGAAGGCGTAGCGCGAGTTCGACGCCCAGCCCGCCATGATGATGCCGTACACGCCCAGCGAACTGATGGCGAACAGGTACAGCACGCCGACGTTGATGTCGGCCAGCACGATGCCCGCCCCGACCGGAATGACCGACCAGGCGATCAGCGCCAGGAAGAAGGTCAGCATCGGGGCCATGATGAACACGGCCCGGCTGGCCCCCGTCGGAATGACGGTTTCCTTGAGGAACAGCTTCACGCCGTCGGCGATCGGCTGCAGCAGGCCGAACGGGCCCACCACGTTGGGGCCGCGGCGCATCTGCATGGCGCCGATGACCTTGCGCTCAAGAAGCGTCAGGTAGGCCACCGCGAGCAGCAGCGGCGCGACGATGAGCACGATCTTGGCGACGATGATGACGCCCGGCCAGACATAGCCATCCCAAAGCTCAGCCATTGGTCCCCGTCCGCTGCTGGTTGCCCTTGCCGTAAACTTCCGTGCACTCGGCCATGGTGCGCGAGGCCCGGCTGATCGGGTCGGTCATGTAATAGTTGGTGATGACGCTTTCGAACGGCGCATCCGCCAGATCCCCCGGCTCTCCGAAGGTCCCCCAGGCGCTCGCCGGAACGGCGGTGTCATCGTCGAAGACCGCGCTGACCGACGCGAGGCGGTCACGCACCTGCGCCAGACTGTCCTGGGGCAGCTTGTGGCCAAGCACCTCGGACAGGGCGCGGAGAATGGCCCAGTCCTCGCGCGCGTCGCCGGGCGGGAACACCGCACGGTGGGTGCGCTGGCAGCGGCCCTCGGTGTTGACGTAGGTGGCGTCCTTTTCGGTGTAGGCCGCCCCCGGCAGCACCACGTCGGCCCGCATCGCGCCGGCATCGCCGTGGCTGCCCTGGTAGACCACGAAGGCCTTGCCCAGGCGAGCCATCGGGATCTCGTCGGCGCCGAGCAGGTAGACGAAGTCCACCGCCCCGCTTTCGCAGCCCTGCAGAATGCTGGCGATGTTGCGGCCGTTGGGACCAGGCACGAAGCCGGCTTCCAGGCCGCCGACCCGCGCCGCGGCGGTGTGCAGCACGTTGAAGCCGTTCCAGCCGTCCTTGACCACGCCCAGGTCGGTGGCCAGCGTGTTGGCCAGCGCCAGCACCGCCGCCCCGTCGGGACGGGTCAGGGCGCCCATGCCCAGGATGATCATCGGACGTTCGGCCGCCTTCAGCACGTCGGCGAACGGGTGTTTCCCGGCCGCCACCTGGCGCAGCACGTCGGCCCCTGCCCCGAGGTTTTCGTGCTTGTAGGTCAGGTCGCGCGGCTCGCCGATCATCGCCACCTTGAAGCCGCCGCGCAGGGTGCGCTTGCGGATGCGGGCGTTGATGACGGGAGCTTCCCAGCGCGGGTTGGAGCCCACGATGAGCAGCGCGTCGGCCTGGTCGATGCCGGCGATGCCGCTGTTGAACAGGTAGCTTTCGCGCTGCGTCGGGTCGAGCGCCGCGCCGTCCTGGCGGCAGTCCAGGCTGCGCGAGCCCAGCGAGGTCATCAGGTCGCGCAGCAACACCATGGATTCGGCATCGGCCATGTCGCCGGCGATGGCGGCCAGGCTGGAGCCCGACGCACCCTTCACCCGCTCGGCGATGGCGCCGAAGGCTTCGGCCCAGGTGGCCGGCTGCAGGCGGCCGTCCTTGCGGACATACGGCCGGTCGAGGCGCTGGCGCTTCAGGCCGTCGATGGCGTAGCGGCCCTTGTCGGCCAGCCACTCCTCGTTGACGTCCTCGTTGATGCGCGGCAGGACGCGCATGACCTCGCCGCCCCGGCTGTCGACGCGGATGTTGGTGCCGACGGCGTCGAACACGTCGATGCTCTCGGTCTTCTTGAGTTCCCACGGGCGGGCGATGTAGGCATAGGCCTTGTTGGTCAGCGCGCCCACCGGGCACAGGTCGACCAGGTTGCCCGACAGTTCGCTGTCGATGGCCCGTTCCACGTAGGTGGTGACTTCCATGTGCTCGCCACGGCCCACGGCGCCCAGTTCGGGCACCCCGGCCACTTCGGTGGCGAAACGGATGCAGCGCGTGCAGTGGATGCAGCGCGTCATCTCGGTCGACACCAGCGGGCCCATGTACTTCTCTTCGACGGCGCGCTTGGGTTCGTTGTAGCGCGAGCGGTCGTAGCCGAAGGCCAGGGCCTGGTCCTGCAGGTCGCACTCGCCGCCCTGGTCGCAGATCGGGCAGTCGAGCGGGTGGTTGATGAGCAGGAACTCCATCACCCCCTTGCGCGCCTTCACGGCCATGGGCGAGTCGGTCTTGACGATCATGCCCTCGGCCACCGGCAGGGCGCACGACGCGGCCGGCTTGGGCGGGCCGGGCGACACTTCGACCAGGCACATGCGGCAGTTGCCGGCGATGGACAGCCGTTCGTGATAGCAGAAGCGCGGAATTTCGATGCCGATGGACTCGGCCGCCTGCAGCACCGTGCTGCCGGCGGGAACCTCGACCTCGATGCCGTCGATAGTCAGCTTGGGCATGGGATCCGTCCTCTGCTTACTCGGCGGCGCGAGAGTGGGTGGTGCCAGACTGGGTGGCGGACGTCGCGCCAAGGAGGCGAGCTTCCATTTCGGGGCGGAAGTGACGGATGAGGCCCTGGATCGGCCAGGCCGCCGCATCGCCGAGGGCGCAAATGGTGTGCCCCTCGATCTGCTTGCTGACGTCGAACAGCATGTCGATTTCCTCGACCGAGGCCTTGCCCTGGCTCATGCGCTCCATGACGCGCCACATCCACCCGGTGCCTTCACGGCACGGCGTGCACTGGCCGCAGCTTTCATGGGTGTAGAACTTGGCGAGGCGGGTGATGGCGCGGACCAGATCGGTCGACTTGTCCATCACGATCACCGCCGCCGTGCCCAAACCCGACTGCACTTCCCGCAGCGAGTCGAAGTCCATCAGCACGGTGTCGCAGATCGACTTGGGCAGCATCGGCACCGACGACCCGCCGGGGATGATGGCCAGCAGGTTGTCCCAGCCGCCCCGCACGCCGCCGGCATGCTTTTCGATCAGCTCGCGCAGCGGAATGCCCATTTCCTCTTCCACATTGCACGGCTTGTTCACGTGGCCGGAAATGCAGAACAGCTTGGTGCCCGAGTTCTTGGGCCGGCCGAGGTCGGCGAACCACGAGGCGCCACGGCGCAGAATGGTCGGAACCGCGGCAATGGATTCCACGTTGTTCACCGTGGTCGGGCAGCCATAGACGCCGACGCCGGCCGGGAACGGCGGCTTCAGGCGGGGCTGGCCCTTCTTGCCCTCGATGGAGTTGATGAGCGCGGTTTCCTCGCCGCAGATGTAGGCGCCCATGCCGCGGTGGATGTAGAGGTCGAAATCGAACCCCGACCCGCAGGCGTTCTTGCCGATGAGGCCGGCGTCATAGGCCTCGTCGATGGCGCGCTGCAGGGCTTCGGCCTCGCGGTAGAACTCGCCGCGGATGTAGATGTAGCAGGTGTGCGCCCGCATGGAGTAGGACGCGATCAGGCAGCCTTCGACCAGCTTGTGCGGGTCGTGGCGCATGATGTCGCGGTCCTTGCAGGTGCCCGGCTCGCCCTCGTCGGCGTTGACCACGAGGTAGTGCGGCCGCTCGCCCACTTCCTTGGGCATGAAGGACCACTTCATGCCGGTCGGGAAGCCGGCGCCGCCGCGCCCGCGCATGCCGGATTCCTTGACCTGCTCGATGATCCATTCCTGGCCGTTGCCGAGGAATTCCTTCGTGCGGTCCCAGTCGCCGCGCGCCTGCGCACCCTTGAGGAACGGGTCGTGGAACCCGTAGAGATTGGTGAAGATGCGATCCCGATCCTGAAGCATCAGGCGGTCTCCTTCAGAGTGGTCGGGCCACCTTCCGGGCAGGAAGTCTGGCGGCCGATCTGCGAGCCGGGGGTCAGCGGCTTGCCGTCCTTCATGGCCTCGAACAGCGCCTTGGCGGTGTCGTAGGTCAGGTCCTCGTAGTAGTCGTCCTTGTAGGCCACGACCGGCGCGTTGACGCAGGCCCCGGCGCACTCGACCTCTTCGAGGGTGACGTCGTCGTTGGACGACCCGAACGGCACGCCGAAAACGTCCTCGGCCGCGCGCTTGACGTCGTCCGAGCCACGCAGCCAGCACGCGATGTTGGTGCACAGCTCGATGTGGTGCTTCCCGGTCGGGCGCAGGCGATACATCGTGTAGAAGGTCGCCACCTCGTACACCCGGATCGGCGGCACCGACAGCAGGTCGGCGACATAATCCATGGCGGTGCGCGACAGCCAGCCTTCCTGACGCTGGGCGATGTCGAGCAGCGGCATCACGGCGCTGCGCTGACGGCCCTGCGGGTACTTGGCGATGATCTTGGTGGCCTCGGCCATGTTCGCCTCGGTGAAGGCGAACGATGCGGGCTCGGGCACATTGGGATCGGGAGCATGGCTGCTCATCGGTCGATCTCCCCGAAAACAACGTCAATGGAGCCGATGATGGCGGGAATGTCGGCCAGCATGTGGCCCTTCGACATCATCTCCATGGCCTGCAGGTGCACGTAGCCCGGCGAGCGGATCTTGCACTTGTAGGGCCGGTTGGTGCCATCGGCGACGATGTACACCGCGAACTCGCCCTTGGGGGCCTCGGTCGCCGTGTAGGTTTCGCCGGCCGGCACGTGCACCCCCTCGGTGTAGAGCTTGAAGTGATGGATGAGAGCTTCCATCGACCGCTTCATCTCGCCGCGGCGCGGCGGCGAAACCTTGCGGTTGTCGACCCGCACCGGACCCTTGATCTTGTCAAGCTTGTCAAGGCACTGGTGGATGATGCGGATGGACTGCAGCATCTCCTCGACGCGCACCAGATAACGGTCGTAGCAGTCGCCCGTCTCGCCCACCGGCACGTCGAAGTCCATGTCCTCGTAGGCGTCGTAGGGCTGCGACTTGCGCAGGTCCCAGGCGACGCCGCAGGCGCGCAGGTTCGGCCCGGTGAAGCCCCAGTCGAGAGCCTCGTCCACCGTCACGATGCCGATGTCGACCGTCCGCTGCTTGAAGATGCGGTTGTTGGTCAACATGGTTTCCATGTCGCGGATGTAGTTCGGGAACTCGTTGGCCCACTTGCGCATGGCGCCGACCAGATGCTCGGGCACATCCTGGTTCACGCCGCCGAAGCGGAAGTAGTTCATGTGCATGCGCGCGCCGCACACCGCCTCGCAGAACTCGAAGATCTTCTCGCGCTCTTCGAAGGCCCACAGCATCGGCGTCATGGCGCCGACGTCCATGGCGTAGGACGGCACGTTCAGCAGATGGTTGCCGATGCGGACCATCTCGGCGAACAGGACGCGGATGATCTTGCCGCGCTCGGGCGCCTCGACGCCCAGCAGCTTTTCAACACCGAGCACGAAGGAGTGCTCCATGTTGACCGGCGAGCAGTAGTCCAGGCGGTCGAAGTACGGAATGGCCTGCAGGTAGGTCTTGTACTCAATCAGCTTCTCGGTGCCGCGATGCAGCAGCCCGACATGCGGATCGGCCCGTTCCACCACTTCGCCGTCCAGCTCCAGCACCAGGCGCAGCACGCCGTGGGCCGCCGGATGCTGCGGACCGAAGTTGATGTTCAGGTTTTTGATCTGATTTTCGGCCATCAGCCCTTATCCCCCGCCTTCGGCGCCCCGACCTGATCAACCCCGGCCTTCTCGTCGCCCGGCAGCGGGCCTTCCCACGGACTGAGGAAATCCCAGGACCGGAAGTCCTGCTTGAGCTGCACGGGACCGTAGACGACGCGCTTCTGCTCTTCGTCGTAACGCATCTCGACATAGCCGGTCAGCGGGAAGTCCTTGCGCAGCGGATGCCCCTCGAACCCGTAGTCGGTCAGCAGGCGGCGCAGGTCGGGATGGTCGGTGAAATACACACCGTACATGTCCCACACTTCGCGCTCGAACCAGCCGGCGGTCGAGAAGACGCTGGTGGCGGTGGCCACCGGTGTCGATTCGTCGGTCGTCAGCTTCACGCGGATGCGCTGGTTGTGCTTCATGGACAGCAGGTTGTAGACCAACTCGAAACGCTCTTCGCGCTCGGGGTAGTCCACGGCGGTGATGTCGACCAGCTGCCGGAACAGGCAGTTGGAGTCGTCACGCAACGTGCTCAGCACCTTGATGAGGCTGCCGCGCAGGATGGTGATCGCCAGTTCCTGGTTGCGCGTCTCCGACCGCACGATGTCGTTCGGCAGGATGGCCGCGACATGCTCGGCCAGGTCACGCAGCGCCTCGACCTGTTCTTCCGTGAGTGCCATGTCCCTTCCCCGAGGCGGTTCGACTAGCGGCGGAGCGAACCCGTCCGCCGAATCTTCTTCTGCAACTGCATGATGCCGTAGACCAGCGCCTCTGCGGTCGGCGGGCACCCCGGAACGTAGACGTCAACCGGAACGATCCGGTCGACTCCGCGCAGCACAGAGTACGAATAGTGATAGTAGCCGCCGCCGTTGGCGCACGAGCCCATCGAGATCACCCAGCGCGGCTCGGCCATCTGGTCGTAGACCTTGCGCACGGCCGGGGCCATCTTGTTGCACACCGTGCCGGCGACGATCATCACGTCGGACTGGCGCGGGCTGGGCCGCGGCACGACGCCCATGCGGTCCAGATCGTAACGCGGCATGTAGGCGTGGATCATCTCCACCGCGCAGCAGGCCAGGCCGAACGTCATGGGCCACAGCGAACCGGTGCGGGCCCAGTTGGCCAGGCCGTCCACGGTCGACAGGATGAACCCCTTTTCCTGAAGCTCCTGCCCCACTCCCTTGAGGAGGGCATCCTGCTCCGGACCCGGCGGCAGAGGGTGGGCGGGGTTGTGAATGCTGCCGCTGCTCACTCCCATTCCAGGGCTCCCTTCTTCCATTCGTAGACGAAGCCGATGGTCAGGATCCCGAGGAACGCCATCATCGACCAGAACCCGAACGCCCCGATGTCGGCCAGGCTGACCGCCCACGGGAACAGGAAGGCGACTTCCAGATCGAAGATGATGAACAGGATCGCCACCAGGTAGTAGCGCACGTCAAAGCGGGCACGGGCATCGTCGAAAGCCTCGAAGCCGCATTCGTATGCCGAGTCCTTTTCGGAATCCGGATGCTGCGGGGCGACGATGTAGGATGCCAGGATGGCTATCCCGGAAATTGCGATCGCGATCCCGAGGAATATCAGGATCGGCAGGTATTCGCGCAGCAGGTCCTCCATGGGATGAGCTCCAACCTCCTGACTCGGCGGTGGGCGCGACTGACCGTCGCCCGACCCTTCCTGCCCTCGTTATGGGTTCCCTTGACGGGAGCCACGGTGCGTTGCGGTCTGCAGCAGTCCCCGCCCTCCGACTCCCGCCCCGGACCCACCCGGCCGGGTGGGTTCATAGGGTAGTCGGGAACCGGCGTCAAGCGGCGCTGAAAGCGCCTCCCTCATGCCGCGACGGGACGGGTCCCCCGCACGAAAACCGCCGTGATGTAATCCCCAGCGTCCCGTTAAGTCAAGCAATGATACCCGGCCGCGGGGTGCGTCGGGCGTTCATCGACAACCCCCAGAACGGGTTGGCAGCAGTGGGGCGTGACTCCCGCGCCCCGCCCGGCCCCCCGGCCGGCTCCGTCGACGGCACTGCGGCATACGCAGGCTGGACATCCGGGCCCGGGCACTACATAAGGTGCGTGGGTTCCCGCGCCAAGGGGGGGGTGCCCCCGGCAAAGAACGGCCATGGTCTCGAGGACGTGAGGGGGAAGTCGTGCCGACGACGACCGTAAAGCGGGAAGTTTACTACCCGCCGCACCGCATGTTTGATCTGGTGGCCGATGTGGAGCGCTACCCGGAGTTCCTGCCGACCTGGCAGGCCGTGCGCGTGCGCAACGCCAAGGACGACGGCTATGACACCGATCAGGTCGTCCGTCTGGGGCCGGTGCGCCACACCTTCACCACCCATACCCGGTTGACGCGGCCCGACGCCATTCGGGTGCAGTCGAGCCAGGCGCCCTTTCGCCAGTTCGAGCTGCAGTGGACGTTCGACGTGGCCGACGATGGCGGCTGCCTGATCACCCTGGACGTGACGTTCGAGCTGCGGTCGCGCGCGCTGTCGGCCCTCGGGATGCTGCTGTCGCGGGACTCGGTGGACCGCATGATCACCGCCTTCGAGGACCGTGCGCGCCGCATGTACGGCCCGCCCGCCAACGCCAGCCATGACTGCTGACGCCAACTGCCCTGGAGCGCAATGACATGAGCCCCCGCGACAGCGCCTTGTCGGCCGAGCCTCCCGCCGCCAGGGTGATCCCGCCTGCGCCCCCCTGTCCCGCCCAGGCGCCGGCCATCCCGGCCTATCTTAGCGAAACCTACACCTGGGCATACCTGAGCAAGCTGGGCTGCGCGGTGTTCGACCGCCAGCCGGTGGTGTCGGCCATCCTGTGGGGCAACGCGCGGCGGCTCATCCGCAGCGTGACGGCGGAATTGCAGCCCGGCTGGCAGGTCCTCCAGCCGGCCTGCGTCTATGGCACCTTTTCGGCCGACGTGGCCGCCGCGCTGGGGCCGGACGGCCGCCTGGACGTCACCGACATCGCGCCGATCCAGGTCTCGCTGACCCGGCGCAAGCTGGCCGGCGTGCCGCAGGCCTCGGTCGAGCTGTGGGATGCCGCCGAGTCCGGTCGCGGCCCCTACGACGCCGTGACCTGCTTCTTCCTGCTGCACGAGGTTCCCGAGGACTACAAGGGCCGCATCGTCGACGCCCTGCTGGGCAGCGTGCGGCGCGGCGGCAAGGTGGTGTTCGTCGATTACCACCGGCCGTCGGGCGCGCATCCGCTCCGCCCGGTGATGGCGGCCGTCTTCGGCGCCCTGGAACCCTTCGCCACCGCCCTGTGGACGCGCGAAATCAGAACGTACGCGTCCCAGGACGACGCCTTTGCCTGGCGCAAGGAAACCTTTTTCGGCGGCATGTACCAGAAGGTCGTCGCCGAACGCCTCTGAGGCACTTCGGTTAAATCTTTCAAAACGCTGGCAATACCCCTACCGGCGGACGCGGCATCGTTTGGTTGTTGCGCTGCGATGGTCTATGATCGCGGTCACATCATCGACGTCATGGGCAGGGGGTGCTTAGCTAATGGACGTGATCGAAACCGACATCGCCATCGTCGGGGCCGGCGGAGCGGGGCTGCGCGCCGCCATCGCCGCCGCCGAGGCGGACCCCACCCTGTCGGTGACCCTGCTGTCCAAGGTCTACCCGATGCGCAGCCACACCGTGGCGGCCGAGGGTGGCGCGGCCGGCGTGGCCAAGGCCGAGGACAGCCTGGACAACCACTTCAACGACACGGTGTCCGGCGGCGACTGGCTGTGCGACCAGGACGCGGTCGACTTCTTCGTGGCCCAGGCCCCCAAGGAACTGGTCCGCACCGAACACTGGGGCTGTCCGTGGAGCCGCACGCCCGACGGCAAGGTCGCCGTCCGCCCGTTCGGCGGCATGAAGATCGAACGCACCTGGTATGCCGCCGACAAGACCGGCTTCCACCTGCTGCACACCCTCTTCCAGACCTCGATGAAGTACCCGTCGGTCAAGCGCATGGACGAGGTCTACACCACCGACCTCCTGATCGAGGACGGCCGCATCGCCGGCGTGCTGGCCCACGAAATCCGCAGCGGCAAGCCCATGGTCATCCTGGCCCGCTCGGTCATCATCTGCACCGGCGGGGCCGGCCGGGTGTTCCCGTTCACCACCAACGGCGCCATCAAGACCGGCGACGGCATGGCCATGGCCTTCCGGGCCGGCGTGCCGCTCAAGGACATGGAGTTCGTCCAGTACCACCCGACCGGCCTGCCCGGCACCGGCATCCTGATCTCGGAAGCGGCGCGCGGCGAAGGCGGCATCCTGGTCAACAAGGACGGCTACCGCTACCTTCAGGACTATGGCATGGGGCCGCCCGACCCGTGGCCGCGCAAGAAGGCCATGGAACTCGGCCCGCGCGACCGCCTGTCCCAGGCCTTCTGGCAGGAACAGCAGAAGGGCCGCTGCATCGACAGCAAGTGGGGTGACGTCATGCACCTCGACCTGCGCCACCTGGGCGAGGCCAAGATCGCCGAGCGCCTGCCGTTCATCCGCGACCTCGCCAAGGCCTATGTCGGCGTCGACGTGGTCAACGCGCCCATTCCGGTGCGCCCGGTGGTCCACTACACCATGGGCGGCATCCACACCGACATCACCGCCGCCACCCCGGTCCCCGGCCTCTATGCCGCCGGCGAATGCGCCTGCGTGTCAATCAACGGGGCCAACCGCCTGGGGTCGAACTCGCTGACCGAGCTTCTGGTGTTCGGCGCCGTGGCCGGGCGCAATGCCGCCGCCCATGCGCGCGGCGTGCCGATGCCCAGCCGCACCAACGCCCTCGCCCAGGCCGACGGCCACCGCAAGCGCGTGGTCGATCTGCTGGAGCGCTCCAAGGGCACGGAATCAGTGGTCGGCCTGCGCACCGCGCTCAACGACACCATGGAAACCGGCTGCGGCATCTATCGCACCGAAGACAGCCTGCGCGCCACCGTGGACACCCTGGCGACCCTGCGCCAGCGCTTCGCCAACGTCGCCATCGACGACAAGAGCGGCGTCTACAACACCGACCTGACCGGCGCCATCGAACTGGGCAACATGATCGAGATCGGCGAGTGCATGGCCCTGTCCGCCCTGCAGCGCACCGAATCCCGCGGGTCGCACCAGCGGCTCGATCATCCGGCACGCGACGATGGGGCGTTCCTCAAGCATTCAATGGCCCATCGGGTGGAGGGCGAGCCGCCGCGCGTCGACTACCGCGACGTGGTCATCACCCGGTCGCAGCCGGCCGAACGCGTTTATGGCGGAGAGGCGAAATGAGCGACGACACGACGTTCACGCTGGAAGTCCTGCGCTACAACCCGGAGAGCGACGACGTCCCCCGCGCCGAGAAGTTCACCGTCCCCTACCAGGAGGACTGGGTCGTCCTGGACGCGCTGAACTGGGTCAAGGACAACGTCGATGGGTCGCTGACCTATCGCTGGTCCTGCCACATGGCCGTCTGCGGGTCGTGCGGCATGATGATCAACAACGAGCCGACGTTGTCGTGCAAGGCGTTCCTGCGCGACTACCTCAAGGACGGCACGGGCACCATCACGGTCGGGGCGCTGAAGAACTTCCCCATCGAAAAGGATCTGGTGATCGTCATGGACAGCTTCATGGAGAAGCTGGAGGCCGTGAAGCCGTGGATCATCCGCTCAACCGAAAAGCCGCTCGACGAGGGCACGTTCACGCAGCTTCCCAAGCAGCTCAAGCGCTTCAAGCGCCACACCATGTGCATCAACTGCCTGCTGTGCTACGCCGCCTGTCCGCAGGTCGGGCTGAACCCGGGCTTCATCGGCCCGGCCGCCCTGGCGCTGGCCCACCGCTACAACCTGGACACCCGCGACCAGGGCAAGGACCTGCGCAAGGACGTGACGGCCAGCGAGGACGGCGTGTGGGAGTGCACCTTCGTGTCCGCCTGCTCGGAAGTCTGCCCCAAGGACGTTGAACCGGCCGGCGCCATTCAGGAGCAGAAGATCGAAAGCTCCATCGACTGGGCCTTGGACCACCTGATTCCGGGGAGGAAGGCACGATGAGCCGCAAGCCCTACGAGCCCACGCTGCCCAACACCTGGTGGCTGGAAAAGCCGTTCTACATCCGCTACATGCTGCGCGAGTTCACCAGCTTCTTCGTCGGCGCGTATGTCGCCATCCTGATCGTCGGCCTGTGGCAGCTCAGCCAGGGGCCCGACGCCTGGGGCAGCTTCCTGGGCGTCCTGAGCCACCCGGCGTCGGTCGTCTTCCATGTGCTGGCCTTCGTGTTCGCCACCTTCCACACCGTTACCTGGTTCGCCCTGACCCCGCGCACCACGCCGATCATGCGCGGCGACCATTTCGTGCCGCCCGGCCCGATCATCGGCGCGCAGTACGCGGTTTGGGCGGTGGCCAGCATCGTCGTGCTGGTCGCGGTGTTGTGGTGAGAGGACCCATGGCCATGAGCAAGACGACAGGACGCAAGACCTATACCCGCGCCAACAAGCCCCTGGTGTGGTTCCCGTTCGCCGGCGGTGGCCTGGTGGCCGCCCTGATGCTGCCGGTGATGATCTTCGTGACCGGCATCGCCGTGCCCCTGGGCCTGATCGACGCCGAGGCGCTGTCCTATGAGCGCGTGCACGCCTTTGCCGCCAATCCGCTGGGCAAGATCATCCTGTTCGGCGTTCTGGTGCTGCCCCTGTGGCACGCGGCCCACCGGTTCCGCATGACCATTCAGGACCTGGGCGCCCGCACGTCTGGAGCGCGCTCGGTCGTCGCCGCCCTGTGCTATGGCTTCGGGATGGTGTTCACCCTGCTGTGCCTCGCGGCGCTGCTGTCGTTCTGGTGATCCGCGCAGGCGCCTGAGAGGAGCCCGGTTGACATCGGTCATCGGGCCGTGGGACTGCTGTGCCAACATCGATGCGGCGCCCAGCCAACAGCTCAGGAACAGGCCATGCCCACCCCCTCCAACCGGGAAACCGCCCTGGAACAGCGCGTCACGGCCCTGGAAAGCCATCTCGCGCACCTCGAGGCGGCTAACCAGGACCTCAGCGACGTGATCGCCCGGCAGTGGGAGGAGATCGACAAGCTGGTCCGCACCGTGCGCGGTCTGCACGACCGCATGCAGGCCGTCGAACCCCAGGCCGAGGCGTACAAGCCGCCCCATTACTAGGGCATCTGGCGCATTGGTCCGCTGTCGCGGATGGCTGCCGCCAGCCTGGAGCTGCGCTTCGGACCTCCCTTTCTTTCTTGAAGAAGAAAACGGGGTTTGGGCGGCAGCCCAGGGTGGACGAGAGGAAGCCGCGGCTCACTTCAAAGCAAACAGCTATAGCCCGGCCTGTTTCCAGAGAATTTACCCCTCCCCCACCCCCTTGGTCAGGGAAAACCCCTACACCCCAGGGGGTTGCGGGCTGGCTTAAAATGCCTACAACTCTCTCAGCGGTTTCCCGCAACGACGCGGGTCGCCATCGGCATACATATGAAGCCCCGCGAGGAGAGTTTGATGCGTTTTCTGCCCTACGTTCTGGCCGCCTTCATGGTCGCCCCGATCGCCATCTGGTTCATCGTGGCCAGCACGCTCGAAGGCTCGACCACCCGGTTCGCCGGCGAGAACCTGCAAGTTCTGATCACTCTGGTCCCGGTGGCCGTCGTTGCCATCAGCCTGCTGTCGTGGTGGATGAGCCGCTTCATCGCCAACACTCAGGCGCCGCGCGTCGAGCCGGCCGAATAATCCTCTCCGGAGGCCCGGAATAGCCAAGGGGCGGCACCCTGTGTGGGTGCCGCCCCTTTTGCATGGCGTGCCGTGGTGGGCGGTGACGGGCTCGAACCGCCGACATCCTCGGTGTAAACGAGACGCTCTACCAACTGAGCTAACCGCCCGGCCGCGGAGACCCGCGCCATCGACGCGGGGCGCGCATTCAATACCGCACCCGGTGCCGCCGTGCAATGGGGCGGGCAAATGAAAAAGGCACCCACTCGACGGAGCCGGCGCCTTTCTCTCATTCCTGACCCGATGGGACCGTCTTAGTTGACGGCATCCTTCAGGCCCTTGCCAGCCTTGAACTTCGGCTGCTTGGACGCCGCGATGGCGATCTTCTCGCCAGTGCGGGGATTGCGGCCTTCGCTGGCGGCGCGCTCGGCGACGCTGAACGTGCCGAAACCGACCAGACGCACTTCGCTGCCACCCTTCAGGGCGCCGGAGATGGCGTCGAAGACGCTGTCCACGGCCTTGCCGGCGTCGCTCTTGGACAGACCGCTATTTTCCGCAACCGCGGCAACCAGATCGTTCTTGTTCACGTGAGGGCCCCCTCTGCTATGTCATGACGACTTAAGCTGATAGCGAACGTTTCTTGTCCGAACCGGCGCTGCCGCACCGCTTTCGATGGCAGGAAGTGTAAGCATCGCCCTTCCATGGCGTCAATGCACTACGCCGCCTGCAGCCTTGTTTTCCGCTATTTCCGGTGTGCCAACGCACCATCGCGCCAGTTGAACCTGCAATCCTGCCGGGTTGCAGGGGTTGACGAATGCGTAGGCTTTTAGAACTGTTGCCAAAAAGCCACAAATGGGGCCCCTCCGGCGAACAACACCCGGCGAGTCGCACAAAAAGAAAGCCCGGCCACCAAGGGCCGGGCTCACTGTCTGCCGGAGTCTTATGTCGAAGGTCAGTGGGTCAGGACGGCATCGTCCGGCCCGCCTTCGCTCCGCTTGGTGGGCGGCACGTCCTCGGGCTCTTCCCATTCGATCGGCACGAGTTTCTGGGACAGGGCGTGTTCCATCACCTCGTCGACCGTGGCGACCGGAATGATCTTGAGACCCTTCTTCACGTTGTCGGGGATCTCGGGCAGATCCTTCTCATTCTCCTTGGGAATGAGCACGGTCTTGATGCCACCGCGCAGGGCCGCCAGCAGCTTTTCCTTCAGGCCGCCGATACCCAGCACCCGGCCGCGCAGCGTGATCTCGCCGGTCATGGCGATATCGGCCCGCACCTTGTTGCCGGTCAGGGCCGACACGATGGCAACGCACATGGCGATACCAGCCGACGGACCGTCCTTGGGCGTTGCGCCTTCGGGCACGTGGACGTGGATGTCCTTCTTCTCGAACACCGTCGGCTTGATGCCGAAGCTGATGGCGCGGGCACGGGTATAGGACCGCGCCGCCTCGATCGACTCCTTCATCACGTCGCCGAGCTGCCCGGTCAGGGTGAACTTGCCCTTGCCGGGGACGGTGATGGCTTCGATCGATAGCAGATCGCCGCCAACCTCGGTCCAGGCCAGTCCGGTGACGACACCGCACAGGTCTTCCATCTCCGCCTCGCCGTAGCGATAGCGGCGCACGCCGGCGTACTTTTCCAGGTTCTTGGACGTCACGGAGACCTTCTTCAGGTCGCCCATGAGGATTTCCTTGACCGCCTTGCGGGTGAGGTTGGCGATCTCGCGTTCCAGGTTACGCACCCCGGCTTCCCGCGTGTAGTAGCGGATGAGGTCCCGCAACGCGGAGTCGGCAACCTGCCACTCGCCCTTCTTCAGGCCATGCGCCTCTTCCTGCTTGCGGATGAGGTGGTGACGGGCGATCTCGATCTTCTCGTCTTCGGTGTAGCCGGCCAGGCGAATGATCTCCATGCGGTCCAGCAACGGCTGGGGCATGCGCAGGGAGTTGGCCGTGCACACGAACATCACGTCGGACAGATCGTAATCGACCTCCAGGTAGTGGTCCTGGAAGGTGGCGTTCTGCTCGGGGTCCAGGACCTCCAGCAGGGCCGAGGACGGATCCCCGCGCCAATCCGATCCCAGCTTGTCCACCTCGTCGAGGAGGAACAGCGGGTTGGAGGTCTTGGCCTTCTTCATGCCGTGGATGACCTTGCCGGGCATGGACCCGATGTAGGTCCGCCGGTGGCCGCGGATTTCGGACTCGTCGCGCACGCCGCCGAGGCTCATGCGCACGAAGTTGCGTCCCGTGGCCCTGGCGATGGACTTGCCGAGCGACGTCTTGCCGACGCCGGGCGGCCCGACCAGGCACAGGATCGGCCCCTTGAGCTTCTTGGTCCGCGCCTGCACGGCCAAGTACTCGAGGATGCGTTCCTTGACCTTCTCAAGGCCGAAATGGTCGGCGTCGAGAACCTTCTGGGCCTCGCGGATGTCGTTGCGGACGCGCGACCGCTTCTGCCACGGAATGGACAGGATCCAGTCCAGGTAGTTGCGGACCACGGTCGCCTCGGCCGACATCGGGCTCATCGAGCGCAGCTTCTTCAGCTCCGCATCGGCCTTTTCGCGCGCTTCCTTGGACAGCTTGGTCTTCTTGATGCGGTCTTCGAGTTCGGCCGCCTCGTCCTTGCCGTCCTCACCCTCGCCGAGTTCCTTCTGAATGGCCTTGAGCTGCTCGTTCAGATAGTACTCGCGCTGGGTCTTTTCCATCTGGCGCTTGACCCGGTTGCGGATCTTCTTCTCCACCTGGAGAACTCCGATCTCGCTTTCCATGTGGCCATAGACGCGCTCCAGGCGCTCGGCGACGGAGCCGAGTTCCAGCAGATCCTGCTTGTCGGCGATCTTCAGCGACAGGTGGCTGGCCACCGTGTCGGCGAGTTTCGCCGGGTCCTCGATCTGGTTGACGGACACCAGGACCTCGGGCGGGATCTTCTTGTTGAGCTTGATGTACTGCTCGAACTGCGAGATCACCGAGCGCGACAGGGCTTCAAGCTCCTGCGTCTCGCCGTCCGCGTCCTCGATCACGTCCGCCGTCGCCTCGAAGAACTCCTCGCGGCCGGTGTAGCCCGTGATGCGCGCCCGCTGGCCACCTTCGACCAGCACCTTGACGGTGCCGTCGGGCAGCTTGAGCAGTTGCAGTACGGTTGAAACGGTGCCGACGGTATAAATATCGTCGGGGTTGGGATCGTCCTGGGCCGCGTTCTTCTGGGCGACCAGGAGGATCTGCTTGTCATCGGTCATCACGTCTTCGAGCGCACGCACGCTCTTGTCACGCCCCACGAACAGGGGAACGATCATGTGAGGAAAGACGACGATGTCCCGCAGCGGCAGGACCGGGAAATTCTGGCTTCGGCCGGTCTCCACGACAAACCTCATCGGTAGTGGCGCGCAACCTGCTGGCCGCCGCACCGGGTTGAAAAAGTCGGACCGGACATGTCTGCCGGCCCTTGCAAACTCGATATAGGGAGGATGCCCGCCGCTTGGCTAGGCCTTGACAGGCACGGGATGCTGCTTTCTCGCGCTGGCGCGGTTGCGCCACTCCGCAGCACCCTGTTCGCACCGTCATCCGGAGGGCGCGCGACAGGCAACGCCCCACCCGGTTCCGCGCCGGCGCCCGCCTTGGGCTGCCGCCGCTTTCCCCCCTTCGCCCATCGCGCCGGAGGAAGTCGGCGGGACCCCGTTACCAGGGCCCCGCCAGTCTCTTCCGTCAGCGCCTCAGGCGCTCGACCCCATCTCTTCCGAACGGTCGGAGTAGATGATCAGGGGCTTGGCTCTCTGTTCCGCCGCTTCGCGGTTCACCACGACTTCCTCCAGACCCTCCAGGGTCGGCAGGTCGAACATGGTGTCGAGCAGAATGGCTTCCAGGATGGAGCGCAGGCCACGCGCGCCGGTCTTGCGGGCAATCGCCTTCTTGGCGACGGCCTTCAAGGCGTCCTCGTTGAACGACAGGCGCGCGTTTTCCATTTCGAAGAGGCGCTGGTACTGCTTGACCAGGGCATTCTTGGGCTGGGTCAGGATCTCGATGAGGGCGCCCTCGTCGAGGTCTTCCAGCGTCGCGATGACCGGCAGACGGCCGACGAATTCCGGGATCAGGCCGTACTTCAGCAGATCCTCGGGCTCCACCTCGCGGAGGAGTTCGCCGGTCTTGCGCTGTTCGGGGTCACGCACGTCGGCACCAAAGCCGATCGACGTGCCCTTGCCGCGCTGGCTGATGATCCGGTCCAGGCCGGCAAACGCGCCACCGACGATGAACAGGATGTTGGTGGTGTCGACCTGCAGGAATTCCTGCTGCGGATGCTTGCGCCCGCCCTGCGGCGGCACGGAGGCGACGGTGCCTTCCATGATCTTCAGCAGCGCCTGCTGCACGCCCTCGCCCGACACGTCGCGGGTGATGGACGGGTTGTCCGACTTGCGCGAGATCTTGTCGATCTCGTCGATGTAGACGATGCCGCGCTGCGCCCGCTCGACGTTGTAGTCCGCGGCCTGCAACAGCTTGAGGATGATGTTCTCGACATCCTCGCCGACATAGCCGGCCTCGGTCAGCGTGGTGGCGTCAGCCATGGTGAACGGCACATCGAGGATGCGCGCCAGGGTCTGGGCCAGCAGCGTCTTGCCGCAACCGGTCGGACCGACCAGCAGGATGTTGGACTTGGCGATCTCGATCTCGTTCTTGCCGCCCGCCGTCAACCGCTTGTAGTGGTTGTGCACGGCGACCGACAGCACGCGCTTGGCATGCGCCTGGCCGATCACATAGTCATCGAGCACCGCCTTGATGTCACGGGGGGTCGGCACGCCGTCGCGGGACTTCACGAGGTGCGTCTTATGCTCCTCGCGAATGATGTCCATGCACAGTTCGACGCACTCGTCACAGATGAACACCGTGGGGCCCGCGATGAGTTTGCGCACTTCGTGCTGGCTCTTGCCGCAGAACGAGCAGTAGAGGGTGTTCTTGGAGTCGCCGCCAGAAGACTTGCTCATCGTATCTCCACTCCATGCGATTGTCCGACGGGGACGGCGCCCCTACCGTTTGCCACGGCTCAACCGCGAGGATTTTCGGGGCCTCCCTGAAGGCCCACACTACAAATTCATGTTAGCCGGACGCCCGACCAACGCACAACGACAAAAAGCCGTAACGATATGGGACCCCTCATCGGAGGGCGCAACTACCGTTGTTTCAGGTGCCGAAATGCGTGTCTTGAACCTCGCCCGCCGGCATCGATGGCGCGACGCTTACGGGCGACAGGAAGGAAATTGAAAAACCGGCCCGCTGGACCGCCCCGTCCGGCACCCGAACAGATGCCTGGGGGGGCGGTTCCGGCGAACCGAACCAGTGACTACTCGCCCGACTTGGGCTCGTCGGACGGAGCGGCGGGGCGGCTGGACACCACCTCGTCGATCAGGCCGAATTCCTTGGCCGCCTCGGGCACGAAGAACTTGTCGCGCTCCATGGCGTCCTCGATCTCCGCGACCGGACGGCCGGTGTGGTGCGCGTAGATTTCATTCAGCCGCGCACGCAGCGACAGAATTTCCCTGGCGTGGATCTCGATGTCCGCCGCCTGGCCCTGGAAGCCGCCGGACGGCTGGTGGATCATGATCCGCGAGTTGGGCAGCGAGAACCGCTTTCCGGGCGCCCCGGCGGCCAGCAGCAGCGACCCCATGGACGCGGCCTGCCCGATGCACAGGGTGGCCACGCTGGAGCGGATGTACTGCATGGTGTCGTACATCGCCAGCCCCGACGTCACCACGCCACCCGGCGAGTTGATGTAGAAGGCGATGTCCTTGGACGGGTTCTCGGACTCGAGGAACAGGAGCTGGGCACAGATGAGGCTCGACACCCCGTCGTGAACCTGACCCGTCAGGAAGATGATGCGCTCCTTGAGGAGCCGGGAATAGATGTCGTAGGAGCGCTCGCCCCGATTGGTCTGTTCGATGACCATCGGCACCAGCGTGTTCATGTAGACGTCGTACGGATCCCGCTCTGACATATATGCGCCTCTTGTCCTGCCGAAGAAGGAAGGGGAGTAGCCCATCTTGGACGGGCCACCCCCCGCTTTCAACCCTGAAACACCGTGCGGAGTTCAGCGCGATTATGATCGCACCCCGAAAGGCGTTCCACTGCCATATGGTGCGGATTAACCTTCCGCACCATCCCCTTCGGTTGCGCTTTCGGCGTCGTCGGCCTTCTTGGCGGCCTTCTTCTTGGCGGCAGGCTTCTTGCCGGCCTTCTTGGTGCCGGCGGTCTCGGGCTCGGCAGCCAGCTCTTCGGGGCTGACTTCCTTGTCGGTGACCTGGGCCAGCTCGAGGATGTAGTCGACGACCTTGTCCTCGTAGATCGGCGCGCGCAGCTGGTTCAGGGCCTGCTGGTTGTTCTGGAAGAACTGGAACACCGCCTGCTCCTGGCCCGGATAGCGCATGGCTTCCTGCATGATGGCGCCGTTGAGGTCTTCCTGGCTGACCTGGATGGCGTTCTTCTGGCCGACTTCGGCCAGCAGCAGGCCCAGGCGGACGCGGCGCTCGGCCAGCGCGCGGTATTCGTCGCGCAGCTCTTCGTCGGACTTGCCCTTGTCTTCCTCGTCGAGGTCGTCCTTGGCCTTGGCCTCTTCGACCTGCGCCCAGATGGCGTCGAACTCGAGATCGACCATGCCGCCGGGCACTTCGAAGTCGGCCATGTCGGCCAGCTTGTCGAGCAGCGCGCGCTTGACGCGGTTGCGGGCGATGCCGGCGTAGTCCTTGTCCATCTGCTCGCGGACGGCGGCCTTCAGGGCCTCGAGGTCCTCAAGGCCGACGGTCTTGGCGAAGTCGTCGTTGATCTCGGGAACCTTGGGCTCCTTGAGCTCCTTCACGGTGACTTCGAACTCGGCTTCCTTACCGGCCAGATCCTTGGCGTGGTAGTCTTCCGGGAAGGTCACGGTGACGGTGCTGACGTCGCCGATCTTGGCGCCGACGAGCTGGTCCTCGAAGCCGGGAATGAAGGTGTTCGAGCCGAGTTCGAGGTCAAAGCCCTCGCCCTTGCCGCCCGGGAACTCCTCGCCACCCACGCGACCGACGAAGTCGATCTCCAGGATGTCACCCTTCTTGGACTTGCGCTTGGACCCGGTGGCCTCGGCCTGCTTGCGGCTTTCGGCGATTCGGCCCAGGGCCTCCTCGATCTCGGCGTCGGGCACCACGACCTTGGGGCGCTCCAGCTCGATGCTGGCGAAGTCCATCGCGCCGATGGTCGGCAGGACCTCGACGTCCATCTTGAACTCCAGGTCCTTGCCTTCCTCGAACGAGACGATCTCGATCTTGGGCTGCATGGCCGGGCGCAGGTCACGTTCGGCCAGGGTCTGCTGAGACCCTTCCTGGACGGCCGCTTCCAGCACTTCGCCCATGACCGAGGCGCCGTACTTTTTCTTCATGAGCGCCATGGGGACCTTGCCCGGGCGGAAGCCCGGCAGGCGAACCTGGTGAGACAGCTCCTTGAGACGGGTGTCCGTCTTGTCCTGGAGAGTGCTGGCCGGAACGACGATCTTGAATTCGCGCTTCAGACCGTCGGCGTTGGTTTCTGTGACCTGCATGGAGATTCCCGAAAGTCTTGGGTGTCAGTCCGTGGCCAGCCGCAACAGCGCCTGACCGCTCAATCGTTCTTTGGGCCGCGCTGGCGGCCCTGCATTCAACCCGTACCGTGGGCAACCCGTACCGTGGGCAACCCGTACCGTGGGCAACCCGTACCGTGGGCAACCCGTACCGTCGGCAACCCGTACCGTGGGGCCGCGCTGGCGGCCCTGTGGGCAACCCGTTTCGTGACCCGCCCGGCGGTCCCGCCGTTCAGTGCGGCCTGCCGGGCCGGAAATGGTGCGGGCGAAGGGACTTGAACCCCCACGGCCTATGGCCACTGGAACCTAAATCCAGCGTGTCTACCAATTCCACCACGCCCGCCGGGCCGACTCGCCACACCCGGGAGGCACCAGACTTGGCTGCACCCCGTGCGGATCACAAGAAATATGGTCCGTGGCGCCGACGATGGCCGGTGCCCGGTCCTATCACATAGCCAATCCCCTGCCCCATGAGCAAGGGCCGATTGTAGTTGCCGGTCGCGGCACCGACGGATCCGGATGCTGCGAACCGCGCTTCATTAACGACACTTTAGTATATTTATGTTGAAAAAAAGGATATTTCTCGGGAACGGGAAACAGGTGCGCCGTGCGCGCACCTGCAGGGGTCCGGGCCGCAGGCCGTTTCCGGATCGGGGGCACACGAGGAGGAGTCAACAAGTGAGCGACAATCTGGACCGCGCTGGTCGTCTTGGCTTTCTGCAGATCGACGAGCCGACCAAAGCCGCGCTGCGTGAGTTTCGGGCCGTCCTGGAGCCGAAAATCGACTCCATCCTCGAGGACTTCTACGGCTACGTGAAGCAGTACCCGCCGATCGCCAAGCTGTTCACCAGCGGCCCGTCGATGGACCACGCCCGCCGCATGCAGCGCCAACACTGGATGAACAGCGTGTTCATGGGCGATTTCGGCGACGCCTACATGAAGCAGGTCACCATCATCGGCCGCACCCATGAACGCGTCGGCCTGGAGCCGCGCTGGTACATCGGCGCCTACTGCTTCACCTTGAACAAGATCATCGACCTCATCCAGCAGACGTACCGCAAGAAGCCCGAGCAGGCCGCCCGAATCACCCAGGCCGTCAACAAGGCCCTGATGCTGGACATGGACCTGGCGATTTCGGTGTACATCCAGACCGCCCGCGAAACCGCCGCCCGGACGCTGAACGAGCACGCCTCGGTGTTCGAGAACGAGGTCCACGGCATGGTCGAGATCGTCGCCGCCGCGGCGACCGAGCTGCAGTCCACCTCCCAGAGCATGGCCGAAACCGCCGACGCGACCAGCCAGCAGGCCTCCGTGGTCGCCACCGCGGCCGAGGAAGCCGCCCAGAACGTTCAGACCGTGGCCTCGGCGGCCGAGGAACTTCACGCCTCGATCTCCGAGATCAGCCGCCAGGTGAGCGAGTCGAATCGCATCTCCGGCGAGGCGGTGGAAGAAGCCCAGCGGACCAACCAGTTGGTCACCGGTCTGGCCGTCGCGGCCGATAAGATCGGCGCCGTGGTCAAGCTCATCAATGACATCGCCAGCCAGACCAACCTGCTCGCGCTGAACGCCACGATCGAGGCGGCGCGCGCCGGTGATGCCGGCAAGGGCTTTGCCGTGGTGGCCAACGAGGTCAAGAACCTGGCCAACCAGACCGCCCGCGCGACCGAGGAGATCTCTACCCAGATCAACGAGGTCCAGAACGCCACCAAGACCGCGGTGGGCGCCATCCAGGGCATCGGCGAGACCATCGGCCAGATCAACGAGATCGCCGCCGCCATCGCCGCCGCCGTCGAGGAACAGGGCGCCGCCACCCGCGAAATCGCCCGCAACGTCCAGGAAGCCTCGACCGGCACCACCGAGGTGACGTCCAACATCCACAACGTCACCGAAGCGTCGTCGGAAACCGGCCATGCCGCCAAGGAGGTCCTGACCGCCTCCAAGGAACTGTCGAGCCAGTCCGAACGCCTGAAGAACAAGGTCGACGCCTTCCTGACCGACATCCGCGCGATCTAAAGCTCCACGCTCCTCCGGTTACAGAAGGGGCCCTTCCGCAAGGAGGGGCCCTTTTTCGCGTGGGACGAAACGAACCCGCCGCCGCAGCCGTTTCTGCCGGTTGACCCTGCCCTCAACCCGGAGAAGCGCCATGGAAATATCCCGGATGATCGCCACCCACCCCGACGTGAAGGGCAGCATCAACGACGTCCTGGTCCGCTGCATCGACGAGTGCATCTCGTGCGCCCAGACCTGCGTCGCCTGCGCCGACGCCTGCATGGCCGAGGACATGGTCGCCGACCTGCGCCAGTGCATCCGCCTGGCCCTGGACTGCGCCGACGTCTGCGCCGTGGCCGGCAAACTGGGCGTCCGCCGCACCGGCTCCAACGAGATCGTCATCCGTCAGGCCATGGAACTGTGCGCCGTCGCCTGCATGGAATGCGGCGAGGAATGCGCCCGCCACGGCGACCAGCACGAACACTGCCGCATCTGTGCCGAAGAATGCCACCGCTGCGAAGCCCTGTGCCGCGAAGCCGCGGCGTCGATCACGCCGTAGTCGATGTAACTCGCCGGGCACTTGCGGGCTGCCGCCCGGACCCGCTCGGGGACAAGTCCCCGAACCCTTTTTTTAAGAAAAACAAGGAGGTCTGGAGCTTGCTCCAGGCGGGTTCAGGGCGGCAGCCCTTCCGCGACAGCGGACCTCTAATCCTTCAGCAGCGCCTTGACGCTGGAGGACAGCACGGCCTTTCCCTGGCCGCTGTAGGTCTCGTGGTTGCGTTCGATTTCGTTGAGTTTGTACAGGTAGTTGACCATCAGTCCGGCGGACTGCTGCAGGCCCTTTTCGGAGGTGTCGCCCAGCCAGTTGAGGCGGTCGATGCGGGCTCCATTGGTCAGGTGGAAGTGGGCCACGGAATCGCGCGCCGTGGGCATTCCGCCGTCACGTGGCGGGCGGCGCTCGGCGGCCAGGTAACGGGCGCCCAGGCGCATCAGAGGGACCTTCAGGACCTCTGCCTGCTCGGCGTCGAGATACCAGTCGGGCTGGCTCAACATTCCCTTGAGGCCGCCCTTGGCCGCCACGGCGCCGCCACGGGCGCGGGCCAGGGCGGTCAGGGCCTTGTGCTCGGCGGGCAGCAACAGGCCGCGTTCGCCCTCGGCCAGGCGTTCGTCGAGCCACTTGCGGAAGCCGGGCATGGGCGACAGGGTGGCGAACGTCTTCAGGCGCGGGAACTCGGCCGAAAGGGTTTCGACCACCTTCTTGATCAGGAAGTTGCCGAAGCTGATCCCCGACAGGCCCTTCTGGGCGTTGGAGATCGAATAGAAGATCGCCGTGTCGGCCTGCGCGGAATCCCCCACCGGCGCGGCTTCATCGAGCAGCGCCTGGATGTTGCCGGCCATGCCCTCGACCAGGGCGACCTGCACGAAGATCAGCGGCTCGCCGGGCATCTTGGGATGGAAGAAGCCGTACAGGCGACGGTCCGAATCCAGCCGGTTCTTGAGGTCGTCCCAGCTGCGGATGGCGTGCACCGCCTCGTAGGCGATGATCTTTTCCAGCACCGAGGCCGGGCTGTCCCAGGTGATGCGCCGCAGTTCCAGGAACCCGACGTCGAACCAGCTCGCCAGCAGCGCGCGCAGGTCCTGCGCCAGGCCCTGAAGGGCCATGTCCTTGCTGCCCAGGGCCAGCAGGTCGGTGCGCATGTCGACCAGGAACTTGACGCCGTTGGGCAGGGCGTTGAACTGGGTCAGCAGGTGCACGCGCGGCGCCACCAGGGCCTTGTGCAGGGTCTGTTCGGCCTTGGCCCGTCCGGCATCGTCCCCGGCGGCCAGCAACGCCTTGGCGGCATCATGAACGGTGTCGTGGTCGGTGTCATATCCCTCGGCCATCAGGCGCAGGAAACGCTCCTTGCCGGTCAGGTCGAGGCTGAGATAGGCCTGCCCGAGTTGTGCCGCGCGGCTGCGCGCCGAAACGTCGCCGCCCAGGCCGTCCAGGCAGGCGTCCATCTGGGCGCGGACTTTCTCGAGGTCGTTGCCGGGCAGGTCGGGCCGGATGCCGTCGGCGATGACATCGGTCCGGGCCGGCATCAAATCCCGCCACAGGGTGCTCAGACGGTCAAGAAGCGTTGGTGCAAAATAGTCGCTCATCGAGCCCCCTGAAGTCGCTGCATCATCCTACCCTAACATGTGGCTCAGCCTGCGCCGCGACGCAAGCGGCTCAACACTTCCGGCAGGGCTTCGGGCAAGTCCTCGGCGATCAGGCCCGGACCTGCGGCGCGCCCGGCCTCGGCATGCAGCCACGCTCCGGCGGCGGCGGCGGCGAAGGCGTCCATGCCCTGGGCCAGCAGACCGAGGATGAGCCCCGCCAGGACATCGCCCGACCCGGCGGTGGCGAGGTCGGCCGGCGCGTTGACGGTGATCGCGGCCGTTCCATTGAGGGCGGGGGCAGGCGCGGCGATGACCGTGTCCGCCCCCTTGAGCAGCACCACGGCGCCGCTGCGCGCCGCCGCCGCCCGCGCCCGCTCCAGCCGGGTGCCGGGCAGCGCGCCGAAAACTCGGTTGAACTCACCGTCGTGCGGGGTGAGGACGGTGGGGCCGCTGATCGCCTTGAACAGGTCCTCTGCGCAGTCGGCAAAGCTGGTCAGGGCGTCGGCGTCGAGAACGCAAGCGCGCCCGGTGGCGAGCGCCGCCAGAACCTGACCGCGCAAGGCCTCGCCCCGCCCGCCGCCGGGGCCGAGCAGCAGGGCATTGCGCCGCTCGTCGGCCAGCAGGGCGGCGAAGTCGGCGCCGGTGTTCAGGGGCCATGTCAGCACACCGGGCGCATCGCCGGCATAGAGCGCAAGGGCCGATTCCGCCGCCGCCACCGTGACCAGCCCCGCCCCGCCCCGCCGGGCCGCACGGGCCGCCAGGCGGCCGGCGCCGGTCATGTGCGCCCCGCCGACCACGACGGCATGACCGCGCGTGTACTTGTGGTCGCCCGGCCCCGGGACCGGCAGGCGCCATACCGCCGGCCCGTTGATGAAACAGCTTGGGCCGATGGCCTCCAGCACCGAATCGGCGATACCGATATCGGCCACGGTCAGGTGCCCCATGCGCGCCCGCCCCGGCTGGAGCAGGTGGCCGGGCTTGGGGCGGAAGAAGGTGACGGTGGCGGTACACCACGGGGCGCAGCCCTCGACCGCGCCGGTATCGCCATGCACGCCGCTCGGCACGTCCACGGCGAGGCATGGCAGGCGGCGGGCGTTGATCGCCTCGACCACCTGGGCCGCCACGCCGTCCAGCGGCCGGGCGAGGCCGGCGCCGAACAGCGCATCGACCACGCCGGTGCAGCCGTCCAGCACGGCCGGAGACAGCGCCCCGACCGGGCCGTGCCACCGCTCCGCGTTGACCGCCGCATCGCCCTTCAGTGTCCCGAGCGCCGCGACGCGCACGGCCCAACCGGCGCGCACCAGATACCGGGCCGCCACATAGCCGTCGCCGCCGTTGTTGCCCGGCCCGCACAGCACGGCGATGCGTCCGCGCGGCAGGTGGCGCCGGGCTTCCAGGGCCACGGCCAGCCCCGCCGCCTCCATCAGCGCCAGCCCGGACGGCCCGGCGGCGCGGTCGGCGGCGTACATCTGCTCCACCGTCAAGACGGCGGCCAGAGGCGAACTGGGTGGAAGGCGGATCGGCATGATCGGCTCCGTTACGGTAAGGCATCTCTTTTTAACAGGTTTCTGGTCTAACATGTTTGCGGCTCCTATAAGGGTTCCCATGCGCTTTGGGGAGCACGCACCGTGAAGGTTCTTGTCCTGGGTGCCGGCGTGGTCGGCGCTACCGCCGCCTGGCACCTCGTGCGCGACGGGCACGAGGTCGAGGTGATCGACCGCCAGCCGGCCGCCGGCCTGGAAACCAGCTTCGCCAACGGCGGGCAGGTATCGGCCTCGCACGCCACGCCGTGGGCGACGCCGCAGACGCCATGGAAGGCCCTGCGCTGGTTGGGCCGCGACGATGCGCCGCTGGTCTTCCGCGCCGCGCGCTGGGACCCGGCGCTGTGGATGTGGATGGCCCGCTTCCTGGCCAACTGCACGCCGGGCCGGACCCAGGCCAACACCGAAAAGACCGTCCGCATCGCCCTGTACTCGCGCGACGCCCTCAAGGCGCTGCGGGCCGAACTGGACCTGCACTATGATGCCGAGACGCGCGGCATCCTGCACATCTTCCGGGACGCCCGCGAATACGACCGCGCCTGCGCCTCGGCCGAGGTGATGGCGAAGGCCGGGCTGCCGCAGACCATCCTGGCCGCCGACGCCCTGGTGCAGAGCGAGCCGGCCCTGCGCTCCGCCGCACCGGATCTGGTCGGCGGCATCCTCAGCCCGGACGATGAGAGCGGCGACGCCCATGCCTTCACCGTCGCCATGGCGCGCCTCGCGGCCGAGGGCGGCGCGGTGTTCCATCATGGCGAGACGGTGCTTGGCCTGGACGTCGAAAGCGGCCGGGTGACGGGCGTGCGGACCAGCCACGAGCGGCGCACGGCGGACGCCTACATCCTCAGCCTGGGAAGCTGGAGCCCGCTGGTGGCGCGCGACGCCGGGCTGCGGCTGCCGATCTATCCGGCCAAGGGCTATTCGGTGACGGTGCCGGTCACCGGGCTGGCGCCCCATGTCTCGATCACCGACGACGAGCACAAGATGGTCTACTCCCGCCTGGGCGACCGCCTGCGCGCCGCCGGGACGGCCGAACTGGCCGGTTGGGACACCACCCTGAACCGCAAGCGCGCCCTGCTCATCCGCGACCTCGCCCAGGCCCTGTTTCCCGAGGCCGGGGACTATGAGCAGGCCGAGCTATGGTGCGGCCTGCGCCCCAAGACGCCCGACAGCGTGCCCTATGTGGGGCCGACTCCGCTGCCCAACCTGTGGCTCAACACCGGCCACGGGACGCTGGGGTGGACCATGGCGGTCGGGTCGGCCCGCATCATCACCGACCTGATCGGCGGCCGGACACCGGAGATCGACGTTTCGGGATTCGGCCTGAAGCGCTGAACATACGGGGAACGTTTGTGTCCCTTGTGATCCATTGAATCAGCTTCAGGTCCCGGAGGAGTCTTCTTGACTCCTTTCGGCCGCCTATGTAGAACAAATTAAGAACATTTGGAGGGCTTCGGCATGGCCGATCCCCATCGCCCGCCTCATCTCCTGGACTCCTTGCGGGCCAGCATCCGGGCTCTGGAACGGCCGGGGGCGGAACGGACTCCGGTGGTGTCCGTGGGCGCCGCCGCCCTGGATGCCGCCCTGCCCTGGGGCGGCCTGCCCAGGGGGCGTGTCCATCAGGTGACCGGGGGCGAGGACGGGTTTCTCGGTCCGGTTCTGGCCTTTGCCGCCGGGCTGGCCGGACGGCTGGTGACCGAGGACGCCCCGCTGTTGTGGGTGGTCCAGGCCGGCAGTGCCGACGATGCCCTGTATGGGCCGGGGCTGGCCGCCCTGGGCCTGCCGCCGGGGCGGCTTCTGGTGGCCCGCGCCACCGACGCCGCCGAGGTCCTGTGGTGCATGGAGGAAGCCTTGCGCTGCCCCGCCCTGGGCGCCGTCATCGGCCAGGTCCGCAGCGTGGACATGACCGCCGGGCGCCGTCTGCAACTGGCCGCAGAGCAAGGCGGCGTGACCGGATTCGTGCTGCCCTCGGGCCACGGCGCCGGATGGCGGGAGGCCGTGCCGACGCCACCCGCCGCCGCCACCACGCGCTGGCGGGTGGAGGCCGCACCCTCGGCCGCCGTGCCGTGGCGGGGCCTGGGGCCGCCGCGCTGGAGCCTGACACTGGAACGCTGCCAGGGCGGACTGCCCCGTTCCTGGCTGGTGGAGAGAGCCGATGCGACGGGTGATCTCGCTGTGGTTGCCACGCTTTCGGACCGACCGGCTGATCCGGGAGCGCTTCGCCGCCTGGCGTGACGCGCCGCTGGTCGCCGTGGCCGCGGTCAACGGCGCCCTGCGGGTGTGCGGAGTGAACGCGGCGGCCCAGGCGTCGGGCATCGGGCCGGGCCTGCCGCTGGCCGACGCCCGCGCCCTGCACCCGGCCCTGAAAGCCGTCGAGGCCGAACCGGAGGCCGACGCCGCCGCCCTCGACGCCCTGGCCCAATGGGCCACCCGGTGGACGCCATGGACCGCCGTGGAAGGCCTGGACGGCGGCGGCGGGGCGGCCCTGTGGCTCGACATCGCCGGCTGCGCCCACTTGTTCGGGGGCGAAGAGGCCCTGGTCGGCGACCTGCTGACCCGGCTGGGGGGACTTGATCTCTGCGCCCGCGTCGGGGTGGGCGACACCAAGGGCGCGGCCTGGGCGGTCTGCCGCTTCCTCGACCCCGACCGGCCGTTCGCCATCATCCCCGAGGGCGCCGGCCGCCAGATCCTGCCGTCCCTGCCGGTCGCCGCGCTGCGCCTGGATGCCGCCACCGTGGAGACCCTGCGCCGCCTGGGCCTGCGCACCATCGGCGATCTGCTGGCCCTGCCGCGCGGGCCGCTGGCCGCCCGCTTCGGCCGGACGGTGGCCGAGCGGCTGGATCAAGCCCTGGGCCTGACCCGCGAGCCGTTCACGCCGCGCCAGCCTCCCGCCCCCTACCGCGCCCGCCTGGGCTTCCCCGAGCCGCTGGGCCTGATCGACGACGTGGCAGCAGGGCTGGTCCGCCTGCTCGACGCCCTGTGCGCCCGCCTGGAGCGCGACGGCAAGGGCGCCCGCCGGCTGGTCCTCGAAGCCTTCCGGGTCGATGGCACGGTGTCGCGCACGGGCCTCGGCACGGCCCGGCCGGTGCGTGATCCGCTCCACCTCGCCCGCCTGTTCCGGGACCGCCTGGAAGACCTCGACGCCGGCTTCGGCATCGAGGCCCTGGTGCTGTCCATCCCCGTCGCCGCCCCCCTGAGCGCCGCCCAGCAGGACATCTCGCGCCGCCTGAACAGCCCTCCACAGAGCGCGGAAAAACAACGGGAAATGGCCCTTCTGGTGGACCGTCTGGCAGGCCGTCTGGGCGCCATGGGAGTGGTCCGGCCGGTGGCACGGGCCAGCCACCTGCCCGAGCGTGCCGTGGCCGCCGCCAACCCCCTGGAGCCCGTCCCCGAAGGGCTGTGGCCGCCCCACCTCCGCCCGCTTCACCTATTGACCAACCCGGAACGCGTCGAGGCCTCCCCCGCCCCACCGGACGCGCCGCCGCCGTTCTGCGACGGCGTGCCGTCCCACCTGCGCTGGCGCCGCCACACCCTCCGTCTGGTGCGCGCCGAAGGCCCCGAACGCATCAGCCCCGAATGGTGGGCCGCCCCCGCCCATGCCCGCGACTACTGGCGCGTCGAGGACGCCCACGGCCGCCGCCTGTGGCTGTTCACCCAGGCCGGGGAATGGTTCCTGCACGGGGGGTTGGCGTGAGCGGTTTTATTTTCACCACAGAGACACAGAGACACAGAGGGGGCACAGAGGCTGCGCCGCAGGCAAAAAGCGCCCGATGGGAAGCTTTCCGCGCTGCGCGCCGCTTGCAGGATACCTCTGTGCCTCTGTGCCTCTGTGGTTCACTTAACCGAACCACCGCGCCATGACCTACGCCGACCTCGACGTCACGACCAATTTCAGCTTCCTGCACGGGGCCTCGCACGCCGACGAGTTGGTGGTGACCGCCGCCGCGCTGGGGCATTCGGCCATTGCGGTGACCGACCGCAACACCCTGGCCGGCGTGGTGCGGGCCTTTGAGGCGGCGCGCAAGCTGGGGTTCCGGCTGGTGGTGGGGTGCAGGCTGGACCTGCTCGACGCGCCGAGCCTGCTGGTCTATCCGACCGATCGCGCCGCCTATGGCCGGCTGTGCAAGTTGCTGACCCTGGGTCGCCGTCGCGCTCCCAAGGGGGAGTGCCACCTGGAGCGCGCCGACCTCGCCGACCATGCCGAGGGGCTGCTTGCCGTGGCTCTCCCACAGGATGAGCCGGAGGATGGTTTTACAAGGGAAATCAATGCCTTCAAGGACATTTTTAAAAACCGCCTGTGGCTTGCCGCGCGGTGCCTGCTCGATGGCCGCGACGCTTGGCGCCTGGACCGCCTTAACGCCCTGAGCCAGGCCTGCGGGGTGCCGCTGGTCGCCACCAACGGCGTGCGCATGCACACCCCGGCGCGCCGCCCGTTGCTCGACGTGCTGACCTGCATCCGCGAGAAGGTCACGGTGGACACCGCCGGCTGGAGGCTGGCCGCCAATGCCGAGGCCCACCTCAAGGCCCCGGACGCCATGGCCCGCCTGTTCCGCGACTACCCCGAGGCCATCGCCCGCACCCAGGACATCGTGCAGGCCTGCACCTTCAGCCTGGACGAGCTGCGTTACGAGTACCCCGACGAGCCCGTCCCCGCCGGCACCACCCCGCAGGAGGAACTGGAGCGCCTGACCTGGCTCGGCGCCCGTGGCCGCTGGCCCGATGGCCTGCCCGAGGCGGCCGAACGCCAGATCCGCCACGAGTTCACGGTCATCGCCCAACTGGGCTACGCGCCGTATTTCCTGACCGTTCACGACATCGTGCGGTTCGCCCGCTCGCGCGGCATCCTGTGCCAGGGGCGCGGGTCGGCGGCCAACTCGGCGGTGTGCTACTGCCTGGGCATCACGGCGGTGGACCCCTCCAAGTCCGACCTGTTGTTCGAGCGCTTCGTGTCCACCGCCCGCAACGAGCCGCCCGACATCGACGTGGACTTCGAGCACGAGCGGCGCGAGGAGGTCATCCAGTACATCTACGCCCGCTATGGCCGCCACCGCGCCGGTCTGGCCGCCACGGTCATCACCTACCGCACGCGGTCGGCCCTGCGCGACGTCGGCAAGGCCCTGGGCCTGTCCGAGGACGTCATCACCGCCCTGACCGGCACCATCTGGGGATCCTCGTCGGAGCCGCTGGGCGACGGACGGGTGCGCGAGGTCGGCCTGGACCCCGAGGACGGCCGCCTGCGCCTGGTGCTCGATCTGGTGGCCGAGTTGAAGGGCTTTCCGCGCCACCTCAGCCAGCACGTCGGCGGGTTCGTGCTAACCAAAGGGCCGTTGGACGAGATGGTGCCGATTGAAAACGCCTCCATGGCCGACCGCACGGTCATCCAGTGGGACAAGGACGACCTGGACACCCTGGGCATTCTGAAGGTCGACGTGCTGGCGCTCGGCATGTTGACCTGCGTGCGCAAGGCGTTCGACCTGATCGACGACCACCACGGCCAACGGTTCACCCTGGCCACCGTCCCGACCGAGGACACCGCGACCTATGACATGCTGTGCCGGGCCGACAGCCTGGGCGTCTTCCAGGTCGAAAGCCGCGCCCAGATGGCCATGCTGCCGCGCCTCCAGCCGCGTTGCTTCTATGATCTGGTGATCGAGGTCGCCATCGTCCGCCCCGGCCCCATCCAGGGCGACATGGTCCACCCCTACCTGCGGCGGCGGCGCGGCGAGGAACGCATCAGCTATCCCTCGGCAGCCCTGCGCGGAGTGCTGGAAAAGACCCTGGGCGTGCCGCTGTTCCAGGAACAGGCCATGAAGATCGCCATCGTCGGGGCCGGCTTCAGCCCCGGCGAGGCCGACAACCTGCGCCGCGCCATGGCCACCTTCAAGCGCGGCGGGGCCGTCCATGCCTTCCGCGAGAAGTTCCTCGATGGCATGAGGAAAAACGGATACCGCGCTGATTTCGCGGAGAGTTGCTTCCAGCAGATCGAGGGGTTCGGCAATTACGGCTTCCCGGAAAGCCATGCCGCCAGCTTCGCCTTGCTGGTCTATGTGTCGTCCTGGCTGAAGTGCCACTACCCGGCGGCCTTCGCCTGCGCCCTGCTGAACGCCCAGCCCATGGGGTTCTATGCCCCGGCCCAGATCGTCCAGGACGCCCAGCGGCACGGCGTGACGGTGCGCCCGGTCGACATCAACGCCAGCGCCTGGGACAACACCCTGGAGCCCTTTGCGCGGCCCGGCGGCCGGCGGGAGGTTGCCCTGCGCCTGGGCTTCCGCCAGATCAAGGGCTTGTCTGGAAATGCCGCCGGGGCCGGGGTGCAGGCCATTCTGGCGGCCCGCACCGCGCCTTACCGCGACCCTGCCGACGTATGGCACCGGGCGGGGACACCGCCCTCGGTCCTGGAACGGCTGGCCGAGGCCGACGTGTTCGCCTCGCTCGGCCTGTCGCGGCGCGATGCCCTGTGGGCGGTCAAGCGCCTGAAGGCCGCGCCCCTGCCCCTGTTCGCCGCCGCCGAAGCGCGCGAGGACGAAACCGAGCCCGCCGTCCGCCTGCCCGACCTGCTGCCCGGCGAGCAGGTGGTGGAGGACTATGCCACCCTGCGCCTGTCCTTGCGCGACCATCCCATGGCCCTGCTCCGTCCCTCCCTGGCGCGTGAACGCCTGACCCCGGCCGCCCGCCTGACCGACCTCAAGACCGGCAGCCGCGTCACCGTGGCCGGGCTGGCGGTCTGCCGGCAGCGCCCCGGCACGGCCAGCGGCGTCATCTTCATCACCCTGGAGGACGAAAGCGGCGTCGCCAACCTGGTGGTCTGGCCCAAGGTGTTCGAGGCCCAGCGGCGCGAGGTCCTGCGCGGCCGCCTGCTGGCCGCCGAGGGCCGCGTCCAGAAGGAAGGCCTGGTCATCCACGTCGTGGTCGACCGCCTGCGCGACCTGACCGGATCCCTGCGCAGCCTGACCCCCGACGCCCGGACGCTGCGCCCCGTTTCGGCCCATGCCGACCGCATAAAGCACACAAAAACTTGACGGAGATCAAGACGGCGATCCCCACCCTGTGGCACAACGGCATCGCTCCCCCTGAGCATTCCGGAGACGCCCCGATGACCGCCCTTGCCTGGTCTGATTCCCTGAAGGTCAACGTCGACTTCATCGACCACGACCACGCCGAGTTCATCGCCCTGCTCAATGCCGCCGCGCAGGCCGACGACGCCGCGCTGCCGGCCGCCTTCGACGCCCTGCTGGCCCACACCGTCGAGCATTTCGCCCGCGAGGAGGCCCTGATGGACCGCGTCGGGTTCTTCGCCAGCGATTGCCACAAGGGCGAGCACGCCCGCGTGCTCAACGAGGCCCGCCGCTTCCGCACCCACCTCGACGGCGGCAACGTCGCCTATGTGCGCGCCTATCTGGCCGATCACCTGCCGCAGTGGTTCATCCTGCACCGTAACACCATGGACAACGCCACCGCCGCGTTCGCCCTGCAGAACGCGTGATAGCGGCCTAATCCAACTACGCTCTTGCAAAAAGCCGCCGCTCCCTTAGCCTCAAGCGAACATCTGCCGGAGACAAAGGGGGCGGCCACCATGCCAGCGCACGTCATCACCATCGCGCAGCAGAAGGGCGGAGCAGGCAAGACCACGCTCGCCGCGCAGCTTGCGGCGGCGTTCGTCAAGGCCGGCGGCAAGGTCGCCGTCATCGACATCGATCCGCAAAAGAGCCTGGCCGGCTGGCACGGCGTGCGCTCTGCCACCCTCGACAACGGTGGCGGCGTCGGCCTGACCGAGGTCGCCGGCTGGCGCCTGAGCACCGAACTGGACCGCCTGCGCGCCGCCCACGACTGGATCATCATCGACAGCCCGCCGCACGCCGAAACCGATGCCAAGGCCGCCATCCGGGCCGCCGACCTCATCCTGGTTCCGGTGCAGCCCAGCCCCATGGACCTGTGGGCCATCGGCCCGACCCTGGAGGCCGCGCGCAAGGAAAAGCGCCAAGCCGTGCTGGTCCTCAACCGCATGCCTCCGCGCGGCAACCTGCCCGACCGCATCGTCGCCGACCTCGCCAAGCTGGATGTTCCGGTGGCCGACAGCAGGCTGGGCAGCCGCGTCGCCTTCGCCGCCTCCATGATGGAGGGCCTGGGCGTGGTCGAAACCCAGCCGCGCAGCATCGCCGCCCAGGAAATCCGCGCCCTGGCCGACGAGGTCACGGCCATGCTCCGCAAATCCAGGTAGGGAGGCCCGATGTTCTATTCTCTGCTGATCGCCCTGCATCTGCTCGGCGCCATCGTGTGGGTGGGCGGCATGTTCTTCGCCACCCTGATCCTGCGCCCGGCCACCCAGGTGCTGGAACCCCACGACCGTCTGGTCCTGTTCAGCAAGGTGTTCCCCCGCTTCTTCCGCTGGGTGTGGATCAGCCTGATCGCGCTGCTCGTGTCCGGGTATTGGGTGGTGTTCGGCCTGTACGGCGGATTCGCCAATGTCGGCGTCCATGTCCACATCATGCAGTTGACCGGCCTCATCATGGTCGGCCTGTTCGCCTACCTGTACTTTGCGCCGTTCCGCCGCTTCGAGCAGGCCGTGGCCGGCAACGACATGCTCGCCGCCGGCAAACACATCGCCACCATCCGCACCATCATCACCATCAACCTCGCCCTCGGCCTCCTCACCTCGGCCATCGGCGCGGCGCGGGTTTACTGGGGTTAGGGCATAGGCCCGCTGACGCGGACTGGCTGCCGCCAGCCTGGGGCAAGCCCCAGACCCCCTTGTTTCCTTTAAAGAAAAGAAAGGTTCATCACGGATTTCCGGGGTGCCGTCCCCAAAGGCGGTGGCTGGACGACGACGTGGGTGGCCGGGTCAAGCCCGGCCACGACGAGCTTTGTGATGAATAACAAACGTTTGTCGTGCGCGGGCTTGACCCGCGTACCCACGCGGTGCGGCTGGGAGGGGCCTGCGGCGCGGAGAAGACCTTCCCAGGAAATCCGTGAAGAACCAAAAGAAAGGGGTTTGGGGCTTGCCCCAAGCGGGCGTGGGCGGCAGCCCACCAAGAGCTGATGGAAGACGCCTCCCCCCCCCTTTCAGCCCGCCTCCACCAACTCCGTCCGCACCCGGATTTCGCTGTGCAGGGTCCGGTGGACCGGGCACTTGTCGGCGATTTCCAGGAGCTTGGCGCGGGCGGCGTCGTCCAGGTCGCCGATCAGTTCGACCTGGCGTTCGATGACGTCCACCTTGCCGTTGGTCGTCTCGCAGTCGGCGCAGTCGGCGGCGTGGATCTTGCTGTGTTTCAGGCGCACGGCCACGCGGTCGAGCGGCAGGCCCTTGCGGTCGGCGTACATGCGGATGGTCATGGACGTGCACGCCCCCAGCCCGGCCAGCAGCAGGTCGTAGGGCCCTGGTCCGGTGTCGGTGCCGCCGACCGAGACGGGTTCGTCGGCCCGCAGGCGGTGGCGGCCGACCACGACGCTCTGGGCAAACGACCCCAGGCCGTTCTCGGCCACCAGGACCACGCCTTCCTCCAAAGGCCGGTCGGCCAGATCCGGGCGCGGCTCGGCGCCGGCGCCCAGGTAGCGGCGGGACCACGCGGCGATCACGTCGGCCACATAGGTCGCATCCTCGCGGCGGGTCAGCAGGTGGTCGGCGTCATCCAGCGACACGAAGCTCTTGGGGTGCTTGGCCGCCTGGTAGATGAGCTGGGCGTTGTCGATGCTGACCTGGCGGTCGAGTGGCGCGTGAAACAGCAGCAGGGCCTTGCGCATGTGGGCGATGCCGTCGAGCAGGCGGTGTTCGTCGATGTCGTCCAGGAAACCCCGGCTGATGGTGAACGGGCGGCCGCCGATGGACACCTCGGCCTCGCCGGTGGCCTCGATGGCCGGCACCGACTCGCGGAACAGCTCGATCACATGCGACGGCCCGGCCGGGGCGTTGATCGACACCACCGCGCGGGCCGAGGCGATGCGCGGCGCGGCGGCCAGCACGGCGGCTCCGCCCAGGCTGTGGCCGATGAGCAGGGCCGGCCCGGCGTAGTTCTCGGTCAGCCAGGCAGCGGCGGCTTCGAGGTCGGCGACGTTGGAGGAAAAGTTGGTGTTGGCGAACTCGCCTTCGCTGGCCCCGAGGCCGGTAAAGTCGAAGCGCAGCACGGCGATGCCGCGTTCCGCAAGGCCGGTCGAAATGCGCGACGCCGCGAACACGTCCTTGGAGCAGGTGAAGCAGTGGGCGAACAGGGCGAAGGCCACCGGTTCGTCATCGGGCAGGTCCAGGCGCGCGGCCAGGGTGTGGCCGTGGGCGCCGGGAAATTCCACCTTCTCACTGCGTCCGCTCATGCTTTTCTCCTGGGGCTTGTGTGGTGAGACGCTCAAGGCTAACCCTTTAAGGGCGGCAGCAAAACAGGAGACGCTCCATGACCGACGACAGGCGCACCCCCCGAACCGTGGATATCGTGGAGCGCGAGCGCGTCTACAATGGGTACTTCAAGATCGACCGGCTCCGCCTGCTCCACGAACTGTTCCAGGGCGGCATGGGCAAGGAACTGGTCCGAGAGGTGGCCGAGCGCGGCCATGCCGTAGCCGTGATGCTCTATGACCCCGACCGCGACGCCTGCGTGATGATCGAGCAGTTCCGCCCCGGCGCTCATGCGGCCGGCTGGGATGCCTGGCTGCTGGAAATCGTCGCCGGCATCATCGAGGACGGCGAAACCGCCGAGGGCGTCGCCCGCCGCGAGTGCATCGAGGAAGCCGGGGTGACGGTGGACGAGTTGATCGCCGGCCCGTCCTACCTGGCCAGCCCCGGCGTTTTGACCGAAAGCATCAGCCTCTATGTCGGGCGCGTCGATTCGACCCTCTGCGGCGGCGTTCACGGCCTGGGGGAGGAAGGCGAGGACATCCGGGTGGTGGTCCTGACGGTCGAGGACCTGCGCCGGATGCTCGACGAACACCGCCTGACCAACGCCACCACGTTGATTTCCGTCCAATGGCTGCTGTTGAATCGCGATCGCCTACGCAAGCAGTGGGGTATCGCTTGAAGTTACACACGGGGCGACCTACTCTTTGTGCATTCAACTGAGTTAGAGGACCTTCTTCCCATGGATATCCGCGACGGCTTCATCGGCACCATCGGCAACACCCCCCTCATCCGCCTGAAGTGGGCGTCCGAGCAGGCCGGTTGCACCATCCTGGGCAAGGCGGAGTTCCTCAACCCCGGCGGGTCGGTCAAGGACCGTGCCGCCCTGGCCATCATCCAGGATGCCGAGGAACGGGGCCTGCTCAAGCCGGGCGGCACCATCGTGGAGGGCACCGCCGGCAACACCGGCATCGGCCTCGCCCTGGTCGGCAACGCGCGCGGCTACAAGACCGTGATCGTGATGCCCGAGACGCAGAGCCAGGAAAAGAAGGACATGCTGCGCCTGTGCGGCGCCGACTTGCGCCTGGTCCCGGCCGTGCCCTACAAGGACCCCATGAACTACGTCCGCTACTCCGGACGGCTGGCCGAGGAACTGGGCGGCTTCTGGGCCAACCAGTTCGACAACACCGCCAACCGGGCCGGCCACTACCGCACCACCGGGCCCGAGATCTGGGACCAGACCGACGGCACCGTGACCGGCTTCACCTGCGCGGTGGGCACCGGCGGAACCCTGTGGGGGGTCAGCCAGGCGCTGAAGGAGCGCAACAAGGACATCGTCTGCGCGCTGGCCGATCCCTATGGCTCGGCGCTGTTCGACTGGGTCAAGCACGGCGAGCTGAAGTCCGAGGGCGGATCGATCACCGAGGGAATCGGCCAGGGCCGCGTGACCGGCAACCTCGAAGACCTGCCGGTCGACGACGCCCTGCGCATCTCCGACCCCGAGGCGCTGGACGTCGTGTTCAACCTGCTGATCAAGGACGGCCTGGTCCTGGGCGGGTCTTCGGGCATCAACGTGGCCGCCGCCATCCGCCTGGGCCGCACGCTCGGCCCCGATGCCGTGGTGGCCACGATCCTGTGCGACAGCGGAACCCGATACCATAGCAAGTTGTTCAATCCGGACTTCCTGCGCTCCAAGGGACTTCCGATCCCGCCCTGGATGGCGTAGGGATCATGGTAAGCCCGATCAACGGGCCACCGGAGTCCACGGAGAGGAAACTTCCATGTCCGACGTCCCCGCCCTGGTCAGCACCGCATGGCTGGCCGAGCGCCTGAGCGCGCCCGACATCCGAATCGTCGATGCCAGCCACTACGTGCCGACCGTCCAGCGCGATGCCCGCGAGGAATACGAGGAGTGCCACATCCCCGGCGCCGTGTTCTTTGACATCGACGAAATCAAGGACACCACCAGCCCCTATCCGCACATGATGCCGCCGCCCGAGGTGTTCTCCTCCAAGGTGCGCCGGCTGGGCCTGGGCGACGGCAACCACATCGTGGTCTATGACGGCAACGGCGGCGCCAGCGCGGCGGCCCGCGTGTGGTGGATGTTCCGGGTGTTCGGCAACTCCAATGTCTCGGTGCTGGACGGCGGCATGCCCAAGTGGCTGCGCGAGGGCCGGCCGACCGACGACATGCCGCCCATTCCGCGCGAGCGCCACTTCACCCCCCGCGTGGACACCACCCTGGTGCGCAGCGCCGAGGACGTCCTGAAGGAAGTCCAGACCGGCCGCGCCCAGGTGGTCGATGCCCGCTCCGCCGGCCGCTACCGGGGCGAGGACCCCGAGCCGCGCGCCGTGTCCCGCCAAGGCCACATCCCCGGCAGCGTCAGCCTGCCGTTCCTGGACCTCATGGACCCGCGCGAGCTGACCATGAAGGACCCGGCCGAGATCAAGGCCCGCTTTGCCGCTGCCGGCATCGACCTGTCCAAGCCCCTCACCGCCACCTGCGGTTCGGGCGTCACCGCCTGCGTCATCGCCCTTGCCGCCGACCTGATCGGCAAGTCCGATGTCGCGGTCTATGACGGGTCCTGGGCCGAGTGGGCCGAACGCCACGAATTCCCGGTCGAAAGCGGCCACCCGCCGACGCCCCTGGACCACCACGCGGCGAAGTCCGAGTAAGTGAAAAGCGGGCTCTGCCCGCACCCGCCAGGAGGCGCGGCCTCCTGGACCTCGGGAGTTAGAGGCTACTGAAAAACTCAAATCCACAACTATAAATCGTCGCACCCGCGCAGGCGGGTGCCCAGGAGGCTTTACGCGCCGCCAGAAAGTTAGTGACCCCAGGGTTCCCGCCTTCGCGGGAACGACGATTTTAAGTTGTGTTTTTCCGCAGCCTGTTTGGGGGCAGCCAAGCCGTGCGCAACGCATCAAATGCTGAGGGAGTAACTGCCTGCGGCGCTAGGTGCTGGAAACTTTCTACGTCGTGGGGTCAAGGGGCCGCTCGGCCCCTTGCGGGCGCGGGCAGAGCCCGCCTCTTCCCCTAGCATGTGGCAGCGCCCGGCTTCCTCCCCTACTCCGCCGCCATCGCCATCGGCGGTTCATCCAGGCGGGGCATCAACTCGGCCCAGCGGCGTTCGGCCGCTTCGACGGCGCGGTCCTTGATGGCGCCGTAGCCCCGGATGGTGGCGGGCACGGCGGCGATCTCGACCGCGACCGGCAGGGTGTCGTGCGACAGCTTGCCGAGCGCGGTTTCGATGCGCTCGCGGTATTCGGCGATCAGGCGGCGTTCCATGCGGCGTTCGGCGGTCCAGCCGAAGGGGTCGAGGGCGGTGCCGCGCAGGCCTTTGAAGCGGGCCAGCCCCTTCATGGCGGTGAGGATCCACGGCCCGAACGCGCGCTTCTTGTCGCCCAGCAGCGGCGGGGCGAGGTGCAGGGTGACCCGCGTGTCGCCCTGGAACGCGCGCTTGAGGTCGGCGCCGAAGGTGCCGTCGGTGTACAGCCGGGCGACCTCGTACTCGTCCTTGTAGGCCATCAGCTTGTAGAGGTTGCGGGCGACCGCCTCGGTCAGGGCGTGCTTGTCCGACACGCGGGCTTCGGCCTGCTCGACCCGCGCCACGAACCGAACGAAGGTTTCGGCGTAAGCGGCATCCTGATAGGCCGTAAGGTCCGCCGTCCGGCGGGCGATGATCTCGGGCAGGGTCTTGGCGGGCGGCAGCGACTGCCCGCCCTGCTCGTCCACCACCCGATCCACGAAGGCCGGATCATGGGCGGACAGCCGGCCCCACGCCAGGGTCCGCTTGTTTGCGGCCACCGCGACGCCGTTCAGCTCGACGGCACGCTCCAGGGCCTCCAGGCTGACCGGGACCAGGCCCTTCTGCCAGGCATAACCGAGCATGAACAGGTTGGCGGCGATGGAATCCCCCAGCAGCGCCGTGGCCAGACGGTTGGCATCGACGAAGTGCGTGCGGTCGGCGCCCGCCGCGGTGCGCAGGGCCTTCTTGAGGCCTTCGGCCTGGAGGCTGGCATCGGGGCTGCGCACGAAGGCAGCGGTCGGGATCTCGGTGGTGTTGGCGACCACGGTGGAATGCCCGGCCCGCAGCGTGCCGAGGGCTTCGGGGCTGGCCCCCACCACCATGTCGCAGGCCAGCAGAACCTCGGCCTGGCCGGCGTCGATGCGGACCTGATTCAGGGCCTCGGGCGAGGCGCCGATGCGGACGTGGCTGAGCACCGCGCCGCCCTTCTGCGCAAAGCCCATGAAGTCGAGCACGCTGGCGCCCTTGCCTTCCAGATGGGCGGCCATGCACAGCAGCGCGCCCACGGTGACGACGCCGGTTCCGCCGACCCCGGTGACCAGGATCTCGAACGGCTCGTCCAGGCTGGGCGCGGCCGGCAGCGGCAGGGCGGCCAGATGGGCGGCCAACCGGGCCTCGTCGGTTTGGGCGGCGTCGGGTTTCCGGGGCGCGCCGCCGTGGACGGTCACGAAGCTCGGACAAAAGCCGTTCAGGCAGGAATAGTCCTTGTTGCAGGAGTTCTGGTCGATCTGGCGCTTGCGGCCGAACTCGGTTTCGACCGGCACGACCGACAGGCAGTTGGACTTGACGCCGCAGTCGCCGCAGCCCTCGCAGACCGCCTCGTTGATCATCACCCGCTTGGGCGGATCGACCATCAGGCCGCGCTTGCGCTTGCGCCGCTTTTCGGCCGCGCATTCCTGATCGTAGACCAACACCGTGACGCCCTCGACGGTCGACAGGTCACGCTGCACGGCGTCCATGTGCTCGCGGCCGTGGACCGTCACGCCGGGCGCGAAGTCGGTGCCGCGCGGGTACTTGTCGGGCTCGTCGGTGACGACGACGATGCGCTTGACGCCCTCGGCATGAACCTGCCGCGTGATCTCGGGCACGCTGAGCGGCCCGTCGTGGGGCTGCCCGCCGGTCATGGCGACGGCGTCGTTGAACAGGATCTTGTAGGTGATGTTGACCTTGGCGGCGACGGCCTGCCGCAGGGCCATCAGCCCCGAATGGTAATAGGTGCCGTCGCCAAGGTTCTGAAACACGTGCTTCCGGGTCGAGAACGGTGCCTGCCCGACCCAGTTCACGCCCTCGCCGCCCATCTGGATCAGGCCCTCGGTCTGGCGGTCCATCCAGCTTGCCATGAAGTGGCAGCCGATGCCGGCAAAGGCCTTGGATCCTTCAGGAACCTTGGTCGAAGTGTTGTGCGGGCAGCCTGAGCAGAAGTAAGGCACGCGCTTCACATCCGGCGGAACGTCGTGACCTTGCTGGCAGGTTGGAAAAGCTGTGCTCATCCGTCGCGAAAGCTGAGCGCGGAGGTCGGGGAAGGCCGCCCCAAGGCGCTCGACCAGGGCCGGCGCGATGCGCGACGGACGCAGCTCACCAAGGGCCGAAAGCAGCGACTTGCCCACGATGCGCGGCGCATTGGCCTGCCCGTAGAGCAGCGTCTTGAGCTGGTCCTCGATGACCGGGCGCTTTTCCTCGATGACGAGGATTTCCTCCAGCCCGGCGGCGAAGCGGCGCAGGCCGGTCGCCTCCAGCGGCCACGACAGCCCGACCTTGAGGATGCGCACCCCCCGCCCGGCCAGTTCCGCATGAGACAGGCCCAGGCGGTCGAGCACCTCCAGCGCGTCCAGATGCGCCTTGCCAGTGGTGACGATGCCGAGGCGGGCGTTGGGCGCATCGACCACCAGACGGTCGAGCGGATTGGCACGCACGAAGGCCTGCACGGCCTCCAGCTTGGCGGCCAGACGCTCCTCCAGGGCCAGACTCGGCAGGTCCGGCCAGCGGTAGTGCAGGCCGCCCGGCGGCGGGGTGAAATCGGTCGGCGTCGCGAACTGCAGGCGATGCGGATCGACGTTGATCGACGCAGCGCTTTCCACCGTCTCGGAGATCGCCTTGAAGCCGACCCAGGTGCCGGAGAACCGCGACAGCGCCCAGCCATACAGCCCGAAATCAATGTAGTCCTGCAGATTGGCTGGATTGAGCACCGGCATGGACCACGCCATGAATGCCTGTTCGGACTGGTGCGGCATGGACGACGACACGACGCCGTGGTCGTCGCCGGCCACCACCAGAACCCCGCCGTGCGGGCTGGAGCCGTAGGCGTTGCCGTGCTTGAGGGCATCACCGGAGCGATCGACGCCCGGGCCCTTGCCGTACCACAGCGCGAACACGCCGGTGACCGAGCCTTCGCCGCTGCCCTCGACCTGCTGCGAGCCGAGGACCGCGGTGGCCGCCAGGTCTTCGTTGATGGCCGGCTGGAAACGGACGTTGGCGGCATCCAGATGCTTGGCCGCCTGCCACAGCGCCTGATCGTAGCCGCCCAGGGGACTGCCCCGGTAGCCCGAAATGAATCCGGCGGTATCCAGACCCGCCGCGCGGTCGCGCGCCGCCTGCATCAGCGGCAGGCGGACCAGCGCCTGCGTGCCGGTCAGGTAGACCCGGCCGGCCTCCCGCGCATAACGGTCATCCAGCCGATACTCGGCGTCAAAGGCAGCCATGAGAACCTCCCCGACATCGGTTTGCCACACCAAAGCGGTGGGGCTTCTCCGAGTGCGATTTGTTCTCATTTTACCAATGGAGGCCGGAAATAGGCTTTCCCTCTCACCCCGGTTTCGGGGTAAATTAGAAAGGTTCTTGCCCGCAACAGCCCCGATCTGGAAAGGACTTGCCATGCGCGTCCCTCTCGACCCGGCCGAGCGCCGCATCCTGACCGAGCTTCAGGGCAACGCCCGGCTGACCAACCAGGAATTGGCCGAGCGCATTGCACTGTCTCCCTCGCCGTGCTGGCGGAGGGTGCGGAGCCTGGAGGAACGCGGCGTCATCCGGGGCTACGTGACGCTGCTGGACCCGCGCAAGGTCGGCATCGGCGAAAGCGTGTTCTGCAACGTCACGCTGGAACGCCACACCGAAGGCGCGGTCGAACGGTTCGAGATGGAGGTCATGCGCCACCCCGAAATCCTCGAGTGCTACGCCATGACCGGCGACGCCGACTACCTGTTGCGGGTGGTGGTCGACGAGGTGCGGTCCTACGACCGCTTCCTGCAGGAATTCATCTTCCGCCTGCCGGGCGTCGCCAACGTGCGCAGCCATTTCGCGCTGCGCGCCGTCAAGTATGACACCGCCCTGCCGCTGGGTCAGTTCGACGAGCAGGAATCCTGAAGGGCATCACCCCCACTTGGGCATGCTGCTCATCGTGATGGCGCCGAGCAAGGCAATGAGGGCCAAGCCTGCCATGATGGCCATGGCGATCTTGTCGCGGTCCACGGACGTCGTCCTTTTCAACTTGAGCCAGTGTCGCAGGCAGTCTAGGCAGCCCGTTGCCAATAGGGAAGAAAATCCGTCCGGCGGCCGATTCGCGACCGGACGGACAAAATCGCTCCCCCGATCCGGCTTCCACGGCATGCGCGGCCCAACGAATTCCAGAGCCCCGGGGCGCACAAATGCTGCATTTTATGCACTCATGCGCGGAACGCAGGGCGCCCCGCGAAAAACGCCGTTGCGCCCTGCCCCGCTCCTGCCAAAATTCGCCGCCAGTGTGGACGGAGATCGCGTGTCGCCTCTCCTTGGGTTTTCGGGACCAAACAAACCATGATCATTGCATACCGTGGCCTTGCTCTGGGCGCTCTTGCCCTGGGTGCTTTCCTTGCCGCGACACCGTCGTCCCCTTCCTTTGCGGCCGACGCTCCCTACGCCAACGAAAAGGCCAAGGCCGAGCGCGCTGCCGCGACCGCTCCGGCGGCCCGCCCCGCTCCGGCCGCCGCTGCCCCCACTGCCCCGGCTGCCCCCGCCGCCTCCGCTGCAAGATCGGTCCCCGCGGCTGTCCCGGGCGTCCCCGCCCCCAAGGCGCTGCAGCCCGACATCGCCGGCGAATGCGCCTGGACCGGCAAGCGCGTGGTCAGCCTGCTGGCCCGCGACGACGTGGACACCGCCAAGCGGTTCCTCGAGTTCTACACCGTGTTCAACTGCCGTCAGGCGCACCTGGGCCCCGTGCTGCGGTGCGTCATCCTTGAAAGCAGCAACGCTCCCCCCGAAGAAGCCGAGGCGGCGCGCGTCGATCGCTGCTGGTCCGCCAGCAGCCCGTAAAGACGCAGCATTCGCCTGACCGCCGGCCCCGCCAGGACTTTGCCTGGCGGCTTTCTGCCGCGCGGATCCGGCGATTGTGCGCCGCAAAATAGCCACCATCGCGGCGCCCTTCTGCCGCAACCGTAACTCATGCTTTAACGCAGTTGCGTCGGCATCAAGGGATTCAGTGCATCATGCGAGGCACCGTTGTTGCGATTCTGCTCGCCACCGTGGTTGCTGCCGCGGCCCACCTGACAGTCTGGCAGATCGCCGGTGTCACCGTGACGCCGCCGGATGTGGACGGGGCGATCCATTCGCTGTCGTTCAGCCCCTTCGGCCCCGACGAGGATGCCGAGAGCACTGCCACGGTGTCGGCCGAGCGCCTGGACGCCGACCTGACCCTGCTGTCGGACGTGACGTCGACGGTGCGCATCTACTCGACCAGCCAGGGCCTCGATCAGGTTCCCGCCATCGCCCGGCGGCACGGCCTGAACGTGACGGTCGGCGCGTGGGTGGACAAGGACCTCGAACGCTCGGCACGGGAGATCGAAACCGCCGTCACCATGGCGCGCGAGAACTTCAACGTCCGCTCCGTCTACGTCGGCAACGAGGCCGTGATGCGCGAAGACATCACGCCGGCCGATCTGATCACCCTCATCCGCCAGGTCAAGCGCCGCGTGTCGGTCCCCGTGACCACCGGCGAGGTCTGGCACGTCTGGATCGACCACCCCGAACTGGTGCGCGAAGTCGATTACATCGCCGCCCACATCCTGCCGTACTGGGAAGAGGTGTCCCCGGACGAGGTCATCAAGGCGGCGTTCGAACGCTACGACCTGCTGCGCCGCACCTACCCCGGCAAGAAGGTGGTGATCGCCGAATTCGGCTGGCCCAGCCAGGGCTACAACAACGGCGCGGCCATTCCGGGCGCCGCCAGGCAGGCCGACATCCTGCGCGAGTTCCTGCGCGAGGCGCGCCATCGCGGCGTCGAATACAACATCATCGAAGCCTTCGACCAGCCGTGGAAGACCAACGAAGGGTCGGTCGGCGCCTACTGGGGCCTGTTCGACGCCGACCGCAAGGCCAAGTTCGAGCTTGAAGGCCCGGTCGAGGTCCATTACCGCCCGGTCGCCGCCGGCGCCCTGGTGCTGGGCGCGCTGCTGACCTGGTTCGGCCTGCGCCGCCGCAAGCCGACCATTCCCCACGCCATCCTGTACGGCCTCGCCGCCAACGGCTTTGCGGCCGGTATCGCGCTGGCCGCGGCCTATCCGTTCACCGCCTACATCAACTTCGGCACCGCCCTGATGTGGGGCTCGGGCATCATCATGGTCGTGCCGCTGGCCATCATGACCCTGGTCAAGGTCAACGAGATCGGCGAGGTCCTGCTCGGCCGCCGTCCGCAGCGCCTGATCCGCGTCGGCACCGACGCTCCGGCGCGCCCGGCCGACCGTCCATGGCCGATGGTGTCGGTCCACATCCCGGCGTACAAGGAACCGCCGGCGATGCTGAACCACACCCTCGACACGGTGGCCGACCTGGACTACCCGTGCTTCGAGGCGCTGGTCATCATCAACAACACGCCCGAGGAAGAATACTGGAAGCCGGTCGCCGCCCATATCGAGGCGCTGAACGCGCGCCTGGGCAAGCCGGTGTTCAAGTTCGTGTTCATTCCCAAGGTGGCGGGCTTCAAGGCCGGCGCCATGAACGAGGCGCTGGCCCACATGGACCCGGCGGCCGAGGTCATCGCCCTGATCGACGCGGACTACGCCGTCGACCGCGCCTGGCTGCGTGACCTGATCCCGGCGTTCGACGATGCCTCGGTGGCGCTGGTCCAGGCCCCGCAGGACCATCGCGACGGCGCCGACACCCCGCTCAAGACCATGATGAACTGGGAGTATGCAGGGTTCTTCGACATCGGCATGGTCCAGCGCAACGAAGACAACGCCATCGTCGCCCACGGCACCATGCTGATGCTGCGCCGCTCCGCCTTCGAGGCCGTCGGCGGCTGGTCGAGCGACACCATCGTCGAGGACACCGAGCTTGGCCTGCGCCTGTTCGAGGCCGGCTGGCAGGCCCGCTACACCAACCGCCGCTATGGCTGGGGCCTGCTGCCCGACACCTTCAAGGCGTTCAAGACGCAGCGCCACCGCTGGGCCTACGGCGCCATCCAGATCATCAAGAAGCACGCCCGCCACATGCTGCCGGCGGCCAAGGGCCTGACCCCGCGCCAGAAGGAACAGTTCGTCGCCGGCTGGACGTTCTGGCTGTCCGACGCCCTGGGCGTGGCGGTGGCGGTGATGAACCTCATCTGGGTGCCGGTCATCGTGCTGTTCGGCATGACCCTGCCGATGATGGCGCTGACCATTCCCATCCTGACCGCCTTCGTGGTCAACGTCCTGCACTGCGTCCTGCTGTACCGCAAGCGCGTCGGCGCCGCCCTGCCCCAGATCCTGGGCGCGGCGCTGGCCGCCATGAGCCTGCAGCTGACCGTCGGACAAGCGGTCCTGGCCGGGCTGGTCAAGGACTCCCTGCCGTTCGCGCGCACCGAAAAGGGCGGCAACGCCACCAAGCGCAAGAAGGGCGAACAGAGCCCGGTGCTGTGGGAAAGCGTCCTCGGCCTGCTGCTGCTGAGCGCGGCGGCGACCCTGGCCGCCACCAACGACGCCCGCATCACCGAACAGGATCTGTTCGCCGCCACCGTGGCGGTGCAGGCCATCCCGTTCCTGTCCGCCATCGTGATGCGCGGCATCGAGAAGAAGCAGGGGTCCTCCCCGCTGCTCGGTCGCCTCGGCCGCCTGCTGTCGCGTCCCGCGCCGATCGCCCCCGACGTTCTCTGAGAGAGGTCCAGACGTGTCCGTGCGCGCCCTTCTACCCGTCGTCGCCGTGGGGCTGAGCCTGGCGTTTGCCAGGCCGGCCGCCGCCGCGGTCGACTGCCAGACCACCGTGGACAGCGCCGAGTTGCTCATCTGCGCGCGGATTGATTTCGACGCCGCCGAGAAGACCGTCGCGGCCCTTGAACGCAGGACGCTGAGCATCCTGCGCCCCAACGGCCGCGGCGTGTTCACCCAGGCGCAAGCCGCGTGGAAGGCCTGGCGCGACGCCGAGTGCGCCTGGAACGCCTACGACCTGGACAGCGGCGCCAGCGACGCCCTCATCCTCGCCACCTGCCGGGCAGACATGACCATGACCCGCGTAGACGACCTGCAAAGCGCGCTGGAAACCATCCACTAACGCGTTTTGCGTTTGAAGCAGTTTCCGTCTGACTTGACCCATTGGTCCGCTGAAGCGGACGGCTGCCGCCGGCCTGGAGGGGACCTCCAGACCTCCCCTGTTTTTCTTGAAGAAACAAATGGGGTTTGGGGCTTGCCCCAAGCGGGCACGGGCGGCAGTCCGTCCGCGTCAGCGGAACGCCTATTGGCTCACCGGACGCACCGCATCGGCATCCCACCGCCAGGCCGTCCGCCCGGCGACGAGGCGCACGCCGCCGACCCAACGGTCGCGCGGTCCGCAGGCCATCCAGTCCGTGCGCCCGGCGAGCACCGCGCGGCCGGTGGTGGTCAGGGCGATGCGGCGCTCGAACGGCCCTGCGGTCGGCGGACTGTCGGGGGTGATGGCGACGGCCGGGTCGGAGGCCTCGAGAAGCCGCCGCACGATGGGCAGGACCATCAGGTCGCCGAGGTACGGCATGGGCTCGGCCGCCTCGTAGCGCCGGAACAACTCCTCGACCGAGGCGGGGCCGGGCTCCAGAGCCTGCAGCAACAGGCGTTCGGTCATGCCCAGGCCGTCACGGCGCCACGGCAGTTCGGCCAGATGGCGGACCAGGGCCTGGGCCATCACCGGCAGGGCGGGTGTCCCGCCGCAGGCCAGCACGTGCAGCGGCATGGGCGTCGGCGCGCGCAATGCCTGCCACACCCGCGAGCCCAACGACACCTGCCCCGGCGCCACCGGCCGCCGCCGCGACCACAGGGCACGAAGGTCGGCGGCCGCAAGCTGGCCGAGGCCGCGGAACGGAACGACCCCGGGGAACTGGTCGATGCAGATCAGTTCGAGGGTCGGGCGGGCGTTGGCGAAACGGGCCAGGACGCGCGCCAGCAGAAGCTGGTCGTAGGTATCATGCTCGAACCACAGCACCACGCGGTCGCCGCTGTTCGCGGCGGTGTCGAGGGCGGCCTCCTCAGCCTCGAGACGGCGCAACGCGCGGTCGGTGTCGATGCCGTATTCCTCGGCCAGGAAGGCCGCCCGCACGCTCAGCAGGGCGGGTCCTTCAGGCACCGGCCCCTGGCACACCGGGTCGGCGTATTCGACGAAGCCCCCGACGAAGCCGCCGTCGCGCAGGGACTGGCGGATGTCACTGCCGCAGCGCAGGTGGATGGTCGGCCGGTCGGCGTCCAGCGCTTTGCCCCGCCCGTCAACCCGGCTACCAGGATGCGGCTGCCCGATGCCGGCGAACGGCGGCGCGGCAATGAGCGGGTTGGCCATGGGGCTCTCCATTGCGGACTCTGGGACTGGCGCTGGAACTGGGGCCAGACGTCACGACAGGCCGACTATGATGGGAATTAAAAAAGGCGGCCATATGGCCGCCAGATGGAAAATCCAAGAAATGCCGCCCGGTCAGGGAGACGGCAACCCCAGGTGCGCCGGTTTGGGCAGTGAAACCGGGATGACCCGCGCTTCCGCCTGGGCCGGGCGCGCCGTAGGACGCACCACCGGACCACTGGCGGACTTCGAATAGATGAAGCCGTGGGTGGGATAGTGCGACGTGCCGAAATCGCCGACCGGGGTGTACCACACCCGCACAGAGGTCCAGTCGTTGTTGGGGGAAACGTCCAGGATGCCGACCGACTGGTCCACCCTGCCCTTGCGGCGGCCGCGATCCCAGTTGGCATGGTCGACCAGGATGCGGCGGCTGCTCAGCACCTTGCGGACCACGGCGACGTGGCCCTGACGCAGCGCCGACGTCCGCTTGAACACCAGCACCGCGCCCTCGCGCGGCGCCTGCCCCCGGGCGTACACCCCGGCGGCGGCGGTCCACCAGCGCCACGCATCGCCCGACAGGGTGATGTCCGAGACTTGGCGGGCATAGGGGACGCAGCTCCAGAACCCGCCGGTGCTGACGGCCTTGGCATCCGGCACGCCGGTCATGGCAACCGCCACGACGGCCAGCACCAGAAACAGTCCTCGGACCCGTCGAACCAGCGGCATCGGCAACCTTTCCGTTATTCCATCGGCGCCCTTTTCAGGGCCGGAGAAGGCACCGCGTCGTCCGCAGTCACGCCATCATCCGGCCTCCAGGTATCTACGAGCCCGCAAACGCCGTCAAGGGCCCCCGTCACAAGATCAAGCGCAAGGAAGCGATCAAGATCCACAGGCCCTGGCAAACGCAGGCTTTCCGCCAGGGCGCGGCGGAAACCGAACCGGCCGTAGTAAGGCTCGTCGCCGACCAAGAGGACGATTCGGTGGCCCAGCGCCCGGGCGCGGGCCAGACCCTCCTGCATCAAAAGCGTGCCGACTCCCGTCTTGCGGAGTCCGCCGTGCACCGCGATGGGGCCGAGCAGCAGGGCCGGCAGGCGGGTTCCGGGGCCGTCGACCACGATGCTCACCGGCCAGAACCGCAGGCTGCCGCGCAGGAAGCCGTCGTCCTCCTCGGCCACCAGGCAAAGCTCGCCGAGGGCCGCAACGCCCTCGCGCAGACGGTAGACGGTCTTCTTGTGCCGGTCGGGACCAAACGATTCTTGGAGCAGGTCTTCAATCAGCGCCGCATGGTGCGGCTGTTCGGGAACAATGTGCATGGTCTCTCTCGGAAACGGCGCTCAGGCGGGCACGGCAGCGGGTCTTGATGTCTTCCCACACGGCGTCCGGAGGGCCATCGGGGCCGGTCCGTCCGTACAGAGCCATCAGATCGCGGGCCAGCAGAACGGCCAGGGGCTTTTCGGTGCGCCGCCAGTGGCCCAGGTCCCACGGCGTACCGCTGTCCTGAAGGCGCTCGGTGGCGAGGAAGACATCCGCCGGATGCTGCCGTCGTCGCTCCCGGCAGTCGACGTGCAGGCGGCGGAGGGCGTAGCCCGGCCCCTCGTAAAAGCGCAACCGCGCCCATGCCTCGCCGTCCAGGCCGTGCAGCAGGGCGCCGTCCACCTGGGCTTCCGGAGCGGGATGCTCGACCAGCATGGGGAACGGCTCGCCCTGCACCCGGCGGCGGTGGAAGCCGCGCAGGCTGGCCGCCTCGCGGTGCAGCCGCCGCGACGCGCGCGGGCCGAGCACGATGTCGAGAATGTCGTCGTCCAGCAGGCTGCCGAACACGAACAGCGGGCGGCCCGAAAGCGAAGGCGAAAGGGCGGAAGATGGGAGGGTGCCCATGGCTCATCCCCCAGGGAAGGAACGGAACAGCCGCCATGGCGGCCGGTTTCACGAGCCCGAAGCTCGTGGACTGTCCTCGCGGACTGCTACAGTCCTTGTCGTCGGTCCGCCGGCAGGCGGTTCACACGGCTGGTCATGTGCCCCCTCCCTGTCCGATGGCGGCGTCGATGGCGTTCCTACCTTGATGCATAGGCAATGCCGCACGCCCGCGCAAGCCAAAACCAGTGAACACAACCGCCCCCCTGGCCGTTTGTGGCACGAACAACCACGGAGGTAGACCCATGGCCTTGCCGCACGACCGCAGCCACACCACGCCCACCGGCCGCACCGACAGCACCGGCTCCGACGTCCTGCGGATCATCCTGGCGATTCTTCTGCCGCCGCTGGGCGTGTTCTTCCAGGTCGGGTTCGGGATGCACTTCTGGATCAACATCGTGTTGACCATCCTCGGCTACATCCCCGGCATCATCCACGCCGTTTGGGTGATTGCCCGCCGGTGACGCACATCTGAACCGCGAACCAACACGGGCTCACGTTCGTTTGCGTCTGGATACCTTCGCGGAACGGAAGGAGGACTCCCATGCGCGCGGGAACCTGGGCCACGGTCATCGCCATCGTCATCATCATCGCCCTCGGGTGGTGGGCCATCGACTGGACCGGCGAAGACGCCGTGCCGGTTGCCGATACGCCGACCACCATGAGTCCCACCACCACGGAACGCCTGCCCGACCAACAGCCCCCACCGCAGCAGCAACAGCAGCAGGGCGAGGCAGCGCCGCCGGAACAAACGGTTGGGGATCCCACCCCGGACGCCGGCCCCCGCCCGGCCGATTAGACTCCGCCAGGAACACCCGATGCCGACATCGACCACCTCACGCGTCCGCACCAACATGCCACCGCGCATCAACGCGGCGCTGGAGGAGGACATCCGCAGCCGCCTGGCCGACTTCGCAACGCGCCTCGACGACATCGAGGCGCGTCTGCGGCACCTGGACGACGAATGGGACATCGAACGCGCCATCGAGGCGAACGCAGCCACCCTGGCGCTTGCCGGACTTGCCCTGGGCGTGGTGCATGACCGGCGGTGGCTCGCCCTGCCCATGATGGTGGCCGGGTTCCTGCTGCAACACGCCGTGCAAGGCTGGTGCCCGCCTGTCCCGGTGCTCCGCCGCATGGGCTTTCGGACCAAGGAGGAAATCGGCCGTGAACGGATGGGCCTGAAGGCCCTGCGCGGCGACTTCGAGGGCGCCGCCGCCCACTACTGGGCCACGCCCCAGGAAAAAGCGACCGCCGCGCTGCGGGCGGCCCAATAGATTAGCATTCCGTCATCTTCCCCCTTCTGCCGCGCCGCCTGACAAGGCACAATGGCGGCAACAGCCATAAGACTTGGCACAAGACTTGGGGGAACGCGTCCATGATCCTGCACCTGCCCGGCCTGTTCGATGCCCGCGCCCTGGCCTTCGTGGACGAGGTGTTGAGCCGCGCCGTGTTCAACGACGGCGCCAAGACGGCCGGCCCGGCCGCCAAGCATCTCAAGCGGAACCAGGAACTGGACCGCAACCGCACCCCCGGCGCGGCCGAGATCGAGAAACTGGTGGTCGCCGCCCTGTCGGCCAACCGCGACTTCCAGGACTTCGCCCTGCCGCAGGGGTTCTCGCGCCCCATCGTCAGCCGCTACGAGCCCGGCATGGAGTACGGCCGCCACGTCGACAACCCCATCCTGGCCAGCGGCGGCCGGTCCATGCGCACCGACGTGTCCGTGACCATCTTCCTGAGTGATCCGGCCGACTATGACGGCGGCGCGCTCATCCACATGGTCGATGGCGTGGAGCGCGAGTTCAAGCCGGCCCGCGGCGACGCCGTGGCCTACACCACCGGCACCCCTCACCGGGTCAGCGAGGTGACGCGCGGCGCCCGCGTGGCGGCCATCCTGTGGGCGCAGAGCATCGTCGCCGATCCCCACCGGCGGGGCATTCTGACCGGCTTCCACAAGGTCCACCACACGCTGTCCGAACAGCGCCCGAACGCCCCGGAAACAGAGATGTTCCTGGAGAGCTATTACAACCTGGTTCGCCTGTGGGCGCAGATGTAGTCCGCGACCAAGGGACTGGTCCATTCGTGCGCGCGGATGTAATCTCTGCGGCATGATGACGACGAAATGGCCCTCGCTGGCCGTCCTGGCCGTGGCGGAGGTTCTGGCGCTGGCCCTGTGGTTTTCGGCAACGGCCGTGGTGCCGGCGCTGCAGGCCGAGCACGCCCTGAGCGCCTTCCAGGTTGCCGCCTTCACCAGCATGGTGCAGATCGGATTCGTGGTCGGCACGCTGGGCAGCGCCTTCCTCGGGCTGGCCGACCGCATGGACCCGCGGCGGTTCTTCATGCTGTCGGCCCTGGTGGCCGGCGTCGCCAACAGCGGCATCCTGATCTTCGATCCGGGCGGCGTGGTGGTGCCCATCCTGCGCTTCGTCACCGGCATGTGCATGGCCGGGATCTATCCCGTCGGCATGAAGCTGGCCTCCACCTGGGCGCGGCCGGGAGCACGCGGCGACCTTGGGCTGCTGGTCGGCGTGCTGGTCGGGGCACTGAACCTGGGGTCGGCATCGCCGCACCTCATCAACGCCCTGGGCGGACTGGACTGGCGGTTCACCATCGTCGTCACCACCGGCGCCGCCCTGGCCGCGGCCGCCCTCATCCCCCTGGCCGGCATCGGCCCCAACTTCGCCAAGGCGCCGCCGTTCAACCCGCGCGCCGCCCTGCGCGGCTTCACCACGCCGGCCCTGCGGCTGGCCAACTTCGGCTACCTGGGGCACATGTGGGAGATCTATGCCATGTGGGCGTGGATCGTCGTGTTCCTGCACGCCAGCTTCGCCGTCACCATGCCGGAGTCCCAGGCCGCCGAGTGGGCGAGGCTCGCCGCCTTCGCCACCATCGCCGCCGGAGCCATCGGCAGCGTCGGCGGCGGCCTTGTCGCCGACCGCTGGGGCCGCACCACCCTGACCATCGGCGCGCTGGCGATCAGCGGGTCCTGCACCATCCTGGTCGGCGTGCTGTTCGGCGGCCCGCCGTGGCTGATGATCGCCCTGTGCCTGGTGTGGGGGGTGACCGTGGTGGCCGACAGCGCCCAGTTCTCGGCCAGCATCGCCGAACTGTCCGACCGCTCCCTGGTCGGCACCATGCTGACCGTCCAAACCTGCGCCGGGTTCCTGCTGACCCTCGCCACCATCCACATCATCCCCCTGGTGGCCCAGGCGTTCGGCTGGCAATGGGCCTTCTCCGTCCTTGCCATCGGCCCCGTCGTCGGCATCTGGGCCATGGCCCGCCTGCGCCAGCGGCCGGAAGCGGCCCAACTGGCCGGCGGCAAGCGCTAGGGCGGTAAGGCCGGGCTCTGCCCAGACCCGCCAAGGGCCGAGCGGCCCTTGGATCCCATGAGGGGGTTCGGAGACTTCACTTGCGCCGCAGGCATCAAACGTCGGCATTTAGTGCGCTGCGCGCGGCTCTCCCTACCCATTCCCGAGGTCAAGGAGGCTGGCCTCCTTGCGGGTGCGGGCAGAGCCCGCTTTTCTCGCCACTGTTAGCGGAACTACGTCCGCAGGACGTCCCTCAACACCCCGAACGCCTCCAGCCCGCGCAGTCCGTCCAGCCCCCGGCGGACGGCGGCGCGGGGCAGCACGGGCGGCGGGCGGTCCTGGCCGTCGGTGGGGGGCGGGCCGGAGCGCGACCACAGCGCCCACATGGTTTCGAGGGCGGCCGGGTCGTGCCAATCGTAGCAGCACAGGGCGCGCAGGACGTCGGTATCGCCGCGCGCCGCGTCGGCCGGGATGATGGCGTCATTGCCCAGCCTGTGAAGGTGGTCGAGGTACCAGCGCGCCGCCTCGTGCACCTCATAGGGTGCCGGGCCGTTGCGCGGGCCTTCGACCTGGCGCAGGCGCCACGGGGCGGCGCTGCGCTCGCGGGCGATCTCGAAGGCGGCGATGCGCAGGCCATGGCGCCGCACCGACATCACGCGGTGGCCCTCGATGACGCAGGGCACGGCGTAGAGCGGCAGGCAGTTGCCGAGCGCCTCCCCCTCCTCCACCAGATCCTGGACCGACCCCAGCGGCACGATGGCGAGCCCGTTGGGCGCCTCGACGGGCGGTGACGGGCGCGACCAGGCAAGGCTCGCCCCCTGCACGTTCTTGAGCGACACATGCGGGAACAGCGTGCCGATGGAGCGGTGGAAGCGGTCGGAGAACTGCACGATCTGCGGCAGCGTGCGCGAGGCCAGCAGGAAGGCGGTCGCCACCGCCTCGGCCAGGCGCAGGGCCTGGGTATCGACGCGCACCGCCGGCCTGCCGCTGTCGTGGGCGGCCAGCGGCAGGCAGACCGAATAGGCGAAGGCCCGCGCACCGTCCCGGATGGCCTCGCCGCCCCACGGCAGGCGCAGCAGGTGGCGGAAGTTGTCCCAGGCGATGGCGGCGGCGATGCGGTCCTCCTCCTGGGCGCGGCGGCGCGGGTCGAAGATGTCGGCCGTGCTGCCGGTCACCGCCGGCACCCGGGTCAGCGGCACGGCGGGGTGCACCCTCTCGCCGCCCACGGCGCGGAACAGGGCGCACCAGTCGCCGTCGAAACCACGGAGCAGCGCGCGCAGGGCCTGGCGCCGCCCGCCGGCCGGCCCGCCGATGAACGCGGCGAGGCTGTTGAGTTCCTGGGCGAGGCTGGCAAAGCAGGCCCACGGGTCATCCTCGGGCTCGTGCGAGGTGGCGGCACGGCGGCCCGGGCACAGGCTGCCGTCGATGTCCTCCAGGAACATCAGCAGGTATTCGGCGTGATCGGGGATCACCCGGTGGCCGAAGCCATGGAAGCAGCGCAGCACCGCCTCCGACACCTGGAACGCCTCGGCCAGGGCCGGGACCAGGGGGGCGCGGGCATCGACCGCCCGCCGCAGCGACGGAACCTCGGAGATGGCGCGGGCGAACACAGGATAGGCCCGCGCCGCCTGACGCCGCACCTGGGCCCGCTGACCCGCCCCGCGATAAAACCGATAGGTATCCTGGCGGTACTGGGTGGCCAGCCCCATGACGCCGACCGCATCGGAGTCGATCAGCCGGGCGGCGGGTGCCAGGGCGGTACGCACCGCCGGTTCCTCCTCGGCATGGAAGCGGGTAAAGACCTCGGGCGTCGGCATCAGGCGGGCCCGCCGGCCGACGTCCACCACGGTCATCCAGTCGCGCCGCACGCCCATCACCGGATGGGTCGGGTCGAACCCGAAGTCCCGCACCAGGGTCGGAAAGCGCAGCGGATACGGCGCCACGCGGCCGAGTCCCGGCACCTCGAACCCCAGCGCCTCGCGCCGGTGGTCGCGCACGGCCTGCCGGAGGGGATCGCGCAAGCCGTCGCGCAGGGCCGGCATGTGGTCGGCCAGGGCACGGGCGAAGGCGGCGAGGTCGAAGGGCTCCAGGAACCTCTGGCGGGCGAAAAGATCGTCCTCGGTTTCAAGGCGGCCGCTGTCGGTGAACCCGGCCACCAGCCCGACGAACAGCCCCCGCCGCGCCCGCACCAGCGCATAGAGCTTGGCCGGGCCGGGATAGAGGCCCTGCAGGTGCCCAATCACGCTCAGGCCGTCCACCTCGGCCATGGCATAGCCGTTGAGGCGGCGATGCCATGCCACCGCGTCGGCCCACGACCCTATTCCAGCGGGCGGGGGAGCGGAACTGTCCGGCGCCATGCCGTCTCCTCGATCGACCTCGTACCCTCAGTATGAGGGGGCGACGGGGTCCGAAATCAAGTGAACAACACGCCCATGTAGACCGCGTACAGGGCCAGCAGCACGCCGGCCTCCCAGCGCACCAGGCGCCAGCCCGTGACCGCGAAGACCAGCAGCAGGGCGGTAACGCCGCTCATCACCCACAGGTCCAGGCGCAGGACCTCGGGCGCGACGGGGATCGGCTTGACCAGCGCCGTGATGCCCATGATGCCCAGCAGGTTGAACACGTTGCTGCCGACCACGTTGCCGACCGCGACGTCGGCGTGCTTGCGAATCGCCGCCATGACCGAGGTCACCAGTTCGGGCAGCGACGTGCCGACCGCCACCAGGGTCAGCCCGATCAGGGTTTCGGACATGCCGGCCGCGCGGGCCAGCACGATCGCGCCGTCGACCAGCAGGTCGGCGCCCCAGATGACCGCGGCGATGCCGCCCACGGCCATCAGAAGGGACAGCCACAGGTTCGGATGAACCGGCGGGGTCTGGTCCACGTCGTCGGCCTCGGCGGCGTGCATCTGTGCGGCGGCGGCCGACACCTCCTTGCGGTCGGTGCGGAAGCTGTAGATGGAATAGGCCGCGAGGACGGCCAGGAACACCAGCGCGGCCGGCACGCCGATCACCCCGAACAGCGCGGCGCCGACGAACAGCACCGTCGCCACCACCAGCATGGCGCCGTCGCGGATGAAGGCGTCGCGGCTGACGACCATCGGGAAAATCAGGCCGGCGACGCCGAGGATAAGCAGAATGTTGGCGATGTTGGAGCCGACGACGTTGCCGACCGCAATGCCCGGCGCCCCGGCCAGCGCGGCATTGAGACTCGCCACCAGTTCAGGGGTCGATGTCCCGAAGCCGACCAGCAGAAAGCCGATCAGCATGGGCGACACGCCCAGCCGCCCGGCCACGCCGACGGCCCCTTTTACCAGCGCCTCGCCACCACCGAGCAACAAGATGAACCCAGCCAGAAGCTGAATGGTGAGCATGATGTTTCCTCTGCCTCTCCAAATGCGGAGGAACGCCTACCACGCCTCCATGGGGCGCGCCACATGCCTCTTTTGGAAAATCGCCTTGAAACCGGGGCCAGGACAGCCTACATGACTTGGCGTTAGTTTATCTGGAGGAATTTGGTATGCCCAAGGGTACCGTGAAATGGTTCAACGGCACAAAAGGCTACGGCTTCATCACGCCCGATGAAGGCGGCGGCGATGTGTTCGTGCACATCTCTGCGGTCGAGCAGGCGGGTCTCAACGATCTGCAGGACGGCCAGAAGCTGTCCTACGACATCGAGACCGGTCGGTCGGGCAAGGACGCTGCCATCAACCTGAAGGCCCTCTGAGCCTTTTTGCACGGCAGTTTAGTCTTGACGGGGGGCGGCTATGGCTGCTCCCCGTTTCGCTTTTCAAATCAGAGTGATCCATGCCTGAAATCTACGTTGATGCCGACGCCTGCCCGGTGAAGGACGAGGTCCTCCGGGTGGCCGAGCGCCACCGCCTTGCCGTCCATGTGGTCAGCAACAGTTGGCATCGCGGCACCGACGGGCCGCTGGTCAACCGCGTGGTGGTGCCCCAGGGCTCCGACGCGGCCGACGACTGGATCGCCGAGCACATCGGCCCCGGCGACATCTGCATCACCCCCGACATCCCCCTGGCCGCGCGCTGCATCGAAAAGGGCGCGCTGGTGCTGGGCAACACGGGCAAGCCGTTCACGCCCGAAAGCATCGGCATGGCCCTGGCGATGCGCGACCTGATGACCCACCTGCGCGAAACCGGCGAGGTCAAGGGCTACAACCCCAGTTTCGGCAAGCAGGACCGCTCGCGCTTCCTGCAGGCCCTCGAGGACGCCGTCCAGAAGGCCGTGCGCGCGCAATGACCGCCGCCGCCTCCCGCACTGTTGCCGTGATCGGGGGCGGCCCCGCCGGCCTCATGGCGGCGCAGGCCCTGGCCGAGGCCGGGTGCCCGGTCGATCTCTACGACTCCATGCCCTCGGTCGGCCGAAAGTTTCTGATGGCCGGAAAGTCCGGCATGAACCTGACCCATGCCGAAGACCTCGAACCGTTCCTGGGCCGCTACGGCGCCCGGCGCGCCGTCCTCGAACCCCTGGTGCGGGCGTTCGACAATGCCGCCGTGCGGGCCTGGGCCGAAGGGCTGGGCGTGGAGACCTTCGTCGGGTCGTCCGGCCGCGTGTTCCCCACCGACTTCAAGGCCGCTCCCCTGCTCCGCGCCTGGCTGCGCCGGCTGAAGGCGGCAGGCGTGCGCGTCCACGTGCGCCACCGCTGGCAGGGCTGGGACGACACCGGCGCGCTGGTATTCGACACTCCTGGCGGAGTGGTGACGCTGCCCCCGGCCGCAACCATCCTGGCCCTCGGCGGGGCGAGTTGGCCGCAGTTGGGCTCGGACGCCGCCTGGGTGCCGTGGCTCCAAGCGCGTGGGGTGGAGGTCCGCTCCTTCCGGCCGGCAAACTGCGGCTTCGACGTGGCCTGGAGCCCCCACTTCCGGGAGCGCTTCGCCGGCCAGCCGGTCAAGCCTGTGGTGCTGTCCTGCGGCGGGCAGTCCAAGGCCGGCGAATTCGTCGTCACCGAAAACGGCATCGAGGGCGGCGGGGTCTATGCGCTGTCGGCCCCCTTGCGTGACGCCATCGCCCGGGACGGCCACGCCACGCTGATGCTCGACCTGATGCCGGGCCGCGATGCCGGCCGGCTGGCGGGCGACCTGTCGAAGCCGCGCGGTGCGCGCTCGCTGTCCAACCATCTGCGGCGCACGCTCGGCCTGGAAGGCGTCAAGGCCGGCCTGCTGCGGGAGGTCCTGGCCCCCGAGGTGCTGGAAAGCCCGTCCCGCCTCGCCGCCGCCCTCAAGGCCCTGCCGCTCCGCCTGAACGCGCCCCGCCCCATCGCCGAGGCGATCTCCAGCGCCGGCGGCGTGCCGTTCGAGGCCCTGGACGACGGGCTCATGATACGCGATCTCCCCGGCGTGTTCTGCGCCGGGGAGATGCTCGACTGGGAAGCCCCGACCGGGGGCTACCTGCTGACCGCGTGCTTTGCCACCGGCCTCGCGGCCGGACGCGCGGCCGGACGCGCGGCGGCCCGGTGGCTGAGGTGAGCGGGCTGCCGCCCGCGCCCGCTTGGGGCAGGCCCCAAACCCCATTTTTTTTTTAAAACCCGCGAAGAAGTTCGCCGCGCGCGGCGCATCAAGCCCTTGTGGGGGATCATTGCCTGCGGCGCTTGCTCCGCTCTCTCTGTGCCCTCTGTGACTTCTCTGTGTCCTCTGTGTTTCCCCGCTTCCCTTCACTTCCCTTCAGTCGTGAACGCTGATCCGTCCGCGCTGGGCACTGCCCACCATGCGGCGGAACGCGTCGGCGTCCAGGTGGAGCAGGCTGCGGTGGTCGCCGCCTTCCATGTAGACGTCGGGCATGATGTCGAGCGTGTCGTCCACCACCGCCCTCAGGCCATAGGCGGCGGCACAGGCCGGCACGGCGCCGCGTTCGCAGTCGGCGAACAGCTCGCCGATCTCGTCCTCGGTCGCCAGGCGAAGGTCGTCGCCGACCTGGGCGTTGACCAGATCCAAGTGCAGGTGATGGGACGCCGGAACCACCGCCATAACGTAGCCTTCCATGCCGCGCAACAGGACGGCCTTGGCCATCTTGTCGCCCGAGACGTGGGCGACTTCCGCGGCATGCCCGGCCGAGCCCGTAGCCTCGTGGACGAGCACGTCATAGGGGATGTGGTGGTCTGACAGGTACTGACGGAGGCTGATCGCGATTGCCATGATACCCTCCTTGTCTTAGCCCTCCATCATACTCCCTGCGTGCCCTCCCCCCCAAGGGAGCGTAGGGAGTGCGCTCATCCCCCCGGTCCCTATCCCTTGGTAAGCGCCATGAACAGGCGGGTCAGCTTTTCGGGCAGGCGTTCGACCTGATCGACCACGGTGTAGGCCTGCCCAAAGATGTCGGACACGTAGCTGTCGGCCTCGCGGTCCAGGGTGATGCAGAAGCTAGTGATGCCCTGCCCCTGCAGTTCGCCGACCGCGGCGTGGGTGTCCCACTTCAGGTAATCGGGATTGTCCACGTCGATATCGTGCGGGCGGCCGTCCGACAGCAGCAGCAGCAGCTTCTTTTCCGTCTTCTGGGCGGCCAGATAGCGCCCGGCGTGGCGCAGGGCCGACCCCATGCGGGTCGAGGCCGCCGCCTCCATGGCGGCGATGCGCGCCTTGGGGTCCGGCCCCCACGGCTCGCCGAACCGCTTGAGGTGGGTGTAGCGCACGTTGTGCCGGGTCTCGGATGCGAACCCGGCGATGGCGAACGGATCGCCCAGGGCCTCGACCGCCCAGCCCAGCAGGCTCACCGCCTCCTGGCTGAGTTGCAGCAGCGTGCTGCCCGACGGGGTCTTTTCGTTCAGCGACTGCGACAGGTCGAGCAGCAGCAGGACCGAGATGTTGCGGCTGTCGGGCACATGGCTCTGGTACACCCGCTCGTCGGGCGATACCCCTGCCCGCCCGTCGATCATCGCCCGGATGACGAGGTCGAGGTCGAGGTCGTCGCCGTCCTTCTGGTGACGGATGCGCTTGCGGTTCTGCGGCTTGAGGCGGTCGACCAGCCGCTTGATCTGCTTGGCGAGGTCGCGGTGGCGGTCGAGCAGCCGGTCGATGTCGGCGGCGTCACCCAGCGGCTGGTTGGCCTCGTACACCGTCACCCAGTCGGCCCGTTCGGTGCGCGTCTCGAAATCCCACTCCGGGTAGTGCTGCGGCGGCAGCAGGTCGCCGGCCTGCTGGTCCTCGGGCACGTCGGGGGTGCCGTGGTCGGAGTGGAAGTCCTCTTCGCTGTCGGTTTCCTCCAGGAAGTGCCAGAGCCAGCGGTTGTCGTCGCGGTAATCCACCACCGTGTCGTCGAACCACACCTTGGGCAGGCCCAACGACTTGTCCATGATCTTGGTCAGGAAGGCGCGGCCCAGGCGCACGCTGCTGTCCGGGTCCGTCAGGTCCTCGGCATGGAAGCGGGCGGCGTACTCGATCGTCAGCGGGTCGGTGTAGGGATGGTCGGGGTCGAGGATTGCGCGCGACACCATGGCCAGCCGGTGGCGCAGGCACGACCAGCCCTCCGGGCAGGCGTCCTGTACCGGGATTGGATGGAGGGCCTGGAACAACCCGCGCAGGCCGGGATACAGGCGCATGGCCAGCGCCTCGACCCGGCTGTCCTCGAACGTCTCGACCGACAGATGCTGGAACGGGCTGAAGTTGTCGGCCAGATACGGCCGGGTCCACCGCCGGTGCGCCGCCATGTGGGCGACCAGCGCGCGGTAGCGGTCGATGCCGGACACGCCGTCGCGCGCCTCCAGGACATCGGGCACATGAAAGCCCAGCTTGTCGATGTGCGGCGTCGGCTTGCGGATGTGGTCGAAGGCCAGCGAGTACGGCCGGAACTTCTCGTCGGTCTGCCAGAAGGCGCGCAGCAGAAGGCGGATCTGGCGCTCATGATCCACGAACAGGGTGCCATGGCGCTCGCGCTGGAGGGCGGCGTGGGCGTCCGGGGTGCGCAGGGCGAAGTAGTCCGGGTAGCGGTGGCGCTGTCCCTTCCAGGTGCGCAGCCCGAAATCGACCCAGTTGCCATAGCCTTCCAGGCTGATCTGGTTGATGACGAAGGGCGTGGCCGACAACAGGGCGACGGCCGTGTCATCAGGGTATTCGGCAGCCTCGGCCACCCTGCGGACAACGCCCATCCAGGCGCGCAGGGACTCGGCGCTGCCGGTCCGGCGGGCGACGGCCGGCAGGGCGCGGAGGAACGGATTGATCGCCTTGCCGCAGCGCGCCCGCGCCAGCCAGTGCGCCATCTCCACCACGTCGGGGGGCACCGTTTCGTCGGTTTTGGCGACGACGCCGGGCAGGTCCTCCAGCACCATCAGGACCAGTTCGGTCCCCCGCCCCATGCCGCAGATGGCCGACGCGGCGTCAAGCCAGGCGTCCACACCGTCGGGCGACATGAGGCGTTCGGCCGCGCTCAGGCAATCGGGCAGGATGTCATCGATCTGCGCCACGGAACAGCGCAGCCGCGCGCGGGCGGCGGTCGCATCCAGGCTCATGGGGCGGTCCCTCTCAGCCGAAGGCCAGGTCGATGGCGTGGGTCAGGGTGGCGCGGATGTCCGCATCATCGGTCAGCGGGCGGACCAGGGCCATCTGCGCGGCATCGGCCGGGGCGATGCCGTCGGCCATGAGCTGCGCGGCGTAGACCAGCAGACGGGTCGAGATGCCTTCGTCCAGGCCATGGCCCTTGAGGGCGCGGGCGCGCTGCCCGACATCGACCAGACGGGCGCACAGGCTGACGTCCAGGCCGGACTCGCGGGCCACGATCTCGGCCTCCACGGCGGGTGCCGAATAGTCGAAGTCGAGCGCCGTGAAGCGCTGCTTGGTGGACTGCTTGAGGTCCTTCATCAGGCTCTGGTAGCCGGGGTTGTAGGAGATCACGAGCTGGAAATCCTCGTGCACCTTGACCAGTTCGCCCTTCTTGTCGAGCGGCAGGACCCGGCGGTGGTCGGTCAGCGGATGGATGACGACGACGGTGTCCTGGCGCGCCTCGACAACCTCGTCCAGATAACAGATGGCGCCCATGCGGGCGGCCATGGTCAGCGGCCCGTCCTGCCAGCGCGTGCCCTGCGCATCGAGCAGGAAGCGCCCGACCAGGTCCGAGGCCGTGATGTCTTCGTTGCAGGCCACCGTGACCAGCGGCCGGCCGAGCTTCCAGGCCATGTACTCCACGAACCGCGACTTGCCGCAGCCGGTCGGGCCCTTGAGCATCACCGGCAGGCGACGGTTGTAGGCGGCCTCGTACTGGGCGACCTCCTGGCCGACGGCGCGGTAGAAGGGTTCCTGGGCGATGCGGTACTGGTCCGACAGGGGAAGCGCGGTCATGGACGGGTTCCTCAGTACTTCTGGGGGGGGGCTTCTGGGAGCGGTTACGTCCAGTGTGCCGCACTCGGCAAATAGACGGAAATCGATTTATCGAATTCCCTCCATAGAGTAAGGTCTATGAATGCAGCACCCGACCGTCCATCAGCTCCGCATCTTCGAGGCCATCGTCCGCCACGGCAGCTTTTCGCGCGCGGCGGAGGCGATGCACCTGACCCAGCCGACCATCTCCATGCAGATCCGCAAGGTCGCCGACACCGTCGGGGCTCCCCTGTTCGAGCAGGTCGGCCGCCGGTTGGTGCTGACCGGCGCCGGAGACGCACTGCTCCGCCTGTCGCGAGAGATCTTCGACAGTCTGGATCGCTTTGATCAAACGGTGGCCGACCTCAAGGGCCTGCGCAGCGGGCGACTGAGACTGTCCGCCGTGACCTCGGCCGAGTATTTCCTGCCGCGCCTGCTGGGGCCCTTCTGCAACCTCTATCCGGGCATCGAGGTGGCACTGGAGGTCGGCAACCGCGAACGCATCCTGGAACGCCTGCGGGCCGGGACCGACGACCTGCACGTTTTCGGCCAGCCGACCGACGATGCCGACGCCGTGGCCCGGCCGTTCCTGGAAAACCCGCTGGTCGTGGTGGCCCCGGCCGGGCATCGGCTGGCCGGGCCGACGCCGCTGTCCCTCGACACCCTGGCGGCCGAGCCGTTCCTGTTGCGCGAGGCCGGGTCAGGCACCCGCACCGCGGCCGAACGCGTGTTCCGCGAAGCCGGGCTGCCCCTGAACCTGCGCATGGAACTGGGCAGCAACGAGGCCATCAAGCAGGGCATCCTGGGCGGCCTGGGCCTGGGCGTGCTGTCGCGCCACGCCGTGGAGGGCGCACCGGGGCTGGTCGAGCTGCCGGTCGAGGGCTTTCCCATTCGCCGCCAGTGGTTCCTGGTCTGGCCGGCCGGGCGCCCGCTGTCGCCGGCCGCGCGGGCACTGGTGGACCACCTGCTGGCCGTCACGCAGACGTGATTCGCGCCACGCCCGGTCCCGTCCCACAGTAACAGGGTCCCTTGCTGTGAGGATCTTGCCATGAAACGTCTTGCCACAGCCGCCCTTGCCCTTGGCCTGCTGACCGGGCCGGCCATGGCCCAGGACAAGCCACTCGAAACCGCCATCTTCGCTGGCGGCTGTTTCTGGTGCATGGAGCCGCCGTTCGACAAGATCGACGGCGTGGTCTCCACCACCTCGGGCTATGCCGGCGGGGCCGAGCCTAACGTCACCTATGAGCAGGTGTCTTCCGGCGCGACCGGCCATGCCGAAGCCGTGCGGGTGGAGTACGACCCCACCAAGGTCGCCTATGCCGAGCTTCTGGAAACCTTCTGGCGCAACGTCGATCCCCTGGACGGCGGGGGCCAGTTCTGTGATCGCGGGCCGCAGTACCGGTCGGCCCTGTTCCCGCAGAGCGAGGAGCAGTACCGGCTGGCCGAGGCGTCCATCGAACAGGTCTCCGAGGTTCTGGGCGAGCCCGTCGCCACGCGCATCGAACGCGCCCCGCAGTTCTGGGAGGCGGAGGGCTATCACCAGGACTACGCCCGCCGCAATCCCATCCGCTACACGTTCTACCGCGCCACCTGCGGCCGGGACCACCGCCTGAGCGCGGTGTGGGAAGGGCGCCAGGATCTGGCCCTGGCGCCCCAGTGAGGCCGATCAGGCCGCCGCCATCATGGACTCAAGGGCGGCCTGATCAGGTCCGATGAAGGGCGGCGCCCTGCGGGCCTCGGCCAGAGTGCCGAGCAGAGTATCGGTCATGCCGTGGGCCGGCGGCAGGTGCGACCCGAGGATGGTGCGCGGAGCCAGCCGGCGCACCGCGTCCAGGCGCGCCGCAAAGGCCGCTCCGTCGGTCATGCCCAGCCACGGCGCATCGACCTGCGCCCACACCTGCATCCCGGCCCGCAGGTCTTCAGGCGGAATATCCGCCGCCGTCTCCGCCGGGGCCGCCACCGGGCAGCCGAAGGCATCGGCGCTGAACAGGATGCCGCCGCGCGGGTCGAACAGGCCGGTCGTCTCGGGTGCATCGAAGCACGGCGGCGCCACGGCGGTCACCGCCCGGTCGCCGAGGTCCAGCGTTTGTCCGGGATTGAGCAGGTACGCCCGGTCCACCGGCCGTCCCATCAAGGACATCTTGCCCATGCCGAGGTACGTCGTGACCAGCCGGGCGTTCGGCGCGGCGTCCAGCACGGCGTCGAGGCTGCCCAGGTGATCCGCGTCGGTGTGGGTGATCCACACATAGGCCAGATCGGCCGGGTCGATCACGCTTGCCAGAGCCGCCATGAAATCCGCGCCCAGTCCGCCCAACCCGGTATCGACCAGCATCGGGCGGGGGCCGTGCAGCACGAACGCGTTGACCGGCAGGATGCCCAGGCCGGGCAAGGGAAGATCGCCCGACAGCAGCGTCACGCCTTCGGCCGCCGGGCGGGGGGAGTGCATGTGGGGGAGGGTCATCGTCAGCTTCCTCATTTTCAGTGAACAGTGACGTTTACCGAAAGCGAGACTAGGGCCGGCGATGCCCCCTTGTCAACATTTCATTGAACACCTACGATCACTCAAATGACGAAGCGCACCTACACCCCCCGCAAGCGGGCCGAGCAGCAGGACGAGACGCGGCGGCGCATTGTCGACGCGGCGATGGCCCTGCACGAGGAACTCGGCCCCAGCAAGGCGACGATCTCGGCCATTGCCGCCCGTGCCGGCGTGCAGCGGCTGACCGTCTATCGGCATTTTCCCGACGACGTCGCGCTGTTCCACGCCTGCACGTCGCACTGGCTGGACCTGCACCCGCCGCCTGATCCCGCTGCCTGGATGGACATCGCGGCGCCGCTGGAGCGCGCCCGGACGGCGCTTGCGACGCTCTATACCTACTATCGCGCCACCGAGCGGATGTGGGAGGTGTCGTACCGCGATCTCGACCATACCCCTGCCCTGCGCGAGCCCATGGCCGGAGTGGAAACCTATCTCGCCACGGTGCGCGACGGGCTGGTCACGGCCTGGACGCCCGAACCGGCGGCGCATCGGAAACTGCGTGCCGCCGTCGGCCTGTCCGTGCGGTTCCAGACCTGGCAGGGCATGCACGGCGACGGGCTCGCGGACGACGTCATGGCCGACATGATGGTGCAGTGGCTGCGGGTCCTGACCGAAGGGGCTTGACTTGCGCGCCGCCCTGTCGAGAGTCGGGCCCTCCTGAAAGCGGTAGGTTTGGACAGAGCGTATGAAGGTCAGCATCGACATGGGATCGGCTTCCGGCGGCACGTCGGGGGCATTTGATCTTGAGGAGCTGCTCGCCACGCGTCTGTTGGTGCAGGGCAACTCCGGGTCGGGCAAGTCGCACCTGCTGCGCCGCCTGCTGGAGCAGAGCGCCCCGTGGGTACAGCAGGCGGTCGTCGATCCCGAAGGTGATTTCGTGACCCTGGCCGAGGAATTCGGCCATGTGGTGGTGGACGCCGCCGACCATCCCGAAGCAGCCCTTCAGCAGATCGGATCGCGGGTGCGCGAACACCGGGTGTCGGTCGTGCTCAACCTGGAAAACCTGGAGGCCGAACGGCAGATGCGCCACGCCGCCGCCTTCCTGGGCGGCATGTTCGACGCCGACCGCGACCACTGGTATCCCATGCTGGTGGTGGTCGACGAGGCGCAATTGTTCGCCCCCGCCGTGGGCGGCGAGGTTTCGGACGATGCCCGCAAGGCCTCGCTGGGCGCCATGACCAACCTGATGTGCCGAGGCCGCAAACGTGGCCTTGCCGGGGTGATCGCCACCCAGCGGCTGGCCAAGCTGGCCAAGAACGTCGCCGCCGAGGCGTCCAACTTCCTCATGGGCCGCACGTTCCTCGACATCGACATGGCGCGCGCCGCCGACCTGCTGGGCATGGAACGCCGTCAGGCCGAAATGTTCCGCGACCTGGAACGCGGCCACTTCATCGCCCTGGGTCCGGCGGTGTCCCGCCGGCCGCTGAAAATCCGCATCGGCGACGTCAAGACCTCGCCGCGCGCCAACAGCCCCAAGCTGATGCCGCTGCCGGAAACGGCGCCGGCCGACGCGCGCGAGCTCATCATGAAGGTGGACGAGGCGCCGCCCATGGTCCGCCCGCCGCCGCGCCCCCGCCCGCCATCCACGGCCGACGTCCTGCATTCGCTTGAGGAGTCGGAGCACGCCGCCGAGCAGCGCGAGACGGCGACGGTGGCCCGGCCGACGACGGACTCCGGCCCGGTCTATGACATGGTCCTGCGCGAGGTGCTGGCCGACCCCGACGCCGCCTTCCGCTCCGTCGCCGTGCTGTATCAAGACTTCCTGGTGCGCTGCCGGGGCCATGGGGTCAGCGGCCGGGGCCTGGATCTGGCGCGGTTTCGCCGCCGGCTGGCCATCGCGCGGGCCGGCGCGGCGCCGCAGATGGCCGACAGCCCGGAATGGGAACAGGCCGTCAGCGTGGCCGGCGACCTGCCCGAGGAACTGCAGGCGATGTTCCTGCTGATCGCCCGCGCCGCGCTCCAGGGCCAGCCCTGCCCGTCCGATGCGGCCATCGCACGGGCCCGCGGCAGCCGGTCGCCCAGGCGCGCCCGGGGGCTGCTCAGCTACATGGAAGACCGCGGCCTGCTGACCATCCGCGATGACCTTTATGGCAAGCGAATCATCACTCTGCCGACCCTGGGGTGGGAAACCGCCCCGGGCAATCCGGCCCGCCCGGAGGACGACGACAGCCCTTCGACGGAGTCGCAGAACCCGGCAAACGACTCGGCCGTTGAGCAGGAGTCGATTACAGGCGCCTGAAGACGGACCATCTTGACATGGCCGCCGCGTTGAACCATTTTGCGGGGGTCGAATACGTGTGGGCAGTTATCCCAACATGGTTCCCGGTAACGGGTGCCGGACTTGGACGTCTCCCTCAGGTGATATCGATGCGTTCCGCAATAGGGCGGTTCGCTACGCCAGACAAAGGAGACTACCATGTCCACTGGCACCGTTAAGTGGTTCAACTCGACCAAGGGCTACGGCTTCATCACCCCCGACCAGGGCGGCGCTGACGTGTTCGTGCACATTTCTGCCGTCGAGCGCGCCGGCCTGAACGGCCTCGATGAAGGCCAGAAGGTTGAGTACAACCTCGAGCAGGGCCGCAACGGCAAGACCGCTGCTGCCGACCTCAAGGTCCTCTAAGCATACCGAGTAAAACGGGCCGCTTCGGCGGCCCGTTCCTCATCTGAAGATATATATTTCAGCATTTTGCTTTTTTCCTTTTTCCATATGTTTCCCCCCGCTCCCGCGCCCCGGCCATAAGTTCCGGCGGCGCGCGCGCGATTTGAAAGACCTGAATGACCAAGTTTGAAGACATGGGCCTGATCGAGGTGCTGACGCGCGCGATCACCCAGGAGGGCTACACGGCCCCCACCCCGATCCAGGCGCAGGCCATCCCCTTCGTGCTCGAAGGCCGTGACGTTCTCGGCGTCGCACAGACCGGCACCGGCAAGACCGCCGCCTTCTCCCTGCCCATGCTGCAGCGCCTATCGACCGGCAAGCGCGCCGGTCCGGGCCAGGTGCGCGCCCTCATCCTGACGCCGACCCGCGAACTCGCGCACCAGGTGTCGGAAAGCTTCGCCACCTATGGCCGTCACCTGCCGCTGAGCCACGCCGTCATCCATGGCGGCGTCGGCGCCAACCCGCAGATCGCCGCGCTGCGCCGTGGCGTGGACATCCTGGTTGCCACGCCGGGCCGCGCCGTCGACCTGATGCAGCAGGGCCACCTGAAGCTCGGCAGTGTCGAGTTCTTCGTCCTGGACGAAGCCGACCGCATGCTCGACATGGGCTTCATCCATGCCGTGAAGAAGATCATCGCGCAGATCCCCGAAAAGCGGCAGACCCTGCTGTTCACGGCCACCCTGCCGACCGACGTCGTCGGCCTGATCGATCGCCTGCTCAAGGACTACAAGCGGGTCGAGGTGACCCCCGTGTCGTCCACCGTCGAGCGCATCGCCCAGAAGGTGCTGTTCGTGTCGGCCGCCAACAAGCAGGACCTGCTGTATGACCTGCTGAGCGCCCCGGACGTCGGCCGCGCCATCGTGTTCACGCGCACCAAGCACGGCGCCAACCGCCTGAGCGAACAGATGGCCAAGCGTGGCCTGCAGACCGAAGCCATCCACGGCAACAAGTCGCAGACCGCCCGCATGAAGGCGCTGGACGCCTTCAAGTCCGGGTCGCTGCGCGCCCTGGTCGCCACCGACATCGCGGCGCGCGGCATCGACGTTGACGGCATCACCCACGTCATCAACTTCGACCTGCCCAACGAGCCGGAAAGCTACGTCCACCGCATCGGCCGCACCGCGCGCGCCGGGGCGACCGGCGTGGCCGTGTCGCTGTGCGTCGGCGATGACCTGTCCTACCTCAAGGACATCGAGAAGACCATTCGGCAGCCGGTGCCGGTCGATGACGACCACGCCTTCCACTGCTCGACCACGGCGCACATCTACCACACCGCCGAGCGCATGCCCAAGCCGCCGGTCCGTGGCGGCGGCCAGCGGCAGGGTCCGCCCCGCGCCGGCGCCCCGGTGAAGCCGAGCGGCAACCGCCCGTCCTCCCATGGAGCCCACGCTAAGGCCGGTGCTGGGGCCGGCGCGCCGCGCAGTGGCGCCAAGCCCGGTGCATCCGCCGGAAAGCCGGCCGCGCGCCCCGCTGGAAAGCAGACGGCAAAGCCGGGCGGCAACCGCACCGGCCAGGGCGCTCCCGGCTTCCGTCGCAAGGCGTCCTGACGCCAACCTTGTTTAACGGCCTCCCCGCCCCCATCTAACAAGAGATGGACAAACAAAGGGAGGCCGTTCGATGGGGGCGCAGACCACAGCGCACCCGGCGCTCAACGTGACTCAGCCGTTTACGGTTTTCCGGGTCATTGGCCGCCGGCCGAGTTCAGTATACGTCGACGGCAACATGGCACCCCGGCCCGACGAGCCCAAGGGCACCGGTCACCGTCTGTGGGACCTCGTCTACGTCCAGCACGAAGTCGGCCCCGGCGACCAGCTTCAGGATCGCGGCGGCGGCATCGTCCTGGTGACCAAGGACGGTGAAAGCCACTCGGTCCAGCTCTGCCCGCCCCAGGCCCGCGAACTGGACACCGCCTTCACCCATGCCGCCCGCGCCCTCAGCGCCGACCGCGACCGCGCCCAGGTCCTCCTCAAGGACGGCCTGGTCGAAATCGGCACGGTGCGCCGCATCAAGTGGACGCAGCCGATGGTCACCCCCAAGGACACCTTCGCCGAAGACCACCCGCTGGTGGTGTCCCACCCCGCCCAGTAGAACAGCGTTCCAGCGCGGTCCGCTTGCCCTTCCCAACCGTTGGACACGGGAAGGAACGGTGGAGAGGACATCCATGGGAACATCACTGGCCGGCATCATCGGCACCATCGCCGGACTTTGCACCGTCACCAGCTTCATGCCGCAGCTGATCAAGGCATGGCGCCTGAACGACACCGAGGCCATCTCCAAGAAGATGTACATGGTGACGGTGACCGGCTTTTCCCTGTGGATAGCCTACGGCCTGATGATCGGCAGCCTGCCGATCCTCATCTTCAACGCCATCAGCCTGGTGCTGTCCGGCGCCATCCTGACCTTGAAGCTCCGCAACCGCCGGAAGGGCGTGGACCGGGTGGAGTGAGGCCGCGATGCCGCTCCAGACGCCAGCCTAAAGCGGTTTGCGTTTAACTTGACGCAGTGGTCCGCTGTCGCGGATGGCTGCCGCCGGCCTGGAGCTACGCTCCAGACCTCCCTTATTTCTTGAAGAAGAAAAGGGGTTTGGGGCCTGCCCCAAGCGGGTTTGGGCGGCAGCCCAAGATGCATGAGCACAGGCGGTGGTTCACATCAAAGGCAAACCGCTTTAATGATGAACGATTTTCTTTGTGGCCCCTGGGCACCCGCCTGCGCGGGTGCGACGGAGCTTTTTGTTGGCGAAGGTGGAAACCTCGACAGGTTCGCCAATTTCTTCACAAGCTCCCGCGCGGAAACGGCGAACTTACAGGTGCGTTGTGCCGCAGCCTGTTAGATCACCAAATCGGGCCATTGGGCGCGGAAGGCCTCCGCCTCCCGGGACAGCCACGCGCGCAGGGCGGTGGCGCCGGGGTGCTCGGGGCGGCCCTGGGGGTGCAGGATGACGTACTTCAGCCCGCTGGGCACGGTGACGTCGAACAGCTTGACCAAAGATCCCGCCTGCAATTCACCACAGACCAGCGATGACCGCCCCATGGCCACGCCCTGCCCCCGCATGGCCGACTCCAGGGCCAGGGTCGTGAAGCTGTAGTGGACCGAGCGCTTGGGCTGCAGCCCGGCCAGGCCGGCAGCCTCCAGCCAGTCGGCCCAGTTGCCGGCCCTGGGAAGCTTCTCGATCAGGTCGTCGTGGATCAGGGTGTGCAGGGCCAGTTCGGACGCCCGCCGCAGGCCCGTCCGCAGGCGAGGCGCGCACACCGGAAACAGACGCTCGCCGAACAGCGGCTCGGCGATCAGGTCCGGACCTGGGGGCGTGTCGGTCAGCCGCACGGCGACATCCACCTCCTCGGCCAACAGGTCGACCAGGCGGGCTTCGGCCTCCACACGCACGGTGTATTCGGGATGGTGCGCCATGAAAGCCTCGAGCCGCGGCACCAGCCACTTGGTGGCGAAGGAGGGGCCGCAACTGACCACGATGGGGCCGCCGCGCACAGCCGGCCGCACGGCGGCCACCGCCGCCTGGATCTGGTCGAACCCGTCGCTCAGGCCGGGCAGCAGCCGGCGCCCCTCGCGGGTCAGCGTCACGGCGCGGTGGCTGCGCCGGAACAGGGCGACTCCGAGCGTCTCCTCAAGCCCCTTGACCTGATGGCTGATGGCGGCCGGCGTGACGGCCAGTTCCTCTGCGGCAGCGACGAAGCTGCCCAGGCGCGCTGCCGCCTCAAACGCCCTGAGCGCATTGAGCGGTGGCAATTTACGGATCATCAGGTCCCCCGAGACACAGATATTCTCAACCCCTCGCCTAGAAAGCATCGTTTGAACGGCGGCGGCAATGGTCCTTACGCTCCATGACGTTCCCCGTCGTGCAAAAGGATTGCTAACATGACCGCCGTCGTCGTCCGCTTGACCGTCCCCTACCGCCCTCCACCCGCCGCGCCTCAACGCGCCCGCACGCGCCTGGTCGCCTTGCTGAGGCGCATGATCGCCCGCCTGACGCGCCAGTCGCGGTCCCGGTCCCCGTCCCCGTCCCCCCCGCGCCCCCGGCTCCGCAGGCATCGGGGCCCCGTTCTGTTCAGCGAGTATGGGTGGGGGTGACGTCCGGTGCGCCCAGGACAGCACCGGAAGGGACTTCTGAGACTTGCCCCAAAGCGCCGCTCGGGCCACACTGCGCGACCGTCCATTGCTCCGGATCCCGCCCCATGCGCACCACTGGCCGCCTGTTTTACGTGATGGGGCCGTCCGGGGCCGGCAAGGACTCGCTACTGGCCCACGCCAGGAGCCATCTTCCGGCCGATGCACCGGTCGCCTTCGCCCATCGCTACATCACCCGCGCCGGCAATGCCGGGGGCGAGAACCACGTCGCGCTCAGCCACGACGAGTTCGCCGTGCGGGCCGCCCACGGCTGTTTCTGCATGGCGTGGGACAGCCACGGCCACCGCTACGGCATCGGCGTCGAGGTGGAGGCGTGGCGCCAGAACGGCCTGAGCGTGGTCGTCAACGGGTCGCGCGAATGGCTGCCCACCGCCGCCGAACGCTTCCCCGACATCATTCCGGTCGCCGTGGTCGTCGATCCGGCGGTGCTGCGCGCCCGCCTGGAGCGTCGCGGGCGCGAATCCGCTGCCGAGATCGAGGAACGCCTAAGCCGCGCCGCCGCCTTCCGCGTGGCGCACCCGGCCCTGGTCCACATCGACAACTCCGGCCCGTTGGAGCACGCCGGGGCAGCCTTCGTGCGGCTTCTGACGGAGGCCTGAGGCGAGTTTGAGGAAGACGCGGGCTCTGCCCGCACCCGCCAGAAGGCGCGGCCTCCTGGACCTCATGACTTGGCGTCGAGAAAGGGCCGCGCGCAGCGCATTCGACCTTGCCTACGGCGCAAGGGAGGTGTCCCATTCATGGGGTCAAGGGGCCCCGGCCCCTTGCGGGCGCGGGCAGAGCCCGTCCTTTCTTACCCCGCCCTCACGCCCGGCGTTTGCGGCCGGGCCGGCGGGGCAGCAGCTTGAGGGGGTTGGGCAGGTTCTCGACAGCCTTCATCACGCGCGCCTGGGCGTTGCGGCGCATCTTGATACCGGCCACCACGTCGTCCATGCGGCGGCGCAGGAAGTCCCAGGTCGCCTCGTTGCCCTCGGACTGGTCATCCAGCCAATACAGCATGGTCGCCGAGTAGACCGCCGCCAGGGAGGCGCGCTTGGTGTACCAATTGAAGTCGGTCGACCTGTCACCGGCCGCCTTCCAGATCAGGTCCACCGTGTGCCACGTCGCGCGCGCGGCGCTGCCCAGGTTCTGCGGCAGGCTGTAGACGGTCAGGGCGCGGCGGACGGCTTCCTGGTGCGGAGCCCAGCGGTCCAGGCGGACGCGCACGGCCTCCTCGATGCGGGCCTGGGGCGGCAGGTTGTCGAGGTTGCGTTCCGCGAGGTCGGCCATCATCAGGCGGTCGGCCAGCGCCGTGAAATGGTCCACCGCGCTGCTCACCCCGTGCGGGAAGGCGCGTTCGGGCGCATTGGCGTCCAGGCCGACGTCCTCGGCCGCATGGCGTAGCGCCTTCATGCTCCAGCCGTCGAAGGGGATGTGGTCCAGGGCCGCGAGGATCAGGCGGTCGCGCACGTCATCCAGGGTGGTTTCGGTCATTCTCAGGCATCCTCGGTTGACGGCTTGCGCAATTCTTCGACGAAGCCGAACGTGCTCAGGTCGGTCATGCGCATGGGATAGAGCGTACCATCGAGATGGTCGCATTCGTGTTGCACCACCCGTGCGTGGAAGCCGGCGGCCTCCCGCTCGAACGGCTGGCCGTCCAGGCCGACGCCGCGATAGCGGATGCGGCTGGCGCGCGGCACCCGGCCGGCCAGATCCGGAAGGGACAGGCAGGCCTCGACGCGCTCGACCGGCGTGGGGTCGATGACCTCGATCTCGGGGTTGATGAGGGCGGTCATGGGAACCCCCTCGTCCCCGGCCTCGCCCTCGGTGCGGGCCGCCGGCACGTAGAAGATGACCACGCGCAGCGGCACGTGCACCTGGGGCGCGGCAAGGCCCACTCCCCCGGCATCCTCCAGGGTGTCGAGCATGTCCGCGACAAGGCGCGCAATGTCTGGGTCCGTCGGGTCCGTCACCGGAACGGCTGTCTGCCGCAACACCGGGTGGCCCATTCGGGCGATTTTCAGTATAGCCATGGGCACACTATGAAGAGTCGCAGCGGCACCGTAAAGCGGGGCAAGGCGGGAAATCAGGAGGCATCGGGCCTATTTTGGTTTCCCAAGGCGTGGGGACTGTGCTAAAGCACCCATCCACAGGACGGCCCCCTGTCGTGGCATGTCGTTTCGCCAGGGCAGACAAGGGTCTCTCGATGAATTTGCGGCGTGAACGATCACGCGGCGTGGCCCCGCTGGGCAACACGGGCAAAATACGGAAAGGAGCTGAACCAAGTGCAGGTTCTCGTTCGTGACAACAATGTCGACCAGGCTCTCAAGGCGCTCAAAAAGAAGATGCAGCGCGAGGGAATCTTCCGCGAAATGAAGCTGCGTCGCAGCTTTGAGAAGCCGTCTGAAAAGAGGGCTCGCGAAAAGGCCGAGGCCGTGCGCCGCGCCCGCAAGCTGGAGCGGAAGCGCCTGGAGCGCGAGGGCTTCTAGTAGCCCCCTGCTTTTGGATTAGCCCGTTGCCCTAGGCACGCCACGGACCCGTTCCGCGGCGTGCTTCAGGCTGTCCGAAATAAGGCGCATCCCTGCCGTAAGGAATAGGGCGATCCTGACCGGACGGCGTATGGAACCTCCCCACCCCAAGGGCGCATGTTGGAGTCTGGACCACCGCGCGCGGCGGCCCTCGGCCAACAGCCCTGCCATCAAAGGCGGGCACCGTCCTGGGAGGACATCCATGAAAAAGGAACGCGGACTCTGCGAGCTCTATGAGGACGACCCCGAACGCGCCGATCGGCTGGTGTTCGGGCGTGAAAGCGGCGCCAGCCGGCGAGGCTTCCTGCGCGGTGCGGGCCTGGCCGCCATGGGGGCCGTGGTCGGCGGCGCCATCCCCTTCCACCGCTCCATGCCGAGCGGCCTCATCCCGGCCGCCCTGGCCGAGGAAAGCAAGCCTTTCACCCTGTCCGGCAAGGACGGCCTGACGGTCCTCAACGACCGCCCCCTGAACGCCGAGACTCCGGCCCACCTGCTTGATCCCGACATCACCCCGATCGAGCGGTTCTTCATCCGCAACAACGGCGTGCCGCCCGAAAAAACCAGCGCCGACGGCTGGACCGTCAAGATCGACGGCGAGGTCAACCAGTCCATGGACCTGTCCATCGACGACCTCCGCAATCGCTTTGAGGTGGTCACCCGCCGCCTGCAACTGGAATGCGGCGGCAACGGCCGGGCCGCCTTCAACCCGCCAGCCTCGGGCAACCAGTGGACCGTGGGCGCGGTCGGCAACGCCGAATGGACCGGGGTGCGCCTGCGCGACGTGCTCGACGCCGCCGGGGTCAAACCGGGCGCCATCTACACCGGCCACTACGGCGCCGACAGCCACTTGTCGGGCGACGCCGACAAGGAGGCCATCTCGCGCGGCATGCCGATCTGGAAGGCACGCGACGAGAACACCCTGCTGGTCTTTGCCATGAACGGCCAGGACCTCCACCCCCAGAACGGCGCGCCGCTGCGCATCCTGGCCCCCGGCTGGCCCGGGTCGGTGTCGCAGAAGTGGCTGACCCGCATCCAGTTGCGGGACTCCGTGCACGATGGCGCGAAGATGGGCGGCATGTCCTACCGCGTGCCCAAGTACCCGGTCCAGCCGGGCGCCGAGGTGCCGGCCGAGGACTTCAAGATCATCGAATCGATGCCGGTGAAGTCGCTGATCACCTATCCGGAAAGCGGCCTCACCCTGCCCGCCGGGCATCGCGGCGTGGAAGTGCGCGGCCATGCGTGGGCCGGCGACCGGGCGGTCAAGGCGGTCGACGTGACCACCGACTTCGGGGCCACCTGGACGCCGGCGCAACTCGACCCGCCGCCCAACCCCTACTCGTGGCAACGCTGGCGGGCAGCCCTGACCTTCCCCACCCACGGCTACTACGAGGTCTGGGTGCGGGCGACCGACGACGCCGGCGTCCTGCAGCCGTTCACCGTCAACTGGAACCCGCGCGGCTACCTGAACAACGCCATGCACCGCATCGCCCTGATGGTTCAGGCATGACGAGGCGGGTTCCGGTACTGCTGTTGAGCCTGGGCCTGATGGGGGCCGCCCTGCCCCTCCAGGCCCAGGAGGACCCCTTTGGCGGCCTGCCCGAGGGCGAAGGGCGCGACCTCGTGTTCGGCACCTGCACGGCCTGCCACTCGACCCGCATCATCGTGCAACAGGGCATGACCCGCACCGCCTGGGACCGCACCCTGACCTGGATGGTCGAAAAGCAGGGCATGCCCGAACTGCCCGATGAAACGCGCGAGGAAATCCTCGACTATCTGGCCGAACACTTTCCCGCCGAACGTCGAGGCGGCCGGCCGGGGATGAGCCTGATGCCGTTGCCGATGCCTATGCCGATGAAGTGAAGGCGGAAAAATGAAGCCGGGGCCAGCCCCGGTCCCCGTTGGGGCCATTGGCCCCAAACCCCGTTTATTACAAGCCGCGCGCAACGCATTGTGCCGTGGGTATGTATGCCTGCGGCGCAAATGAAGGGGTCTCGCAGGCTAAAGCGGTTTGCGTTTAACTTGACGCAGTGGTCCGCTGTCGCGGATGGCTGCCGCCAGCCTGGAGCTACGCTCCAGACCTCCCTTATTTCTTGAAGAAGAAAAAGGGGTTTGGGGCCTGCCCCAAGCGGGTTTGGGCGGCAGCCCAAGATGCATGAGCACAGGCGGTGGTTCACATCAAAGGCAAACCGCTTTAACACCAAAAGCTCGTCGTTGCCGCGCAGGCGGGAACCCAGGGCCGCGGAGAAAGTCCCATCAGCCTTGCAAAGGAATTGACGGCAAACGATTTTCTTGGCGGCCCCTGGGCACCCGCCTGCGCGGGTGCGACGGTCACGAGTTTCTGGAAAGGATTCTCCGCGACCTGTTAAAGGGATCCAAGGGGCCGCGCCCCTTGGCGGGCGTGGGCAGAGCCCACCTCTTCGCTCTGGACAAGGAAAAAGGGCGGGCCCCGCAGGACCCGCCCTCTTTTCTTTAACCGAAGAACCGGGAGCCTTAGAGGCCCTGGTTGATTTCCTCGGTCATCTTCTTGGCGTCGCCGAACAGCATCATGGTGTTGTCGCGGAAGAACAGTTCGTTATCCACGCCGGCATAGCCGGACGCCATGGAGCGCTTGATGAACAGCACGGTCTTGGCCTTTTCCACATCCAGGATGGGCATGCCGTAGATCGGGCTGGTCGGGTCGGTCTTGGCGGCCGGGTTGGTGACGTCGTTGGCGCCGATGACGTAGGCGACGTCGGCGGTGGCGAACTCGTTGTTGATGTCTTCGAGTTCGAACACCTCGTCATACGGCACGTTGGCTTCGGCCAGCAGCACGTTCATGTGGCCGGGCATGCGGCCGGCGACGGGATGGATGGCGTACTTGACCTCCACACCCTCGGCCTTGAGCAGGTCGGCCATTTCACGCAGGGCGTGCTGGGCCTGGGCGACGGCCATGCCGTAACCGGGCACGATGATGACCTTGGACGCGTTCTTCATGATGAAGGCCGCATCGTCGGCCGAGCCGGACTTGACGTTGCCGCCGCCACCGGGGCCACCCGCCGCCGCAGCGGCGCTGTCGCCACCGAAGCCACCGGCGATCACCGAGATGAACGAGCGGTTCATGCCCTTGCACATGATGTAGGACAGGATGGCGCCCGACGAACCGACCAGCGCACCGGCGACGATCAGCAGGGTGTTGCCCAGCGTGAAGCCGATACCGGCCGCGGCCCAGCCCGAGTAGGAGTTGAGCATGGAGATGACGACCGGCATGTCGGCGCCACCGATCGGCAGGATCAGGGTGAAGCCCAGGATGAACGCCAGGGCCATCAGCAGGAAGTAGGCGGTGTAGCTCTCGGTCGCGGCGAACCAGACGATCAGGACGATCATCAGGATGCCGAGGCCCAGGTTGATCGGGTGCTGCATCGGGAACGACAGCGGCTTGCCGCTGACCAGGCCCTGCAGCTTGCCGAAGGCGATCAGCGAGCCGGAGAACGTGATGGCGCCGATGGCGGTGCCCAGGCTCATTTCGATCAGCGAGCCGGGGAAGATGCTGCCGACGCTGCCGATGCCATAGCTTTCCGGCGACAGCAGGGCGGCGGTGGCGACCAGCACGGCGGCCATGCCGACCAGCGAGTGGAAGGCGGCGACGAGCTGCGGCAGCGCGGTCATGACCACCTTGAGGGCGATCACGGTGCCGATGGCGCCGCCGATGACGATGGCCAGGACGATCCAGACGTAGGACTGGACCACCGGGGCCACCAGGGTGGTGACGATGGCGATGGCCATGCCGACCATGCCGAGGATGTTACCGCGCCGCGAAGTCTCCGGGTGGGAGAGTCCGCGCAGCGCGAGGATGAAGCAGACGGCGGCGACGATATACGCCGCCATCGTGAATCCGGTCGCGGTCATGTGTGCGGGCTCCCCTTACTTCTGCTTCTTTTTGAACATCTGAAGCATGCGCTGCGTGACGATGAAACCACCGAAGATGTTCACCGAGGCCAGCAACACGGCGAAGAAGCCGAGCACCTTGGAACCGGAAAAGCCTTCGGGGCCGGCAGCGATCAGGGCGCCGACGATGATCACCGAGGAAATGGCGTTGGTCACGCCCATCAGCGGGGAGTGCAGCGCCGGCGTGACGCTCCAGACCACGTAGAAGCCGAGGAAAACGGCCAGCACAAACACGGTCAGCAGGAACCAGAACTCGTTGCCGCCGGCCGCGGCGGCGGGAGCGGCCTCGGCCGCCATGCCGGCGGCCTGGTTGGCCAGGATCTGCGCGTTGGTGGCCAGTTCACCGGCCTTGTCTGCCAGGGCCTTGGCGGCCTCGGTCACGGATTGGGTGTCCATAAAGTTCTCCTTTCCGTCAGCCGGCGTTGGCGAGCATCGGGTGAACGACGGCACCATCGCGGGTCACCAGCGAACCCTTCACGAGGTCGTCTTCCCAGTCGATTTTCACGCTCTTGGTCTCTTTGTCGATCATGAGCGTGAGGAAGTTCAGCAGGTTCTTGGCGAACAGCGTGCTGGCGTCACCGGCCAGGCGCGACGGGGTGTTGGTGTAGCCGACGATCTTCACGCCGTGCTTCTCAACGACCTTGCCGGCCTCGGTCAGTTCGCAATTGCCGCCGGTTTCCGCCGCCAGGTCGATGATGACCGAGCCGTGCTTCATGGTGGCGACCTGCTCGGCGGTGATCAGCTTGGGGGCCGGACGGCCGGGGATCAGCGCCGTGGTGATGACCACGTCGGCCTTCTTCAGGTGCTCGCCGAGAACCTGCTTCTGCTTGACGAAGTATTCCGGAGGCATTTCCTTGGCGTAGCCGCCAGCGGTCTCGGCCTCCTTCTCCATTTCCTCGTCGACCACGACGAACTTGCCGCCCAGCGAGGCGACCTGTTCCTTGGTGGCCGGACGAACGTCGGTGGCGAACACGACGGCGCCCAGGCGCTTGGCCGTGGCGACGGCCTGCAGGCCGGCCACGCCGGCCCCGTAGATCAGCACGCGCGCCGGAGCAACCGTGCCGGCGGCGGTCATCATCATCGGGAACGCGCGGCCGAACTCGGCCGCGGCATCGATGACGGCCTTGTAGCCGGCTAGGTTGTTCTGCGACGACAGGATGTCCATGGACTGCGCGCGGGTGGTGCGCGGCATCAGTTCCATGGCGAACGCGGTGACCTTGCGGGCGGCCAGGGCGTCGACGAGCTTACGCTCGGTCAGCGCCATGAGCTGGCACATCAGCACGGAGCCTTCCTTCAGGAGCGCGACCTCGTCGGTTCCCTCGTCGGAAGTCATCGGGCGCTGCACCTTGAGCACCACGTCGGCATCCGAGAGCGTGCTCGCGGCGTCGGTGCCGATGGTCGCGCCGGCCGAGGTGAAGTCCCCGTCTGTCACGCCGGCGCCGAGACCAGCCCCCTGTTCCACGACAACGTCGCAGCCCAGGCCGACGAGCTTCTTCACCGTGTCCGGCGAAGCGGCCACGCGCGCCTCTCCGGCGCGCCGCTCCTTCGGTATGGCGATCTTCATTGGGCGTACCCCTTATCGATGATTAGTTCTGCGTTGCAACAATATGGCAGCCAACATGCCTGTTCCGACCACATTTGCCAAGTGGCTGAGGGCTGGATTCCACCTTCGTCGCATCCCAAATGTCGCCTCAGTATTACCATAGGGTAGGAAAGGGCGGGGATTCCACCCACCCATCCTACCCGTTTTACCGGGATCTGGAGGTTGAATGATCGGACTGTCTTGCCGGCGCGGCACCCGGACGTTCGCCATGGCTTGCGCTGTACTGCTCTTTGCGGCAGGAACCGGGCAGGGAATCGCCCCCACCCGCGCGGCCACCGAACCGCAGCAACTCGAAGCCACCCTGAACCCCGCCCCGCCGCCACTGGAGGCAGGGCCGCTGCGCTACCGGGGCGCATGGGGCGGCCTGCATGTGGCCGACGTGACCCTGACCCTGCGCGGCGACTCCCAGGCCTACTGGGGCGACATGAACATCAACACGCGCGGCCTGCTTGGCTGGGCGTTCGACTGGATGGGGGCGCTGCACGCCCGCGGCGCCCTGACCCGAGGCGCCCTGAATGGCGAGGCAGACCTGAGCCCGACCGTCTTCGAGCGGCGATTCGTGCAGTCCGACGACAGCGGCGCCGTTGTCATAGAATACGATTCGACCGGCCTTGCCCAGGGCTTCGAGGACGGCGAAGCCCTGACCGCCATAGAGCCGCACCTGCGGCAGGACACGGTGGACCCCCTCGCCGCCCTGATCGGCCTGCGCCAGCACGTGCTCAACGGGCGCAGCGGCATGGTCACCCTGCCGGTCTTCGACGGCAAGCGCCGCATCGACGTCGTCGCCACCATCGAACCCCAGCGCACCACCCGGATCGGCGGCACGGATCGCCAGGTGGTTCCGGTCATCGCCTCCATCACCCCGGTCGCCGGCTTCAAGCCGAAGCAGGCGCGCGGCTGGGCGTCCAGCCACCTGCGCGTGCTGTTCAGCGCCGACGATCAGGCCGTCCCCTTGCGCATCCAGGTCGAGAGCCCGGTGGGAACGGCGGTGTTGACCCTGCGCTAGAGGGACCGGACACTGTTCGGACAATAACGAACAGGAGGCAAACGTCATGGCCGGCTCACCGGAAACCATCTTCACCGTCGATCCCGTCGCCCTCAAGTACGGCGCCGGAGCCCTGCGCGAACTGGGCGCCGATGCCGTGGCGCTCGGCATGAAGCGCGTCATGCTGGTGACCGACCCGACGCTGGCGGCCCTCGCCCCGGTCGCCACGGCGCGCGAGGCCCTGCGCGCGGCGGGCATCGACGTGGTGGTGTTCGACCGCGTGCGCATCGAGCCGACCGACGCCTCCTTCCGCGACGCCGCCGCCTTTGCCACCGAGGGCAAGTTCGACGGCTTCGTGTCGGTCGGCGGCGGGTCGGTCATCGACACGGCCAAGGCCGCCAACCTGTACAGCACCTATCCGCCGGCCGATTTCCTGGACTACGTGAATGCGCCGCTCGGCCGCGCCGTGCCGGTGCCCGGCCCGCTGAAGCCGCATCTGGCCTGCCCGACCACGGCCGGCACGGGCAGCGAGACGACCGCCGTCGCCATCTTCGATTTCGTGGAAAGCCAGGTGAAGACCGGCATCTCGTCCAAGTTCCTGCGCCCGACCAAGGCGGTGGTGGACCCCACGGCGACCTATTCCCTGCCCGCCGGGGTGGTCGCCTGCACCGGCTTCGACGTGCTGACCCACGCCATCGAAAGCTATACCGCCCGCCCGTTCTCCAGCCGCCCGGCCCCGGCCGATCCCCTCACCCGGCCACCCTACCAGGGGTCCAACCCGTGGAGCGACGGCGGCGCCCTGCGGGCAATCGAACTGGGCGGCCGGTATCTGGTGCGCGCCGTGACCGACCCGGCCGACACCGAGGCACGCGACAACCTGACCTTTGCCGCAACGCTGGCCGGGCTGGCGTTCGGCAATGCAGGCGTGCACATCCCGCACGCCATGTCCTATTCGGTGGCCGGGCTGAACCATAGCTACACCGCCACTGGCTACGAGAACGAGGGCGGCATGGTGCCGCACGGCCTGTCGGTCGTCATCAACGCCCCGGCGGCCTTCCGCTTCACCGCCGACACGGCGCCCGACCGTCACCTGACGGCGGCCCGCGCCCTGGGCGCCACCGGCGGCGGACTGGACGAGGCGGGCGAGATCCTGGCCGGCCAACTCGAAGCCATGATGCGGGCCACCGGCATTCCCAGCGGCCTCAAGGCCCTGGGCTATGGCGAGGCCGACATCCCGGCCTTGGTCGACGGCGCGTGGAAGCAGCAACGCCTGCTCGTCATGGCGCCCAAGGAGGTGACCCGCGATCACCTCGCCGCCCTCTATGGCGCCGCCATGCGGTACTGGGACTGACCTCTCCGAGGAGGTAATCCGCCTGCGTTTGCCCCCGCCGCGTCCCGCCAGGAACAGCATCCGCGCCCCAATGGTTGTTCTTGTACCACCTGTGTGCATGAACAGTCGAAGGGGCGCGGAAAGATGCTGAACCAAAGCGGTGCTCTACCCGGTTCCGACCCTATCGGACTGCGCGCACGCCTTGCGGCGGCGTGGAAACGGCGGGGGCCGCCGTTGTTCCAGCCGAGCATCTTCAAGCCGAGCACCCTTGCCGCCCCCCGGCGCGGCGCCTCCGCCCGGCTCCACGAACAAGCCCACACCGCGCTGCGCGATGCCGTGGCCCAGGAGCGCAACGGCGACCACGATGCCGCCGCCGCGGCCCTGGCGCTCGCCCTCGACCTGTTCGGCCAGGCCGGAGATGCCGCCGGAGGGGCGCGGGCCAGCCTGATGGCGACCGAACTCGCCCTGCGGGCCGGGCAACTCGACACCGCGCGCGAGGCTGCCGACAGCGCCCGCATCGCCTTCGCCGCCCTCGGCAATGCCGCCGGGGAAGCCGCGTCGCTGCGCCTGCTGGGGACGGCGGAGCTGCGCCAGGGACGTCTGCAGCCGGCCCGCGACCACTTCGACGGCGCGCTGGAACTGGTCGAGACGATCGGCAACCGCACCGCTCAGGCGGCCATCCTCCACACCCTCGGCGACCTTGATCTGCGGCTGGGCAAGGTTCATGTGGCGCGGTTCGAACTGGACCACGCGCTGCGCCTGTACACGGCCGACGGCAACCAGCACGGCCAGGCCTGCACCCTGCAGAGCCTCGGCGACCTGGCCCGGCGGGAGAGCGAACCCGGCATGGCCACGGAGTGCTACCGCAAGGCCCTCGCCCTGCTGCAGCAGGTCGGCGACACGCCCGGCGAGGCCCAGATCCACCTCGACCTCGCCCGCCTGGGAGTGGACGAGGCCGATCCCGACGACGCCCTGATGCACGCCCAGGAAGCCTGCCGCCTGTACGAGGTGATGGGGGAGCCGATCGGCTGCGCCCACAGCCACTACCTCAGCGCGCTGGCCAGCCTGCAACACCGCGACGTGTCGACCGCACACGTCCTGGCGCGGCGGGCCTATGACCTGTACCGGGCCCACCGCGACGACACCATGGCCCAAAGCGTCGGGGCGCTGCTTGAACAACTGCGACCGGCGCTGCAAAAGACATAGCGCGCAAAAGGCGGGCTCTGCCCGGACCCGCAAGGAGGCTAGCCTCCTTGACCTCGTGACTTGACGGAGCCAAGCGGCGCGCAGCGAAGCAGATGACAACACTATCTGCCTGCGGCGCAATATAAGGGAATGCCTTGCTCAGTAACCATTAATAAACACGTCGTTCCCGCGAAGGCGGGAACCCAGGCTCGTGGAGAAAACCACGACCGACTTTGTTCACGACCCTAGGCACCCGCCTTCGCGGGTGCGACGATCTTGAATTATTATGGACTCTTTAATTCCCGAGGTCCAGGAGGCCGCCGCCTCCTGGCGGGTGCGGGCAGAGCCCGCATTCTTTCGCTTAACTCAGCGCCTACGCGGGTGCGACGGAGCCTTTTGGTGACGAAGGCGGAAACCTCGACAGCCTCACCAATTACTAGGCACCCGCCTTCGCGGGTAGTCCCTACCGCCCCTCCGGCCAAGGGCGCAGGTCCGAGCGTATGCCGGGGGAAAAGCGCAGATGGCAGTTGCTGCACGTCACTTCGAGCGCGGCGAGCTGCGTGGCCGCCGTCTCGCGGTCGTCTTCGAGGACGGCTTCCCGGACGTTCATGGCGTAGCCCTGGGCCGTCGCGGCCATCTTGAGGAAGTCGTCCCAGTCCTGGCGGACCTCAGGCGTGGCGGCCGTCGGGGGCAGAAAAGACCCCTCCGGATACTGGCGCTGCATGTCGCCGAACAGTTCGAGCATGATCGCCGCGCCCTCGGCCGCTGCCTTGCGGTCGAGGTCCCCGTCGCGCTCGATCATGTCGCTGAGCATCAGCCATATGGCTTCCATCTGGCGCATGGCCTCCTGACGGGCCTCGACGACCTCGGCGCCTTGCAAGGGTTCCCCGGCAGGCTCCGCAGCCTGCGCGGTTGCGCCGATAAACAGGGCAACCGCGCCTGCGGCCATCGTCTTTTTCCACGCCATCTGGATCCTCCAACGTCGGGTGCCTGCCAGGGGTAACACCGTAAGGCGCCGAAAGGATCATGCTCAGGTGACGCGGATGAACCCCATCATGCCCGACACCTGATGTTCCAGGACATGGCAGTGGAACATCCAGTCGCCGGGATTGTCCGCCATGAAGGCGATCTCGGCCCGCTCGCCGCGCAACAGAAGCACCGTGTCGCGCAGTTCGGGCGCGGCCAGCGCCTCCCCGTCGCGCGACAGCACCACGAAGCTGTGGCCGTGCAGGTGGATGGGGTGCGGCCAGGCGGTGTCGTTGACCAGTTCCAGCACCGCCGTCTGGCCGCGCGGAACGGTCAGCAGCGGGTCGGGCGACATGGCATGTTCGGCGGTCATGGGCACCACGCCATTGATCGCCCAGAACAGCCCATGCCCGGCCAGGCTGCGCATGTCGGTGTAGGTGCCGTCGAGGACCGCGCCGGCCATGCCACCCATGGCCCCGCCGGTCAGCACGAACCGCTGCCGCACGTCGGGCTCGGCCTTGGGCATGGCGACCGGGTTGGGCGGCAGCGGCGCCGGCTCCCCGGCCCCGGCATGGCCGGGGTTGCGGCCCGACGCATCCAGGACCGCCATCAGGATGGGCTTGTCGCCGCGTGCCACATCCTGCAGGGCCACGCGGCCCTCCTTGATCACGTCGATGAACAGGTCGGCCCGCATGCCGGGGCCGAGCAGCACCGGTTCCTCCGGCGTCAGGGCTTGCGGCCGGGTCAGGGGCTGGCCGTCCACCGCCATCACCCAGCCCTCGGCGCCATCGACCAGCAGCGCGAAGATGCGGGCGTTGGCGCCGTTGACCAGCCGCAGCCGCACGCGCTCCCCGACTTTAACGCCCTGGAGCAGGTCGGCCCGGCCGTTGACGGTGACGGCATTGCCCCACCGCCCGGCGTGGGACAGGTCGTGAAAGTGGCTGAACTGGCCGTCGACCTGGCCGTCCTGGTCGAGGCGCCAGTCGTCCAGCAGCCAGGCGATGTCGCGATCGACCGCCGGCGGCTCGCGTTCCTCGACCACCAGGACGCCAAGCAGCCCCCGGCCCAGTTGCTCGGCCGAATTGAGGTGCGGGTGATACCAGTAGGTCCCGGCGTCGGGCACCACGAAGGACTGCACATGCCGCTCGCCCGGCGCGATGCTTCCGGGGGTCAGCGGCGGGGCGCCGTCCTGGTCGTTGGGCAGGCGGATGCCGTGGGGATGCAGCGAGGTCGCCTGCTCCAGCCGGTTGACCACCTCCAGGGTCAGGCGCTCGCCCTGGCGCACCCGGATCTCCGGCCCCGGCACCGTGCCGCCGTAACCCCACACCGCCGTCTTCGGACCGTCCGGCCCGAACAGGTGGGCGGTGCCGGCGCGCGGTTCGAGCACCACCGACACCCCGTTTTCCGCGGCCCGCAGAGGCCATGAGGACAGAGCCCCCGCGACTCCCACGGCTGCACCGGACAGCAACAGGGAACGGCGGGACAATTGCAGGGTCATGGGGACGGTTCCTATCGTTCAGAAGACCCCGTTGGCCTTCTGGAGTTCACGCACATAGGCGATCATAGCCTGAACCTGCCGCTCGCTCACACTGGGAACCGGCGGCATGTCGCCGAAGTGCCAGTGGTGGGCGGAGACGCCGTTGCGCGCCGCCAGATGAAAGGCGCCGTCGCCGTGGTGGTTCGGCTCGTAAATGACATGGACCAGCGGCGGCCCCTGCCCGGTTCCCTGGGCCTGGGCGCCATGGCAGGCGGCGCAGTGCTCGCCAAAGGCCTGCTGCCCGGCCCGCGCCTGGGCGGTCAGGGTTTCGGGCATAATCACGGCCACCGGCTCGGGCGGCGTGCGGCTGCCGACGATCATGGCAGCCACCCCGGCGATGGCGACGACGGCAATGCCGATGACCAGCCCGTTGGCCATCTCAGCTTCCCTGCGCGGCGCGGGCGGCCTGGGCCGTGCGCTCCTCCTGAAGGCGCAGCGTCTCGGGCGGCCAGGTGCTTTTGATGTAGGCCAGGACCGCCCAGATCTCGCGGTCGCTGAGGACGTCGCCGAAGGCCTGCATATCGCTGACATAGCCTTCCGGGGCGAACGGCGCGATGCCCTGCTGGGTGATGGCGAAAAGCTGCTGGTCGGGGTGGTGCCAGGTGTGCCCGGTCTCGTCATGCGGCGGGGCCGGCAGCGAGCCGCTGTCCTTGCGGGTGCGCCAGTCCTCCGTCTCGCCCTCCAGGTTGGCGCCGTGGCACGACGCGCAGTGCTCGCCGTAGACCTGCTGGCCAAGGGCCACCAGTTCGGGATCCGCCGGGTCCGCCTGAGTGGTCTCGTCGTAGCCGCCCGGCCAGGCCACGTAGGCCAGCCCGATGAGCACGATCACCAGCAGGACCGTGAGCGGCAGCACCAGCCCGAGAAGTACCTTCTTGCGCCGAGGCGTCACGTCGCTATCCCTCCTCGACCGGGTCCTTGCCGACCGCAGCCAACGCTTCGGCTTGACGCCTGCGCAGGGCGTCTTCGTCGAACCCCTTGATAAGATTGTGGAACATCTCGAACCAGTTGATCTCGGCCTTGAGGTGCAGGAACACCGAGCCCAAGCCGATGGCGGCCCGGTCCATCAACACGAACTCGCGCGGCGGCGTAACCCCGCCGATGGCCCGCAGGTCCATGTGGACCTTTTCCGCCACCCGGCGGCCATAGCTGCCCGCCGCCGTCGCGTTGTCGGCGATCAGGCGCGGCCGGTCCTCCATCAACGGAGCGTACACGAACGCCGCCCACTGGTTCAGCACGGCGATAAGGTCGGGGCTGAGGTTCTTGAAGCCCCACGTTTCATAGGCGTGGATGGCAAGATCCTGGTCGCCGTCGCGCAGGGCGTTGTACAGGTCGATCACGCCGCGCACGAAGGTCGGCTTGAACACCCGGATGGCCCCGAAGTCGAGCAGGTTGATGGCCCCGTCGTCGCGCACCGTGTAGTTCCCCAGGTGCGGGTCGCCGTGGATGACGCCGTAGCCGTAGAACGGAACATACCACGCCCGGAACATGTTCATGGCGACGCGGTTGCGCATCTCCTGGTCGGCGGTGTCGGCCACCGCCTTCATGCGCCGCCCGTCGAGCCACGTCATGGTCAGCAGGCGGCGTGTGGTCAGGTCATCGAGCACATCGGGGACGTGGACATGGGGCTCGTCGCGCAGCATGTGGCGGTAGAGCGCCATGTTCCGCGCCTCGTGCTCGTAGTCCAGTTCCTCGCGCAGGCGCGCCGCGATCTCGTGCTGGATCTCGCTGGTGTCGATGGCCTGGTCATACCGGCGGTACAGGCCCAGGATGACGTTGAGCTGGCGCAGGTCGGCATCGACCACGCTCTGCATGTCCGGATACTGGAGCTTGCAGGCCAGGTGCCGGCCGTCGTGGGATACCGCCTTGTGGACCTGCCCCAGCGAGGCCGCCGCCGCCGCCTCGCGGCTGAACTCGGCGTAGCGGTTCAGCCAGTCGGGGCCGAGTTCGGCCGCCATGCGCCGCTTGACGAACGGCCACCCCATGTGCGGCGCGTCGGCCTGAAGCTGGGCCAGTTCGAGGGCGTATTCCTCGGGCAGCGCGTCGGGGATGGACGACATGATCTGCGCCACCTTCATGAGCGGCCCCTTGAGGCCGCCCAGGGCCTGGCGCAGTTCGGTGGCGTGCTTGGCCTTGTCCAGGCGCAGGCCGAGGAAACGCTCCCCGGCAAACCGCGCCCCCAGCCCGGCCATGGCCGTGCCGACCTGGGCGTAGCGGCGGATGGACCCGCCGAAACGCTTCTCGTCGTTGCTCCCCCCGCCGCGTTCGGCCATCAGACTTCCTTTTCCAGTTCGTCGATGAAGCCTTCAACCACGGCCAGACCCTTTTTCCAGAAACCGGGGTCGGACGCATCCAGGCCGAAAGGCTCCAGCAGTTCACGGTGGCGCAGGGTTCCGCCGGCCCGCAGCATGTCCAGGTACTTCTCCTGGAACCCTGGTTCGCCCTGCTCGTAGACGCCATAGAGCGAATTGACCAGGCAGTCGCCAAAGGCATACGCGTACACATAGAACGGCGAGTGGACGAAGTGCGGGATGTAGGCCCAATACGTGGCGTAATCATCGTCGTAGCGGAACGCCGGACCGAGGCTTTCCGTCTGCACGCTCATCCAGATTTCGCCCAGGCGCTCGGTCGACAGTTCGCCGTTGCGGCGCTCGGCGTGGACCTGACGCTCGAAGTCGTGGAAGGCGATCTGGCGGACCACCGTGTTGAGCATGTCCTCGACCTTCGACGCCAGCAGGATGCGGCGGCGCTTGGGGTCGGTCTCGGCATCGACCATGGCGCGGAAGGTCAGCATCTCGCCGAACACGGACGCCGTTTCGGCCAGGGTCAGCGGCGTGTTGGACATCAGCGTGCCCTGCTTGCCGGCCAGCACCTGGTGGACGCCGTGACCCAGTTCGTGGGCCAGCGTCATGACATCCCGCCCGCGCCCCATGAAGTTGAGCAGCAGGTACGGATGGGCGCTCGGCACCGTCGGGTGGGCAAAGGCGCCCGAGGCCTTGCCGGCACGGGCCGGCACGTCAATCCAGTTGTGGTCGAAGAACCGCTTGCCGACCTCGCCCAGCGCCGGGGAGAACCGGTGGTAGGCATCCATCACCAGGTCCGTCGCCTCGTTCCAGGTCCAGCGGCGGTCGTCATCCTCGGGCAGCGGCGCGTTGCGGTCCCAGTAATCGAGCTTGTCCACGCCGAACCACTTGGCCTTCAGGCTGTAGTAGCGGTGCGACAGGCGCGGATAGCTGTCCTTGACCGCCCCGACCAGCGCATCGACCACTTCGTCCTCGACCTGGTTGGCGAGGTTGCGCGAGGCCATGGGGTGGGGGTAGTGCCGCCACTTGTCCTCCAGCTCCTTGTCCTTGGCCAGGGTGTTGGTGATCAGGCCGAACAGGCGGATGTTGTCGCCCAGCACCTTGCCCAGCGCCTTGGCGGCCTTCTGGCGGGCGGCGCCGTCGCGGTCCGACAGCATGGTCATGGCTTCGGTGATGGTCAGGTCCTGGCCGTCGATGGGGAAGCGCAGGGCGGCCATGGTCTCGTCGAACAGGCGCACCCACGACTGGGCGCCGGTGATGTCCTTTTCGTGCATCAGCTTTTCCAGGTCGTCGGAAAGCTGGTGGTCCTTGAACAGGCGGACGTCGCGGATCCACGGCGCGTAATGGGCCGCTTCGGGCGCGGCCATCATCTCAGCCAGACGGCCCTCGTCCAGGCGATTGATCTCCAGGGTGAAGAACAGGGTCTCGGTGGAGATCTCCGTGCCCTTCTCGTTGAGGCCCTGGTAGAAGCGGCCCACCTCGGGGTCCGAAACGTTGGCTGAATGGAGGAGCTGGCCATAGGACAGGATGCGATAGAGGACCTCGCACAGCTTTTCATACTCGGCGATGGCCCCGCCGAAGGCGGCGCCGTCCAGGCTCGACACCTTGCCGCGGAAGCGCGCGCCGAAGTCCCGCGCCGCCGCCTCGACGCTTGCCAGGTCGGACTTCAGTTCAGGCGAATCGGGTGCCGGATACAGGTCGGTCAGGTCCCACACGGGCAGTTCGCCCGGACCTTTGCCCCCACCTCCCGTGCCCCCGCTGCCGGCGCCCCCGCTTTCCTTGTCCATGACCTCGGGCTTGGGGGTGCTGTGGTATGACATCAAGGACTCCTCATCATGGTGGTGCGGGCCATATGGTGTTCACGCAGGCGGGAGGCAACAACACCGCGATACAGCGGCGCGACAAATCTGCCGAGTCCGGGCATGATGGCGAAGCCGCGGCAAAAGCACACCCGAAAAGACTTCGCAAAAGAATGCTTCAGGAGGAACACTTGGCCGGACGCGCGATCGATTTTTCCCATGCGGCCAGCCTGCCGGGCATGTTCTATGAACAGGCCGCCGCCCTGACCACCCGCCCGCTGTTGTGGCGCAAGGAGGGCGAGCGCTGGCACTCGATGACATGGCAGCAGGCCGCCGACGCGGTGACCGCCGCCGCCAACGGCCTCATCGAGGCGGGCATCCGGCCGGGCGACCGCGTTGTCCTGGTGTCGGAGAACCGTCCGGAATGGTGTCTGGCCGACGTCGCGATCATGGCGGCCGGGGCCATCACCACGCCGGCCTATACCACCAACACCGTCAACGACCACCTGCACATTCTCAATGATGCCGATGCCGCCGCCGTCATCGTGTCCACCGCCAAGCTGGCCGGGCCGGTGTTCCAGGCCGCCGCCCACGCCCGCCGCCAGCCGCTGGTGATCGTCATGGAGACGGCGGGCCTGCGCCAGAACCCCGGCGTCGAGACCATGTCCTGGGCCGACCTGCTGGCCCTGGGCGCCGACAAGCCGCGGCCCGAGGCGGTCGCCCGCGCCCAGCGCCACACCACCGCCTGCATCATCTATACCTCGGGCACCGGCGGGGCGCCCAAGGGCGTGGTGCTCAGCCACGGCGCCATCCTGCGCAACTGCGCCGGGGCGTACAAGGTGCTGCTGGAACTCGGCCTGTCGGACGAGGTGTTCCTGTCGTTCCTGCCCCTGTCCCATGCCTACGAGCACACCGCCGGCCAATTCTTCCCGCTGACCCTGGGCGCCCAGATCTATTATTCGGACAGCATCGACGCCCTGTCGGCCAACCTCCAGGAAGCCCGGCCGACCATCGTGACCGCCGTGCCGCGCCTCTACGAGGTGCTGCGCCAGAAGGTCCTGCACGGCGTCCGGCGCCAGGGCGGGGCCAAGGAGAAGTGGTTCAACCGCACGCTGGCGCTCGGCATGAAGCGCCAGACGGCGCCGCAGGACCTGACGCTCACCGACCGCCTGCTGGACGTCGTGTGCACCCTGCTGGTCCGCCGCAAGGTCGCCAAGCGGTTCGGCGGCCGCCTGAAGTGCTTCGTGTCGGGCGGCGCGCCGCTGAACCCCGAGGTCGGCAAGTTCTTCACCGCCATCGGGGTGCGCATCCTCCAGGGCTACGGCCAGACCGAGGCGGCGCCGGTCATTTCCGTGAACATTCCCCACAAGATCAAGATGGAGACGGTCGGCCCGCCACTCGACGGGGTGGACCTGAAGATCGCCGAGGACGGGGAAATCTGCGTGCGCGGCGAAATGGTCATGCGCGGCTACTGGAACAATCCGGAGGCGACGGCGCAGGTCATCGACGCCGACGGCTGGCTGCACACCGGCGACATCGGCGAACTGGACGAAGACGGCTTCCTGCGCATCACCGACCGCAAGAAGGACATCATCGTCAATTCGGGCGGCGACAACATTTCACCGCAGCGGGTCGAGGGGTTTCTGTGCCTGGAGCCGGAAATCGGCCAGGTCATGGTGTACGGCGACCGGCGGCCGCATCTGGTGGCCCTGGTGGTGCCCGATGCGGACTTCGTCCACGCCTGGGCGCGCAAACACGACCGCGAGCCCGACCTCGGCGCGCTGGCCGAGGACCCGGAATTCCGCCGCCCCATCAGCGACGCCATCGCGCGGGTCAACCGCACCCTCGGCCCGGTCGAGAAGGTGCGCCGCTTCACGGTGGCGCCGGAACCCTTCTCGGTCGAGAACGAGATGATGACCCCGACCCTGAAGATCCGCCGCCATGTCATCCGCAAGACCTTCGGCGACCGCCTGGAAGGGCTCTATAACGCCGAGTAGGCGGTCTTGGCCTGCGCCGCGACGGGCAGGCGCACGGTGAAGGTCGCCCCCTGCCCGGCCACGCCCGTGGCGGAAATGGTCCCGCCGTGGTGGCGGGCGATGGAGCGGCACAGGGCCAGCCCCATGCCGCTGCCGGGGAACTCGTTGGGCGGGTGCAGGCGGGTGAAGGCCTCGAACAGGCGTTCGGCCTCGTCCTGGGCGAAGCCGATGCCGTTGTCGGTGACGGAAATCGCCCAGGTGCCGCCGTCCTGCCCGGCGCTCACCTCCACAACGGGAGGACGCTCCAGGGCGTGGAATTTCAGCGCGTTGCCGATCAGGTGCTCGAACATCAGGGCCAGTTGCACCGGGTCGCCGTTCACCGTCGGCAGCGGCCCCACGGTCACCTGACTTGAGGACCGCACGATCTCGCCCCCCATCTTGTCCATCACCTGGTGGACGATCCGGGCCAAGTCGACCGGGCGGAAGCGGCCGGTGGGAGAGCGCTGCTCGAAGGTGGTGAGAAGGCTGTCCAGGACCACGTTCAACCGATCACCGCCTTCGCGCACAAAGTCGGTGTACTCGGCCTGTTCGACCGGCGACAGGCGACCGCCGCCACGGGCCAGAAGATGTGCATAACTGACCATCTGCCGGATCGGCTGACGCAGGTCATGCACCGTGGCATGGGCAAAACGTTCTATTTCGGCTTCGGAACGGCGCAGGGATTCGACCAGGGCAGCGAGGCGCTCCTCGCTCTCCTTCAGGGCCGTCAGGTCGGTGAAGGTGCCCATGACCAGGGCGGGACGGCCATCGGCGCAACGATTGATCACCCGGCCGCGCGCCCGGACCCACAACCACGCGCCGCTGGAGGCCCGGATACGGTACTCGGACTCCAAGGTTGGCCGGCGGCCCTGAAGATAGTCCTGATAGTCCTCGATCGCCGCAGGCCGGTCGTCGGGATGGATGATGGCCAGGAAGGCGTCGAACGTCGTCAGATCATCCGGGCCGTAGCCGCTCAGGGCCGACCAGCGCCCGGCGCCTGACACCGCGCCGGTGGTCACGTCATGTTCCCAGACGCCGTCGTTGACCGCCTCCAGGACCAGGGACAGGCGGCGTTCGCTGAGGGCGCGGTCGAGGTGGGCCTGGGCGCTCCGCCGCAGGGTCTCGGACACCAGCACGAAGATCAGCAGCGCCGAGAGGGTGACGAAGGCCAGGCCCTTCACGGTCTGGAACAGGGCGCTCTGGCTGACGGTGTCGGTGAGCATGGTCACGACGCTGTCGGAAAAGACGATCCACACCACGGCGAAGGCCAGGTACATCCCCGCGACCAGCGCGGCTGAACGCCGGGCTTGCCGCCGGACGGCCTGGGCACTTCTAATATCCATGATCGCGGCGGCTCCGGCAGAAAACCATTCTGCTCAGTGTAGCGCACCCGCGTCCGTGCCGCGCGCTGTTTCACAGTCAAAAGTTGAAACGCAACATCGTGTCGGAGCAGGGCGGCGACCTGAAATTCCCTGGCGTGGCGCACCGTCGCGGCGACCGAAAGCGTTCTTTGTTATGGCAGCATTACTGTCCTATTGTCTCGGGCGCGCCATCACTCTACATTAGGGATAAAGACGACTGCCGAAGTCGGAAAAGCATCAAGGTCTGGGAGGACCCGCATGAGCGTGGACGTCAAGGTCACCCTCGAAGACAAGTACACCCTTCAGTCGGGACGCATTTACCTGACCGGCATCCAGGCGCTGGCCCGGCTGCCCATGATGCAGCACGACCGCGACGTGGCGGCAGGCCTCAACACCGGGGGCTACATCTCGGGCTACCGGGGCTCGCCCATCGGCGCCCTGGACAGCGAACTTCTGCGCGCCAAGAAGCACCTTGAGCCGCGCAACATCGTCTTCAAGCCCGGCGTCAACGAGGACCTGGCCGCCACCGCCGTGTGGGGCACCCAGCAGGTGGGCCTGTTCCCCGGTGCCCGCCATGACGGCGTGTTCGGCATCTGGTACGGCAAGGGGCCGGGCGTCGACCGGTCGTGCGACGTTTTCCGCCACGCCAACATGGCCGGCACCTCGCCCAACGGCGGCGTTCTGATGCTGGCCGGCGACGACCACGGCGCCAAGTCCTCGACCGTGGCCTATCAAACCGAGATGGCATTCGCCGACCTGATGATCCCGGTCCTGCATCCCTCCAACGTCCAGGAAGTCCTGGACTTCGGCCTGCTGGCCATTGCCATGAGCCGCTATTCCGGCTGCTGGGTGGCCATGAAGTGCCTGACCGAGGTGATGGACAGCGCCGCGTCGGTCGATGCCGACCCCCATCGCGTGACGATCAAGACCCCGACCGACTTCACCTTCCCCGAAGGCGGCATCCACATCCGCTGGCCCGACCCGCCGCTTGATCAGGAAAAGCGCCTGATGAAGCACAAGCTCTATGCAGCCCTGGCCTTCGCGCGGGCCAATGGGCTGAACCGCGTGGTGCTGGACAGCCCGACCCCGCGCCTGGGCATCGTGACCACCGGCAAGAGCTACCTCGACGTTCGCCAGGCCATGGACGACCTGGGCATCGACGAGCGCATGGCGGCCGAAATCGGCATCCGCCTGTTCAAGGTCGGGATGCCCTGGCCGCTGGAGCGCGACGGCGTGCGCGCCTTCGCCGAGGGCCTGGACGAGATCCTGGTGGTCGAGGAAAAGCGCGCCGTCATCGAAAACCAGCTCAAGGAACAGCTCTACAACTGGCGCGAGGACGTGCGCCCGCGCGTGGTCGGCAAGTTCGACGAAAAGGGCACCTGGACCCTGCCCAGCAACGGCGAACTGACCCCGGCCCACATCGCCCGCGTTCTGGCCGACCGGGTGGAGCAGTTCGTCACCACCTCGGCCATCCGCAAGCGCCTGACCTTCCTGGAGGCCAAGGAACGCTCGCTGGAGGCGCCGCAGGTTGCGGCCAAGCGCCAGCCGTGGTTCTGCGCCGGCTGCCCGCACAACACCTCGACCAAGGTGCCCGAGGGATCGCGCGCCGTGGCCGGCATCGGCTGCCACTACATGGTCCATTGGATGGACCGCGAGACGTCCACCTTCACCCACATGGGCGGCGAAGGCATCACCTGGGTCGGCCAGGCGCCGTTCACCGACGAGACGCACATCTTCGCCAACCTGGGCGACGGCACCTACTACCACTCCGGCATCATGGCGATCCGCGCCGCCGTCGCGTCCGGCGTCAACATCACCTACAAGATCCTGTTCAACGACGCCGTGGCGATGACCGGCGGCCAGCCGGTGGACGGCCCGCTGTCGGTGCCGATGATCACCCGCCAGGTGGCCGCAGAGGGCGTCGGCCGCATCGTCGTGGTCACGGACGAGCCCGACAAGTACCCGGCCGGCGTCGGCTTCGCGCCCGGCGTCACCGTGCGCCATCGCGACGACCTGGACGCCGTGCAGAAGGAAATGCGCAGCCTCGAGGGCGTCACGGTCCTGATCTACGACCAGACCTGTGCGGCCGAGAAGCGCCGCCGCCGGAAGCGCGGCAAGATGATCGACCCGCCCAAGCGGGTGTTCATCAACGATCTGGTGTGCGAAGGCTGCGGCGACTGCGGCGTGCAGTCCAACTGCGTGGCCGTCCAGCCGGTGGAAACCGAGTTCGGCCGCAAGCGCGCCATCGACCAGTCGGTGTGCAACAAGGACTATAGCTGCCTCAAGGGCTTCTGCCCGTCCTTCGTGACGGTCGAGGGCGGCAGCCCGCGCAAGCAGGCCGGCATCGGCGCCGTCAGCTTCCCCGCCCTGCCCGACCCGGTGATGCCCGACATCTCCGGCGAGCCCTATGGCATCGTCATCACCGGCATCGGCGGCACCGGCGTGGTGACCATTTCCGCCCTGCTCGGCATGGCGGCGCACCTGGAGGGCAAGGGCGTCTCCATCCTCGACCAGACCGGCCTCGCGCAGAAGAACGGAGCGGTGGTCAGCCATGTGCGGATCAGCAATGCCCCGGACAAGCTGCACGCCGTCCGCATCGCCGCCGGCAACGCCCGGCTGGTGCTGGGCTGCGACATGCTGACCGCGGGCAGCTACGACACCCTCGCCAAGATGCGCGAGGACTACACCCGCGCCGTGGTCAACGCCCATGAAACCATGACCGCCGACTTCGCCAGCAAGCCCGACATCCTGTTCCCGGCCCACGAGGTGGTGGACGCCGTGACCGATGCGGTGGGCCACGATGCCGCCCACTTCGTCGATGCCACGCGCATCGCCACGGCTCTGCTCGGCGATTCCATCGCCAGCAACCTGTTCATGGTCGGCTACGCCTGGCAGAAGGGCCTGATCCCGCTGTCCCTGGAAGCCATCGAACGGGCCATCGAACTGAACAAGACCGCCGTGGAGGCCAACAAGCAGGCCTTCCTGTGGGGCCGCCGCGCCGCCCACGATCAGGCGGCGGTGGAAGAACTGGCCAAGCCCGGCGCCCAGGCCGGCTTCGACCACCACAAGCAGTCCGAGACCCTCGACGAACTGATCGACCGCCGTGCGACGTTCCTCGCCGAGTATCAGAACGCGGCCTATGCCGAGCGTTTCCGTAGCGTGGTGGAGCGCGCCCGCGCGGCGGAGAAGACCAGGGCCCCCGGCCGCTCCGGACTGACCGAGGCGGTGGCCAAGTCGCTGTTCAAGCTCATGGCGATCAAGGACGAGTACGAGGTCGCCCGCCTGTACACCGACGGCACCTTCGAACGCGCCCTGAGGCAGCAGTTCGAGGGCGATGACCTCAAGCTGACCTTCCACCTCGCCCCGCCGCTGATCGGCAAGCGCGACCCCAACTCGGGGCAACTGGTCAAGACCACCTACGGCGGCTGGATGCTGGCGGCCTTCCGGGCCATCGCCAAGTTCAAGGGCTTGCGCGGCACGCCGCTGGACATCTTCGCCCATACCTCCGAACGCAAGCTGCAGCGCCGCCTGCGGGAGGACTATGTGGCCGTGGTCGAGGAACTGTCCGCCGGTCTGACCCACGACTCCCACGCCCTGGCCATCGAGATCGCCCGCCTGCCCCTGTCCATGCGCGGCTTCGGCCACGTCCTGGAAGGCAACGTGGAAAAAGCCAAAGCGCGCGAGGCCGATCTTTTGGCGGCCTTCCGCACTCCCGCGCCCCAGGCGACGGCGGCGGAATGAGGAGGAAGTTCTTCGGAACTAGGGCAGCGGCCTGACTTGCCGTTGAAGCAGAAGCGGCGATATGCTCGCAAAAGACCGGGGCGGGGTTCCTTCAGAGGAACATCCATCATGTCTTGGAAAATCGGGTATGTCGCCGCACCTTCCCTCGCCGCACTGCTGGGCATGACGCCGGCGGTCGCGGCCGATGCAGACACCGCCACCACCATCGAGGCCATCCGGGCCGCCACCGCGCGCTTCCAGAACGTGGACGATGCCCTGGCCGCCGGGTACATCCCGGACCCGTCCGGGCACTGCGTCTCGGCCGCGTCCGAAGGACTGCCCGCCGAATGGGGAAGCATGGGCATCCACTACCTGCAGCCCGGCATCCTGGGCATCAGGGCCACGACGCCCCGCGTCGACGGGGCCAACACCCACACCGACTTCATGAACCCGTCAATCCTGTTGTACGAGCCGCAGGCCGACGGATCGCTGCGTCTCGTCGGGGTCGAAAACCTGGTGTTCGAGAAAGGCTGGCGGGAGGCCGGCAACACGGAACCACCCCGCATTCTCACCCGCACCTGGGACCGCATGGCCGACGACCCGGCCACGCCACGGGACGAGGCCCACGGCTTCGCCGACCACTTCGATCAGCACGTCTGGCTGGTCGGCGATCCCGAGCACGCCCTGACCCCGTTCAATCCCGCCGTGACCTGCGAGCACCACCGGATTGCGACGATCATTCCCGCTTCACGCTGATAAAAAAGGGGACGCCGCAGTGGCGCCCCCTTTTCTGTTCACGTGGTCCCGAATTACTCAGGTCCGCGGCTGCTTCAGCAGGTCCTTGATCTCGGCCAGTTCGGCGCGGATGAGGGCCAGTTCCTGGTCCTGGGGCGTGACGACGGCGGTGCCATCGGCCACGGCCTGGGCCTCGGCTTCCTGGCGTTCGTGTTCGTGCACGGTCTGCATGGCATCGACGATGATGCCGATGAACAGGTTCAGAATGGCAAAGCTCATCGCCACGATGAACGGCACGAAGAAAACCCAGGCGTAGGGATACACGTCCATCACCGGCCGCACGATGCCCATGGACCAGCTTTCCAGGGTCATGACCTGGAACAGGGTGTACATCGACTCGCCGATGGTGCCGAACCACTGCGGGAAGGTCCCCCCGAACAGCTTGGTCGCCAGCACCGCGCCGACATAGAAGCACAGCGCGATGATGGACCCGACGGACAGCAGCCCGGGCACGGCGGCCAGCAGGGCCGAAACGACCCGGCGCATGGCCGGCACCGCCGAAATCAGGCGCAGCACGCGCAGGATACGCAGGGCACGGAGCACGGAGAACGGCCCCGCCGCCGGCACCAGCGCGATACCCACGATGATGAAGTCGAACACGTTCCAGCCATTGCGAAAGAACCCGCCACGGCGGTAGGCCAGCTTGGCCCCGATCTCGAACGCGAAGATGAACAGGACGAAGACGTCGAACATGTGCAGCAATGGCCCGATGGCCGCCATGACATCCGGCGATGTCTCCAGGCCCAGGCTGATGCCGTTGAGGATGATAAGGGCAATGATTACGCGCTGGACGGCGGGCCCTTCGACCCACCGACCCAACCGCTCGACAAAGGAAGCCTTGGCTTCAGGCGCCGCCATCACGTGTTCCATTTTCCGGAAAAGACTCCAGGAGCAGATTCCTCAGGCCGGACGGCCTGCGATGCAACAAGGCTCAGCGCTTAATCGGGGAACTGACGATATCAAACACCTACCGCCTGACGGTAAAGTTCGAGCAGCTGTTCTTCTTCCTCGCGCTCATGCGCTTCCTTCTTGCGAAGGCGGATCACGGCCTTCATTGCCTTGGTGTCGAAACCGGTGCCCTTGGCTTCCAGGAAGACGTCCTTGATGTCGCTGGCAATGTTGGCTTTCTCTTCCTCAAGACGCTCGATGCGCTCGATGAGGGTGCGCAGCTGGTCGGCAGCGCTGTTGTCCATAGATTCCATGGGAGCCCCTGTGGTCCTTGTATGGTGAGCCAGTGTGAGCGCGAGAAGATAGCCGTCCGCCCGGTCGGCATCAAGCGGTCCGTCGCAGCCTTTACACCCCGGCAACAGTCTCGGCCATGAGCCAGTCCACCACCGCCTTCAGAGCGTCCTCGCCGCTGGCTCCGGCGGCCAGGGATTCGCGGTGGATGCGGGTCTGGTGGTGGGCGCTGGTGCCGTGTTCCAGGATGGCGCGGGCGTGGGTCAGTTCCGCCGTGCACCCCAGGGCCTCGGCGTCCTCGGCCAGCATGTGGAGCAGTTCGTCGAGCAGCTCCGGGTAGGCCACCACCCGGCCCTTGCCGAAGTCCACCAGGCCTTCGTCGATACCGTAACGCTGGGCCCGCCAGCGGTTCTCGTCGATCAGCATGCGGGCGTAGATGCGCCAGCGCTGGTTGTTGCGGCGCAGGCGCCACAGCATCCGCAGCAGGCACACGTACAGCGCGGCGATGGCGCAGGCGTCGTCGATGCGCGTGCAGACGTCGGATATGCGCATTTCCAGGGTCGGGAACCGGCACGACGGACGGATGTCCCACCACAGCTTGGAGGCGTCCTCCATCAATCCGGCGCCGACCAGAACGTCGACGTGCCGCTGGTACTCGCCCCAGGACTCGAACTTCTGCGGCAGGCCGGTGCGGGGCAGTTCCTTGAACACCGAAATGCGGTAGGACTTCAGGCCGGTGTCCACCCCGCGCCAGAACGGCGAGGACGTCGACAGGGCCAGCATGTGGGGCAGGAAGTAGCTCGCCTGGTTGAGCAGGTCGATGCGCAGTTCCGGGTCCTCGATGCCGACGTGGACGTGCATCCCGCAAATGACCAGCCGCCGCACCACCGCCTGCAGGTCGTGGGCGAGCACGGCGTAGCGGTCCTTCTCGGTATGCTTGAGATTGTCCCACTGGGCGAACGGATGGGTCGAGGCGGCCAGCGGCGCCAACCCGTAATGCCCGGCCACATCGGCCACCCGTCGGCGCAGGGTGCCCAGCGACTGCCGCGCCTCCCCCACCGTGGTGCAGACGCGGGTGCCCACCTCGATCTGGGCGCGCAGGAATTCGGGGCTGACGGCGCCGGCGTCCAGTTCGCGGCCGCACTCCTCGACCATCTCGGCCGGGGGGTCGGGCGCCAGATCCCGCGTGTCGCGCGACACCAGAAGGTATTCTTCCTCGATGCCGATGGTAAAGGCCGGTTCGCGCGCCATGGGCGTCAGTCCTCAGAAGTGCTCCACCCGGTGGATATGGGGGTCGCCGAGAAGCGGATCGAGAACGGCGGCCAGACGATCCGACCATGCCGCCACCCCGGCCTCGTCCTCCACCAGGTCCTGGCGGATTTCCACCGCCACATGGGGCAGCCCGGCCGCCCCGGCGTGCAGGTCCAGGGTATAGTTGACCACCCGGCCGTCATAGGGCTCGTTGTCGCCGATCACCATCCCGGCCTCGGCGCGCAGCCCCCTGAGCAGCGGCACCACCAGCCGGGGGTCGCGGTTCCACAGCAAGCCCGCGTGCCACGGCCGGGGCGCGCCGCTGCGCATGCACGGCGTGAAGCTGTGCAGCGACAGCAAGGCCGGAGCCACCCCGGGCAGCCGGCGCCACAGGTGGGCCAGCGCGTCGCCCACGGCGCGGTGGTAGGGCCAGAACACGGCGTCGGTGCGGGCCTGCTGCTCGACCTCGCTGAGGTCCTGGTTGCCCGGCACCGGCAGGGCGTCCGACACCGCGGGGATGGACGTCGGGTCGCCCGGCAGGCGGTTGCAGTCGATGACCAGCCGCGAATAGCCGCACAGCACGGCCGGGGCGTTAAGCCGCTCGGCCAGCCTCCGGGTGACGGCGGCGGCGCCGATGTCCCAGCCGATATGCTCGGCCAGGGCCGCCTCGGGCAGTCCCAGACCGTCGAGGCCGCACGGCACGGCACGGCTCGCATGGTCGCAGATCAACAGGACCGGAGCGGTGCCGTCGGGGTTGACCACCTCGAAGGGCGGCGGATCATCGGGTCCCAGAAGACCCTGCGGGGGATCGGAGAAGGGCGTCGACATGCCTGCACTATAACGCCAACCTGGCCATGCTGGTAGGCCTGCAAGTCCAGCGCAATCGGGTGAAGCCTTGGATGCCCTTGAAAACAGGGCTCCCCCACGCCGCGACTGCGGCGCGCGGCCCCTGCCGCGTGAGCCAAGCGCACGGAGTGCGCGCGTTATTCAAAAGACCACGCACGGAGTACGCGCCCGGCGCTTGAGGGCTTCGCAAAGGCTCAAGGGCAATCGGTTCAACCGATTGCCCTACCTGCAAGTCCCTCGACTATGGTCGGACTTTTCGCTATCACCGAAGGTATGACGCACGCGCCCTCCCCCACCCTGCCTCTGGCCATCCGCCTCGCCCTGCCCGCCCTGCTGCTGGGCGCCGTGGGCATCGCCTTTGCGCCGATCTTCGTGCGGGTGTCCGAGGTCGGGCCGATCTCCACCGCGTTCTGGCGGTTGTGTCTGGCCATGCCGGCCCTGTGGCTGTGGATGGCGGTCGAGGACCGGCGCGGCCGCACCTCCGCCACCCCGCCCCGCAAGCCCAGGGGGCTGCGCGACATAGCCCTGCTCAGCCTGCCGGGCGTGTTCTTTGCCGGGGACCTGGGGTTCTGGCACCTGTCGATCACCATGACGACGGTCGCCAACGCCACCCTGCTCGCCAATTTCGCGCCGGTGTTCGTGACCATCTTCGGATGGCTGCTTCTGGGCCTGAGGGTCACCCGCACATTCGTCGGCGGCATGGTGCTGGCCCTGGTCGGGGCGATCACCCTGATGGGCGAGAGCCTGACCATCTCCAGCGAGCAGTTGACCGGCGACGGCCTGGGCATCATCACGGCGGCGTTCTATGCGGCCTATATCCTGGCCGTCGGGCGGCTGCGGGCGACCTACTCCACGGCCACCATCATGGCGTGGAGCGCGGTGTCCAACACCATCGTCCTGCTGATCGCCGCTGTTCTGGCCGGGGAAACCCTGTGGCCGGCCACCTTGAGCGCCTGGGCCGTCCTGGTCGGGCTGGCGCTGGTGTCCCACGTCGGCGGGCAGAGCCTGATCGCCTATGCCCTGGCCCACCTGCCGGCCTCCTTCGGGTCGGTCAGCCTGCTGCTGCAACCGGCCGTGGCCGCGCTGCTGGCCTGGGTTCTGCTGGCCGAGCCGCTGTCGGCGTGGCAGGGCATCGGCGGCCTCATCATCCTGATCGGCATCGTGCTGGCCCGAAAAGGAACGCCTTCCCGTGCAACCCCAAGCAAGCCAACACCATTGACCCAAAGCAACTGAACACCGTAAATTTCAAGCCTAAAGAATATCCCCCGCCCAAAGGAGTCCCCCACCGTGAGCGCAGCGCCCCCCACCGAGTCGTCGCCGCGCTCCCTGTTGCCCTGGCTGATGTGGGGCCTTGGGGCTCTGTTCTATACCTACGGCTTTTTCCAACGGGTCGCGCCCAGCGTGATGGTGGCCGAGTTGATGCGCGACTTCGCGGTCGGCGCCGCCATCACCGGCACGCTGAGTTCGCTGTACTTCTATACCTATGCGGGGCTGCAGATTCCGGTCGGGCTGCTGCTCGACCGCTTCGGGCCGCGCCGGGTGCTGGTCCTGGCCTGCCTGTTTTCCGCCGCCGGCAGCGCGTTCTTTGCCAGTGCCAACGGGCTGCTGCCGGCCTATGTCGGCCGCGCCATGATCGGGGTCGGCGCCGCCGTGTCCTGGGTCGGCGCCCTCAAGCTGGCCAGCCTGTGGTTCCCGCCGCGCCGTTTCGCCCTGCTGACCGGCCTGACCATGGCCTTCGGCATGGCCGGCGCGGTCGGCGGGCAGGCCCCCCTGAGCGCGGCCGTGGCGGCATTCGGCTGGCGCGGCACCCTGTACTTCGCCGCCGTCATGGCGATCATTCTGGGCGTCCTCATCTGGGCGGTGGTGCGCGACCGCGGCACGCAGCCCGTGCACGCCCCAAAGCACGACGACACCAAGCCCAAGCCGCGCCTTCTGGACGGCCTGAAGCTCGTGCTGCGCACCCCGCAGACGTGGTGGACGTCGCTGTTCGGCGCCATGATGAGCGCCCCCATGCTGGCCTTCGCCGCCCTGTGGGGGGTGCCCTACATGATGGACGTGCATGCCCTGTCCAAGGAGGGCGCGGCGCTCGGCACGTCGTTGATGCTGGTCGGCTGGGGCGTCGGGTCGCCGCTGGTCGGGTGGGCGTCCGACCACTTCGGCACGCGGCGCAAGCCGATGCTGGTGACCGCGCTGGGCGCCCTGGCCTGCACCACGGCATGGCTGTACGGCGACCTTCCGCTGGGCGCTGTGTACACCCTGCAGTTCCTGACCGGCGTGTTCTCGGGCGGCATCGTGGTGTTCTTCGCCGCGGTGCGGGAGCACAACCTGGTGACCGCTGCCGGCGCGGCGCTGGGCGTCGCCAACATGCTGAACATGGCGACCGGCGCGGTCTTTCAGCCGTTGGTCGGCTGGATGCTGGACCTGCGCTGGGACGGCACATTGGTCGAGGGCGCCCGAGTCTATGGCGAGGATGCCTGGATGTTCGCCCTGATCGTGCTTCCGGCCTGCCAGGTGCTGTCCCTGATCGGCGCCGTCATGGTCCGGGAGACGCATTGCCAGCCCGTCAAGATGGGTTAACTACTGCCCGTTCGGGTGAATTGGGCGAAAATTCACCGGACTGTTACAAGTCCCCTCTGGCGAAAGGAAAAACGCGGGTCTATGGTTCCTCGCATGAGAAGACATCGGAACGCCAAAATCCTCGCCACGCTGGGCCCCGCGACCAGCAGCGTCGAGGCTGTCGAAGCCCTGGTCCGGGCTGGCGCAGACATTTTCCGCCTCAACTTCAGCCATGGAAAGCACGAGGAACACCGTGCCCGCTATGACGTCATCCGCGAGGTTGAACGTCTGGTCGGTCGCCCCCTCGGCATCCTGATGGACCTGCAGGGTCCAAAGCTGCGGGTCGGCGATTTCGAGGACGGCCGGGTCGAACTGACCAACGGCCAGGCCTTCCGCCTCGACCTGGACCCCGCGCTGGGCACGATCGACCGCGTCTGCGTCCCCCACCCCGAGATTTTCGCCGCCATCCGCGTCGGCACCGAACTGTTGATGGACGACGGCAAGATCCGCGTCCGGGTCGAGGAACACAGCACCGACTTCGCTCAGACCCGCGTCCTTGTCGGCGGCCCGCTGTCCAACCACAAGGGCCTGAACGTCCCCGGCGAGGTGCTGCCCATCTCGGCCCTGACCGACAAGGACCGCCGCGACCTGCAGTTCGGCCTCGACCTCGGCGTCGACTGGGTCGGCCTGAGCTTCGTGCAGCGGCCCGAGGACGTGGCCGAGGCACGCAAGCTGGTGGCCGGCCGCGCCGCCATCATCTCCAAGCTGGAAAAGCCGTCGGCCCTGGACTTCCTGGACGAGATCGTCGAGCTGTCCGACGCCATCATGGTGGCCCGTGGCGACCTGGGCGTGGAAACCCCGGCCGAGACGGTGCCGATCGCCCAGAAGCGCATCGTCGCCGCCTGCCGCCACGCCGGCAAGCCGGTGGTGGTGGCCACCCAGATGCTCGAAAGCATGATTTCCTCGCCCACCCCGACGCGGGCCGAGGCGTCCGACGTCGCCACGGCGATCTATGACGGCGCCGATGCCGTCATGCTGTCGGCCGAGACCGCGGTCGGCAAGTACCCGCTCGAAGCCGTGTCCATCATGGACAAGATCATTCATCGGGTCGAGGAAGACGACACCTACCGGCGCATCATGGCCGCTCAGTTGGAGCAGCCGGAAAACACGGCGGCTGACGCCATCTGCGCAGCGGCCCGTCAGGTTGCGGCGACCATCAACGCGAAGTCCATCGTGACCTTCACGTCGTCCGGCTCGACCACCCTGCGCGCCGCCCGCCAGCGCCCGAACATGCCGATCCTGTGCCTGACCTCGGACCTCGGCGTGGCCCGGCGCCTCGCCATGGTGTGGGGCGCCCACTGCGTCCCGACCGAGGACATCGCCAGCTTCTCGGAAATGGTCGCCATGGCCTGCCGCGTCGCCAAGGACGAGGACATCGCCCAGCCGGGCGAGCGCGTCGTCATCATCGCCGGCGTCCCCTTCGGCACGCCGGGCAGCACCAACATCCTGCGCATCGCCTGGATCGAAGACGAGTGCTGATCACTCGGCTTCCGGACGCCGCGTAAGCGCCTCGCGGGTGCGGAGTTCCATGACCTGAAGGTCGGAGGGCTCCGCCACCGTGCGGCGGGCCTGTCCGATCATCAGGTCGAGGTGATGGACCAGCACGGCGCGCTGTTCGGGATTCTCGACCAACGCCAGCAGCAGGCCGAGCACTTCGATCATCCGCATCTGCACCGCCGGATGCCCTTTGGCCGCCTGGCGTATCTGGTCGAACGCCGCACCGCATAGCCCGTCGAAGCCACTGACCGGGCGCAGCAGGCGCGCCTTGCCTTCGCTGTCGCACAGCACGCGGTGGAACGGATGGCGCTTCATCGCCACCGCCAAGGATCCCCCCAGCCGGTCGATTGCCGCGATGGCCGTAAACTCGTCGTTGATGCCCGCCGAAAGGGCACGCAGGGCGATCTCCACCAGTTGCCGGACGGAATACTCCAGGTCCTGAGCGGCATCGCGCTGGCCGCCAACCACCAGCGCGTTCCTCAGGGAGGCCTCAACCTTGTCCACGGCGTCTGCGTTGCCCCATGCACGCGCATGGACTGACCCCGCTATCAGATAGTGGCCAGGCCGAAACAGAAGCTCGATGACCACGCCCAGGTCACGCGCCCGCGTCACCAGACGCTCGGCGTCCACCGTCTGGACGTAGCCGCTACGCCGCACCCGCAGGGGCGTGCCCGGCCCCGGCGGCCGGGCGGCATCGGGGGTCACGGGTTCCGGAGTTTCGGGGAGTTGGTGTTTCAGCGCCCCGTCGAGGTCGGATCCGACGCGGTTTATCATGGTGTCGGAAATGATCGAGCGCGCCAGCCCATGCACGAAGAACAACAGCGCGGCGATGCAACTCAGCACCAGGACGCTGCCGAACGACACCGCCAGGCGCGGCACGTCGTCATCCGGCATACCCTGGCGCAAGGTGCGCAACACGACCAGCAGGTACACGATGGTCGCCACGAACAAGCCAAGCGTCACCTGGGTCTGCGTGTCGCTCATGAAGTTGCGGATGAGGCGCGGTCCAAGCTGCCCGGCCGCCAGCGTCAGGACCACCATGGTGATCGACACCAGCAGCGCGGCCATGGGTATGAGCGCAGCCAGCAAGGTGGCCATGAGGTCAATGGCGTCGCTGCCGGTCCCCTGATGCAGCCACCACCCCGTCACGTCATCCGACAGCGGCTGCTGCAAGAGCACGCCGGCTAGCGCCAACGCCACAAGCGTCATCGCCGACGGCACGAACCACAGGCTCGTCGCCATTTTCTCCCAGAGAGCCTGCATGCGCGCGAACATGATCGACCACCACCGTCCCGAAACAGCCCACCACCCCTGGGGGACGCCTGGACGACGCCGGAGGTTGCCGATAATGAGGCTCCGCACCGAGGAACCGGCTGCCGCCCCCCATCCAGACCTACCAGACCTACCAGACCTACAAGACCTACCAGGCCTACCAGACCTACCAGACCTACCAGACCTACAAGATCCGCCTGCGCATCAATAAACCACCCGGTCGACCTTCCCGAGCCATTCGTCGAAGCCGACCCTGGCCTCGTCGGGCAGCAGGCGGGTCATCGGCAACGACCGACCTTCCGGTGGCAGGGCGACTTCGTCGTACAGCACGGCGTCATCGAACCCGATGGCCGCCGCGCCGGCGCGGTCGTTGGCGTAGTAGACGTGCGCGACGCGGGCCCAGTACAGCGCGGCGAGGCACATGGGGCAGGGTTCGCAGCTTGTGTAGACCACCGCCCCCTCCAGGGAATAGTGGCCCAGGTGACGGCAGGCGGCGCGGATGGCGACGATCTCGGCGTGGGCGGTGGGGTCGTTGGTGCCGACCACCTGGTTCCATCCCTCGCCGATGATCGTGCCGTTCAGGACCACGACGGCCCCGAACGGCCCGCCCTCGCCCTGGGCCGAATGTTCGGCCGCCAGGGCGATGGCGCGGCGCATGTGTGCGGCGTGGTCGGTCATGCCATGCCCGGCGGCTTCGGCCCGCCGGTCGCCCAATCGAGGAGTTGCACCGTGTGCACGATGGGCACGCGGGTCGCCTCGCCGATGTGCATCAGGCAGCCGATGTTGCCGGTGGCGATGACGTCGGGCTTCACGGCCTCCAGGGTGGCGGTCTTGCGGGCCTGAAGCTGGGTCGACAGCTCCGGCTGCATCAGGCTGTAGGTGCCGGCGGATCCGCAGCACAGGTGCGGATCCAGCGGTTCGCGCACCGTGAACCCGGCCTCGGCCAGAAGGGCCTTGGGCAGGTCGCGGATCTTCTGGCCGTGCTGCAGGGAGCACGCCGCATGGTAGGCCACCTGCACGTCGCGGGTCTTTTCGCGCGGCGTCAGGCCGAGTTGGGCGATTACCTCGGACACGTCACGGGCGAGGCCTGCGATGCGCGCCGCCTTGTCGGCCCACTCGGGATCGGCCGCCAGCATGTGGCCGTAGTCCTTGACCGTGGTGCCGCAGCCCGAGGCGTTGACCACCACGGCGTCCAGCCCCTCGCCCTCCAGTTCCTTGGTCCACGCCGCCACGTTGGCGCGGGCGAAGGCCATGCCCTGTTCCTCCTTGCCCAGGTGGTGAACCAGGGCGCCGCAGCAGCCTTGCCCCTTGGCGACCACGACCTCGGCCCCCAGGCGGGTGAGCAGGCGGACGGTGGCTTCGTTGATTTCGGGATGCAGGACCGGCTGAACGCACCCGGTGAGCAGGGCAACGCGCATCTTGCGGGTTCCGGCGGCCGCCCAGGTGCCCGGCTTGCCGGTCGGCGTGGCGGCGGGCAAGGACGTCGGCGCGGCATTGAGCATGGCGCGCAGGCGCCCCGGCAGCATGGAGGCCAGCGGCTTGCCCAGGCGCGACGCCCGCATGGCGGCGCGGAACCGGCCGGGGTAAGGCATCACCTCGGCCAGCATGCGGCGCATCATGCGGTCGGGCAGCGGCCGGGTGTAGGTCTTTTCGATATGAACACGGGCCTGGTCGACCAGGTGCATGTAGTCCACGCCCGACGGGCAGGTGGTCATGCACGACAGGCACGACAGGCAGCGGTCGATGTGCTTGACGATCTTCTCGTTGGCCGGCTTGTCCTTCTCCAGCATGTCCTTGATGAGGTAGATGCGGCCGCGCGGGCTGTCCAGTTCGTCGCCCAACAGGACGTAGGTCGGGCAGGTCGCGGTACAGAATCCGCAGTGCACGCACTTGCGCAGGATCGAATCGGCCTGCGCGATGGAGCGCCGTTGCTTCTGTTCGTCGGTGAAATGTGTCTGCATCAGAGGTCCGCCACCATGCGTCCGGGATTGAACACCCCGCCGGGGTCCATGCTGTCCTTCATGCGCCGCGACAGGGCGGCCAGGGGCGCGGGCTGCGGCTGGAACGGAGCCACCTTGGCCCGCACCTCGGCGCCCGCGCGGATGAGCGTCGCGTGGCCGCCGGCGACATGGGCCACGGCGCCACGCACCACTTCCTCGCCGGCGCCCGGCGTGTCGGCCGCGACCGCCGCCCACACCAGCCCGCCGCCCCAGTCGTAGAAAGCGTCGACCGGGATGCTGTGGCGGATGCGCGAGACGACCTGCGCCGCGCCGGCCGGCGGCACCGACAGGCGCCACACCAGACGGTCGGCCGGGGCGGCGAGCGGCGCGACCTGGGCGACCTCCTGCCAGAACCGCATCGACCGGGCGGAGTGCAGTTCCTCGGTCTGGCCGAAGTGGCCGAGCTCATTGCGCAAGGCCTCGCAGCGCCAGGCGACGGAGGGCTCCGGTCCCTCGACCCGCAGGGCGGTGACCGCCCCCCCTGCCCCGGCCACCAGATCGATGCCCGAGGCCGCGGCCAGGGCCGCCGGCAGATGGGCGGCGGCGGAAACCTCGTGGCGGCTGCGCTGGGCGTCGCCCATGCACGTCACGGCGGCCTCGTCGTTCAGGCCGAAGACCAGGACCGTGCGGACCTTTTCGGGGCGCGGCAGGACCTTGACGGTGATCTCGGTCAGGGCGGCCAGGGTTCCGTAGGCGCCGCACAGCAGCTTGGTCAGGTCGAACCCGGTGACGTTCTTCACCACCTTGCCGCCGGCCTTGAACGGCACGCCGTTGCCGCCGACCCCATGCACGCCCAGCACGTGGTCGCGCGCCGCCCCGGCCGCACTGCGGCGCGGTCCGGCGAGGTTGCACGATACCACGCCCCCCAGGGTGCCCTCGCCGCCATCGGTGCCCAGCAGGCCGCTCAGATCCGGCGGCTCAAAGGCAAGATGCTGGTGCTTTTCGGCCAGCGCGGCGCGGATTTCCGCCATCGGCGTGGCGGCCCGCGCGGTCAGGATAAGTTCGGCCGGCTGATAATCCAGGATGCCGCTGATGTCCGCCAAGTCAAGCGTGTGGTCGGCCTCCATCGGGCGACCCAGGGTTTGCTTGGTGCCCTGGCCGCGCATGGCCAGCGTGTTGCGACAACCGGCGGCCCAGGCCACCACCTCGGCCACCTCGGCCTCGGTGCGGGGTCGAAAAATCTCGCTCATGGATCAGAACCTCGGCAGGTCGGGGAACGGCAGGCGGCCGCCGGTGACGTGCAGTTTGCCCATCTCGGCGCAGCGGTGCAGCGTGGGATACACCTTGCCCGGATTGAGCAGGTGCCCCGGATCGAAGGCGCACTTGATGCGCTGCTGCTGTTTGATGTCGTCCTCGCTGAACATGTAGGGCATGAGGTCGCGCTTTTCCACGCCCACCCCGTGCTCGCCGGTCAGCACGCCGCCGACGTCCACGCACAGCCTGAGGATATCGGCCCCGAACTCCTCGGCCCGCTCCAGTTCGCCGGGCTGGTTGGCGTCGAACAAAATCAGCGGATGAAGGTTGCCGTCCCCGGCATGGAACACGTTGGCCACCCGCAGCCCGTGGCGCTGCGAAAACACCTGCATGCGGGCGAGCACGGTGGGAAGCTGGCCGCGCGGAATGGTGCCGTCCATGCACATGTAGTCGGGACTGATCCGCCCCACGGCCGGAAACGCCGCCTTGCGGCCGGCCCAGAACAGGGCGCGTTCCTCGTCGCTGGTCGATACCCGGAGCGTGGTGGCGCCATGCTCGCGGGCGATGCCTTCGACCCGTTCGATGAGGTGCTCGACCTCCACCGACGGGCCGTCCAATTCGCAGATCAGCAGGGCCTCGACATCCAGGGGATAGCCGGCGTGGACGAAGTCCTCGGCCGCGTGAATGGCCGGACGGTCCATCATTTCGAGGCCGGCCGGGATGATGCCGGCGCCGATGATGGCCGCCACGCAGTCGCCGCCCTGCTCGTTGCTGGGAAAGCCCATCAGCACCGCCTTGGCGGTTTCCGGCTTGGGCAGGATGCGCACCGTGACCTCGGTCACGACACCGAGCAGGCCTTCCGACCCGGTGACGATGCCGAGCAGGTCGTAGCCCTCCGAGTCCAGGTGCTTGCCGCCCAGGCGGATGATCTCGCCATCCATCAGGACCATCTCGACGCCCAGGACATTGTTCGTGGTCAGGCCGTATTTGAGGCAATGCACGCCACCGGCATTCTCGGCGATGTTGCCGCCGATGGAACACGCGATCTGGCTCGACGGGTCGGGCGCGTAATAGAACCCGTCGGCCTCCACCGCCTTGGTGATGGCCAGATTCGGCACCCCCGGCTGCACCACGACGCAGCGGTTGTCATAGTCGATGTCCAGCACCCGGTTGAACTTGCCGAGCCCCAGGGTGACCGCGTCGGCCAGCGGCATGGAGCCGCCCGACAGCGAGGTCCCCGCTCCGCGCGGCACGATCTTGACGTTGTTGCGGTGGCAGTAGCGCAGCACGGCGGCGACCTGCTCGGTGTTTTCCGGCAGGACGACGATCAGCGGCAACTGGCGGTATGCCGACAACGCATCACAGTCGTAGGCGCGCAATTCGTCCTCGTCGGCGATGACTCCCTCGCCGGGGATGATGGCGCGCAGGTCCTGAACGATGCGGGAACGGTTGGCAAGCACGGCCCTGTCGGGCTCTGGCATTGTGACCACGAAGGCTTCCTCCTTATTTTAGGCAACGATACGCCATAGGAAGCCGGAGTCGCAATGTCGGGAATAGCCCCAGAGGCGATAGGAGGTGAAATGCACATAACGAAAAAGCCGCGCAATGAAGCGCGGCTTTTCGCAGGGCAAACCTGGCAGAGGCTATCGCCGGGGGTTTAGCCCTGGCGGCACTTCATGCGCGGGTTCTTCTTGTTGATGACATAGACCCGGCCACGGCGACGAACGATGCGGCAGTTCTTGTCACGCTCTTTGGCGGACTTGAGCGAGTTACGGACGCGCATGGCGAAATCCTCAGACTGGTACGGGCTGCGAAAGAGGCGGCAAGATACGCACCGGCTCTGGTGCTGTCAATCGGGTTTATACCCTATATCTGCAGCCAGTAGCGGAAAACCGCGTTGACCGCCGCCGGTTGCTCCAGCGGCGCCATGTGGCCGCAGTCGTCGAGCACCACCAGCGCGCCGTTGGGCAGGCGGTCGGCCATCTCGGCGTGGACCTTGGGCGGGGTCAGTTTGTCCTCGCGCCCGCACAGGACCAGGGTCGGCACGGTGATGTTCTCCAGGTCGTCCCGGCCGTCGGGCCGCTCCATGATGGCGCGCTGCTGGGCACAAAAGGTCTCGGCCCCGACGCGCAACGCCATGTCGGTCAGGATGCCCATGAAGCAGTCGTCGCGGATGCGGTCCTCGTGGACCAGGTTGGGCAGGATGGCGCCCGGCACCTCGGCGAACCGGCCGCTCTGCGCCAGATCGATCATGTCCTGGCGCATCTTCTTCTGTTCGGGCAGGTCGGCCCGCGCATTGGTGTCGAGCAGGGCCAGCCGGGTGACGCGGTGCGGGGCGCGGCGCATGACCTCCTGCACCACATAGCCGCCCATGCTGAGGCCGGCCAGGGCGAATCGATCCGGCGCGGCGGCCAGCAGGCGGTCGGCCATGGCGCCCATGGTGTCATCCTGGGACACGTCGGCCACCATGATGTCGGCGATGTCGGTCAGGCGCGCGGTCTGCGGCGCCCACAGCGCGTGATCGGTGAGCAGGCCGGGAACGAGAACGAGGGGCTGGCGGTCCATGTGGCGCGACTCCATATATGTTTACTGCTTGATGATTGGCAGCAGATCCTTGAAGGCCGGCGTCCCGGCCTCGCCCAACCACTCGAACAGCACCATTTCCGTGGTCACCATGGAGCAGCCGTTGGCCGCCATGCGGGCATAGGCGGCATCCTGATCGGCCACCTTGCGCGACGAACAGGCGTCGGCGACCACGAACACCTCCCACCCCAGCTCGGCCAGTTCCAGGGCGCTCTGCTGGACGCAGACGTGGGCCTCGGTGCCCATCATGACCAGTTGGGTGACGCCCAGTTCGCGCAGGCGGTCGAGCATTTCAGGCTCGCGCGCGGCCGAGAAGGTCATTTTCTGGACCACCGCCTCGGGCGGCACCAGGCTGCGCAGATCGACCATGGTGGGGCCGATTCCCTGCGGGTACTGCTCGGTCAGCAACACCGGAATATCCAGGCGTTGCGCCCCCACGATCAGCCGGGCGCCGTTGTGAAGGACGCGGCGCGGGTCGTTCATGGCCGGGCAAAGGCGTTCCTGCACGTCGATAACGACCAAAGCCGACTTGTCCGCCTGCATGGTTACCGGCATCGCCACCTCGTTTTTCATTGTTTTCGCAGTCCATCAACGACCGTAGCGCACCTTCCGGCCGTCCGCAAACCTTGCGCAGTGCCGATTTGCGGCCTATGTCTGCGCAAATATTGACAGATTGCTCTGACAATCTATTATCCGCCCACATCTGTCGGCAGGAACGAACTGCGCGCGCATCATTCGTGTCCCCCGCGACCAAAAGCCTAGGCCATAAAAAACTCCATGAGCTTTTCCGATCTCGGACTTAGTCCAGAAACTCTCAGAGCCGTCGAGGACTCTGGGTACACGACCCCCACCCCCATTCAGGAACAGGCGATTCCCTGGGTCCTGATGGGTCGCGACGTATTGGGGATCGCCCAGACCGGCACCGGCAAAACCGCCAGCTTCACGCTGCCGATGATCGACGTCCTGGCCTCGGGCCGGGCGAAGGCGCGCATGCCGCGCTCGCTCATCCTGGCGCCGACGCGCGAGCTTGCCAACCAGGTGGCCGAGAACTTCACCAAGTACGGCAAGTTCCAGAAGCTGAACATGGCCCTGCTGATCGGCGGCGAAAGCTTTGTCGAGCAGAACAAGGTCCTGGAGCGCGGGGTCGACGTCCTGATCGCCACGCCCGGCCGTCTGATGGACATGTTCGACCGCGGCAAGATCCTGCTGCGCGACGTCAAGATTCTGGTGATCGACGAAGCCGACCGCATGCTCGACATGGGGTTCATTCCCGATGTGGAACGCATCGTGGGGCTGCTGCCGCCGCTGCGCCAGACGCTGTTCTTCTCCGCCACCATGGACAAGAACATCCGCAAGCTGGCCGACGCCTTCCTGCACAATCCCAAGGAAGTGAAGGTCGATCCCGGCACCAGCGCGGCCGAAACCGTGACCCAGCGCATGGTCGTCGTCGACGCTGCCGAAAAGCGCGATGCCCTGCGGCATGTCATCCGCATGGAAGACGTGCGCAACGCCTTCATCTTCTGCAATCGCAAGCGCGACGTCGGGACGCTGTACAAGTCCCTGACCAAGCACGGCTTCGACGTTGCCCAGTTGCACGGCGACATGCCGCAGAACGAGCGCACCGCCACCCTCGCCCGGTTCAAGGCCGGCGACGTCCGGCTGATGGTGTGTTCGGACGTTGCGGCGCGCGGCATTGACATTGCCGACGTGTCCCACGTGTTCAACTTCGACGTTCCGATCCATTCCGAAGACTACGTTCACCGCATCGGCCGTACCGGCCGCGCCGGGCGCGAGGGTCGCGCCTACACCATCGCCACGCCTGATGACGCGCGCTATGTCGCGGCCATCGAAAAGCTGGTCGGCAAGGAGATTCCCCGCATCGTGCTCGAAGGACTCGACTCCAGGGAACTCGCCGCCGGCGACGGTGAAGGCGATCGTGGCGGCCGTGACCGCCGCCCCGGTGGCCGCACCCGTGGCCGTGGCCGCGACCGTGGGGGCCGTTCGTCTGACCGCCCCGCCGAAGTGGCCACCACCGAGGAACAGCCGGTCCAGGTCGCCGCCCCGGTGGCCGAGTCTCCGGCCGACGTGCCTGCCGAGGCCCCTGCCGAAGCTGTCGCTGAGCAGGTGACGGCGCCGGTGGCCGACGCCGCCCCGGCCCGTGCCCCCCGCGAGCGGGATCGTGGCCGCGAGCGTTCGAACGACCGCGACCGTGGCGGCGACAAGCGCCGTGAGCGGAACGCCAGCCCGGACCGTAATGCCGGCCCCGAGCGCAACGTCGAACGCCAGCCCGACCGGTCGTCCGACCGCCCGTCCGACAGGTCGTCCGACAGGCAGCGCCGTGGCCGTCGCTTTGACCCGGCGTGGACCGACGTGGAGGAAATGCGCCACGGCGACAACGTTCTGGCCTTTGGCGACCACGCGCCGGCGTTCCTGTTCGCGCCGACCACCGGCACCGAAGCCCGTGCCGCCGAAGAGGCCGCACGCGCCAGCCGGGGCGACACGCCCGCCGCCGAAAAGCCGCGCCGCAGCCGCGGCCGCAACCGCAAGGCCGAACCGGCCGCCGAGGCTCCGACCGATCTGGCAGCCGAGGGTGAAGCCGAGCCCGTCCCTGTCGAAGCCGCCGAAGCCGCCGAGCAGGTCGAACCCGAGGTGGAGGCCGCGCCCAAGCCCAAGCGCAAGCGTGCCCCCCGCACCCGCAAGACCGCCGAACCGGCGAGCGCAGCTCCGGCAAGCGACACAGTGGCCGAGACCGAAGCCGGCGTGACGGAAAGCGTTCCGGCCGACGAGGCGGTCGCTGCCGTGGCGGAAGCCGAAATGCCCGAGGCCCCGGAGGCTCCGGCCGAAGAGAAACCCAAGCGCAAGCGGGCCACCCGCGCCAAGGCTCCTGCAGCCAAGGCCGCCGCCGCGCCTGCCGCCGAGGAAAAGCCCAAGCGCAAGCGTGTGTCGCGCGCCAAAAAGGCCCCCGAGGCCGAAGTCGAGGCCGAACCCAAGACCGAGGCTGCCGAACAGCCGGCCTCCGGCGAAGGTGAAGCGACCGCCGAATAGCATCGGCTCCGGCCTTCGCTGGCCGGGTACGAAGACCAAAAAACGCCGCCTCGGGCTTCCGGGGCGGCGTTTTCAGTGGGTCATTCCGGCGTCAGACACCTGACGTGCCGAGCCGGAAACCGCCTCAGACGTGCAGCGCTTCGAACTTGGCCTGAAGCTGGTCGGGGGTTTCCTTCCACTTCGGGTCGACGACGATGCACTCCACCGGGCACACCGCGATGCACTGCGGTTCGTCATGGGCGCCAACGCATTCGGTGCAACGCTCCGGGTCGATGACGAAGATGGGGTCGGCCTCGGTGATCGCCTCGTTGGGGCACTCGGACGGGCAGGCGCCGCAAGCGATGCATTCGTCGTTGATCAGCAGAGCCATTCGGATGTTCCTTTTTTCTCAGCCTTCGGCGTGTGGGGCCACTCTTGAAGGCATCAGCGTGCATGCCGCGCCTCAGGGGGTCTACAACCACGCGGGCCTTTTTTAGTCAAGCCAGATATACCGGATCGTGTGTGGAGAATGGGCCCCCTGTTCGGGTAGGATGCACGGAGCGAACGTGGCGCCCGCCCTGGACCGGACCTGCTGAAACCGCTATACAGGGGAAGCCCCTGCCCGCCCCGCGGACCGGGAATAACATTAGATTTCCAGTGGTTTCTGCCGCCGCTACGCTGTCGCCCCCCAAGCTGTCGCCCCCCAAGCTGTCGCCCCCCAAGCTGTCGCATCGTCTCTCACTCCGGGAAGTGCCGCATCATGAGCAACAGGTCCGTATCCATCGCATTGACCGGCAGTGGCGGCGCAGGAGTGATGACCGCCGGGCAAATCCTGGTTGATGCCGCCGCGCGCGCCGGGTGGTACGGCCTGATGGCGCGGTCCCTGGGTCCGCAGATTCGGGGCGGGGAATCCGCCGCCCTGCTGCGCCTGTCGCCGCAGCCGGTGCAGTCGGCCGATGATTTCTACGACCTGATGGTCGCGGTCGACTGGGGCAACATCGAACGCTTCGCCTCCGAACTGCCGCTGCACGCAGCCTCCGTCATTATCACCGACCCGTCGCAGGGCGAGGTTCCGCCGATCATGCGTGCCGCCGCGCCGCGCATCGTGCCGGTGCCGCTCAAGGATGTCGCCAAAGAGGTCACCGGCGGGCGCGTCAACATGGTCGCCCTGGGCCTGATCGCCGCCGCCATCGGCCTGCCCGAGGACGCCGTGATCGACGTCCTGCGCCAGGTCCTGGCCAAGAAGGGCGCTGATGCCCTGGACGCCTCCATCGCCAGCCTGCGCGCCGGCGCCGCCCAGGCCGCCGCCATCGAGGGCGTCCCCACCCTCGCCCCGGCCGGAAAGGTGCCCGACGGCCGCTGGTCGATCACCGGCAACGAGGCGGCCGGCCTGGGCGCCCTGCGCGGCGGCGTGCGTTTTGTGGCCGCCTACCCCATCACCCCGGCGACCGAGGTCCTGGAGTGGCTGGCCCCCAACCTCGCCAAGGTCGGCGGCACCCTGGTCCAGGCCGAGGACGAACTGGCCTCCATCACCATGTGCCTGGGCGGCTCGTTCGGCGGCGTGCCCAGCCTGACCGCCACGTCCGGCCCCGGCCTCGCCCTGATGACCGAGGCCCTGGGCCTGGGCGTGGCGTCCGAGACCCCGGTGGTGGTGGTCAACGTGATGCGCGGCGGGCCGTCCACCGGCATCCCGACCAAGTCCGAGCAGTCCGACCTCAACATCGCGGTCTATGGCCTGCACGGCGACGCGCCGCACATCGTGACCGCGCCGACCTCCATCGCCGACTGCCTGTTCACCGCCCAGTGGTCGGTGTACCTGGCCGAGAGCCTTCAGGTGCCAACCATCATGCTGTCGGACCAGGCCATGGGGCAGTCGCGCGCCATCATCGACAAGCCGGCCGACCTCGCCTTTGTCGGCAAGCGCCTGCGCGCCGAGGCGACCGAGGGCGTGCCCTATCAGCGCTACGCCGTGACCGCCGATGGCGTATCGCCCATGGCGGTGCCCGGCACGCGCGGCTGCGAATACACCGCCGACGGCCTGGAGCACAGCCCGCGCGGCACGCCGTCCACCCAGGCGCAGCACCACACGGACCAACTCGACAAGCGCCAGCGCAAGCTGACCGCCTTCGACTACGGCGACGCCTGGGCCCATCACGAGACGTTTGGAACGACCGAAACCGACCTGGCCGTCATCACCTTCGGGTCGGTCACCGAACCGGTCCGCGAGGCCCTGTCCCGCGCCGCCGAGGACGGCATCTCCTGCCGCCTGATCGCGCTGCGCCTGCTGTCGCCGGCCCAGCCGAAGCGCATGGCCGCCGCCCTGGATGGCATCAAGCGCCTTCTGGTCGTCGAACAGAACCACATGGCGCAGTTCCACGCCCTGTTGCGCGCCTACTATGACCTGCCGCCCTCCGTGAAGACCCTGCACCGCCCCGGCCCCCTGGCCCTGCGTCCGCACGAGATCGTGGCCGCCCTGGGCGACTGGACCTAAGCTTCTCCCCTGGCCTGGAAAGAGTTCGCCATGGATGCCAAGCCCGCCACCCCCGGCACCGGTTCGTTGAAGGCTCAGGACTACAAATCAGACCTCAAGCCGGTATGGTGCCCCGGCTGCGGGGACTTCGCCGTGCTGTCGGCCATCACCAAGGCCCTGGCCGAGTTGCAGGTGCCGCGCGAGGATGCCGCCGTGGTATCGGGCATCGGGTGCTCGTCGCGCATCCCGGCCTATACCTCGGTCTACGGCTTCCATTCCATCCACGGACGCGCGCTGCCCATCGCCACCGGCCTGAAGGCGGCGCGGCCGGACCTCACCGTCCTCTGCGCGGGCGGTGACGGCGACGGGTTCTCCATCGGCGGCAACCACTTCATCCATGCCTGCCGGCGCAATGTGGACCTGACCTACATCGTCATGGACAACGAGGTCTATGGCATGACCAAAGGTCAGGCCTCGCCGACCACCGAGCCCGACTGGACAGGCTCCAAGCTGACCCCCGAAGGCCCCGGCGTGGCACCCTTCCAGCCGCTGGAAATCGCCCTGTCGGCCGGCGCCAACTTCATCGCGCGCGGGTTCTCGGGCGACCCCAACTTCGTGGTCCGCCTGATCGTCGAGGCGGTGCGGCATCCCGGCTTCTCGCTGGTCCAGGTGCTCAGCCCCTGCGTGACCTTCCGGCCTGAACAGCGGGCGTGGAAGGAAACCACCCACGCCGATTGGGCGCCGGAAAACGCCAGCACAGACCGCCGCGAGGCCTTCCTGAAGCTGCTCGACGACGACGGGTTCACCACCGGCGTGCTCTACAAGGGGCGCAACCCGGTGTTCGCCCCGCCGCACCCGTCGTCGGCCAATCTGGCCGATCTGGAAAAGGGGTTCGCTCTATGAACAGCCTCGCCGAGTTCCTGGCCCACGCCATCACCCTCGAAGACGAGTCGGCCCACCGGTTCGACGAACTGGCCGACGCGCTGGAGGTCCATCACAACGGCGATGTGGTGGAGCTGTTCCGCAAGATGGCGCACTACTCCCGCCTCCATCTGGCCGACGCCCGCACGCGCGCCGAGGGGATGGACCTGCCGCATATCGCGCCGTGGGACTACAAATGGCCCGGCGCCGAAAGCCCCGAAACCATCGAGGTGTTCGACGCCCACTACAAGATGACGCCGTTCCACGCCCTGACCGCCGCCCTCGACAGCGAAAAACGCGGCCAGGCGTTCTATGCCGACGTGGCCGAGACGGCCAGGGATGCCACCATCCGGGCCCTGGCCGCCGAGTTCGCCGCCGAGGAGGCCGACCACGTCAGCCTCCTGCAAAGCTGGCTGGCCCGCACGCCGCCGCCGGACGATCATTGGTCGGAGGATATGGACCCGCCGGCCGCAGTGGATTAGTCTTAGCAAAATTACGTGTATCGCCCGGCCGCCTGCCGCCCTTCGCTCCCCCAGGGCTGCGCCGCAGGCACCGGTCGAACGTCGTTGCGTCTCATGTCCTTTGATCATCCTTTGGGGAGCATCCCATGCAGTCAGTTGAGGAATTCCTCGCCCACGCCATCCGCCTGGAAGAAGAAGCCGCCCTGCGCTTCGACGAACTGGCCGAGGCCTGCCTGACCAACGGCAACGCCGAGGTCGCCGCCTTCTTCCGCCAGATGGCCGAGTTCTCCCGCCTCCACCTGGCCGACGCCCGCAACCGTGGCGGCTTCCGCACCCTGCCCGTGCTGCCGCCCAGCGACGAGCTGTGGCCCGAAGGCATGTCGCCCGAAGCCGCCGGCTGGGAAGGCACCGACCCCTTCCTCACCGTCAGCCGCGCCCTTGAAGTCGCCCTCGAAAGCGAAAAGCAGGGCCTGGCCTTCTACGCCGACGTGGCCGATGCAACCGACGATGCCGAAATCCGCGGCATGGCCCGCGAGTTCGCCGAGGAAGAAGCCGAACACGTCGCCCAGCTCGAAGTCTGGATCGCCCGCCACCACCAGAACGCCGCCTGAGGGGAGAACGCGGGCGCTGCCCGCACCCGCCAGGAGGCGCGGCCTCCTGGACCTCGGGAATGGGTGGTGAGAAGCCGCGCGCAGCGCAGTCAACGGCCCATCAGCAGAACCCTACCGGCGGGAAAAGCGCGGGCGCCGCCCGCACCCGCCAGGAGGCGCGGCCTCCTGGACCTCGGGAATTGATCGGGGTGCCAAGCCGCGCGCAGCGCAGTAAATGCCGGACGACAATGCCTGCGGCGCAGGGAGGAAAGCCACTCATGGGGTCAAGGGGCCAATGGCCCCTTGCGGGCATGGGCAGAGCCCATTCCTTCCCAGTTGCATCATCCCCCCTTCGGCGTCCCCCACTGCAACAGGGGCCGTTGCGCCGGGGAGGCCTGGGGCAGGCCGCCATCAGGTTCGACGGTCAGGATCGTGAACCCGGCGAGGTCTTCGGCCACCACCATGACGGTGCCGTTTTCATCATCCAGCGCTGCGACATCGTCCAGGCTTTCCACTGGCCGCTGGTTGATGCTGCGAATGACGTGCCCGGGGCGCAGGCCGGCCAGGGAGCCCCGCGTGCCAGGCTCCACTGCGACGACGACGACGCCCTGCGCCGACCAGCGGACCGGCCACTGGGCGCGGGCCTGGTCGGACAGCGTTGCCACGCGCAATCCCGCATTGGGCACGGCGCGTTCCGCTGCGGCGGGGCGGGCGTCGGTGGACGGCATGGACGCCAGGGCCCCGCCTGGCAGCACGTCGTCGGGCCCCTCCACCGCCACGTCCAGGACATAGGGACCATCGGGAAGCGCTGCGGCCAGCACGCCCTGCCCCGCAACCGACGCCACATCGGCCGGCCGGCCGGGGCCGAGGAGCATGATGGTGGCGGAGCGTTCGACCAGCGCCGTCCACTTGGGTCCGGCGGCATTCAGCAGCGGCTCGACCTCGGCCGGAGCGTGGACCGCCGTCCGGCCGATGGCGACCAGCAGGTCGCCCGACCTCAGCCCAGCCCTGGCCGCCGGCGAGTCCTCGTCGACCTTGGTCACCACCACTCCGACGCGCCCCCAGCGCACCCCATGGGCGCTGCGCACGTCCGAGGTGAGCGCCACCATGGTGGCTCCAAAGGCCGGCGCGACGGCGGTGGCTGCGTTGGGAACCTGCCATCCGGCCGGCCATGCGGTGAGCGGCAACGACACCGCGCGGTCCTCTCCGTGGCGGCGCACGACAAGGCCCACGGCATCGCCCGGACGGGTGCCCTGCATGAACGTGACGAGTTGGGTCAGGCCCGCCAGACCTACGCCTTCATAGCTCACCAGGAGGTCGCCGCGCTCCAGCCCCGCAGCCTCGCCCGGCCCGCCGGGGGCGATATCGCGCACCAGCACTCCTCCGGACGTCCCTGCGGCCCCCAGGGCGAGCCGGGCAGCGTGGTCGGCGGGCTGGATCTGCAGCCCGGCGAAGCCTGTCTCCGCCGCGGCCGACACCGGACCGCACAGCACGGCCATCAGCAGGGCCGCGGCAAATCCGGCCTTGCCTCCGCGCACAACACCCCCCGAAACCATCCCCCCGCTCCTTCAGTTCATGATGCCGCTTGTGGCGTCGCCCGCGTTGTCCTCGACCTCCTCGGGCGGTGTCGCGACCGGGCCGGCCTGGTGGTGAACCATCACCCACCGTCCATGTTCCTGTACCAGGACGTTGGTCACCGACAGAAACTGGCCATCCATTTCCTCGTGACAGGTCACGATCGCCATCGTGTCGTGAATGTGGACATCGACGTTCACACACACGATATCAGGCGTTTCAGGATTGGTCAGGATGGATTTCCAGGTATCGATCACATCCTCGCGACAGGTAAGGGGGTGCCAGCCGGGGTGGATGCAACTGACCGGGGCATCATGGGCCCAGGCCTCATCCATCGCGTCCAGGTCACGGTTGGCAAAGGCACAGTAGAAGGCTTCGTTGGCGAACAGCACCGCCTCGCGCTGCGACATCATGGCCTCCCGCTCGTGGTTGTTCCCTTCCACAGTGGGGGGCAGAGCGGTTAGATTCAAGTTGCCCCCCCTTCAGACGTAAGGAGATACCATGGCCCTGCACGGCCCCCACCAGCCCGCCGCGTCGGGGAAGACCCGCCAGGCCGTCATCCTGTTGCATGGCTACGGCGCCGATGGCAACGACCTGATCGGGCTGGCGCCGTTCCTGGCGCCCGGCCTGCCCGATGCGGCGTTCTATTCCCCCGACGCGCCTCTGCCCTGCGAGATGAGCCCCTTCGGGCGGCAGTGGTTCAGCCTGTCCGACTACGACCCGGAACTGCTGCGCCGCAACCCGCAGACCATGCAGCCGGCCTACGCGGCGATGGTGGAGGGCGCGCAACGGGCGGCCCCGGCGCTCGAGGCCTTTGTCGCCGAGGTGATGGAGCGCGAGGGCCTGAGCGACCCCGGTACGGTGGCCTTCGTCGGGTTCTCGCAAGGGACCATGATGAGCCTGCACGTCGCGCTGCGCATGGCCGCGCCGGTGGCCGGAGTGGTCGGATTCTCCGGCGCAGTGCTGGGCGCCGACACGCTGGTCGCCGAGACGGTGTCCCGCCCGCCGGTGCTTCTGGTGCATGGCGATGCCGACCCGGTGGTGCCGGTGCAGGCCCTGAGCCTCGCGGCCGCCGCCCTGACCGAGGCCGGCATCGACGTCTCCAGCCACACCCGCCACGGCCTGCAGCACGGCATCGACGAGGAAGGCCTGCGACTGGCCCTGGCCTTCCTGCGCGCCCGATTCGGGGTGGTTTAGGAATCAGCCTTGCGGGTCACCACCAGGGCCACGCCGACCACGGCCACTGCCATGCCGGCGAGCGCGACCACCCCCATGCGCTCGCCGAACATGGCCCAGGCAACCAAGGCGGTGACCGGCGGGACCATGTAGAAGAAGCTCGCCACGCGGGCGACCTCGCCGCGGCGGATCATCAGCATCAGCAGGCTGATGGCGCCCACCGACAGCACCGCGATCAGCCAGAACAAGGCGAACACGAAGTCGCCGGTCCACTGCACTTCCATGGTCTCGAACAGCGGCGCGACGATCAGCATGGCCGCCGTGGCCGCCGCGTACTGGATGGCCGTCCCGGTGCGCAGTTCCATACCGCCGCAGAAGCGCTTCTGGTAGACGGTGCCCAGGGTTATGCAGACCAGCGCCACGAGGGCGGCGACCATGCCCCAGGCATCGACGCCCCCGCCCCCCGCCGCGACTTTCTCCCCGACCACCATGACCAACCCGCCGAGGCCGAGGGTCAGGCCCATCCACTGGCGCAAGCTGACGCGCTCGCCCAGCAGCGGCCCGACCACGGCCGCCGTCAGCAAAGGCTGCAATCCGACGACCAGCGACGCCAGCCCTGCCGACACGCCCAGGCTGATGGCCACGAACACGCCACCCAGATACCCCGCATGAACCAGCAGCCCCGACACCGCGATGTGGCCGGCAAGCGACCATGTCTTGGGCCACGCCGCGCGGGTCAGCAGGGCGAACGGTACCAGCAGCGCGACCAGAATGCCGAATCGCCACAGCAGGAAGGTCAGGGGCTCGGCATAGGGCAGGCCGTACTTGGCCCCGATGAACCCCGTGCTCCACAACAGCACGAACAGAAACGGCATGCCGCGGATCAACATATCCTGACGGGAGGTGGGGGAAGTGGCGCCGTGCACGGGGAAATCTCCAAAAGGACCCCTCCACGCCTACCACCCTGCCCTGATCCAGGCAAGCATCGGCAGCGACAACAAAAACACCTCAGCACCGTTGACCTTGCCCGACGGTTCCGATACAAACCCGATCTCGGTCACACCGATGCGCTGCGGAGCGGTGGGTGAGTGGCTGAAACCAACGGTTTGCTAAACCGTCGTACTGGGAAACCGGTACCGAGGGTTCGAATCCCTCCCGCTCCGCCACCTCATCTTATTGCCCCTTTGTTTTCAAAGACTTAGGGTGTGATTTGGCTAACCCTTCGGGGTGGTTAGCCACTTGGTTGTTTCCGAGACGTTCCATCGCATTGCCCGCCATCGTCTCCTGATCGGCCGCGCTGGTGTACCGCTCGACCTCCTTCAGGGACTTGTGGCCGGTGATCGCCGCGATCTCCTTGTGCGTGCAACCAGCCTCGGCAAGCCGCCGGGCAGCCGCCTTCCGAAGGCCGTGGGCGCTGCAATTCTTGAGGCCGACAGACCGCGCGGCGTCTCCGAACCAATTGCCGAATCCGGCTGCCGTAAACGGCTTGCCAAGCCCGGTCATCAGGAAGGTCATGTTGTTGGCCGGCGTGTCCGCAAGGATGGCGGCCAGGGCGGGGTGAATAGGTATCCACAACTCCATGCCCGTCTTGACCTGGCACACGCGAAGCTTCCCCCCGCGAACATGCTGCCGCCCCATCAACACCAAGTCTGACCGGCGCTGCCCCGTGTAGAGGGCCAGGGCAAGCGCCAGGCGCTCCCGAGTCCCCACCGGAAAGCGGGCCTCAAAGGCCGCAATTTCGTCTTCTGTCCATGTGTGGAAACCATCGCCAGTAATCCGCACGCGCTTGATGCCTGCGGTGGGATCGTCCGTCCGGTATCCTTCATCAATGGCGAACTGCATCAGCATTCGCAGCATACGAAGAAGGTTGTTGGCAGCGGCCGGGGTGGTGGCCTTGCCGTCCCGGATAGCCTTGACGTGCCGCCGCTCGATCAGCGCGACGGGCTTGTCGCCATGCTGGGCGCGGAACCGCTCAAGGATGCCTCGGTAGGTCACCTGTGTTGATGGTCGGAGTTGGACGAACTCGGCCGTGCGGTAGTATCGCGCGATCAGCGCCGACACACTGCCGCGCTTCTCCTGGGCTTTCCCTGGGGCCTTCTTCTCGACCGTCTCCCCCCGCATGGCGGCGTCATAGGCGGCCATGAACTCGGCGGACCCAGGAGCGCCAGGAAGAACCACCTTGGGAAAGCCCCGGCGCCGGAAGTAGTGGCGCATCCTGCCGTGACGGTCGCGATAGGCGTGAACATAAGCAAGCTTTCTCATGCCGCCACCTCATCCCAAGGGTTCTCTTCAGGCTCACCATCATCGGGCAGATTCGCGAATGCTTCATCCAGCGCCAGACGGTCCCAAACCTTTCGGGTGTTGACGCGCTTCGGCTTCGGCATCCGCCCGTCAACGACCATGGCGTCGAAAGTCCCGACTGACACCCCGACGTACTCCGCCGCCACCGCACGGCTCAAGCCGCGCGGTTGGAGAGCCGTCAAAAGGGCATCAGTCCGGGACATGGTTCGACCTCCAGAGCGTCTATTAGAAGGCGCCGTTGAGCCGCACGCGGCCGGTGGTGGACGAGTTGGCGGCGGTCAGCAGGGCCACGCCCACCAAGGTGTTGTCGGTGGCGACGGTGGTGCATTCCTTGGCCGTGTCGTCCCAATACACCTTGGCACCGACGGTCCACGCCTCGGCGCTGGTCTTGGCGAGGTCGAACACCCCGACCGTCACCAACTCGACTTCGACACCCACGTCGGCGGTGGTGGCGGCCACCCCGAACAGGGACCCCACCAGGGCGCAAGCGCCGCTTGCCACCGCATAGGGGGCGGCCACGGTGACGGCGTTCCCCGTCTGCACATAGTTCCTCATGTCACAATCCCTTGCTTCCGTAGAATTTGATGGTCGAGACGGGCGGCCGTCCCTCGGCCGCCGCGATCTCTCGGTTCAGGTCCGCGATGGCCTGGCGCATCTCGGCATCGGTGCGGTATTCGACCGAGCGGCCGTCCCGCTGCACCACCCGCAGCCCGGCGAAACGAGCGGCCTCAAGGTTGGCCTTCCAGTCCTTGATCTGCGTCAGGCGGTCCATCAGGCTTCCCCGATCTGGTGCCAGCCGCGCCAGTCCACGAAGCCGGCGCCGAAGTCGAGGCGGATCTTCACCTGCACCCCATCGACCTCGAAGCCGTTGCGGCTTTCGATCTGCGGCCCGGCGGCGCCCTCCAGGTAGGCGTATTCCAGACCGTCAATCGTCGCGGGATCGGCCACGATGTACCAGCGCAGGCCGCTCTTGGCATCCAGGCGGGAGTCAACGATCAGCTCCAGCTTGCCGGCCAGGGGGTTCACGGCGTCAACGGTGGCGGCCGTGATCTGCGCCAGGGCCTTTTCAGCCTCGGTTTCGCGGTTGGCCGGGACCAGCAGGTAACGGGGCTGCACGTTGATCGGGTTGCCGGCCAAGCCCTTGCGCAGGCGCATCGCCAGGCGGGCGCCGCTCAGAACCGGAACGTCAATGGGGCTGGCGGCATCGTTGCCCTTGTTCCCTCGGCTGGCGTGGAACAGCGCCTCGCCGTCACTCAGGGTCGGGCCGGCGCCCGCGTTGCTGGTCAGCAGGTCCGTCAGGAACTGGTTCTCGAAAGCGGCGGCGGCTTCGCCAAACCGGCGCGACAGGTCGGAGAACGCGCCCAGGTCATCGTTTACCAGCGCCTGGCGGCTGATCCCGATGATGCGTCCGAAGGTGTCCACCTTGTAGCTTTCGCTGGCCTCGGCCAGGGTGCCGGCCTTGAACTCGCCGTGCTCATTGACCTTTTCCAGCGTGGGCGCCTCCGAAAGCTGCACGCGGTGCTTGGCGCGGAAATCGCGGGCGGTGGTCTGCCGGCCCAAGGTCCGCACGCCTGCCGGCGCCGCCTGATAGGCCTGGCGGGTGGTGCGGCCCACCGTGTCGCCCAGGATGATGGCGAAGTCAGACGTGGTGTGCAGGGCGCGGGTGATGACGCCTTCCGGGGTCAGCCCCACGGTGGACACGCCACGCAGGCGCAGGACTTCCCGGCCCATTTCGGGGATGGTCAGGCCCACGTACTGGCGTGCCGCCTCGCTGGGCTGGTGTGCCGGATTCACGCGGGTATACAGGGCCTCGCCCATCCACCCACCGCGCACTGCGGGGTCGTCGTAGCTGGCGCCGACGCTCACGCGGGACTCGGTGCGGATGGGTTGCACGCTATCATGCATTATCGCCGCGAAGCCCGCCGCACGGGCCTCCTCAAGGCTGGCGCCACGAGCAATTAAGCTATCAGCGAAGGCCGCATCCTGGCCGCAGACAGTGGCGATGGTACGGATGTTGGCATCCACGGCGGCGCGGGTGTCCGGCGCCGGGTTGCCAGGGGTCTGAAGGTCTTCGGGCATGTCGGAATGACTCCTGACGGTTGCGCCGGCATCGGCCGGCAGGGGAACAAAGGAAACTTCGACCGGCTCCCACCGGGTGGCGGTCTTGGTACGCACGCCTTGGGAGCGGCTTTCCTGCCACTGCCCGACGCGATAGCCGACACTGACGGAGCGAGCGATCCCATCCTCGATGTCGGTCAGAAGGTCGGCGCGGCGGGCGGAAATCTTGACGTCCACCCACAGGCCACCACCGTCGAGGCCCGCATCGGTCACAACTCCGACCACGTCCCCCATGGTGTCCTTGCGGTGCCCATCCAGAACGGGCAAGCCCCGTAGCGCCTCCAGACGGACGTGGGCGGGGTCGAGGCTCAGGACCTCCATGAACGGCCCTTCGATGTCGCGGCGCGTCACGGCGGCCCCGGTCGAGGCGGTCACGCGCACCGTGCGGGCCTCCCGGTTCAGGGTGGCCGGGCCGATAGGTTGGCGGCGGGTCAACAGGTCATTCATCGTCGGTGTCCTTCTCGGAATTGGTGGGCGCGCCATCGGCGGGGGGCAGCAAGGATTCCTCCGCCTTCGGCGCGCCCTGCGGGGCGGGCGCCGCCCCATGGCTGTCCAAACCAAGGCGCCCTTCCCGGTCCTTGTCGGCGGCGCGCATTGCGTCCACCGTGTCGGGGTCTTCGCCGCGCTCGTTGATGACCTGGGCACGGCTCTTGAAACCTGCGTCAACGGCGGCCTTTTCCGCCTCGACGTCCTTCAGGGGGTCAACCCACGGCCACGCCGGCGGGAACCAGTCCACCGATTCCCAGGCGTCGGGGGCGCGGTCAAAATCGGCGGCGGGGATCTCGCCCAGCAGCACCTGCAGGCGGACGAAGCGTTCCCATACCGGCGTGCAAAGCTGGGGGATCAGGACGTGCCAGCGCAGCGCGTCAACGCGGCGGCGGTGCTCGATCAGGCCGGCGCGGATGCTCGAATAGTTCACGCCCGACAGGTCGCCAGTGAGCATTTCATAGGTGATGCCCAGGCCGGCGGCCACGGCGCGAAGCTGGCCTTTCAGGAAGTCGGCACCGTCGCCCACGTTGGCGGGCTCGGAAAACTTGATGTCTTGACCGGCGGCCAAGGTCTTGAGTGTACCCGGCTCCAGGCCGCCAACCAGGACGCTGCCCGTTTGCTCGCCTGCGACCCCGGCGGCATCGCCGTTCGGGTCAACCACGAAACCCATCAGCATGGCCGCCACCATCTGGCGGACAAGCTGGGCATCCTCCGCCTTGTCCAGCGTGGACAGGCGCAGCAGGACGGACGCGAAGGCCGACAGGCCCCGCACCTGGCCGGGCTCCAACGTCTCCATGACGTGCACCATGTCCTCGGCCGGGACCCGGATGGGGGACCAGTTGACGCCGGCCATGTCGGACGGACGGCCGGGCAGGACATGGTAGGCCACGGGCGCCCCGAAGGAGTCGAGCTCCACCCCGGCGCGGATGCGGGCGCCGCCGGCTAGGTCGCGGTTCATGGTGGGGTCGATCTGGTCGGGGTGGATAACCTGAAGGCGGAACGTGGGGCGGCCCCGGCGGTCGGTGGTCCAGATGAACCTGACGAAGCTTTCGCCCGTCTCCACAAGCTGGCGGAACACCAGGGCCTGAAGGCCGTAGAAGTCCATCCGCTGGGCGGCGTCGGCCTGCGCGGCCCAGGCGGCGAAGCCGTTGTGCAGGCGTTCCCGAACGGCGGCGCTGCCATGGCGGGACTGCGGCTGAATGCCGGTGCCCACGGCGCTTGCGGTCAGGGCATGGACGGCGCGGCACGCATAGGGGTTGTTGCTGATGAAGTAGGCCGCACGCTGGCGGATGGGGCCGCTGGCGGCCTGCAGGGCGCTGTTCAGGTTCGACAGCGCCGGGGTGCCTTCCCAGCGGATGCCCGCGGCGCCAGCGTCGAGAGAACGGCGCGCGCTGCCGCCACGCCAGATGCGGGAGAGAAGCGCGCGCATCCGCTTATTCCTCCCCGCCGGCCACTGCCTGGACCGTGACGCGGGCGCGGTCGAACTCTTCGTGGTCCATCACCAGCGGGCCGATCAGCGTCATGCAGTCCAGAACCACGGCAACGCCGGACAGGTTCTGCGTAAGGCGGTTCGTGAAGTCCGGGGTCGGGGTGAACAGGCCGGCGCGGACGGACCCCACGTCAGCGTCCAGACCATCGCTGTGAACGATGTGCGCCACGAAGAACCACCGCTCACCGGCCTTGAGGCGGGCGATCACCGATTCCATGCGGCGGTCAACCTCGACGCCGGCCCGCAGCAGTGCAGCCCGGTCCATGTTGTTCATGCACGCGCGGACGGAGGCCAGCGTGTCCATCGCAACGCCCATGCGCGCCAGGACGCCCAACAGGCGCGCATGGCACAGGTCTTCAAGGCCGAACATGGCGGCGGCCGTCCGGCCTTCGCCGTGATAGTGGCGGGGCACCAAGACGCCATGCTGCACCAGCGCGCGCATTTGGCGCGCCAGATACGCGGCCGTATAGGTCCCGTCCACCTCTGCGAGACGGGCGGCCATTTCACCAATGGTCATAAGCTGTTCAGGCTGGGTCATCGTCGTTCCTCATGTGTTCTGCTTCCATCAAAGTACCAGCTTTACGGTTCGTGTAAAGCAAGAAGTGGAGAGCAGCCCACACCTTTTCGGGACCTGAAAGCGCCGCTTTCAGACATGCGCCATTACGCGGCCCTACAGTCCGCTAACGCTGCCCACAAGGCGCGTTCCTCTATGCTGCTGTCGTCGGGCGGCTCCGAAAGCCCATCGTCACCAATCGCCACCGCAAGCTTGAGCGCGATCCCCGCCATCGTCCTGGCCGGACAGGAGATGAACTCGCCAAACGCGGCCCCTTCAATGGCGGCCAATCGGTCCTCGACTTCCTCAAGCTCGGCAACATGGTGGCGGACGCGGGCGGCCTCTCGCTCAGCCTGCCATCCGGCCAGCGCGTCAAGGCATTCCCGCCGGTCCGCCTCCCGCCGTGCGTCCGTCATCCCCCACAGGGACAGGCTGTCGAAAGTGTCGTTCACCCGGTCCACCGTCATGTCCTCCATCGGGATGCCGCCCCAAATCAGGCTCTTCCGAAACGCCAGGGGCTTGGCGGGTCGTTCGCGCCGCACTGCGGCCATGGCTTCGTCCAGCGCCCTATAGGCGTTCAAGCCGTCTTGGCTGGCCGCCGTCCAGACGTGATACAGCTCGAACAGCCGCGCATCGGGCTGTGCATCCACGGCGGCAGAAGCCGGAAAGGCGACCGCAACCGGAGCTGCGACGGCGGCCTTTCCCATCCATCCCAGGACGCGGCGGCGGGAGAGAGGGTCGTTCATGGTGGTGCCTCCTGGCTTCATGTGATATGTTTCATATCAGACGATCACATGGAGATAGGCGGCATGTCAAGTGATAGTTGGCATATCACGGGGGCACAGTTAAGGGCAGCGCGAGCCCTGCTCCGGTGGACCGCCCAAGACCTCGCAGACAAAGCGGGAGTTGGCGTAGCGACGATCAGGCGAGCCGAAACGGTAGACGGCGTGCCGCAGTCCACTGGCGGCAACCTCCGCCTCATGCGGCAAGCCCTTGAGGCCGCCGGGGTGCTGTTCATCGACCAGAACGGCCACGGCCCCGGCGTGCGCCTCAGGGACCGCGCCTAGCGCCCCATCCACCCCGACCGGATGACGGACGGCACAGGCGGCGCCTCTCGCCTCGGCGGGGGCGCCGCTGGCGTTTCCGGCTTGGCCGGCGCCGGCCCCACGGGTAGGGCCAGCGACAGTTCCCTCGGTGCGTTCTCCAGTTCGGCCCACCGCGCTTCCGGCCAGCGGTCCAGGCCAAGCGCCAGGGCGGCGGCCAAGGCGTACACGCGGGTGTCCAGGGCCTCGTTCCGGGCGCGGGTCTTCTGCCATTCGAGCTTGACGTAGCCGGCGCGGTTGGTGCGCTTCACCAGCTCCTCGGCGGTCAGCATCTTGAAGAACTCAGCATCGTACTCCGGGAAGTGGCAGTAGCCCGGCGGGCAGGCGCCGCCATCGTCCACCGACATGCGCAGCCAGCCGTAGACCTGCCGCTTCAACAGCGACACAGCCAGCGGCCAAATCTTCAGACCGCGCCGCAGCTTCTTGCCAGCCACCGTCAAATCAACCGGGCTGGCCGCGCCCACGGGCACGGTGGCGGTGTCGCTGCCCTTCACCGGCATGACCAGGCGCGGCCCCTGGCGACGCGCCCAGGAGTACACCGTCTGCGTCTCGTAGCCGGTATCCACGGCCAGGCGGGTAATGCTCATGGCGCCGCCGACCTCGCAGTCGAACGGCGTCTGCAACAGGCGTTCCAGGTCCCGCCAGACCTCCGGCCGGCTGGTATCGCCCATCAGGACCTCATAGCTCACCGACCAGCTTTCCAGGCCCCGGCCCCAGGCCACCACCTCGACTTCCAGGCGGTCCTTCTGAACGTCCGCCCCGGCGGTCAGGACAAGGCCGCCACGCGGCACGCGGCCCACGACGTAGCCCTCGCGGCGCTCGAACAAGCGTTCCCACTCGGGCGCCTCGCCGCGTTCCTGCCACGTCTCGGCCAGCTTGGTGTTGGTCCAGACTTTCAGGCGCAGCGGGTTGTTCTTGGCCTTCACGAAATCGCTGGCGATCTCCCCCCAGCCCAGCCAGCCGGGCGGCGAGTAGAGCGACGAAATCCAGAACCCCGCCGTGGTGCCGTCGCCTTCGGCCTCGGCGCGCCACTCGCCGCGCGGCAGCATCCGCGCCTTGTCGGCGTTCTGAAGCGCGCTGCCGCAGTGCTCGCAGACGTAGCAGGCTTCCATGGGGCGCCCCTCGGGCCACTGCACTTGCGACCAGCGCAGCACCTGGAACTCGCCGCACTCGGGGCAGGGCACCCAGAACTTCCGCTGGTCCGACTCCAGATAGGCCGCCTCAATGCGCGACAGCCCTGCGACGGTGGGGGTGGATACCAGGACGATCTTGCGGCGGGCGCCGAAGGTGACGGTGCGTTGCACAGCCAGGTCAACCGGGTCGCCTTCGTTGTCGGCGTCGGCTGGAAAGCCATCGACCTCGTCCATGACCAGGAACCGCGCCGGCATGGACCGCAGGCCAACGGCTGAGTTCGCCCCGGTCACCACGGCCATCCCGCCCGGAAAATCTTTCGACAGGACCGTGTTGCCCGAGTCCCTGGAACGGGGGTCCTTGACCAGGCCACGCAGGGGCGCCGCTTCGACCAGGGGGTCGAGGCGCTGACGGGACCACCGCTTGGCCGTCTCGACCGTGGGCAGGACGATCATCAGCGGGCCGGGCGTGTGGTGGATGATGGACCCCACGAAGTTCAAGGCGGCCTCGGTCTTGCCAAGCTGGGCGCCGGCCATCAGCACGACGCGCTGGAAGGGGCTGCCGACGCTCATGGCGTCCATGACCTCCCTCAGGTAGGGGGTGCGGTCAGTACGCCACGGGCCGGGCTCCGAGGCGGTCTTGCCGGCCAGCGTGCGGTGCTTGTCTGACCACTCGGAGACGGGCAGGCGAATGTCCGGCCGGATGGCGCGGCGCCAGATGTCGTCAACCCACTGCGTCGTGTTCATCGGCATCGTCAAAAATCTCCAGAGGCAGCCGCGCCAGGTCTTCCAGGTGTCGGCGCATGTGCGTGTCGAGGGCGCCCAGCACCTTGGCCTCGGGCACGCCCAATTCGGCAGCCAGCAAGGGCGCGGTGCGGACGACGAAGTTCTCGTGGGCTTCGCGCTCCAGACGGGCGCGGCCGAAGATTGCCGCCTGGGCCTTGTCCTTGCGGACGGTCGTTCCCGCCTCGGCGGCCAGCCTGAGTGCGGTAAGCTGGCTTTTGAGGTCTTCGTGCTCGGCCCGGATGGCGGCGTAGTCGGTGGCCGCCGGGGCGCTAGTGGCCGGGATGCTGGCGACGGCGGGGGAGGGCTGGCGGGTCCGCCGCTCGACGTTGGCCGCCACCCAGGCTTCGGCTTCGGCCACGTCGATCAGGCCATCCGGGCGCTTGGGCATCCCGGCGGCGGTCAACTGCGACACCCGGCCCTTGCTCAAGCCCAGGATTGCCGCCAGTTCGGACGGCCTCACCGCCCCCTTGTCGCCCCGTTTAGTCATCATCAACCCTCTGTTTTTATTAGCGTTTAGGTTCGTTTCAGGTCTACCGCTAGGAAACTCCCGCGCCATTGCCACCCGTATTGGCCTGGGCCAGGGAGGACCCGTGACACCCCCGTCGTCTGTCCCATCCGTCCTATGTCGGTGGTCGGGGTAGGACTCCACTTTCTCGTTGCGCTTCAGCGGCTTGCCCTATCTGTCCTATCTGTCCTAACTAAATAGAAGAATGGTAAGCAGTTCACCGCCAGCGAATGCGCCGGATAACTAGGACAGATAGGACAGATAGGGCAGCGCCTTGATAAGCCTCACCTTTCCGCGTCCTATCTCAGTCCTATCAGTCCCATCCCCCTTGCCAGCCGTACACCTTCTCAAAGGTCTCCCGGCATTCTTCCAGGGATGGCAGCCGATAAGCGTATGGCCGCGCCCCGTTGGCTGCCGTCACCCGAACACGGGGCAGGCTTAAGACAACCTCGCGAAGCTGCCTCGCCACAGCGACCTCTTCTGACCGGCGCTTGATGCCGACCTTCTCGGAGTGGCGGATGTACCCGTCGAACAGGTCCTTGCTCAGGATCTCTTCATGCCAACCTTCGTGGTCGGCCAGCACCGTGCCGGCGCGCAGACACCCGAACCACCAAGCGTGAACGGGGGTCAGGGAGTTGATGACCTGATCGTCAAGAGCGTCCGTGCGGGGAATCTGGCGAAGGTTCACGCTGGAGAGGTCGAAGGCCAACAGGTACTGCAACAGGGCCTCACGCCCCCCGTTGTCCAACTGAGCGTGCATCTCGGCAAAGTACCCATGGTTCTGCTTCGAGTTCTCGCCCACGTCGAGAACGGCGAACCGACGCTCGTCCATGCCGGCGGGGACCACCCATCCGTTGTTGCTGGTAATCAGGAGGCGCAGCAGGTTGCGGACCTTGAAGGCGTCCACGCCCTTCTTTTCGATGAGCTGCACGTCACTCGTGACCAAGCTCTTCAAGCGCCCCTCGGCCTGCTTGTCACCAGCCCAGAACCCTTCGTCCGCCTGAAGCAACAGGCAGTCGGCCATATGGCTGTTGAAGTGACCAAGCAGATAGCGCGGGTCGTCCACCAGATAATAATGACGGGAGAACAGAGAGCCGATCACCTTCCCGACAATGGTCTTGCCGGTGCCCTGCTTACCCCTCAGGACCAGCGCAGTGCCCAGCTTCTCCGAAGGCTGCTGAACCATCTGGGCAAACCAGCCCATGACCCATTGAAACAGGGTGTCGCTTCCCTGGCAGATGTTCGTCCGCATGTGGTCAAGGAAGATGCTGCAATCACCGTCCGCCGGGGCCACATCGAAACCGCGCCACAGGTTATAGAAGCCGGCGGGCGCCCCCTCGGGCGAGAACGTCATACCATCAAGGTAGGTGCGCCGATAAGGGCTCTCCAACCACAGGTCAGCAATGGACGCGTCGCGCTTTCCATGGGCGATCCTGCGGTTGCTGAGGAGTTGCTTGAAAGCACCGATGGTGAGGAAGTTATAGGCGGGCCGTCCATCCGCCCCGGTGATCTCGCGCAGCACCAAAGCCTTGTCGCCCACGGCCACGACGGCATGGTCACGAGAAAGGATATCCACCGGCCCGAGAACATCTTCCTCGGTCAGGACTTCCGCACTGTCCGCCGCTTGCCGAATGGCCGCTTCGCTCATGGCTGCCGCTCCACACGGCGCGCCAGCGCGACCAGCCGATGCACGACATCATCCTTGGCAATCGCAATGGCTTCCGGGTTGTCCCGGAAGCCGTCGCCAATGCGGCGCACGTCTCGCGCCAGAGAGCGAAGTTCATCCGCAGTATGGGCGCCGCTGTCCCTCCCGGGGGCGCTCATAGCAGCACCGAAAACAGGCTAGATGGTCCGAAAAGGTTAGCCACGGACTTTGTAAGTCGTTGATCTTCCTTAACGCCGAAAAGTGCGGTGAGCCAGTATAAGCGATTGTTTTTTAAGGGAAAACCGCAATCCCTCCCGCTCCGCCACTTTTCCTGACTGCCCTGGACAATTCAGCCCCGGCAGGACCCCCGAGGTCCCGGCGGGGCGTGGCTCGTCAGCCTTTGTGTCCTACCGCCCCGCCATCTGCCGGAACACCGCCACGTCGGCGGCCTTGACCATGCCGCGCGACACCGAGACTCCGTGGCTGCCGAGCCAGCGGAAGGCTCTGGACACGTTTTCGGGGGCCAGGCCGATGCGCCCGCCGATCATGTGGGCGGGCAGCGGCAGGGCGAAGGACAACGGCCCGGCGTCAGGCACCGGCCCGGACTCGGCGGCGGCTTCCAGCAGGTAGCGGCACAGGCGGGCGCGCGGCGACAGGACCTTGAAGGCCGCCAGGCTGTCGAGCATCCGCTCATACCGCCGCCCGAGCAGGGCCAGAAGATGCGGCACCTGGTCAGGCGTCGCCCGCAGCCATTCCAGCACCACCGCGCGGTGCATGACGATGAGGCGCGACGCCGCCACGGCCTCGCCGGTCACCGGATAGGACTTCAGGCTCAGCATGGCCGGCAGGCCGAAGAAATCGCCCGGCCCGAACACCTGCATGATGTTTTCGGCCCCCGACGGGCTGGCCGTGTACAGCTTCACGCGGCCCTCCAGAAGCACGAAAAACCGGTCGGCCTCCTCGCCCTGGGTGAACAGCAGGGTTCCGGCCGGAACATCGGTCACCGGCTGTTCGGAAATCAGCGGCCCCAGGAGGTCGAGGTGGAAGCCCTCGGCAGGGCTGACGCGACGGCTCATTCCAGGTCCTCCCCGGTGGCGAGCACGGCCAGCCGGGCCGGTTCGCAAATGCGGATCTGGCTGCCGCGCACCACCACGCCGACATCGCGCAGCCGGTGCAGCACCCGCGACAGGCTTTGCTGGGTGATGCCGAGGTGGGCGGCCAGGGTCTTCTTGGGGAACGGCAGGCGGCCCTCCAGCGGGCTGTCCGAAGGCTCCCCGTCGCCTCCCAGGGTGGCAAGGAGGAAGCGCGCGACGCGGGTCGTGGCGTCGCGGAACTTCAGATCGTCGGTGCTCTTGATGCAGGCCCGCAGGCGGGTGCCGAGTACCGTGAAGGCCAGCAGGCCAGCCTCGGGATCGGCCGCGATCCGGTCGAGGAAGACCTGGCGCGGCACCATGGCCGCCCGCACCGGCCCCAGGGCCTGCACCGTCATGCCGTGGCGCCCCGTTCCGCACACCCCCTCAAGGCCCAGAAGGGCGCCGGGACCGAGTTCGCAGACCGGCACGTCGATGCCCTGAAAGCTGCGCAGGGACAACCCCCGTCCGGTCAGCACCAGCGGCAACACCTCCACCGGGGTGTTCAGGCGGACGAGGATCGCGCCGTCGTCGAAGTCCACCGTCTCCATGCCCTCGGCGAAATGGCGGCACATGGACGCGGCAAGCGCCGCATCGGGACGAGAGGCTCCGCACTTTGCGGGAACGTTGGTCATTGCAACCACCATGCGCGTTGACGATGGTCGACTTTAAGCCGCGAACGCACCCTCCAGGTTTGATTACCGTCAAGCTGTTCAACCTTTTTAACACACGTCATGCGCCGCCGCTTCTCCGACGGATAGAGTCGGATTCTGGTGATAACCGACGCAAGGGAGGCTGCAAATGATCGACGAAGGGACGCACACTTCGCTCAAGGGGATGACGGTTCTCGTCGTGGACGACAACGCGCACATGCGGCGCCTGATCGGGACGCTGCTGCAGGTCATGGGGCCGCCCAAGGTGCTGGAGGCAAGCTGCGGAAGCGAGGCGGCCGACATCCTGACCCAGACCCCCATCGACCTGCTGATCTGCGACTGGCGCATGGGCGAAATGAGCGGGCTGGAGTTGGTCAAGGTGGCCCGCTGCGAGGGCTACCTCCGCAACCCCCTGCTGCCGATCGTGGCGGTATCGGCCTACAGCAACGACCACATGGTGCGCGAGATGTACGCGGCGGGCGCCAACGCCGTGATGACCAAGCCGATCGGCATTTCGACCTTCGTTTCGATCATTACGCGGGTGACCCAGCGGCCCAACGCCTTCCGCCAGGCCGGAACGTGGTTCGGCCCCGAGCATGGCGCCGGGGCCGAGGTCCGTGACCTGTCGTAGGCTTCATCCACCGCCGACCCGAATGAACGCCACGCGCCCTCAGGCCGTGGCGTTCATCGTTTCCCACCCGGCCCCGGCACCACCGTGCAAATAGCCATTGGCCGCCCGTCGCTCGCCGAGCAAGGTGCGCAACGTTGCCTCAGCCGTTGCGCCGTCCGTCGCGCCGTCAAGAAGATCGCGGTAGACGCGGCCGACGGCGATCATGTCCACGCCCTCGGGCGTGATGCGCAAGGCGCCGACTCCGGCCGCGACCAGGGCCGGGATTTCCTGGGCCAGGACGAGAACGGCGTCCGACAGCGTCTGCGTGCCGTTGACCCTCAGGAACGTCTGACCGTCGAGGGTGCCGACGGCCATGCCCTCGGCATCCTGGCCGCAGACGTACTGGCACCCGTCCTTGGCCAGGCCGTGGGCGCGGGCATGGGCGCAGCGGGCGGAAATGGCCAGCGGGATGCTGCCGAACACCGGCACCTCGATGGTCAGGCCAAGGTCCCTGCCCGCCCCGGTGATGGCTTTGAGCGAGGACATTTCGAGTTCCCACGGCAGGCACACGGACGCCGCCCCGCGCCCGGCCAGGACCCGCAGGGTGTCGGCGTTGTAGATGTTGAAATACGGCCCGATCCGGTGCGGCCGCCCGTCGAGCAGGTAGAGGGCGCCGGCCTCGTTGGCCTCGACCGCCAGATCGTCGCCGGCCATGGCGCAGATGTCGGCCAGTTCCGCCCTCTCGCGCGGCGTGACCGGCAGGGCCAGGGTGGAAAACACCACATCCTTGCCGGCATGGGCCAGCATTTGCGCTGCCTCCAGGGTAGCGTCGGACACGAATGGGCTGCGCTTGGCACAGACCACTTCGCCCAGCACCACGCCGTCATAGGTGTCGTCGGCGGCAATGGCGCGGTAGAAGTCCAGCCGCTGTTCGGCCGGCCAGTTGTAGAGGAGCGGCCCCAGGGTGAGGCGAACGTCGCGTGTCATGGGCGTGTCCTTTATCCGGAAAGTCAGCGCCAGCCGCGCTTGTAGGCGCCTTCGGTGGTGCGGCCGCCCTCGGTGAAGCCGGCGGCCGAGACGGCGGCGCCGGGCGCCCCGCCGTCAGCCAGCGAGTCGATGGCCCGCCGCAGGTTGCCAACGACCGCCGCCACATAGGCCTTCCCGCGCTGGCGCCCCTCCACCTTGATGGCCGTGACGCCGGCGGCTGCCAAATCGGGCAGCAGCGCCGTGGCGTCCAGGCTGACCGGGTCCTCGAACAGGTAGCTGGCCCGGCCGCGCGCCTCGAACCGTCCCTTGCACAGGGTCGGATAGCCGGCGTCCTCGCCGGGGCCGAAGCGGTTGATGGTGTAGCCGGCCAGACGGGACACCAGGACGTCGCCTTCCTGCTCGTAGCGCACATCCTCGGCCGGGGAGCACACGCCGTCGCGGTTGGGCGACCGGCCGGTGGCGTAGGACGACAGGGTGCACCGGCCCTCGGCCATGACGCACAGGCCGCCGAGAACGAACACCTCGACCTCCACGCCGGGCTGGCTCGCCGTCACCATGCGGATGTCGTCGACCGTGAACACCCTGGGCAGAACCACCCGCTGGACGTTGAACAGGCGGGCGTAGTAGGCGACCGCCTCGGGGTTGGCCGCCGCCGCCTGGACCGACAGGTGGAGGCGCAGGTCGGGATAGGTGCGCGCCGCATAGGCCGCAACGCCGATGTCGGCGACGATGATCGCCCCGACGCCGACGCGCGCCGCCGTGTCCACCGCCTGCCGCCAGATGTGCTCCTGGCCGGAGGCGGCGAAGGTGTTGATGGCGATCATCGGGCGGACCCCGCGATCCCGGCACAGCGCGGCGGCCTGCGCCGCTTCGGCCGGCGAGAAGTTGAGGCCGGGGAAGTTGCGCGCGTTGGTGCGGTCGCGAAAGCCGAAGTACACGGCATCGGCGCCGGCATCCACGGCGGCGGTCAGGGCGGACGGCGTGCCCGCCGGGCAGACCAGCTCAAGCTTCTGAGTTTCAGGCTTCCGAGGCATGGGGTTCCTTTCGGAGTGAGGCGGCGGAGGAGCGCGGACGGCCCTGCCGCTCGGCCCGGGCGAGGCGGTCCTCCATGTCGGCCAGGCGGGCATCGATGCGCGCCCGCCATGCCCTGACCGGGTCCAGCACCGCAGCCTGAACCTTGCGGACGTCGTCGGCCGCCAGATGCGCCGTGGTCTTGAGGTGCCGCGCCAGCCGGGCGCGCAGGGCGGTCGGCAGCGGCAGGCTGTCGGCCACCAGGGTGAACGGCGCGGCGCCGGCGTCGGCGGCGTCCTCCAGGGCATAGCGCAGGGCCATGACTAGGGCGGTGTCGCCCTCCATGACGAGGTCGCGGGCAAAGAAGCTGGCGTCACCGTCCCGCCCCTGCCCCTCGGCCAGATCAAGCAGCACGAAGGCCGGCGCGCGGAGAAGCGCGGTTGCCCCAGGCAACTCGGCGGCGACATCCACCGGCTCCATGCGCAGGCCGTCGGCGCCGATGTGCACGATCAGGCCATAGGGGAAGTCGGTCGGCAGGACCGCCACGGTGCCGGACAGGCCGTCCAGGCGGTCGCGCACCAGCGGGCTCAGGCGGCGGGCGACGGCATCGACCAGCGGCCGGGCCGCACGAAGGGCCGCCGCCGCCGGCACCGGCCGCAGGGCCAGTCCAAGCAGCAGCAGCGGGGAGAAAGGCGCAGCAGTCGCATCCATCGGCGGCCTCATGACTAATCGGGGTTATCAGGTACGCGATGCACCGGGCCGAAGGCCATGACGCGGGCTAATTGGCCGCCGGATCATGATTTTTTCGCCCCCTGTTACCCTCCATCAAGGCACTGGCCGCCGCCGTGGTGCATTTTGTGGGCGTGCGGCGGATGCCCCTGTCGCGCTAGTTCACTCCCGCTCAGGGCCCGGAGCCTTCCCTATCCGGGCCCTCTTTTTCTGTCCGGTCATCATCTCATCATGGCGGCCAGTTCGGGCGGACAGGCGATCAGGCGGGACGCGGGCAGCGTGACCACGACGGTGGTTCCCTTGCCGTAGACGCTGGTCAGTTCCAGGGTGCCGCCATGCAGTTCCACCAACTTGCGCGACAACGGCAGCCCCAGGCCCGTGCCGACCTCCTGGCGGACCATCGGGTTGTCGGCCTGGCCGAACGGCTCCATCACCCTGGCGAGGTCCGACTCGCGGATGCCGCAGCCCTCGTCGGCGACGATGATGCGCAGATCCTCGCCCGGCTCGGCCTCGATGCTGACCGTGACGACATCCCGCCGGTCGCTGAACTTGATGGCGTTGGACAGCAGGTTGACCAGCACCTGCTTGAGGCGCAGCGTGTCGGCATGGACGCAGGGCACCGGGTCCGGCAACGCGCGGCGGAGGATCACGCCGCGCTTGTCGGCCCGCTCGCGAACCAGCAGAAACACCTGGTCGAGAAGCTCGGCGAAGTGGGTCTTCTCCTCGCTCAGGTCGAACTTGTCGGCCTCGACCTTGGACAGGTCGAGCAGGTCGTTGATGAGTTGCAGCAAGTGGCGGCCCGAATCGTTGACCGCCTCCAGGTACTCGCGGTAACGGGCATCGCCCAGCGGTCCCCACGGCTGGAGCAACGACAGTTCCGAATAGCCGATCACCGCGTTCAGGGGCGTGCGCAGTTCGTGGCTCATGCCGGCCAGGAAGTCCGACTTGGCCTTGTTGGCGCGCCGGGCGTTCTCCATGGCCTGAACCAGGGTGCGCTGCATTTCCTTCTGGTCGGTGATGTCCTCCTTCACGGCCAGGTACTGGGTGATGCGGCCCCGGTTGTCGCGCAGCGGCGAGATCGCCTGGTGTTCCCAGAACAATTCGCCGTTTTTGCGCCGGTTGAGCATCTCGCACCGCCACTGCCGGCCACTGCGCAGCGCCGCCCACAGGTTGCCGTAGGTTTCCGTCGGCGTCTGCCCGGACTTGAAGATGCGCGGAGTCTTTCCGACCACCTCGTCCATGGAATAGCCGGTGCTTTGGGAAAGCTGCTTGTTGACGTACTGGATGACACCCTGTGCGTCCGTGATGACCACGGACACCGGCGCCTGCTCCAGGACCTCGTAGAACGACCGGACGCGGGCGGCGTTCTCGCGCGCCTCGGTCACGTCGCGCAGCACGGCGACGAGGCGCTGCTGGGCGATGCGGCAGATGGTGACCTCAAGCTGCAGGGGCGTGCCGTCGACCTTTGATCCCTCGACGTCACGGCGCGTCCACGACAGCAGGTCCTCGGTCGAGGCCGCGGCCAGGTCCGGGGCCAGGGTGCTCAGCATCACCTCATCCTTCGGCCCCAGTCCGAACATGTCGCGCGCCGCCGGATTGAGCGGCTCGCCCAATTGGCCGTCCTGGTGAAGCAGGACCAGACCGTCGGCCAGTCCATCGACGATGGAGCGCTGAAAATGCTCCAGGTCGAGGATCTGGCGGACGTTCTTCTGAACCTCGTCCGATAAAGGCCACAGCACCCGCGCCCCCAGGGCCAGCAACAAAAGCAGGTAGATGATCTCACCCGTCGCGGCCAGGACCTGCACGTCGTTGACGCGGCCCTGGCCGCCTGTTCCCAATGCCGCGACCAGAGCCTCCAGTTCATACATCAGGTCGCCCAGCGCCAGCGTGACGACGGCCTCGACGGCCGGGTGTTGCGGATCCGGCGAGTCGGCCACCGCGAGGACGCGGCGCCGGAACTCGGCGAAGGTGGTCTTCAGGCCGTGGGGGCTGTCGTCCAGGAATCCAGTCACCACATGGCTCAGCCGGCTGTCGGCGGCCCGCTCGGGCAACACGCGAAACACCTCCTCCATGAGGGCCAGGTTGCCCAGCATGTCGGCCCGGTGCACCGCCGCCTCGTCGGCTGTCGCGGCCATCGGCAGGCGCAGCGCGCTAGTGGCGATGTGCGCGGCCAGCATGCGCTGGCGCCCGACATCGCTGATCAGGCCCGCCAGGCGGTCCTGCCCGGCGGTGAGCACGGTAAACGCGACGTAGGCCGCCACGGAACAGATGCCCAGCGAAAGCAGGAAAACAAGGAAGCGCCTCTTGAGCAGGACGCCGATCCGACCCTGAGCAGCCAGGCCGATGCTGTTATTTGGAGTTGTTACAGTCATGGCACCCATCTCGGTCGGTTGGCGCTCCCTTTAGTATGAGTGCAGGAGCAAATGGGCCGACTTGACGGTGGGTAAAAGCGCGCGAAACAGATCAATAGCTTCGGATATTTGCCTCTAACCACCCCACTGTTGACCAAAGTCAAATGCCCCTTATTCCAATGCGGTCAAACTCCGCCGGGTCAGCCACACGTCCTTGAAGAGGGGTGGACCCCATGACCACCAAGGGAATTAAACGGACCCTGCTGGGAGCGGCCGCGGTCGTAGCGATCGCGATCGGCTCCTCCGCCGCCATGGCGGCAACGGAAAAAGGGCACGGAACCGACGAGGGGAAGGCCGGCGGCAGCACGCAGACCTATGTGCCGCAGTTGGACAGCATGCCGGCCGAAGACGAGGCGGCTGCCCTTGACCTGCCGAAGATGGCGCCCGAGGAATTCGGCGAGGCGAAGAAGATCTTCTTCGAGCGCTGCGCCGGGTGCCACGGTGTGCTGCGCAAGGGTGCCACCGGGCCGAGCCTGGAGCCCGAGCGCACCCGCGAGCTTGGCTTCGATCACCTGAAGGCCTTCATCACCTATGGTTCCCCCGCCGGCATGCCCAACTGGGGCACGTCGGGCGAACTGACCGAACAGCAGGTCGACCTGATGGCCCGCTACGTCCTGCTCGACCCGCCGGCGCCGCCGGAATGGGGCATGGACAAGATGACGGAGAGCTGGCAGCTCGTCGTCAAGCCGGAAGACCGCGTCACCAAGCAGGAAAACAAGCTGGACCTGGAGAACATCTTCTCGGTCACCCTGCGCGACGCCGGCCAGATCGCGCTCATCAACGGCGCCACCTACAAGATCGAAAAGATCATTCCGACCGGCTATGCGGTGCACATCACCCGCGTGTCGGCCTCGGGCCGCTACCTGTTCGTGATCGGCCGCGATGCCCGCATCGACATGATCGACCTGTGGCCGAAGGAACCGACCACCGTCGCGACCATCAAGATCGGCATGGAAGCCCGCTCGGTCGAAACCTCGAAGTTCAAGGGCTACGAGGACACCTTCGCCATCGCCGGCGCCTATTGGCCGCCGCAGTTCGTCATCATGGACGGCAAGACCCTGGAGCCGCGCAAGATCGTCTCCACCCGCGGCATGATCTACGACGAGCAGACCTACCACCCCGAACCCCGCGTGGCGGCCATCGTCGGGTCGCACTACAAGCCGGAGTTCGTGGTCAACGTCAAGGAAACCGGCCAGGTCCTGCTGGTCAACTACGAGGACCTCGAAAACCTCAAGGTCACCACGATCAACGCCGAGCGCTTCCTGCACGACGGCGGCTTTGACAGCACCGGCCGTTACTTCATGGTCGCCGCCAACGCCCGCAACAAGATCGCGGTGATCGACACCAAGGAAGGCAAGCTGGTCAAGCTGGTCGATGTCGGCACCACGCCGCACCCCGGCCGCGGCGCCAACTTCGTCCATCCTGAATTCGGTCCGGTGTGGGCGACCAGCCATCTGGGCGACCAGACCATCGCGCTGATCGGCACGGATCCCGAAAAACACCCCGACCAGGCCTGGAAGATGGTTGCCAGCGTCGATGGTCAGGGCGGCGGGTCGCTGTTCATCAAGACCCACCCCAACTCCACCAACCTGTGGGTCGACACCCCCCTGAACTCCGAGGCCGAGCTGTACCAGTCGGTCGCCGTGTTCGACACCCGCAACCTCGACAAGGGCTTCGAGGTCCTGCCGCTGGCCGAGTGGGCCGACCTGGGTGAAGGCGCCAAGCGCGTCGTGCAGCCCGAGTACAACAAGGAAGGCACGGAGGTCTGGTTCTCCGTCTGGAACGACTCCGCCAACAAGTCCGCCATCGTCGTGATCGACGACAAGACCCGCAAACTGAAGCACGTCATCAAGGACGAGCGTCTGGTCACTCCGACCGGCAAGTTCAACGTCTTCAACACCCAGCACGACATCTACTGACGGGTAACCGCGGCGGGATCGGCTTGCCGGTCCCGCCCGGCCCCCACTTCCACCGCACCAACCGGGAGGGCAGACCATGAGTGGTGTCGGACGTGTGTATCTGGTCGGCGCAGGTCCGGGCGACCCCGACCTCCTGACCCTCAGGGCGGCGCGGCTGCTCAGCCAGGCCGATGTCATCGTATACGACCGCCTGGTCTCTGACGAAATCATGGCCCTGGCCCCGCCCGGCACCCCACGGGTGTTCGTCGGCAAGGAAACCGGCTGCCACCATTTCACCCAGGACCGCATCAACGAAATTCTGCGCGAACTCGGCACCAGCCATCGGCGCGTCCTGCGCCTGAAGGGCGGCGACCCGTTCGTGTTCGGCCGTGGCGGCGAGGAAGCCGAGTACCTGCGGGCGCACGGCGTTGCCGTGGAGGTGGTGCCCGGCATCACCTCGGCCGCCGCCTGTGCCGCCGCCGCCGGCGTGCCGCTGACCCACCGGGGCCTCGCCCGCAGCGTCCGCTTCATCACCGGCCACGCCCGCACCGGCGAGGCGCTTGACCTTGATTGGGCCGGGCTGGCCGATGCCGATACCACGCTGGTCGTCTACATGGGCCTCGCCACCCTGCCGCAGACCAGCGCCGCCCTGATGGCGCACGGCCTGTCGCCGGCAACCCCGGTCCTGGCCGTGGAGAACGGCACCACGCCGCGCGAACGCCGTCTTGTCACCACCCTGAGCCGCGCCGCCGTCGAGGTGGCCGCGGCGGGGTTCCAGGCTCCGACACTGCTCGTCATCGGCCGCGTGGCCGCCCTGGCCCAGGACGCCGTTCTGCCGATCTTCCACGGGGAGGCGGCCTGTCGTCTGGCCGTAGCCGCACATGGTTAGACTGGTCGCAATCCTGCTGCTGACAGCACTTCCCGCCACGGCCCAAGACGTCGCTCCACAGCGCGCGGCGGCGCTTGAAAACATGCTCATCCAGGACTGCGGATCCTGCCACGGCCTGCGCATGACCGGAGGACTCGGCAACCCGCTGACCCCGGACGCGCTGGCCGGCTGGCCCGACGACAGCCTGGTCGCCACCATCCTTCATGGCCGCCCCGGCACCGCCATGCCGCCGTGGGAGGCGCTGCTGTCGCCCGACGACGCGCGCTGGATGGTGGACCGCCTGCGCCAAGGAGTGACCCCATGAAACGCCTGTTTTCCCTCGTCATCGCGGCGATGATCGCCGGGACCCCTGCCCTCGCCGACGACCTGCGCGGCACCGGCACGCTCGGCATCGTGATCGAGCGCGCGGCCGGCACGGTCGCCGTCATCGACACCCGCGCCCACACCCGCCTTGCGACGGTGGAGGGGCTGGGCGACCTCAGCCACGCCTCGGCCGTGTTCAGCCCGGACGAGCGCTATGCCTATGTGTTCGGGCGTGACGGCGGCCTGTCCAAGGTCGACGTGCTGACCGGCGAGCTGGTCAACCGCGTCATGCAGTCGGGCAACTCCATCGGCGGCGCGATCTCCGACAACGGGCGCCTTGTCGCCGTCGCCAACTACGAGCCGGGCGGCGTCCGCGTGTTCGACGCCGACACCCTGGCGCCGGTGGCCGACATTCCGGCCACCGACATCGGCGGCGGAAAGCGGTCCAAGGTAGTCGGCCTCGCCGACGCGCCCGGCCGCCGCTTCGTGTTTTCCCTGTGGGACACCGGCGAGATCTGGATCGCCGACTTCTCGGCCGGGCCGCAGCCGGTGGTGACCCGCATCACCGACGTCGGCGCCAACCCCTATGACGCGCTCATCACCCCGGACGGGCGCTATTACATCGCCGGCCTGTTCGGCGAGGACGGCCTGGCCCTGGTCGATCTGTGGCATCCCGAAAAGGGCGCGCGCCGCATCCTCGACAGCTATGGGCGCGGGGAGGAAACCCTGCCGGTCTACAAGATGCCGCACCTCGAAGGGTGGGCGGTGGCCGGGCGCCATGCCTTCGTCCCCGCCATCGGCCGCCACGAGGTTCTGGTGGTCGACATGGACACCTGGACCGAGGCCGGGCGCATCCCGGTCCACGGCCAGCCGGTCTTCGTCATGGCCGAGCCGGGCGGGCGCCATGTGTGGGTCAACTTCTCGGTGCCCAACAACGACACCCTCCAGGTGATCGACACCGAAACGCTGGCCATCGTCGAGACGCTCACCCCCGGCCCCGGCGTGCTGCACATGGAGTTCGCTCCGCGCGGCGATCAGGTGTGGATGTCGGTGCGCGACGGCAACGAGGTGCAGGTGCGCGACACCCTCACCCGCAAGGTCATCGCCACCCTGCCGGCCGACAAGCCGAGCGGCATCTTCATGACCTCCCGCGCCCACCGCATCGGCCTGTGAAGGAGCGCCCGAATATGACCCACGCCATGACCCCGCTTCAGAGCGACCTTCTCGACATTGCCCAGCGCGACTTTCCGCTGTCGCCGCGCCCCTATGCCGAGCTTGCCCTGCGCCTGGGCGTGCGCGAGGACGACGTGATCGAGGCGTTCAAGGCGATGCGCGACGCCCGGCTTCTGTCACGTATCGGCGCGGTGTACCGGCCCGGTTCGGCCGGGGCCAGCACCCTGGCCGCCATCGCCGTGCCGCCCAAAGACCTCGACACCGTGGCCGCCATCGTCACCGCCTTCCCCGAGGTCAACCACAACTACGAGCGCGAGAACGCCGTGAACCTGTGGTTCGTCGTCACCGCCCCGGACGAGACCGCCCGCGACGCCGTGCTCGACGCCATCGAGGACGATACCGGGCTTGCCGTCCTGCGCCTGCCGATGGTCGAGGACTATCACCTCGACCTCGGTTTCCTCCTGAGCAGGAGCTAGACCATGAGCCGCGCCCTGACCGACCCCCGCGACCTCGCCCTGATCGCCGCCCTGCGCGACGGCCTGCCGCTGTGCGCGACGCCGTACCGCGCGCTCGGCGCCGGCCTGGGCATGAGCGAGGCCGAAGTCCTCGGCCGCCTGCGCAGCCTGTGCGACAGCGGCGTCATCCGCCGGTTCGGGGCCGTGGTCCGCCATCACGAAGCCGGGTATGCCGCCAACGCCATGGTCGTCTTCGCCCCGCCCGAGGCCGTCATCCCGGACCTCGGCAAGGCGCTGGCCGACGAGGAGGCGGTGACCCTGTGCTATCGCCGGGCGCCGGCCCTGCCGGACTGGCCCTATACCCTGTACTGCATGATCCACGGGCGCAGCCGCGACGCCGTCCTGGCCGAGATCGACGCCATCGTCGCCCGGCACGGCCTGGCCGACCTGCCCCGCCAAGTGCTGTTCAGCCGCCGCCGCTTCAAGCAGACCGCCGGGCGCTATGGCCGCGCCATGACCGAGGGCGCCCGCGTGGCGGGAGAAGCCCTATGACCCCCCTCGACCGGACCATCATCAACGGCCTGCAGGGCGGCTTCCCGCTGAGCCAGCGGCCGTTCGGCGATGCCGCCGAAGGGCTGGGCATCCGCGAGATCGATCTGGTCGAGCGGCTGCGCGCCATGCTCGACGACGGCACCCTCACCCGGTTCGGGCCGCTGTGGGATCCGGTGGCGCTGGGCGGGGCGGTGACGCTGGCCGCCATGGCCGTCCCCGAGGAGCGGTTCGACGCCGTGGCCGAGGCGGTCAACGCCTTCCCCGAGGTGGCCCACAACTACGCCCGCGACCACGCCCTGAACATGTGGTTCGTGGCCGCCGACAGCGACGAGGCGGCGCTCGCCCGCACCCTCGACCGCATCGCCGCCGCCACCGGGCTGGAGGTCCTGTCCTTCCCCAAGGAGCGGGAATACTTCCTCGAACTGAAGCTGGAGGCCTGACCATGCCTGATGCCATGGACCGTGCCCTGGTGGAGGCCACGCAAGCCGGCCTGCCGCTGACCCCGCGCCCGTATGAGGACATCGCCCGGCGCCTTGGCCTTGCCGAGGACGAGGTGCGCGCCCGCCTGGGCGCCCTGCTCGACGGCGGCGCCCTGCGCCGCATCGGGGTGGTGCCCAACCACTACCGCCTGGGCTATCGGGCCAACGGCATGACCGTGTGGAACGTCGACGACGCCCAGGTCGACATCCTGGGGCCGCAGGTCGGCGCCCTGCCCTTCGTCAGCCATTGCTACCGCCGGCCGCGCCGCCTGCCGCAGTGGCCCTACAACCTGTTCGCCATGGTGCACGGCCACGACCGCGCCGAGGCCGAAGCCTATGCCGAGGAGATCGCCGGCCTTTTGGGCGCCGCCTGTCTTGGCCGCGACATCCTCTACAGCACCCGCATCCTGAAAAAGACCGGCCTGCGCCTGGGCGCCGCCGGTCGGGGAGACTGATCATGCTGCGCCTGTCCCGCTACATGGGGGCGCTGATCGCTGCGGCCGACGGCCGTACCGTCAGCCCCCGCCGCCCGTCGGCCATCGGCCCCGGCGGCCCCACCGCGCCGGTCGTCATCTGGAACCTGATCCGGCGCTGCAACCTGACCTGCCGCCACTGCTATGCCCTGGCCGCCGACAAGGACTTCGCGGGCGAGTTGACCTATGACGAGGTCGGCGTGGTGCTCAACGACCTGCGCGCCTACGGCGTGTCGGTGCTCATCCTGTCGGGCGGCGAGCCGCTTCTGCGCCCCGACATCCACACCATCGGGCGGCGCGCCAAGGACATGGGGTTCTATGTCGGCCTGTCGACCAACGGCACCCTGATCGACGAGGACGCGGCCATCGAAATCGCCGCCGTCGGCTATGACTACGTCGGGGTCAGCCTGGACGGCCTGAAGGTGCGGCACGATGCCTTCCGCCGCCTGGACGGGGCGTTCGACCTGTCCCTGGCCGGCATCCGCCGCTGCCGCGACCGGGGCATCAAGGTGGGTTTGCGCTTCACCCTGACCCGCGACACCGCCGACGACCTGCCCGCCCTGCTCGATCTGGTGGCCGAGGAGGACATCGAGAAGGTCTACCTGTCGCACCTCAACTACGCCGGGCGCGGCAACCACAACCGGCTGGACGACGCCCGCCACCGCCTGACCCGCGCCGCGCTCGACACCCTGTTCGACCGCTGTCTGGCCGATCTGAGGGCCGGCACCGGCCGCGACTACGTGACCGGCAACAACGACGCCGATGGCGCCTATCTGTACCTGTGGGCCCGCAAGTGGTTCCCGGAGCAGGCGGACCTACTGCTGCCCATGCTCAACCGCTGGGGCGGCAACGCGTCGGGCGTCAACGTCGCCAACATCGACAACGTCGGCAACGTCCACCCCGACACCATGTGGTGGAACCACACCCTGGGCAACGTGCGCGAACGCCCGTTCTCCGCTTTGTGGGAGGACGTCTCCGACCCGCTGATGGCCGGGCTGAAGCAGCGCCCGCGCCCGGTCACCGGGCGGTGCGGCGACTGCCGGTTCCTGACCCTGTGCAACGGCAACACCCGCACCCGCGCCTTCCAGTTGACCGGCGACGCCTGGGCCGAAGACCCCGGCTGCTACCTGACCGACGAGGAGATCGGCGTGCTTCCGGGGGCCGACCGGGTGGCCGTCACCGCCTTCGGCACCGGCCCGCGCCGTCCCCGCGTCGCCGCCGCGCAAGGGAGCCTGTGATGATGCTGCGAACCATCCTTCTCGTCGGCACCGCCCTGGCGGTCGTCGGCGGCCTTCCGGCGCAGGCGGCCCCCGATGCCGAACGCCTCTACACCGAGCACTGCGCGGCCTGCCACGGGGCCGACCGCCTGGGCGCCATCGGCCCGGCGCTGCTGCCCCAGAACCTGGGCCGCATGAAGCCCGCCCAAGCCATCGACATCATCACCCATGGCCGCATCGCGACCCAGATGCCGGCGTTCTCCGACAAGCTCGAGGCGCCGGCCATCGAGGCGCTGGCCGGCTGGGTGTTCACCGAACCGGCCGAAAAGCCCGCGTGGGAGGCCGACGACATCCTGGCGAGCCACATCCTGCACGTCGACCCGGCCACCCTGCCGGCCGACCCGCAGCACGGCCGCGACCCGATGAACCTGTTCACGGTGGTGGAGTCCGGCGACCATCACGTCACCGTCCTCGACGGCGACCGGTTCGAGGCGATTGCCCGCTTCCCCAGCCGCTTCGCCCTGCACGGCGGCATCAAGTATTCGCCGGACGGCCGGTTCGCCTATATGGCCTCGCGCGACGGCTGGGTCAGCCAATACGACCTGCACACCCTGCAAATGGTGGCCGAGGTGCGGGCCGGCATCAACACGCGCAACATCGCCGTGTCGGGCGACGGCAAGTGGATTGCGGTCGGCAACATGGTTCCGGCCAGCGTCGTCATCCTCGACGCCCGCGCCCTGACCCTGCACAAGGTCATCCCGGTGATCGGGGATTTCGGCAAGGAGAGCCGGGTGTCGGCGGTCTATGCCGCGCCGCCGCGCGACAGCTTCATCGTCGCCCTCAAGGACATCCCCGAGGTCTGGGAAATCCCCACCGTCACCCCCAAAAAGCCGTACTACCCCGGCTATGTGCACAGCTATCAGACCGGCATGGTCGAGGCACTGGGCGTCCAGGACACCGCGTTCTCCGTCCGCCGCATCAAGCTGGACGACTACCTGGACGACTTCTTCTTCGACCAGACCTACACCCACCTGATCGGCGCCGCCCGCAACGGCCTGAACGGCCAGGTCGTCCACCTGACGGTCGGCCGCAAGATCGCCGAGGTGGCGCTGAGCGGAATGCCGCACCTGGGGTCCGGCATCACCTGGAAGCGTGGCGACCAGCGGGTTCTGGCGACGCCGCACCTCAAGGGCAATCAGGTCAGCGTCATCGACCTGGAGACCTGGGAGACGGTGGAGACCATCGAAACCCTCGGCCCCGGCTTCTTCATGCGCAGCCATTCGACCAGCCCCTACGCCTGGACGGACGTATTCTTCGGGCCGCACCGCGACAAGGTGCACATCCTCGACAAGCAGACCCTGGAAATCGTCAAGACGCTCCAGCCCGTGCCGGGAAAGACCGCCGCCCACATCGAGTTCACGGCCGACGGGCGCTTCGCCCTGCTGTCGATCATGGAGGCCGACGGCGCGCTGATCGTCTACGACGCCGCGACCCTAGAAGAGGTCAAGCGCCTGCCCATGAACCGGCCGGTCGGCAAGTACAACGTCGGCAACAAGATCCGCTACGAGGAAGGCACAAGTCACTGAACCTTGACCAACCTCAAGGACATCCTGCCTCCCCAGCGGCAGCCTTGACCCATATGCAGGAAAGCGAAGGGGCCACGCCATGGACTACGCCGCATTCTTCCGCGACAAGATCACCGCGTTGAAGGCCGAGGGCCGCTATCGGGTGTTCTGCGAACTCAGCCGCCGACGCGGCGCGTTCCCTTCGGCGGATGAACACCGGGCAGACGGGCAGCGCCCCATCACGGTGTGGTGCAGCAACGACTACCTCGGCATGGGCCAGCACCCGCAGGTAATCGAGGCCTTGCACGCCGCGGCCGATGCCTGTGGCGCGGGCGCCGGCGGGACGCGCAACATCTCGGGCACCACCCACTATCATGTGGAGCTTGAGCGCGAGCTTGCCAGCCTGCACGGCAAGGACGCCGCGCTGCTGTTCACGTCGGGCTACACGGCGAACCTGACGGCGCTGTCGACCCTGGCGAGCCTGATGCCGGGCTGCATCGTGTTTTCCGATTCCGAGAACCACAACTCGATGATCGAGGGCATCCGCCACTCACGGGCCGACAAGCGCATCTTCCGGCACAACGACCTCGACCACCTCGAGGAACTGCTGGCCGCCGCGCCGCCCGATGCCCCCAAGCTGATCGCGTTCGAGAGCGTCTATTCCATGGACGGCGATTTCGCCCCCATTGGCGCCATCTGCGACCTCGCCGACCAGTACGGCGCGCTGACCTATCTGGACGAGGTGCACGGCGTCGGCCTTTATGGCGACAACGGCGCCGGGCTGGCCGAACAGGACGGCGTGATGGGCCGCATCGACATCATCCAGGGCACGCTGGCCAAGGCCTTTGGCGTGGTCGGCGGCTACATGGCCGCCAGCGCCGATCTGTGCGACACCGTGCGGTCCTATGGGCAGGGGTTCATCTTCTCCTCCGCGCTGCCGCCAGCCGTCGCCGCCGCCGCGCGGGCCAGCGTCCAGGTGGTGCGGAGCCAGCCCCTGCTGCGCGACCTCCATCAGGAACGGGCCGCCCGCGTCAAGCAACGCCTGGCCGAGGCGGGCCTGCCGGTCATGGACTCGCCCAGCCACATCGTGCCGTTGCTGGTCGGCGACCCTGTCAAGTGCAAGGCGGCGACCGACATGCTGCTCGACGACTTCGGCATCTACATCCAGCCGATCAACTATCCGACCGTGCCACGCGGGACCGAGCGCATGCGCATCACCCCGTCGCCGGTCCACTCCAACGCCCAGATCGACGCCCTGATCGAGGCCCTGAGCACCGTGTGGGACCGCCTGGATCTGCCAAAGACCGCCGCGCCCCTTACCGTGGCGCCTCAAACCGTCGCGGCGGAATAATCCCCGGATTGGGGCGGGACGCACACCCCCGCCCCGATGGGCAGCCGTCCGGCCTGATGGGCCCGCAGAGCGAAGTGGCTGACGCGACTGCGTTTCCCAGACCGGACGGCTGCATCTTAATTCAGGATCCTCCCTCATGCTGAGGGCACTGTTCGCGGCCCCCTACCGTCCATTGTTCCTGCTGGCCGCCCTGGCGGCGGCGGGAGGCGGCGGGTGGTGGACGGCCGCGCTGTTGCATGGCGCTTCCATGCCCGCTGGCGGTGCCCTTTGGCATGGCCATGAAATGATATTCGGTTTCGGAAGCGCGGCCGCCGCCGGTTACCTGCTGACCGCCCTGCCCAGTTGGACGCAGGGCGCGCGGGTGAACAAATGGCTGGTTGTCGTGCTGTGCGGCCTGTGGATCGCCGGCCGGGTCGCCATGGCGAGCACCGACGCGCCGCCCCTGGCCGTGGTGGCCGCCTTCCCGGCCCTGCTGGCCGCCGTCCTGCTGGTCGAACTGGTGCGCGCCAAGGCATGGCGGCGGCTGCCGTTCGTGCTTCTGCCAGTCGGGATGCTGGTGCTGGAGGGCGCGGTCCCGGCCGAGCATGTGCTGCGCGCGGCCCTCCTCGGGTTCGCCCTGGCCATTGCCATCATCGGCGGGCGGATGCTGCCGGCCTTCGCGCGGGTGGCGCCGGTTTCGACCGCCTTCGATACCGTCAGCCTCGGCATCCTCGGCGTCAGTATCCTGTGGCAAAGCGGAAGTCTTCTGATCGTCGCCGGCCTGTTGCAGGCGGGGCGGATGCTGCGGTGGCGCCCTCGCCGCGACGCCCTGCTTCTTCTGATGTACGCCGGATGGATCTGGATGCCGGTCGGGCTGATCCTGCTTGGCGGGAGCCTCGTGTGGCCGGACCTATATGCCCCGTCCGACGCCCTCCACGGCCTCGGCATGGGGGCCATGGGCTGCATGATCATGGCCGTCGCCGGCCGCGCCCTGGCCCGGCGCACTGGCGGCCCGCTTCGGGCGACACCGGCCCTGGCGCTGGCTTTTGCTGCGGTGTGGCTGTCGGCGGCGGCGCGTGTGGCGGCACCGCTCGCGCCCGTCCTGCTGCACGGCGCGGGGCTGCTGTGGGTCGGCGGATGGAGCCTTTTCGCCGTCGCCCTGGTCGCCAGCTTTGTGCGGCCGATCCCCCATCCGGTCCTCAGCGGACCCAGGCCCGTCCATCCGTGCGAGGTGCCCTCCGCACAAAGCGTCGCCCCTCCCTCTTTAATTGAGGCCCGGGGCGATCCAGATCCCACATGAAAAGAAGCGTTTCTGGAGGTGACGCCATGTTGACCATCGACGACTGCATCGCCCTGAGCGAATTGACCGAGAACGAGATCGATGCCATCGCCCTGCACGAGAACCTGACCGAAATGGCGGCCCTCGAGCTTGGCAACTACCTACTGCACCTGCCCAACGGCGAGCGGGCCATTCGCCAGATCATCCTGGACGACATCGCCCGGGCCCAGGACCACAAGAACTACGTCAACAGCGCCAAGCTCAAGCTGGTCCTCAAGGCGTTCATCAGCACGCATCCGGGGGCCTCGGTCCGCGTGGTCGAACGTGACTGAGCCGGGAGGATTTGGTGGCCGATGACCCCTATAAAATTCTAGGCGTCGCCAAGGACGCATCGACGGACCAGATCCGCAAGGCGTACCGCACGCTCGCCAAGAAACTTCACCCGGACCTCAATCCGGGCGACCCCAAGGCTGCGGAGCGGTTTCGCGAGGTTCAGGCGGCGCATGCCATTCTGAGCGATGCGGACAAGCGCGCCCGCTTCGACCGCGGCGAAATCGACATGGCCGGCACCGAACGGCCGCAGCACAGGTACTACCGCGACTACGCGGGGGCCGAGGATGCCGGGCGCTACCACACCACGGCGGGATTCGAGGACTTCTCCGACATCTTCAGCGACCTGTTCGCGCGCCGGGGCGGGGATGCGGGAACCGCCGGCCTGCGCTTGCGGGGACAGGACGTCTCCTACTCGCTGGAGATCGATTTCACCGACGCGGTCAAGGGCGGCACCCGGCGGATCACCCTGGCCGACGGCCACTCCATCGACCTGCATCTGCCCCAGGGTATCGATGATGGCGAGGTCCTGCGCCTGAAGGGCAAGGGGATGCCGGGGCTGGGCGGCGGCCCGCCCGGCGACGCCCTGGTCAGGGTCATGGTGCGCCCCCACCCGCTGTTCCGGCGCGACAGCCTGGACATCCTGCTTGACCTGCCGATCACCCTGGACGAGGCGGTTCTGGGCGGCAAGGTGGAGACGCCGACCGTGTGGGGCCGCGTCGTCCTGACCATCCCCGAGGGTGCCAGCAGCGGTCAGGTCCTGCGCATTCGCGGCAAGGGTATCCATCGGACTCACGGCAAGAAGGGCGACCAGTTGGTCAGCCTGAAGATCGTGCTGCCCGACACCCCCGACCCGGACCTCAAGCGATTCATGGAGGAGTGGCGCGGGCGCCATGCCTACGACCCCCGCGCCAGGATGAAGGCCACATCATGAGATACAGTGAGGACGAAGTGGTGGCGGCGGTGGAGCACCTGACGGTGACCCGCCTTCATGCCTGGGTGGACAGCGGCTGCGTGCGCCCTGCGGCGACGACCGCCTTCACCGAGACGGACATGGCCCGCCTGCGCCTGATGTGCATGCTGGCCGACGACCTGGGGGTCGATGACGAGTCCATCCCCCTGGTGCTATCGCTGATCGACCAGATCCACGGCCTGCGCGGCGCCCTGCGCGACCTGACCGGGGCCGTCAACCAGGAAGCCCCGGAGGTGCGCCAGCGCATCGCCGACGCCTTCCGCGCCGCCGGCGCCGGCCGCACGGGCTGAGCGAATTATTGGCCCTGGCCCTCGCTGCCCTGGCCACCGCCGAGTTCCTGGAGCGCCCGCTCGCCAAGTTGACGGAAGATGTCCACCGGCTCGGCCGGGGCCTGCGCCTGGGCGGGCGCGGTGTCGGCCTGCTGGAGGTCCGCCAACAGATCGCGCGAGGCCTGACCGGTCTGCGGGAGCCCGCGTTCCGCCTGGTATTTGGCGATCGCGTCGGCCGTGGGCTGGTCCACGCTGCCATCGATCGCCCCGACGTTGTAGCCCCGGTTATGCAGGCGCACCTGAATTTCGCGGATGACCTCGGCATCGGTCATTTCCGACGGCGCGGCGCCGCTCGTCTCGATCAGGGCGAGCAGTTCCGGCGTGGGCTGCCCGGTGGCCGGAAGGCCCTGGCGGCGCTGGAAGGTGCGGATCGCGGCGCGGGTGTCGGAATCCAGTTCGCCTGAAACCTCCTGGACCGGATAGCCCTGGTCGCGCAAGGCCGCCTGCACGTCGGCGACAAGGTCGGGCGGCGGTTCCGCCGGAGCTTGGGCCTGCCCATACGGGGGCTGTTGCTGCTGCTGCCAGCCCGGTTCCGCCCGGCGCTGCTGGTCCATGCCCGGGCGATCATAACGCGGCTCGCCCCATTGGCGGGGAGCCTGCTGGGGCGCCTGGGCGGTCAGGAACCCCCGCCGCTCCAGGATGCGGACCACCTGGGGCGAAGGATCACCAGTCACCCGCAGGCCCATGTCCTGCTGGAACTCGGCCAGCGCCTGCCGCGTGGACGGACCCATGACCCCATCCATCGGACCGGGGTCGTAGCCGGCATTCGCCAACGCGCGCTGCAGGTCCCCTACCGTATACTGAACGTTCTGTTGAGTATCGTATGGCCGGCTCGGCACGTCCAGGACCTGCTGAGCCGTCGCCGGCCCGGCAATCATCCCGGCCGAGATCAGACCAAACGCAAAAAGCGATGCACGCAGCATGACGCAGTCTCCACTGACATCCGTGTTCAAAACCAACGGGGTGGATGCCAGCGGAGTTGCGCCGTTACTCCACGGCGGCCGGCGGCGCCGGGACGTCACAGCCGGTGGCGCAGCACCGGCCGGGCTGCTTGGACACCCGTTGCCCCTCGTCCAGAACGCCCCGGTCAAGCAGCCGTTCGACCACCTCGACCTTGTCCTGGACCGGATAGTTGCGCCAGATTTCGCGCTTCATGGCCTCGGGCGAGCCGCCGCCGTGCAGCGAAATCATCGAGTACCAGCCGCCCTGGCTGGACGCCGTAAGGTCTTCGACCAGACGCGCCACCTCCAGGCGTTGCGACGCCGGAATGTCCGGCCGCCCGGCCAGTACGGCGGCCAGCGAGGCCTGGGTTTCGGGATTGTGGTCCTCCTCCGGCCCCGGCAGCGCCACCACCAGACCGCCCGAAACGTAGTGGGCCAGCCGGTGCATGTCATAGATCTGGGTGGCCAGAAGAAGCTTGCCGATGTTGGAGAACACCGCGTCGGGCATGATCGACCCTGCCGGGTCCTTCAGGCCATAGACCGATGCCGCCACGCCGCAGGCGAAGAACCCCTCGACGATCTTGATGAGGTCGACCATGGCGTCGCGGATGTGGCCGTGCCGCCCGATGTCCAGGCCGTTGGCCTCGATCATCATGGCGCCTGCACCGATCAGCAGGTCGCCGAACCCGGCCCGCGCGCCGATGCACGAATGGCGGTGATGGGTGGCGTAGCTGGTGGTCAGGAACCCGGCTTCCTCGACCTCGCCGGCCTGAAACACGCTGTCCCACGGCACGAACACGTCGTCGAAGATCACCACCCCGGTGGACTGCCCGTATTTGGCCGAGAACTTGGCCGCCGCCTCGCCGGGACGCCCGGCCGGACGGGCCACGATGGTCACCCCCTCGGCATCGACCGGCACCGCGCAGCACACCGCGAAATCCGCGTCCTCGGGCGTCATGGTGCGGCAGGGCATGACCAGGAACTCGTGCATGTACGGTGCGCCGGTGACAATGGCCTTGGTGCCCCGGATGACGATGCCGTCGGCCCGCCGCTCGGTGATATGCACGTAGACGTCCGGGTTGTCCTGCGCGCCGGGGCGCCGGGAGCGGTCGCCCTTGGCGTCGGTCATGGCCACGCCGAGCGTCAGATCCTCGTCCTGCACGCGATGCAGATAGGACAGGAACCGCTGGTGATACTCCGTGCCGTGGGCGTCGTCGGTCCGCTTGGTGGACTGGAAGATGCCGTTGAGCGCGTCGTGCGACAGGTAGCGCTGGGCGCAGCCGGACTCGCGGCACACCAGACGCACCGCCTCCAGCTTGTACAGCAGGTCGGTGGAGGTCTCGTTGATGTGCAGCATGCGATTGACCGTGGCGCCGGACGTGCCCTGCCGCGCCGTCATCAACTGGACGTGTTCGGGCATCAGGGCGAAGTCGTAGGTCACCGCAACGGCGGCGATGCCGGGCGCCAGGCTGGGCTCGTCCGCCACGCTCTCGACCAGGCGGCCATCGACGAACACGCGCGGGCTGTAGCGGCGCAGGGAGTCCCGATATTCGGCCCCGGACATGAGCATGGCGCATCCTCCATTTTCGTACCGTTCTAAAAATCTAACGCTGTTCAAATTTCCGGTCAATGGGGTTGCCGGGGGGTTGCCCGCCGCGAAAACGGCGGTATGCTTCATCGGCCATGACCGAACCCCGCACCACCCGCCAGGACGCCGTGAAGGCCCTCAAGCGCGAGCTGATCCTCGACGCCGCCCGTCAGGTGTTCGAGGTCGAGGGGCTGGAGGGCGCCAGCATTCGCGCCATCGCGCGGCAGGCCGGCTACACGGCGGGCGCCATCTATTTCCACTTCCCCAGCAAGGAAGCGATCTACGGCGCGGTGCTCGATGAGTCCCTGGACCGCCTGAACGCCGCCGTCCGGGAGGCCGTCGCCGCCGCACCAACCACCCCGCCCGACCGCCTGCGCACGGCGGCCCTGACCTTCTTCGATTTCTACGCCCGCAACCCCCGCGACCTGGACCTGGGGTTCTACCTGTTCCGGGGCGGGCTGCAGCCACGCGGGCTGACCGACACGCTGGACGCCGCCCTGAACGAAAAACTGGCCGCCAGCCTCGCCCCCATCGGGGCCGCGCTCAAGGACATGGGCTTTGACGATGCCGCCTGCCGCGCCGTCACGGCCGACACCTTCGGCCACGCCGTCGGCCTGCTGACCCTGCACCACACAGGCCGGATCCGCATGTTCGGGTGTTCCGCGGATGACCTGATGCGGGGGTATGTGGAGGCATTGATCGGCCGGTTGGCGGGGTAGAAAGGTCGCGCGATTTTCCGCTGGCGCGGACGGGCTCCCGCCCGAACCCGGCTGGAGCAGGCTCCAGACCTCTTTGTTTTTTTGGAAAGAAAGGGGTTCGGGTCCCCCGAGCGAGCGTGGGCGGCAGCCCACCTTTACGCGCTTCAACCAGCGCGGAGATCTCAGAAGTGCGACAGATACCCGCCGTCTACGGCCAGGGTGTGGCCGGTGATGTAGGACGCGGCGGGGGAGGCCAGAAAGACCACGGCGCCGGCGACCTCCTCGGGCTGGCCCCAGCGGCCGAGGCAGGTGCGTTTGCTCAGCCAGTCGGCGATGGCGGGGTCTTCGGCCATGGCGGCGTTGGCCTCGGTGGCGAAGTAGCCGGGGGCTACGGCGTTCACGGTGATGCCCCTGCCGCCAAGATCGGCCGCCAGGGCGCGGGTCAGGGCGTCCAGGCCGCCCTTGGCCGCCGTGTAGACGGGATCGCCCGCCCGCGCGATGGGGCCGGCGATGGAGGTGATGTTGATGATGCGGCCGCCCCCGGTCATCAACGGAGCGGCCCGCCGCGCCAGGGCGAGCGGCGCGACGAGATCGATCTCCAGCACCCGCCGCATGGCCGCCAGATCGACCTCGAACAGGCCCCGGCGGTCGCGCAGCGCCGCGTTGTTGACCAGGATGTCGAGCCGCCCAAAGCGTCGTTCGATGTCCGCAAAGGCCGCTTCGACCGCTGCTTCGTCGCCGACGTCAAAGGCCAGCGGCCAGGCCTCGTGCCCGGCCGCCTGCAGGGCCTGGGCCGCGTCCTCCAGCTTGACGGGGTCGCGCCCGTTGAGCAGGACGCCCGCCCCGGCCGCCGCCAGGGCCCGTGCGATCTCCAGGCCCAGGCCCTGCCCGGCGCCGGTGACCAGCGCGACCTTGTTGCTCAGCGAAAAGACGGAAGACATGCCGCACACCTGTCCCGAGGCCAACCCGATGCGCAGTGTGCCGCCATCCCGGAGCCGAGACAACCGGCGAGGTTACGCCGACACGCTGTCGTTGGTGTGGAACAGGACCTCCTGCCCGTCGCCATAACACAGGGTGAAGACCGCGCCCTGCTTGCGCAAGGTGCCCTGGCTGCCGTCCGGGGCGGTCTTGTCGGGAGCGGTGTTTCCGCCGCAGTCCCGACACTTCCAGTAGTAGCCGAACTTGCCGGCCTTGATGAACAGGCGCGGTGATGCGCACTTCTTGCAGACCGGACCGGAAGGCGGTTCGGGCGCGGGGGTTGGGGCGGGTGTTGGGGCTGGTGTCGGGGTTGGCGGATTTGGAAAAGGCGCGATCGTCGGTTCCCGAGCCTCTCTCTGAAACCCCCAGGGATCTTGTTTTGGTGCTTGATGCCTCTCAGGCTTCTTTATGTCGCCCTCCCGCGGAGTGTGCGCCTTCAGTAGAACCTCGATGAGGCGGTCAACCTCCGCAGGCCGCAGTGGCAAGCCGGCCTTCCGCTGACGCTCAATGATGCTTTCGAGTTCAAACGGGACCTGATCCGCCTTCAGTGCTTCACGGGCAACGTCCGGGTGGTCACGGGTGATAATGCCCTTGTCGGAAATCGCCACCAGAAATGAAAGATCGTAGGCCTCTAAGCCTTTAAACAGCAGATCCATAACGGTGCCTCTAATCTTGGCCCGCCGCTTCTGCAGGTACTTACGGAGAAACCTTGCCTGCTGCTGCGCCTGAATAATAGGAGACGCCATTCCTTGCCAATGACCGTCCCAGATCCGCGACCACTCCCCGAGAGTGTTGACCTTGATCTTCTGCGTGACCGACTTGCTTTCGATCAAGACGGCGCCGGCGGCGTGCAGGACCAGATGGTCGATCTGCGCGGCATCGCCGTCCTCGACCAGACGCAGATCATTGATGACGAACACGTCCGGGGCATCGCCAAAGGCGCGCCGCAGATAGAACGCCATTTGCCTTTCGGCCGCGTCTCCGGCAGCCTGAAGCTTGTCGCCGCCCTTACGGTCCGGCGGATCCTTGAGAACCGTCACGCTATTCCCCCCCTTCAACTGTCGCCCCACCGCCGCCATTTTAGCCGCCATGGATGAAAATGCGCAAGCCGTTCGCCCTTTGCATGTTGAGCGACAATCCTGACGCCGTGGCCGCCTGCGCCCGCTGGGAACATGAGGAATGGGGCCGCCCGCTTGCCGAGACGCTGGCGGACTTCGCGGCCGCGCGGGCCGACCGGCTGCCGCTGACGGTGGTGGCGCTGGACGCCGCGGGAACACCAGCCGGAATGGTCAGTCTATGGAAGGACGACTGCCCGCTGCGGCCCGACCTCGCCCCGTGGCTGGCGTCGCTGTACGTCACGCCGGAGGCACGCGGCCAGGGGCTCGGCGGTGCGCTGCTGGCACGCGGCGAGGCCGAGGCTCGGCGGCTGGGCATCGGGCGCCTGTACCTGATGACCCAGCATTCCGAGGCCCATTACCGCGCCCACGGCTGGCACGCCTTCGACCGCATCGACGGCCCCGGATCGATGCGCGGGGCCGTCCTGATGCGGAAGGACCTTCAATAGGGCGGTTCTGATGCGGGTCTGTTCTTGTGCATCTTGGGCTGCCGCCCAAACCCGCTTGGGGCAAGCCCCAAACCCCTTTTTCTTCTTCAAGAAAGCAAAAGGAGGTCTGGAGTTCACTCCAGGCTGGCGGCAGCCATCCGCGACAGCGGACCGGTGGCACAAAGCCCTTCAGTAACGCAGCAGCGCCGCCATCACCTGGCCGCCCGGCAGGTGGTCGTGGTCGGTGATCTCGACCTGCCCCGAATGCAGGAGCGTCTCGGCCGCCGCGACATCGGCCAGGTCGTCATCCTCGACGCCCTGGCTGCCATGCACGATCAGCTTTTCGGAGCGCGGATCGTACTGGCCCCAAAGGGTGCGGTCCGACGCGATGAACAGGCACTCGACCTGCCCGAAGCGGGCGGCGCGGATGATCTCGTCGGGCTTGGTGCTGATCTTGGTGCCGCCCTCGCCTTCCTCGCCCTGGATGGCGGCGAACTTGTCGCGGGCCAGCCGTTCATCCTCCTGCCATTTGGGTTCGACCAGGGGCAGCGCCTTGGCGTTGAGGTCCTCGAGCTGCTCGGTGTCGGGGTTCAGGGACAGGCCCTCGGGCAGCAGGGTCTTGAGGCGGCTGACGGTGCGGAAGTGCCCCTGGACATCGGGCAGGGCGGCCAGCACCACCGGGGCATGGTCTCCCGAAAGCTCATCCTCAAGGACCGCGGCGGCACGGCGCAGGTACTCCACCATCTGGGCGTGGCGCTGCTCCTCGGCGTCGTTGGTGCCCTGGCGGGCGGGCATGCCGCTGGGCCGGTTGGCTCGTGGCCGCGACTGGGGCGCGGCGTTGTACTGAGGCTGGAACTCGTGCTGCTCGGCCACCTCCTCGACCCCGGCCGGCAGGTCGAGGCCTTCGCGTTCACGGATCCAGTGACGGCCGGCGTCATAGACCCGTACGCGCGCCGCGCTGGCGGTAATCAGGACATACCGTCCGTCGTGGTTGAGCAACGGCAGCAGGGGCGTGATGTGGAACACCCGGCCGACCCTGGCTTCCTCGGGCAACTGGATGGGCACGGCGAAGCACCGGAAGAAGCCGGGCGTCAGAAAGAACGCCATGCCGGCGTCGGCGTGCTGCCAGAAGGCGGGGTCGGCGACGCTGTCGCGGGCCTGCTGGAGCATGGCGCGGGCGGCGTCGGGCCGCATCCCGGTTTCGACCAACCGTTCGTGGGCCTCCTTCATGAGGTTGTCGAAGCGGATTTCGTTCTGCTGCACCTCCTTGCCCATCCGCACTCCGGGCATGAGGATCGAGACCGCCGGACCGTCGGCGGCGTTGAGCAGCGTCGATAGATCGGTCTTGCTGAACATGAGGCCTCCCTGGGCTGAATGGAGGAAAAACGCCTGCCGCACGCAACAGGTCGCCAACCCAATGCCGCTGTCGCGCGTAGACGCTATGGGACGCTTGCGTCGTCTTGAGGCCGTGAACAGCGCCATGGGGACAGAATGATGGACGGGCTCGCCGCGGAAACCTTGGCTTGGCTGCCCGAATGGGTGCGGGCTTTTCTGGTCATCGCCGCCGCCGTTGTCGCCGGGTTGGTTGCCCATGTGGCGCTGCGGGCGGTGCTCCTGCGCCTGACCGCGCGACGGCCGGTCCTGTCCAAGGCCGTGCAGCGTGGCGCCGGACCGGGGCGGCCCCTTCTGGTGGTCATCGCGCTGCTGATGGTGCTGCCGTCGGTGCCGGCCGCACCAGGGCTGCTGGAAAGCGCCCACCGGCTTCTGGTGGTGGCCTTGACGGGGCTGCTCGGCTGGCTGGCCGTGCGCGAGACCAACCTGCTGAGCGACTGGGCCGACATCGCCTTTCCGCTCGACCGGCCCGACAACCTGGAGGCCCGGCAGGCGCACACGCGCCTGGGCATCCTGCGCCGCATCGTGATGCTGGGCGTCATCATCCTGACCGGCGTCCTCATGCTGATCGCCTTCCCGGCCATGCGCGAGGTCGGGCTGAGCCTGTTCGCCTCGGCCGGCGTGGCGGGGCTGGTCATCGGCATCGCCGCCCGGCCGGCGCTGTCCAACCTGATCGCCGGCGTGCAACTGGCCCTGACCCAGCCGATTCGGGTGGATGACGTGGTCATCGTCGAAAACGAATGGGGCTGGATCGAGGAAATCACCTCGACCTATGTGATCGTCCGCATCTGGGACCTGCGGCGGCTGGTCGTGCCGCTGACCTACTTCATCGAAAAGCCGTTCCAGAACTGGACCCGCAAGACGTCGGACATCCTGGGCACGGTGTTCCTGCACGCCGACTACAGCCTGCCGGTCGGCGCCATGCGGTCCGAACTGCTGCGCATCCTGGAGGCCCAACCGCTGTGGGATCGCAAGGTGTGTACCCTGGTCGTCACCGACGCCACCGAACGCACCATCCAGATCCGCGCCCTGATGAGCGCCGCATCATCGGGCGAGGCGTGGGACCTGCGCTGCGACGTGCGGGAAAAGCTGATCGCCTGGATGCAGCGCGAGCACCCCGACGCCCTGCCCCGCACGCGGGCCGAGATAGAAAGCAACGCGGTGGGTCTGCCGCCGACGTGACCGCTTGGTCGCGCGCCCAGGGCAGGGTACAAAGGGGCGACCCGACGAAGGGAAGTCCAGATGATCCGCCGACTGACACTCCTGGTCCTCACGATGATCCTTTCCAGCCCCGCAGTGGCCCAGAACGGGCCCGTGACGTTGCGCGTGCTGAGCTACAACATCCACGGCCTGCCGGCGATGATCGCCAAGGACGACCCGGCAGCGCGCGTTCCGGTCATCGCCCGGCGGGCCGGAGCCTTCGACATCGCGCTGTTCCAGGAGGACTTTTTCTTCAATGACGTGGTGGACGCCAATGCGCCGCACGGCATCATCGTGCGCGGCAACGGCCCGTCGGGCACGGCGACCATCAAGGGCGTGCAGGTGCCCGTGGGCGACGCGCTGCAGAGCCTGTTCGGCAGCGGCACCCAAGCCGGCAGTTGGATGGGCGCGGTCAGCAGCCTGGCGACCACGGCGGTGCAGCCGTTCGGGTCTGGCCTGACCACGCTGGCCAAGCGCGATGGCCTGCGCGTCGTCGAGGAACAGCGCCAGTCCTTCGGCATGTGCGAAGGCTATTTGAATTCCGCCCAGGACTGCTTCGCCGAGAAGGGCGTGCTGATGGTCCGCCTGCGGCTGGCCAACGGCGCCGAAATCGACGTCTACAACACCCACCTCGAAGCCGGCGGCGACGCCAAGGACCAGGAAATCCGGAGCCGCCAGCTCGGCATGATCGCCGAATTCATGAAACGCCACAGCGCCGGGCGCGCCGTGGTGTTCGGCGGAGACTTCAACCTCGACTGGAAGAACAAGGTCCACCGGGCGGCCCTGGAGGGCTTTCTCAAGGCGACCGGCCTGACCCGACAGGAGACCGGCCAGGACGGCCGCCAGATCGACCACATCCTGGTCCGGTCAGGCGCCGGGGTGACCCTGAAGGTCCGCCGGGCCGGCGTCTCGACCGAATTTCGCAACGCTGGCAAAGCCTTGAGCGACCACCCGCCCCTGCTCCTCAACCTGAGGGTTACCCGGCACTGACCGCGATGTCGGCCGACACGATGCCCGGCGTCATGCGGGCCAGCTCGTCGAGGCTGGTGGCGAACACGCAGTGCGGATGGCCGGCCGCCGCATAGACCACGGGAAACCGTCCCAGGCTGGCGTCGATCACCAGCGGCAGGGGCTCGGGATGGCCGACCGGCGCGACACCGCCGATGGCAAACCCGGTGGCGGCCCGCACGATGTCGGCGTCGGCCCGCTTCGCCTTGCCGTCGAGGCCGAGAACACCCGCCAGGGCCTTGGCATCGCACTGCCGGTCGCCGGCCACCAGGGCCATGACCGGCTGGCCGCCGACCACGAACACCAGCGACTTGACGATGCTGCCCAGTTCGGTCCCCAGCGCCGTTGCGGCGTCCTGGGCGGTGCGGGCGCTGTCGGACAGTTCGATGACCTCGGCCACGCTCCCCAGGTCGCGCAGGGCGTGGCGCACCCGCTGGACGCTGGCGTTCTGAAGGTGGGACGCCACGCCCCCTACTCCGGCCGCGGAATGGCCATGCCGCGCGCCACGGCGGGGCGCTCGGCCAAGGCATCATACCAGCGGGCGACGTTGGGATAGGCGTCGAGGTCGATGTCCTGCCACTCGTGGCGATCGACCCACGGGAACGTGGCGATGTCGGCAATGGAATAGGTGTCGCCGGCGAGGAACTCGTTCTCCGCCAACTGCCCATCCATGACCTTGTACAGGCGGGCGGTTTCCGAGGTGTAGCGATCGATGGCGTAGGGGATCTGCTCGGGCGCGAAGCGGCGGAAGTGGTGGCACTGGCCGAACATCGGCCCGACCCCGCCCATCTGGAACATCAGCCACTGCAACACGGCGTAGCGGGCGCGCGGCTCGGCCGGCAGCAAGGGGCTGACCGCCTTGTCAGCCAGATAGATCAGGATGGCGCCGGACTCGAACAGGGTCATGGGGGCGCCGCCCGGGCCGTCGCTGTCGACGATGGCGGGGATCTTGTTGTTGGGGTTGATCGCCAGGAATTCGGGCGTGAACTGGTCGCCCTTGCCGATGTCGATGGCCTTGACGGTGTACGGCAGCCCGATTTCCTCGAGCATGATCGACACCTTGCGGCCGTTCGGCGTGCGCGCCGTGTAGAGCGTTATCATGGGCTTGTTCCCCTCCGTCAAATCAGACTGTTACCGTGCCCGCCGGGGCGGCACTGCGCAGCACCTCGCCGAGCAGCCGGAAATCCCGCGCCCGTGGCGAGCCTGGGCGCCAGACCAGGGCGGCGGTGCGGGCGGCGTCGGCGCCCTCGACGTCGCGCACCGCCACGCCGATTCCGGCCGCCACCTCGACCGGCACGGCCGAACGTGGCAGCAGCGTCACGCCCAGGCCGTTGGCGACCATCTGCACCAGGGTGTTGAGGCTGGTCGCCTGGAACGCCTCGTTGTCCTCGCGCCCGTCCAGGCGGCAGGCCTGAAGGGCGTGGCCGCGCAGGCAGTGGCCGTCCTCCAGCAACAGCAGTTCGACCTTGGACAGGTCGTCGTTGGTCAGGCGCGCGGAGCCCTTGGCCAGCGGGTGGGTGGTGGGCAGGGCGACCACCACGTCCTCCTGCCACAGGGGCATGACCTCCAGGTCGCCGATGTCAAACGGCAGGGCCAGCACCCCGCAGTCCAGGCGCCCGGCGTTGAGGTCGTCCAGAATGCGCGCCGTCTGTTCCTCGCACAGGTACAGACGCAGGTCCGGATAGGCCCGCCGCACGGCCGGCAAGGCGCGCGGCAGGGCATAGGGGCCGATGGTCGGGATCACCCCCAGGCGCAGGTCCCCGGCCAGCGGATGGGTGCCAGCCTGGGCGGCGTCGGCCAGCGCCTCGGCATCGGCCAGGATGGAGCGGGCGCGGCGCACCAGGTCTTCGCCGAGCGGCGTCAGCAACACCTTGCGCCGGCTCTTGCGCTCCAGCAGGACGACGCCGAGAAGCGTTTCCAGATCCGCGATGCCGGCCGACAGGGTGGACTGCGTGACGTGGCAGCGCTCGGCGGCCTGCCCGAAGTGCAGGGTCTCGGCCACCGTCACCAGGTAGCGCAACTGACGCAAGGTGGGGAGTGCGCGCATCGCTTCCGTCGATCAAGACCGTGGGGCGACCACACTAACACCGATCATCGGCGTCCGAACAGCACTGCGCGCGCCTCGTCGGAGGTTACCGGATTGGCCTGCCGCCATTCCTCGCCGACCCGCGCGCCCTTGGCCACGGCGGGGCGGGCGGCGAGCATGTCGAACCAGCGCTTGAGGTGGGGCGTCGCGGCAAGGTCCTGGCCCTGGTCCCGCCACGGCTTGACCCACGGCCAGCACGCCATGTCGGCGATGGTGTAGGCGTCGCCGGCAAGGTATTCGCACTCGGCCAGCCGGCGGTCCATCACACCGTACAGGCGGCCGACCTCGTTGGTGTAGCGGTCGATGGCGTAGGGGATCTTATCGGGCGCGTAGTTGCGGAAATGGTGCGCCTGCCCGGCCATCGGCCCCAGGCCGCCGACCTGCCAGAACAGCCACTCGTCCACCGGCACCTGCCCCAGCGGGTCGGCCGGATAGAACCGGCCGTGCTTGGTGGCCAGGTACTTGAGGATGGCGCCGGACTCGAATACCGACAGCGCTCCGCCCCCACTGCCCGCGTCATGGTCGATGATGGCGGGCATGCGGTTGTTGGGGCTGATCTTCAGGAAGGCCGGGTCGAACTGGTCGCCCTTGGTGATGTTGACCGGCTTGATGTCGTAGGGAACGCCCAGTTCCTCCAGCAGGATGGTGATTTTCCAGCCGTTGGGCGTGGGCCAGTAATAGAGGTCGATCATTGTGCTCTCCGCCAGTGTGCCAGACACTAACGCCCGAGGCGGTCCACCGCCGCAGCGGCCTGACGGCGGCGCAGCTCGGCCGCCACGTCCTTGTCCACGATGGCCTTGCCGATGGGGAACAGCGACGCCCCGGCCAGCTTGAGGTGCGCCCAGGCGAGTGGAATGCCGATGATGGTCAGCGCCGTGGCGATGGCCGCCATGACGTGCCCGATGGCCAGCCACCACCCGGCCACCAGGAACCAGATAACGTTGCCGAGCAAGCCCAGAGGGCCGGTCCCCAGGTCCTCCTGGCCGGTCAGCAGGGAGCGATCCACCGCCTCCCGCCCGAACGGCCACAGGGAATACAGCGCGATGTTGAAGGCCGACCGCGCCCACGGAATGCCGATGATGGTCAGCACCATCACGAAGGCCGCCAGCAGCCACGCCAGAAACATGATGAACCCGCCGAAGACGACCCAGATGATATTGAGAATAAGCGCGATCAAGGAAAACCCCCGTGCCTGGTCCATGCCACGCGGCATGCTACAACACGGGGGCGTCCGGCGGTGCGAAAAAGACGTCTATTCGACCGGCACGGGAACGTCGGACATCTTGCCGGCGGCATACACCGACGTGGCATGGCCGAGGGCGAAGACCTTGGCGCCCTTGCTGTCGTCGTCCGCCGCGGCCGGCGCGGCAGGAGCGGCCGAAGCGGTGATCTCGCGGTAGTCGCGCCAGCCCCACAGGGCGATGCTCCAGGCCGGAATGGGCACCGACAGGGTCGGATCGGCCGCCGCCGCCGCGTCCATGTCCGGAGCGGTAAAGGCCAGGCCTTCCGCCGCCTTGATGGCGTCCAGCACCTGCCCGGCCATCAGGGCGTAGCCTGGGTGGCTGAGGTGCATGCCGTCCAGGCTGAACAGCCCGCCGGTCTGGTGGTTGCCCAGCGGATCGACCATGTAGGACAGGTTGTTCAGACGATGGCCGTTGGCCAGTTGCACGAACTTGGCGCCGTCCTCGTACAGGACGTGCTTGTGGTCGTAGTCCAGCAGCAGCCCGGCCATGTCGACCATGTGAATGCGGCCCTTGGTGTCCGCCGCCTTGAGGGCTGCGGCCATGGCGGCGTTGGCGGCCCTCACCCTGTCGTCCAGCGCCTTGACCTGGCTGCCGGAAAGCCGCCCGTAGGTGAACCCCATGCGGTTCTCATAGAGGTCGAAATAGCCGTTCGGGCCGGGCCGGTGCAACTCGAAATCCATGTCCGGATTGTTCGAGCCCGGCATGATCGGCATCAGGTTGCTGACCGCGCGCGGCAAGGCCAGGGAGTTGAAATAGATGTGCTCCACCGTGTCGGGCAGCCCGGCCAGCGCGGCGGCCAGAGCGTCGAGGCGCGACAGGTTGATGTCGCCCGCGCCGTTGGCGCTGAAACACATGTCGTACAGGCCGTCGTTGCTGCCGATGTTGACCAGCAGGCGCTTGGGCTGCCGCAGGCGCACCCAGTCCATCTGGGTCATGTTCTCGAACTCGGCCGCGCCCGACGGGTTGAGCGCGAAGCGCCGCACGAAGGCCAGCAGCAGGTCGCCGACCACGCCGCTGGTGAACGGACTGGCGCCGCCCTCCTTGAGCTTGGCCTTGATGGTCTTGTCGGCCCCGCCGGCGGTGGCATCCAGGACGTCGGCGATGGTGTCGCCGCTGACCGCCACGTTGTCGAAGCAGATCCGCCCCGACGGCGAGGCCGGCCGGGTCAGCCAGTGGGCTCCCAGGTCCTTCAACTCGGTCAGGATGTGGCTGATCGACACCGGCGCGTGCAGCCAGTCGGGCAGGTTGAGCAGGATGGGCCTGTCCGGGTCGGCGCAGGCGAAGTCGGTGATGCCCAGCGCCCTGGCGGCTTGCGCCGGCGGGCTCCACGCGAACAGGTCCTTGCGGTGGGTCAAGGCGGCGACGCCCTGATACAGGCTGTCACCGATGGCCATCATCGGCGGGTTCATGAGGGTCTGTGGCAGCGGCATGCTTGCGTTCCCCTTAAAGAAGAAGAAGAAGACGCGGGGAAGCCCCCTCCCCCGCGTCGATCATGGATTTACAGCGTCTTGAGGTAGGCCAGCAGAGCCTCCCTCTCCTCGGGATTCAGCTTCGGGCCGATCACCCCGTTGCCCCGCGGGCCATCCTCGAAGGAGTGGCCGGTGTTGAGGTTGCCGGGGATGCCGGTGTCGATCACGGTCGTGCCCTTCGCGCAGGTGCGCACATAGCCGACGCGCTGCGGGTCGAAGGTGCGGTCGCCCAGGCAGAACTGGGCCGGGCGCTCGGCGGCCGGCAGCAGCAGGGCCTCCAGGTCGGGAACCGCGCCATTGTGCAGGAAAGGCGCCGTCGCCCAGATGCCGTTGAGCGGACGGGCCTTGTAGACCTCCTTGACCTGCAGGCAGTTGGGCCGGTAGCCGTTCATCTTCACACGCTCGGCCGGCGGGACGTCGTGGCTGTCGTACCAGCTGTCCACGGTCTTCTGCACGGCCACGCCCAGGGCCAGGCCGAACAGGGTCTCGGTGACCACGCCCTCGGGTTTGCCGTCGCAGACGATGTTCGGGTCGATGCCCAGGTATTCGGGCACCTGCACCTTGCGGGTGGGCAGGACGTTGGCCTGCGCCGGGTCGGTCCCGATGTAGGAGACCTCGACCTCGGGCAGCTTCAGATAGCGCTGCCCGGCATCGTTGGGCGTGGTCCAGTAGGTCGGGTCCCAAAACTCCGCGCTGTCGACCGGCGGCAGGTGGCAGCTCTGGCAGTGGCGCTGGTAGAGCACCTCGCCCTGGGCGACCTGCGCCGCGTCGGGCTCGCCGAACAGGTCGCCCGGCCACTTCGGCGCGTTCAGGCCCTTGAAGGCACGGCCCGGATACGGGTCGGCGCCGGCCACCAGTTCCTCCATCTCGGCGATCGGCTTGACGGCCACCGAGGACGCATACAGCGGGCGGTCCGGGTTGGACAGGTTGACCCGCGCGGCCACGCCCATGGATTCCCCGGCGTTGCGGACCATCGGCTGTTCGATGGAGGCGTCGTACTGCACCCACTTGAACCACGACGTGGTCCAGATGTGGGGATAGTTCACCGGCGCGGTCAGCGCGGCGACGTTGACCCGCGCATCGAAGTTCGGCGCCCCGACCAGATCCTCGACGAACACCGTGTTGCCGATGCGGTTGAGGGCATCGAGGCGGCCGAAGCCTTCGGCCACGTCGTGCTTGCTGCTTTCGGCGTACAGGGACAGACCGCCCTGCAGGCCCTTCAGCACGGCGCCCAGTTCGGCGCGCAGGGCGGCGGCGGTCTGGTCGTTGTACGCGTCCTTGAGCACCCGCATGGCGAAGCGGTTGAAGCGGGCCTCCAGGAATTCGGTGTAGACCAGCGCGAGGCCGAGGGACTGGCGGAACTTGGTCAGTTCGGTGATGGCCGGGCCACCGTCGATGCGCAGGTTCACGCCGTTGTAGACCATCTGGCCGGTGTGGCAGGCCGCACAAGTGAAGCCCAGCTGGTCGGGCAGTTGCTTGCCGGTCACCGGGTCCTCATAGGCCTTGGTGACGGCGAAGCCGACGGGCAGGCCGCCGGGGTTGCCCGCGAAGTCCTCGACCTCGTAGGTCGCCGCGCCGGCCACGCCGGGGTAGCCCTGCGACCGCAATGCCGCGGCGTCGGCGTATTCCAGGCCCTTGGCGCCGGGGATGAAGCCGAAGCGCGACAGGTAGTCGCTGTCGCTCAGCATCGGCGCATCGCCGAACAGCCACAGGCGGGGCTGCTCCAGGGCCATGAACCACGTATAGGGAATCGGCAGCGTGGAGGTGCCCTGGGTCTCGTGGTGGTACCACCAGCGGTCCGTGTCGCTCCAGTTCTGGTCCATCCACTTGACGGAGGTCACGGGCGGGTTGGGCGGCAGCTCGGGCGGAATGAGCTGAGCGCATGCGCCCAGCGCCGCCGCCACCGCGACGGCCAGGCCGGTCTTCCAGATCATCGTTTGTCTCTCCCCTCCGGGGCGGCGCGACGAAGGACCCCCCTTGCGGCCGCAACACGCCCAAAGCGGGACAATTCTATATGCCACGCGCGGAGGATGCGATAACCTTTTGCGTGTTTTTACTACAAGCACGCAACCTTATGTCTCAGGGGAAATGTCATGACGATGATGTCCACCGCCGGCACGCCGACCGGGTCGTTCCTGGCGGCCTATGACGCGGCCGGCGACGCCGACAAGGTCAAGCTTCTGTTCCTGTGGGTCGCCACCAAGCCGATGGAGCTGTTCGCCGAACTGCGCGCCCATCGCCCGGTTCTGGTGACGCCGGGCCAGGGGCCGGTCCTGCTGACCCGATTCGCCGACGTCGAGGAGGCCCTGAGCCGCCCGATGGTTTTCACCGTGCGCCCCTACGCGCCCAAGATGGACCCCACCGTGGGCCCCTTCATGCTGGGCCGCGACGGCACGGTGTTCAACCAGCGCGACAAGGGCATCCTGCGCGCCATGATGCAGCAGGCCGACCTGTCCAAGGTGCGGGAGATGGTGGCCGCCATCGCGCGCGACTCCATCGCCGCCGGCGCCGCCGATGGCCGGCTGGAACTCATCAGTCAGCTCACCCGCCGTACCCCGGCGGAGCTGACCGGCCGATACTTCGGCTTCCCCGGCCCGGACATCGCCACGCTGCTGAAGTGGTCCTACGCCACCCAGTACGACATGTTCCACAACCTGACCGATGATGCGACCATCCACGCCAACAGCGTGGCCGCCGGAGCGGCGATGAAGGACTACCTGACCTGGTTCCTGGCCGACCGCCGGACCCAGGCGGAGGCCGACCCGTCCATCGACGACGTGGTCGTCCGCCTGCTGCGCCTGAAGACGCCCGAGGTCATCGGCTTCGACTTCGACCGCGTCATGACCAACACCATGGGCCTGCTGGTCGGCGGCATCGAAACCACCTCGGCAGCGTGCGCCCAGGCCGTGGATCAGCTCATCGACCGCCCCGACGCCCTGGCCGGTGCGCTGAAGGCGGCCAAGGCCGGCGACGACGCCACCTTTGACGCCACTGTGTGGGAAGCCCTGCGCTTCAACCCGATCAACCCGTTCGTGGGGCGCCTGAGCGTGGCCCCCTACACCATCGCGGCGGGCACCGACCGCGCGACCGAGATCGCGCCCGGCCGCCTAGTGCTGATCTCCACCTGCTCGGCCATGCACGACGGCACCGTGGTGCCCAACCCGGAGGCCTTCGACACCACCCGCCCCGACTATCACTACTTCCACCTCGGCTACGGCCTGCACCGCTGCCTGGGCGATCAGGTCAGCCTGGTGCAGGTGCCCGAAGTGGTCAAACAGCTCCTGCTCGCCGGCTTCACCAAACGCGCCGACGGCCCGGCCGGCCACCTGGACTTCCAGAACGGCCCGTTCCCGGAAAGCTTCACGCTGGTGAAGGGGTAGGAAGGAAAGCGCGGGCTCTGCCCGCACCCGCCAGGGGCCATTGGCCCCTGGACCCAAAGAACTGATCGGAGCAGAAATTGGAAATCTACAGAAATTGCCCGGTGGATATTCTTTATTATGAAAAAGAGGCATCCCAGAGCGACACCTATATCGTTCGCATCTCTGACACTTCTATAGAAGTGGCGTTCGATGATGACGATGGCCCGGTATGCTACAAGGGCAAGAACGATGGATCCGGACATTTCCTTCTCGAAGCGCCGGAGCGCGAGGGTCGCGCCAGCCTTCACAAGTTCCCCAAGGGAAAATTCCTCGAGGGACACTGGATGGAAAGTGGATACCGGGGAATGTGGCGGATCACTTTGAAGGACTAGGAGTCCTTCCGGCACATGGGGGTCCGGGGGCCGATGGCCCCCGGCGGGTGCGGGCAGAGCCCGCGCCTCCTTTCAACTACCCCAGCAGCTTCTTCTTCAGGATTTCCTGCACGGTACCCGGGGCGGCCTTGCCCTGGGTCTGCTTCATGACCTGGCCGATGAACCAGGCAATGAGCTTTTCCTTGCCGTTGCGGATGTCGTTGGCCTTGTCGGGGTTGGCGGCGATCACTTCGTCGCAGGCGGCCTCGATGGCGCCGGTGTCGGTGACCTGCTTCATGCCGCGTTCCTCGACGATCACGGCGGGGTCCTTGCGTTCCTCCCACATGATCTCGAACACTTCCTTGGCGAGGCGGCCGGACACGGTGCCGTCCTCGATCAGGTCGATGAGCTGGCCGAGCTGTTCCGCCGCCACCGGGCTTTCGGTGACCTCTAGGCCGGCCTTGTTCAGCATCCCGAACAGGTTGGTGATGACCCAGTTGGCGGCCTTCTTGCCGTCGCGGCCCTTGGCCACCGCCTCGAAGTACTCGGCCCGCTCGCGCTCGACCACCAGGACCGAGGCGTCGTACGGCGACAGGCCGTAGACGTCCATGAAGCGGGCCTTCTTGTCGTCGGGCAGTTCCGGCAGCGTCGCCTTAATGCGCGCGACGAACGCGTCGTCGAATTCCAGCGGCAGCAGGTCGGGGTCGGGGAAGTAGCGGTAGTCGTGGGCGTGTTCCTTGGACCGCATGGACCGCGTCTCGCCCTTGTTCGGGTCGAACAGACGGGTCTCCTGCATGATCTTGCCGCCGCCCTCGTACACCTCGACATGGCGCTTGGCCTCGACTTCGATGGCCTGCATGACGAAGCGGACGGAGTTGACGTTCTTGATCTCGCAGCGGGTGCGGTAGCCCTCGCCCGGCCGGCGGACCGACACGTTGACGTCGCAGCGCATGGAGCCTTCGTCCATGTTGCCGTCGCAGGTGCCCAGGTAGCGCAGGATGGAGCGCAGCTTGCGCACATAGGCGCCGGCCTGCTCGGGGCTGCGCATGTCGGGCATCGACACGATTTCCATGAGCGCGACGCCCGACCGGTTGAGGTCGATCAGCGACAGGCTGGGATGCTGGTCGTGCATGGACTTGCCGGCGTCCTGCTCCAGGTGCAGGCGTTCGATGCCGACCACGGCCGACGAGCCGTCGGGCATGTCCAGCACCACCTCGCCGACGCCGACGATGGGCAGTTCGTACTGGCTGATCTGGTAGCCCTGCGGCAGGTCGGCATAGAAGTAGTTCTTGCGCGCGAACACCGACCGCTTGTTGATCTGGGCGCGCAGGCCGAGGCCGGTCTTGACCGCCTGCTCGACGCAATAGGCGTTGATGACCGGCAACATGCCGGGGAAGCCCGCGTCGATGAAGCTGACGTGGTCGTTGGCCTCGCCGCCGTAGGTGGCCGAGGCGCCGGAGAACAGCTTGGCCTTGGAGGTCACCTGGGCGTGGACCTCAAGCCCGATGACCACTTCCCAATCGCCGGTTTCGCCCTTGATGATGTAGCTCATGTCCTCAGCCCCCAACCAGCGCCGGCTTGGCGGTGAAACCCGCCGCCGTTTCCAGCACGCCACCGACGCGCAGCACCGTTTCCTCGTCCCACGGCTTGCCGATCAGTTGCAGGCCGAGCGGCAGCCCCTGCTTGTCCAGCCCGGCGGGCAGCGACAGGCCGGGCAGCCCGGCCAGCGAGGTCGGCACGGTAAACACGTCGTTGAGGTACATGGTGATGGGGTCGTCCATGTTCTCGCCCATGCCGAAGGCGGCCGACGGCGCGGTCGGCGTCAGGATGACGTCCACGTCCTTGAACGCATTGGCGAAATCCTGGGCAATCAGGGTGCGGACGCGCTGCGCCTTGAGGTAATAGGCGTCGTAGTAGCCGGCCGACAGCACATAGGTACCCATCAGGACGCGGCGCTTGACCTCGGTCCCGAAGCCGGCGGCGCGGGTGTTCATGTACATGTCGTCCAGACTGTCGCCGTCGACCCGCAGGCCGAAGCGCACGCCGTCATAACGCGCCAGGTTGGACGAGCACTCGGCCGGGGCGACAATGTAATAGGTCGCCAGGGCGTACTTGGTGTGCGGCAGGGAGATCTCGCGGACCTCGGCGCCGGCCGCCTTCAGCCACTCCACGCCCTGATCCCACAACGCCTGGATCTGCGGGTCCAGGCCGTCGGGCCGGTATTCCTTGGGGATGCCGACGCGCAGGCCGCGGATGTCGCCGGTCAGCGCCGCCTCGAAATCGGGCAGCGGCAGGTTGGCCGAGGTGGCATCCTTGGGATCATGGCCGGCCATGGCGCCCAGCATGATGGCGGCGTCACGGACGTCGCGGGTCATCGGCCCGGCCTGATCGAGCGAACTCGCGAACGCCACCGTGCCCCACCGCGAGCACCGCCCGTAGGTCGGCTTCAGGCCGGTGATGCCGCAGAACGCGGCGGGCTGGCGGATGGACCCGCCGGTGTCGGTGCCGGTCGCGGCCACGGCGATATGCGCGGCCACAGCGGCGGCCGACCCGCCCGAAGACCCGCCGGGCACCAGATCGGCAGTGTCGCCCTGCCGCTTCCACGGGTTCTTCACGCCGCCGTAGTAGCTGGTCATGTTCGACGAACCCATGGCGAACTCGTCCAGGTTCGTCTTGCCCAGCATCACCGCGCCGGCGTTCTTGAGGTTGGCGCTGACGGTGCTTTCGTAGGCCGGCGTGAACCCGTCGAGGATGTGGCTGGCCGCGGTGGTCAGCACGCCTTCGGTGCAGAACAGGTCCTTGATGGCGACCGGAATGCCTTCCATCGCGCCGGCGGTTCCGGCCTTCAGGCGGCCGTCGGCCTCCTCGGCGCGGGCCAGGGCGATGTCGGGCGTTTCGGTGATGTAGGCGTTGAGGTCGCGGTGCGCCTCCATGGCCTGGATGTACGTCTCGGTCAGTTCGCGGGCCGAAAAGTCGCCCTTGCGGAGGCCGTCACGGCACTGCGCGATGGTCAGCGAGGTAAGCTTGGTCATGCCGGTCTACTCCACAACCTTGGGCACGGCAAAGAAGCCGTCGCGGGCGCCCGGCGCGTTGGCCGTCACCTTGTCGCGGTACCCGCCATCGGTGACTTCATCGGGACGCCAGGTCATGGTCATCTCGGTGACGCTGGACATCGGGTGCACACCGTCGGTGTTGACCTCTTGAAGCTGCTCGACCCAGTCGAGGATGCCGGAAAGCTGGTGCGCCAGCGGCTCCAGGTCGGCGTCGGGGACGTCGATCCGGGCGAGGAACGCGATGTTCCTGACGGTGGACTTGTCGAGCATTGAAATGGCTCTCCTGGTGGGAGTATTAACGGCGGACCGAAAGGGGCGTCAAACCCCGGAAAAACTTGCCTCAAAAACTTGCGCGGAAGGTAGCACCGGCCATGGAAGACCGCAACCCTGGCCCGGCCGGGATCAAGGCCCTGCTCAAGCCCGGGCAACGCATCCTGGGCCTCGACCTGGGGACCAAGACGATCGGCCTGGCCATCTCGGACATGCGCTGGACCCTGGCGTCTCCGCTCTACACCATCAAGCGCACCAAGTTCACCCAGGACGCCCGCGAATTGCTGGAGATTTGCGCGCGCGAGCAGATCGGCGCGCTGGTCCTCGGCCTGCCGGTGGAAATGGACGGCACCGAAGGCAAGCGCTGCCAGTCCACCCGCCAGTTCGCCGCCAACCTGCGCCCCCTGACCGACCTGCCGGTGGGCTATTGGGACGAGCGCCTGTCGACCGCCGCCGTGCAGCGCATGATGATCGACGAAATGGACATGTCGCGCAAAAAGCGCGCCGCCAACGTGGACAAGGCTGCGGCGGCCTACATCCTCCAGGGCTTCCTGGACGCCATGGCGCGGACGTAAGCCCGGTGCTCGACATCGCCCTGTCGCTCGCCCCCATCTTCCTGCTGATCCTGCTCGGCCACGCCATGAAGCGCGGCCGGTTCATGCCCGACGCCTTCTGGGCTCCGGCCGAGAAGCTGACCTACTTCGTGACCTTCCCGGCCCTGCTGGTCGCCAATCTGGCGAGCGCGGACCTCGCCGGTCTGGCGTGGCCGGCCATCGCCCTGTCCCTGGGCGGCACGACGCTGGTCATTTCCGGGGTGGTGCTGGCCTTGCGGCGGTGGGTCGGCGGTACGGCGGCGGCGTTCACCTCGACCTTCCAGGGCGCCATCCGGCCCAACACCTACATCGGGCTGGCCGGCGCGGCGGCCCTGTTCGGCGACGAGGGCGTGACCCTGACGGCGGTGTGCATCGCCACCGTGGTGCCCCTGGTCAACGTCCTGTCGGTGGCCTGCCTGAGCGTGTTCGTGCCGGCCCACGGCAGGGCCAGCCTGAAGGCGACCCTGGGCGGCATCGTGCGCAATCCGCTGATCCTGGCCTGCGCAATCGGCATCGTGCTCAATGTGGCTGGCGTCGGTCTGCCGCCGGTGGCCGGGCCATTGCTCAATATCCTGGGGGCGGCGGCCCTGCCGGTCGGCCTTCTGGCGGTCGGCGCGGGACTGGCGCTGGACGCCCTGCGCGGCGCCGGCCGGCCGCTGGTCACGGCGTGCGTGCTCAAGCTGGGCGTCATGCCGCTGACGGCGGTGGGGATCCTGGTCGGGCTGAGCGCCGCCGGGGTGGAGGTCGACGCGGCGGCGTTCGGCGTCGCGCTGCTGTATGCCGCCCTGCCCTGCTCGGCATCGTCCTATGTGCTGGCCCGCCAGATGGGCGGCGACGCGCCGCTGATGGCCAACATCATCACCCTGCAAACGCTTCTCGCCGCAGGAACCATCCCGGTGGTCCTGGTGGCTCTTGCCCTGGCCGGACTGACGCCGCTGCCTTAGCGTTCAGGGCACGCGCCAAATCGCCGTCCACATACCTGATGTGGTCGATGAACCAGAACTTCAGGTGCCGCGTCAGGTCGACGGTGGGCACCCCGTTGGCCGCCGCGATCACCTCGGACAGGTCGGCCAGCAGTTGCGCATGCAGCATCCGATGCGCCGCCGCACCCGGTGCGCGGATGCCGGCCATCTGCCGTTCCTCCCACTGGAAGTGGCAACGGGTGTGGTCGAGAATGCGGCCCAGCAGTTCGCACGCCTCGGCCGCCGGAGCCTGCCGGCGCACCATGGCGTCCAGTCCGTTGAGCAGCTTGACCAGCGTGTGATGCTGGCGGTCCAGTTCGGCGTGCCCTGTCTCCAGGGCGCAGCCCCACAGGATCAGAGGAACATCGGCGCGAACGTCCGGCTGCTGGCCGGCCGCGCTCAGCACCGGCCAGAATTCCTGGTCGTCGAGCATTTCATGCTCGTACAGCATCTGATCGATCAGGCTGAACAGATCGATGCAGCGGTCCCCGGCGCGGCTTTCGGTCAGGTCGGCCAGCGCCTGGACGTGGGCGGTCAGCGCGGCGAGCAGCGCATTGTGCTTGCCGGCATGTTCGGGAACATTGAGGCACCCGGCGGCGGCGGCAATATCCTCCTCCTCCGCGAAGTGGCGGCCGACGGCGCGCAGGAAGCGGTCGAAGCCGCCCTTCAGTTCGGCACCATCAACGCCGCTCCGCCATTGCTCGAACAGTCCGTTGACCATGTCGGCAAGATCGCGATGCGCCTGATCTATGCGCGGGTGCCCGGTAGCCGGAATGCGGCTGACATCGATAAACATGGCTTTCCCCCCAGCCAAGGGATCAAATACCCATACATCTTATAGGCCCTGCGGCGGTTTGTACGGATGCGAGACATACGCGCGGCGAATGGCAGCCATGGGTAGAAAGCACGGTAGCCCCATCTGCGCCGCCCCTTGCGCCCCCCCTTGCGCCGGCCGCTGCGCGCAGGCATCCTCCGCCCCGCGCAAATCCGCATCACAGGAGCCCTTCCATGACCGACCGTATCCTGGTGTCCTCCGGCAGCCCCAACGAGCCGAAGATCGGCTTCAGCCGCGCCGTCCGCGTGGGCAACACCATCGCCGTCGCAGGCACCACGCCGATTGCCGCAGACGGCAGCGTGGCGACGCCGGGCGACTGCTATGGTCAGACCAAGCGCTGCATCGAAATCATCATCAAGGCGGTCGAGGACGCCGGCGGCAAGGCCACCGACATCGTGCGCACCCGCGTCTTCCTGACCGACATCAAGACGTGGCAGGACGCCGCCCGCGCCCATGGCGAGGCCTTCGGCACCATCCGCCCGGCCACCTCCTTCGTGGAGTGCTCCGGCCTGATCAATCCGGAATGGATGGTCGAAGTCGAGGCCGATGCGATCGTTGCGTAAGTAACTCGAGTCGGGGGACGGCGCGCCGGTGGCCGCCGCCCCGCACCGCCCGCCCCGTCTGCGACAGCCGCCCGCGCTTGCGAAGGCGGCCCATTTCCAGCAAGGTCCGCGCCATGAGCATCGACGACTACACCCACCGCCACCTGCTCGGCATCGAGGGGCTGTACCCCCACGAGATCACGGCCCTGCTGGACCGCGCCGAGGGCTATGTGGCGCAGAACCGCCGCCTGGACAAAAAGACGCCGATCCTGGCCGGGCGCACCATGGTCAACCTGTTCTTCGAGAACTCGACCCGCACCCGCACCAGCTTCGAACTGGCCGGCAAGCGCCTGGGCATCGACGTCATCAACATGCAGTCGGCCGGGTCCAGCATCGCCAAGGGCGAGACGCTGATCGACACGGCGGTGACCCTGAACGCCATGCACCTCGACGTGCTGGTGGTGCGCCACCAGGACTCGGGCGCCGTCAAGCTGCTGTCGGACAAGGTCAACTGCGGCGTCATCAACGCCGGCGACGGCCAGCACGAGCACCCGACCCAGGCCCTGCTGGACGCCCTGACCATCCGCCGCCGCAAGGGCCACCTGGACGGCCTGAAGGTCGCCATCTGCGGCGACGTGCTGCACTCCCGCGTGGCGCGCTCGAACATCCACCTGCTGACCACCATGGGCGCCCAGGTCCGTGTCATCGGCCCGCGCACCCTCATCCCCGGCGGCATCGACAGCCTGGGGGTGGAGGTCTTCCACGACATGCGCGACGGCCTGCGCGAGGTCGACATCATCATGATGCTGCGCCTGCAGATGGAGCGCATGGACGCCAACTACATCCCGTCCATCCGCGAGTTCTTCCACTTCTTCGGGCTGGACAAGGAAAAGCTGGCGCTGGCCAAGCCCGACGCCCTCATCATGCACCCCGGCCCCATGAACCGCGGCGTCGAGATCGACAGCGACGTCGCCGACGACGTGGAACGCTCGGTCATTCGGGAACAGGTCGAAATGGGCGTGGCCGTGCGCATGGCCGTGGTCGAAGTCCTTGCCCGCAACAACGTCGACGCCCAGGGAGGCAAGTGACATGGCCGTCCGCACCACTCCGTCCCGCGTCGCCTACGTCAACGCCCGCGTGATCGACCCGGCGAGCGGCCTTGACCTTGCGCCGTCGCCCACCGGCGGCCTGTTGACCGAGGGCGAGGCCGTGGCCGCCATCGGCCCCGACATCTTCGCCTCCAGCCTGCCCGAAGGCGCCCAGGCCATCGACTGCGGCGGCCATGTGCTGGCCCCCGGTCTGGTCGACATCCGCGTGCAGCTCCGCGAACCCGGCGAGGCCCATAAGGAAAGCCTCAAGAGCGCCGGCCGCGCCGCCGTGGCCGGGGGCATCACGTCCATGGTCGGCCTGCCCAACACCAACCCGGTGATGGACGACGAGGCCGCCATTGAATTCGTCGCCCGCCGCGCCCGCCAGATCGGCCTCGCCAAATGCTATGCCTACGGCGCCGCCACCAAGCGGGCCGAGGGCAAGGAGATCTCGGAAATGGGCCTGCTGGCTCGCGCCGGAGCCCTGGCCTTCACCGACGGCACCAAGGCGGTCGCCAACGCCCAGGTCATGCGCCGGGCGTTGCAGTACGCCGCCACCTTCGGCCTGATGGTCGTCCAGCATCCCGAGGAACCGAGCCTGGCCAGCGGCGTCATGAACGCCGGAGAACTGGCCACCCGCCTGGGCCTCGCCGGGATCCCCCGACAGGCCGAGATCATCCTGCTGGAGCGCGACATCCGCCTGGTCGAGATGACCGGCGGGCGGTACCACGCGGCCCACATCTCGACCTCGGAAAGCGTCGAGATCATCCGTCGGGCCAAGGCGCGCGGCCTGCCGGTGACCTGCGACACCGCGCCGCCGTACTTCGCGCTCAACGAACTGGCGGTCAACGACTACCGGACCTTCGCCAAGCTGTCCCCGCCGCTGCGGTCCGAGGACGACCGGTGCGCCATCGTCGCCGGCTTGCGCGACGGCGTGATCGACGCCATTGCCTCGGACCACGCGCCGCAGGACACCGACAGCAAGCGCCTGCCCTTCGCGGTGGCCGAATTCGGCGGCATCGGCCTGGAAACCCTGCTGGCCGTGACCCTGGAACTGGTCCACAAGGGCGAGCTGGATCTGGTTTCCGCCCTGCGCCTGGTCGGCTGGGGCCCGGCCAGACTGATGGGGCTGGAGGCCGGGCGCCTCAAGGTCGGCGCGCCGGCCGATCTGGTGGTGTTCGACGCCGAGCGGCCGTGGCGCTACGACGCCAAGAAGTCCCTGTCGAAGTCCAAGAACTCGCCGTTTGACGGTCGCCTGCTGCAAGGCTGGGTCCTGCGCACGGTGATCGACGGGCGCACGGTGTTCGACCATGACGCCTGAGATCCTGATCGCCCTGATCGGGGGCTATCTGCTGGGGTCGGTGCCGTTCGGGCTGGTCCTGACCAAGCCGTTCGGCATCGACCTGCGGACCATCGGGTCGGGCAACATCGGGGCGACCAACGTCCTGCGCACCGGGCGCAAGGACCTGGCCCTCGCCACCCTGCTGCTCGACTCCGGCAAGGGCGCCATCGCCGTCGGCATCGCCTGGGCGGTTACCGGCGATGTCGTGGCCATGCTGGTCGCCGGCGTGGCCGCCGTGGTCGGCCACAACTTCCCGGTCTGGCTGCGCTTCAAGGGCGGCAAGGGCGTGGCCACCACGCTCGGCGTGCTGCTCGCCACCGCCTGGCCGGTCGGGCTGGCCGCCTGCGCCACATGGGCCGTGGTGGCCGGAGCCTTCCGCTACTCCAGCCTGGCCGCCCTGGTCGCCCTGGCCGCCGCGCCGGTCTATGCGTGGCTGTGGGCCACCCCGGCCCACGCCGTGGCCTGCGCGGCGCTGGCGGTCCTCGCCTGGATCCGCCACCACGAAAACATCCGCCGCCTCCTCAAGGGCGAGGAAAGCAAGATCGGGAAGAAGAAGGCGGGGTAGCAGATTAGCGACGCTGCTGCCAAGGCCTGTGCGCGACAGGCCCAAGCGACTCCGCGCAAAGCGGGGACAAAAGCGGTTTGCTTTTGATGTGAACCACAGTCTGATCTCGTGCATCTTGGGCTGCCGCCCAAACCCGCTTGGGGCAAGCCCCAAACCCCTTTTCTTCTTCAAGAGAATAAGGGAGGTCTGGAGCGTAGCTCCAGGCTGGCGGCAGCCATCCGCGGTAGCGGACAAATGCGTCACGTTAAACGCAAACCGCTTTAGTTGATCGGATCGGCCGCTGCTGAAGGCGCCTTATCGACCACGGTACTATCCAGCACATCATCAATCGCGTGGGCTCGAATCATCTGTACTTCCTCATCGGCCATCAGGCGCACTTCAATGGGGTGACCTTCAGAAGGAATGCCGAGGCGACTTGCAGCATCCTTCGTCATCCAAATATCTACATCCTTTTTGAGATCCGAGTGCGACCGGTTAAAGGTCTTGATGCGCTGTACTATGATGACGGTCAGGTTGTTTGTCTCGTTACGGACCAAAATATAATCATTAATTTTGGCCCGCCGGTGACCTTCAATCCCGCTTCTCGTTCCCTGCTCGTCTTCTTCCGGGTTGAGAAGCGGATTTCGACGGCTTTCAACAATCACAACGTCCTCGCGGCTCAGGTCAAAGCGCGCGGCCCCTTCTTCATCAAGAATTCCGACGTAAATCCGGTTAAATCCTCCCATAAGCCTCAAATGGATTTTGTCGATTGCTTCCAGCCGAGACTCAATGGACCTGTACAGAACCTTGAGGTCACTTACATCAGCGCGCAGATCGTCTACACCCTTCGCAATGACGTGAACCTCGCTAGGAATCTTCAGAAACTCCTGGATAGGAGATGTAAATAGCAGGGCAAGAACCGCTGCGCCAATTGTCAGCGCCGACCCTATCAGCGCTTTCGCCAACCACAGCGCACCTGATTTGAAACCCAACATATGCCCCTCGCATCGCCATGGGCGCTCAACATATAAGGGCATTTGCCGGAAATCAATCGTACGCTCAACGAATATGATATTCAGGAGCAGGGGAGTTGCCCCCCCTTTCCATCGCCGCACGATTCAGGTAATCAATAAATGAGGCCGTTCCCTTTGCTCCCCCAGGGCAACGCGCCGTGATGCAGCGCATTTTTGCGAAGGGGAGCCCATATCCATGGCCACATTCATGATCAAGGTTGCCGGCGAAGGTCTGGTCAACAAGGCGCACCGCAACTCCGACGCGGGGCCGACCACCGGGTCGAGCGTCATCTACGAAGTCGTCAACGTCCCGGCGGACGTCAGCGAGGACGACGTCATCGAAGCCGTCAAGAAGGCTTACCGCGCCGTCCCGCACAACGCCGCCTATGAAGTCGAATACGCCGCGCTGGCGGGGTAGGAAGACTTCGTGAAAAAGGCGGGCTGCCGCCCGCGCCGGCTCGGGCTAGACCCCGAACCCCCTTTTATTTCTTTAAGAAAACAAGGAGGTCTGGAGCATCGCTCCAGGCGGGTACGGGTGGCAACCCGTCCGCGCAAGCGGACCTAAAAGCCTCAGAACTCCCGCCGCAGCGGCTGCGCGGGCGGGTCCCACAAGCCGCGATCGAGGACCTGGCCGCCGTCGAACACCAGCCAGCTGTCCTGCCCGTAGTGGGGCAGCGGGCGGATGAGGGCGGTCAGGGCCTCGGTATCCTCGGCCTGGACGGCCAGCAGCGGCCGCCCGTCGGGCAGGCGCCATGCCCACACGCGGGCGGTGCCGTCCTGCTCCAGGGCCGGCGGATCGACGCCCAGGGCGTCCAGCGGCCCAGTACCCTCACCCACGGACACGACCAGCAGCGGCCCGTCTCCGGCCTTTGCGCCGGTGGGCGTCACGGCGCTGACCGGGCTTCCGAACAGACGGTCGGCGAGGCGTTGCGCGGCCTCTCGCGCCGCCGGGTCATCGGGCAGCAGCGCCACCGGCGTCGTGCCCAGGGTGACGTCGCGCAGGATGGGCGGCGTTTCCTCGGGCGTCAGGTGGCGGAACACATGGTGGTCGGGATCGAGGGCCACCGCGCGCACCGGGCCACCAGCCTCCACGGCCACGGTCGCGCGGGCGCCGGCCACGGTGACGACATGGGTTTCCTCGCCGGCGTCGGTGGTCACCCTGATCGGCAGGCGCAGGGAGTATGGCGGCTCGTCCTGGGTCAGGACCAGGGTCACGGCGTTGCCGTCGGCGCGGGCATCCATCAGGGTCAGGCGCGGGGCGCCCGGCCGGGTCAGCCACTGGTCGAAAAAGCGCTCCAGGTCGGTCGCGGACTCGGCCTCGAAGGCGGCGCGCAGGTCGGCCCAGGACGCACTGCCGCCTCGGTGCGCCGCATAGAACCGGCCAAGCGCGCGGTGGAAGCCGTCCGGCCCCAGACGCTGGTGGAGCATGTGGAAAATGAACGCCGCCTTGCTGTAGCCGATGACCTGATCGGCCCCGTGCGCCTTGGCCGTGAAGGTCCGTACCGGCCGCGCGCGGTCTTCGGGCAGGGCCGCGAAATCGCGCAGCCAGGCCAGCCTCAGGCGGCGCCGGTCCTCCTCCGACGCCAGGCCGTAGTCGGCCATGTACGTCGTCAGCCCCTCTGCCCAGTTGCCGCTGGCGTAGTCGGGCGCCACGGCGTTGCCCCACCAGACGTGCAGGATTTCATGCGGCAGGGACCGCGCCCGCATGAACGGCAGGCCGAGGATGCGCTCCGACACGTAGGTCAGGCCGGGAAAGCCCCAGCCGACCGGGTAGGGCGCCGCGACCACCGCGAATCCGGCATAGGGGTAAGGCCCGATCAGGTCCGAGAAGCGGGCGATATGTGCCGCCGAATCGTCAAGGTAGGCTTCGGCCAACCCGGCTGCCTCGGCCGGGAAGTAGGTCCGCAGGCGAAGGCCGCCGACCACGCGCTCGGCCACCGTGTAGGGGCCGGCGAACACGGACGGCGGCTCGTCGGCATAGGGCGCGAACACGGCGACGCTGCCGTCCGGCCCCACCGTCTCGTCGAGAAGTTCGCCGGTGACGGCGGCCCGCTGTCCGGCCGGCGCTCGCACGGTCAGGCGCTGCGGCAGCGCCCCGTCGGGAGCCGGATACCACGCCACGTCACCCGGCAGATAGGTGCCCTCGGGCGCCACGGCAGGCGGACGCGGCGGGGTGAGCACGCCGCGCCAGTCCACCTCGACGGTCCACGGCCCCTCCCCCGGCAGGACGAAGCGCCCGCCGCCGGGATCGCGCGGCGGCGCCAGGGTCCGCGTCCCCACGCGCACGGCGGTGAGGGTGAAGGCGTCGTCGAGGATCAGGCGCAGATCGGGCGCCCCGGCGGGAACCGTCAGGCTGGCATGCCCGGTCAGCAGGGACTCGGCGGGGGAAAGGGTGAGGATGACCTCCTCGACCACCGCCGCCCGCAGGGACGACGGCAGCAGCATCGAGGCCAGGGCGAGTGCGGCGGCGACCGCCATGCTGATGGTGCGACTCATCGGCCGATGCTACCACCGTCGCCCCGCCAAGGGCAGGATTCAAAAGGAGGAGTCAGTACCCGACGTTACTTGCAATAAATGGTCTGGCCCCCGTTGGCCATGGCCATGGTGGTCAGGGACTGGCCGCCGGGGCAGCCGAGGACGATCAGGCCCGAACTGGCCTCCAGCGCGACCGTGTAGACCGGGTTGCCCGCGAAGTAGCCATAAATGCCCTGGACAGCCGGCGCACCGCTGGCGGCGATCACGGTCCCGGCGCCGATGGCCAGGCCGGCGGTGGCGGCCAGGACGGCGATGCTGAGGGACTTTTTCATGATCTGTGCTTCCTCTTTGACGTGATGCTCTTTGCCTGTGTAACCGGAGCTTTCGAGAAGTTCCAAAGCCCCTCGGGCGCTTTGTCTGCGCGGACCCAAAAGCCTCTCTTTTGGTCGAACATGCCTAACGCTTTCCCTTGACGGTAGGCGCGCCATCCTCAATCCTCCCCGTCATGACGATACAACCTCGCCTTCTTTCCGACTCCGAACGCGTCGACTGGCTGCGCCTCATCCGGTGCGAGAACGTCGGCCCGGTGACCTTTTTCCGCCTTCTGGAGCGCTTCGGCTCGGCCGCGAGCGCGCTTGCCGCCCTGCCCGATCTGGCGCGGCGCGGCGGGCGCACCAAGCCGATCAAGATATGCTCCAAGGCCCGTGCCGAGGCGGAACTGGACGCCGCCGCGCGCCTGGGCGCCCGCGCCATTTGCAGCGGCGAGCCGGACTTCCCGGCCCTGCTGGCGGCCACCGACGGCGCCCCGCCGCTGCTGTATGTGCGCGGCCACGCCAGCCTGTTCGCGCGGCCGTGTATCGGCATGGTCGGGGCCCGCAGCGCCTCGGCCGGGGCGCGGCAGTTCGCCCGCAAGATGGCCTGGGACCTGGGGCAAGCCGGGGTGACGGTGGTGTCGGGGCTGGCCCGTGGGCTGGATACCGCGGCCCACGACGGATCGCTCGACAGCGGAACCGTCGCCGTGGTGGCCGGCGGCGTGGACATCATCTATCCGCCCGAGAACGCCGGCCTGTACCACCGCATCGCCGAAATGGGCGCCGTGGTGTCGGAAATGCCGCCGGGGACCGAGCCGCAGGCCCGCCACTTCCCGCGCCGCAACCGCATCATCAGCGGCATGAGCGCCGGCGTGGTGGTGGTCGAGGCCACCGCCCGGTCCGGCTCGCTCATCACGGCACGCTATGCGGCCGAACAGGGCCGCGAGGTTTTCGCCGTGCCCGGCTCGCCGATGGATGCCCGCGCCGCCGGTCCCAACGGCCTGATCAAGGACGGCGCGGTCCTGACCCAGGGGGCGGGCGACATTCTGGAGATACTCGACGACCTGCTGCGCCGCCCCTTCCGCGAGCCTCCCGGCGGGCGGTTCAACGGCCCGGCGCCTGCCATTCCCGACGAATCCGCGCTGTCCCGCGCCCGCCGCGATGTCACCGAAGCACTGGGTCCGATCCCCGTGACGGTTGACGAGATCATCCGGCAATGCCAATTGTCTCCATCCGTGGTTTCCATGATTCTCCTGGAACTGGAACTGGCGGGGCGCCTGGAACGGCATCCGGGCCACCGTGTTTCGTTCCTGCCGGAGGCCTGACAGGCGTCCGTTCCAGGGTCTTGCGGGGGCCCCCACCCAGAACCTTGAAACGGCCGGAATCCGCATGAACGTTGTCATTGTCGAGTCCCCGGCGAAGGCCAAAACCATCAACAAGTACCTCGGCTCGGACTTCACGGTCCTGGCCTCCTACGGGCATGTCCGCGATCTGCCGCCCAAGGACGGGTCGGTCCGGCCCGACGAGGACTTCGAGATGGATTGGACCACCGATCCCCGGTCGGAAAAGCACCTCAAGGAAATCACCCGCGCGCTGAAGGGGGCCAAGCGCCTTTTCCTCGCAACTGACCCTGACAGAGAGGGTGAGGCGATTTCCTGGCACGTCTGGGACGAGCTGGAACGCCGCAAGCTGCTCAAGGGCGTCGACGTCAAGCGGGTGACCTTCAACGCCATCACCAAGTCCGCCGTCACGCACGCCATGGAGAACCCGCGCGACCTGGACCAGGAACTGGTGGACGCCTATCTGGCCCGCCGCGCCCTGGACTATCTGGTCGGGTTCACCCTGTCGCCGGTGCTGTGGCGCAAGCTGCCGGGCTCCCGCTCGGCCGGCCGCGTGCAGTCTGTCGCCCTGCGCCTGATCTGCGAACGCGAGTCGGAAATCGAACGCTTCGTGGCGCAGGAATACTGGTCGGTCGAGGCCGACCTGCGGACGGCCGAGAACAAGGCCTTCACCGCCCGCCTGACCCACCTCGACGGCGAAAAGCTCGACAAGTTCGGCCTGCCCGACGAGACGGCGGCCGAACGCGCCCGCAAGACCATCGAGGCCGGGACCTTCCACGTCCAGGCGATCGACCGCAAGAAGGCCAAGCGCAATCCGGCGCCGCCCTTCACCACCTCGACCCTGCAGCAGGAAGCGGCCCGCAAGCTGTACTTCTCGGCCACCAAGACCATGACCCTGGCCCAGCGCCTGTACGAGGGCATTTCGGTCAAGGGCGAGACGGTCGGCCTGATCACCTACATGCGTACCGACGGCGTGACCATGGCGCCCGAGGCCGTCCACGAGACGCGCACGCTGATCGACCAGACCTGGGGCGGCAAGTTCCTGCCCGAGAAGGAACGCGTCTACAAGACCAAGCAGAAGAACGCGCAGGAGGCCCACGAAGCCATCCGCCCGACCAACGTGTTCCTCAAGCCGGCCGACGTGCGCGACGTCCTCGACGCCGACCAGTTCAAGCTGTACGAGCTGATCTGGAAGCGCACCATCGCCAGCCAGATGGAAAGCGCCCTGCTCGACCAGGTGGCCGTCGACATCACCGACGAAACCAACGCCACCGTGCTGCGCGCCAATGGGTCCACCATCGTGTTCGAGGGCTTCCTGAAGCTCTACCGCGAAGGCTATGACGACGTGGCGGCCGACGGTGCCGGCGAAGGGGCCGAGGGCGAGGACACCCGCCTGCTGCCGCCGCTGCACGAGGGCGACAGGACGCCGCTCGACGCCGTCCGCCCCAACCAGCACTTCACCCAGCCGCCGCCGCGCTACTCCGAAGCCAGCCTGGTCAAGCGCATGGAAGAACTGGGCATCGGCCGCCCGTCGACCTACGCCTCGATCATCCAGGTGCTTCAGGACCGCGACTACGTGCGCCTGGACAACCGCCGCTTCACGGCCGAGGACCGGGGCCGCATCGTCACCGCGTTCCTGGAAAGCTTCTTCCGCCGCTACGTGGAGTACAACTTCACCGCCGACCTGGAAAACCAGCTCGACGAGGTTTCGGTCGGCCGGATGGACTGGAAGGCCGTGCTGCGCGCCTTCTGGACCGACTTCATGGCATCGGTCGAGGGCACCAAGAACCTCCGCGTGTCCGAGGTCCTCGACGCCCTGGACGCCGACCTTGCGCCCCACCTGTTCCCGCCCAAGCCCGACGGGTCCGATCCGCGCACCTGCCCGGCCTGCTCGGCCGGCCGGCTGTCGCTGAAGCTGGGCAAGTTCGGCGCCTTCATCGGCTGCTCGACCTATCCGGAATGCCGCTACACCCGTCCCCTGGGCGGTGGTGAAGAGGGCGCCAACGGCGGCATGGACGAGGGCGAGAAGCAACTCGGCACCGACCCCGAAACGGGTCTCGGCGTGATCCTCAAGAAGGGGCCGTATGGCTGGTACGTCCAGCTCGGCGAACCCGACCCCGAGGACAAGAAGAAAAAGCCCAAGCGGGCCGGCCTGCCGCGCGGCATGGAGCCCAGCAGCGTGGACCTGGACAAGGCCCTGCGCCTGCTCGCCCTGCCGCGCGAGATCGGCCATCATCCCGAGGACGGACAGGTCATCCTGGGCGGCGTCGGGCGGTTTGGCCCGTACATCAAGCACAACGACCAGTACGTCAATCTCAAGGAGGACGACGTCCTCGAGATCGGCATGAACCGGGCCGTGGAGCTTCTGGCGACGTCCGTGCGCAAGGCCAAGACGCCGGCCAAGGACCTCGGCCCGCACCCGGCGGACCAGAAACCCGTTACTCTCCATGACGGGCGCTTCGGCCCGTACGTGGAACACAACAAGCTGCGCGCCACCCTGCCCAAGACCATGGACAAGGACGCGGTGACGCTGGAACAGGCCGTCGAGGTCCTGACCGCCAAGGCCGGCAAGGCTCCGGCACCCAAGAAGGCGGCGGCAAAGAAGGCGCCCGCCGCCAAGAAGGCTCCGGCTGAAAAGAAGGAGCCGGCCGAGAAGAAGGCTCCGGCGGCGAAGAAGGCCACGGCCGCCAAGCCGGTCGCCAAAAAAGCCCCGGCGGCCAAAAAGGCTCCGGCTGCCAAGAAGACCACCACCGCCACTACGGCGAAAAAGGCCCCGGTGAAAAAGAGCACAGCGTGACCAGCAAAAAACCCAAGCACGTCCCCCTCCCCACCCGCGACCAGATCCTGGAATTCATCCAGGACAGTCCCGGGCGGGTGGGGAAACGTGAGATCGCGCGTGCCTTCAACCTCGATGCCGAACAGCGCCCGTTCCTGCGCCAGATCATGAAGGATCTGGAGAGCGAGGGCCTGATCCAGCGCGGCCACAAGCGCCGCGTGTCCCGCCCCGGCGCCCTGCCCGAAGTCACCGTGGTCGAGGTCACCGGAACGGACACCGACGGCGACCTGATCGGCCGCCCCCTGTCGTGGACCGAAAAGGACCTGCCGCCGCCGCGCATCTTCGTGCTGCCGGTGCGCAAGGGCCAGCCCACGGTCGGGATCGGCGACAAGGTGCTGTGCAAGCTGGTCGCCACCGGCGACAACGTGTACGACGGCCGGGTGGTCAAGAAGCTCGGCGAGGGCGCGGCCCGTGTTTTGGGCATCCTCGAGGTCGGGGTCAACGGCACCTATCTGCGCGCCACCAACCGCCGCGACAAGCAGGACTATGTGGTGGCCCGTGGCGACCTCGGCGGAGCGCAACCCGGCGCCCTGGTCGAGGCGGAAATCCTGCCCGGCCGCACCTATGGCCTGCGCCAAGCCCGCGTGGTTGATGTGCTGGGCGACATGTCCAACCCGCGCTCGGTCAGCCTGATCGCCATCCACGCCAACGACATCCCGACCGATTTCCCGCAGGCGGCGCTTGAACAGGCGGCGGCCTCGAAGGCCGCGCCGATGGCCAAGCGCGTGGACCTGCGCAACATCCCCCTGGTCACCATCGACGGCGAGGACGCCCGCGACTTCGACGACGCGGTGTGGGCCGAAGCCGATGGCGACGGCTGGCACGCCATCGTCGCCATTGCCGACGTGGCCCACTACGTGCGGCCCGGCGATGCGCTGGACACCTCGGCGTTCGAGCGCGGCAACTCGGTCTATTTCCCCGACCGCGTGGTCCCCATGCTGCCCGAGGCGCTGTCCAACGGATGGTGCTCGCTGGTGCCCAAGGAAGACCGCCCGTGCATGGCGGTGCGCATGTGGTTCGACGGCCAGGGCCGCAAGCACAAGCACGAGTTCGTGCGCGGCATGATGCGCTCGGTCGCGCGCCTGACCTACACCCAGGTCCAGGCGGCGGTGGACGGCGCCCCCGACGACACCACCGGCCCGCTGGTCGACCCCCTTCTGACGCCGCTGTACGGCGTCTACCGCGCCCTGCGCGAAGCCCGCGACCGGCGGGGCGCGCTGGAGATCGAACTGCCCGAGCGCAAGGTCATCATCGCCGAGGACGGCACCGTGGCGGGCGTCGAGTCCCGGCCGCGCTACGACAGCCACATGCTGATCGAAGAACTGATGATCGCCGCCAACGTCTGCGCCGCCGAAACGCTGGAGGCCGTCAACAAGCCGTGCATGTACCGCGTCCATGACGAACCCGCCCTGGAACGCCTGGACGCCCTGCGCGAGTTCCTGCAGTCCATGGACCTGAACCTGGCGCGCGGCGCCATCAGCCCGCACCACTTCAACCACATCCTGGCCAAGGTCAAGGGCACCGCCCACGAGCATCTGGTCAACCAGATCGTCCTGCGCAGCCAGGCCCAGGCCATCTACAGCCCGGAAAACCGGGGGCACTTCGGCCTCGGCTTGCGGCGTTACGCCCACTTCACGTCGCCCATCCGGCGCTATTCGGACCTGCTGGTCCACCGTGGCCTGATCGCCGGCATGAAGCTGGGGTCCGACGGCCTGCCGCCCGACCAGGGGCCGGAGCAGTTCGTGACCATGGGCGAACACATCTCGATGACCGAGCGCCGCGCCGCCACCGCCGAGCGCGAGGCCGTCGATCGCTTCACCGCCACCTTCCTGGCCGACCGCGTGGGCGCCACGTTCAGCGGCCGGGTGACCGGCGTCAATCGCTTCGGCCTGTTCGTGGAACTGGACGAGAGCGGGGCCAACGGCCTCATTCCGATCTCGACCCTGCCCAAGGACTACTACGTCCACGACGAGGCCCACCACGCCCTGATCGGGTCGACCAACCGCGAGGTCCATCGCCTGGGCGACGCCATCACGGTGAAACTGCGCGAGGCCGACGCCGCCACCGGCGGGATGATCTTCGAGTTCCTGGAGACCATTGGCAAGTCGAGCGCCGACGCCGCCGAGATCGGGGGCCGTCTGGCCGCCGCCGCGCGCGCCAAGGGCGGGTTCCGCCCGCCCAAGCGCAAGACCGGGGACCGCAATGGTGCCAAGGCCCGGTCCGGCAGCGGTCGAGGAAAAGGCCGCCGTTAAACCCCGCTTTTTGCTTCCAAAGCCGATGCACCCCTACCCCATGGGATGGGATCATCTTCCGTGTCTGCAATTTGTCCTTTCCCGAACCGCCGTTTACCTCTAAATTTCCAGAGGAGCAGCAGCGGGGACTTGCCGTGCCCGAACGTCTCAAAGACCCGAGAACGACTGATTAAGTAGTCAAAAAGTCACGGGCTAGTTATGCGTTCGGTCAGGGTGGGTATTAGCCTCTTGTTAAGGCACATGCCTTCATGCTGTATTCGGTTCCGCAGTGACGGGACCAAACAGATAAGCACAGGACGGCTAAACCTTAAAAAGTCCGGGGGTTTCTCGTGACACATCGCCTACAGGCCATCAAGCGCGGCGCGTTCGCCGCAGCACTCGCCGCCAGCCTCGCGCTGGGCGCGCTGCCGATCTTCCCGGCTGCTGCCAGCCAGGAAGCCCTCAACGTCGCCGCATTCCCCTCGGCCGAGGCGGAACGGGTGCTCGCCTACGGGTTCGACGTAATCGCCGAACGCTACCTGGAACCGGTGACGGTCGAACAGCTTGCCCTGGGCGGCCTGCGCGGCCTCGGTGCGCTGGATCCCGGCCTCGCCTTCGCCCTGCGCGACAACAGCATCGAGCTGTCGACGGCGGAGCGCGTGGTTGCCTCCTTCCAGGTCCCGGCCGCCAACAATGCGGAAGCCTGGGCCGCCATCGCCGTCAAGATGACCCACGCCGCCCGTACGGTGTCCCCGGCCCTGGCCAAGACGTCGCCGGAAGATGTCTATGCCGCCGTGTTCGACGCCATCCTGTCGGACCTCGACCACTTCTCCCGCTATGCCAGCGCCGCGGAGGCCCGCAGCAACCGGGCTCGCCGCAACGGGTTCGGCGGTGTCGGCATCCGCTACACGCTCGATGAAGGCCGCCTGAACATCCGCGAGGTGCTGCCCGAAACGCCGGCCTCGCGCATCGGCCTGAAGAGCGGTGACGCCATCACCCACATCGACGGCGCGCCGGTCGGCACCCTGGGCGACCGCGACGGCATTTCCGAGCGCATGCGCGGCCCGATGAATTCCGCCCTGCGCCTGACCGTCCTGCGCGGCCAGGATCCCACGCCGACCGACATGGTCGTGCGGCGCGGCCTGGTGGTGCCCCAGACGGTGACCTTCGAAAGCACCGCCGACGGCATCGTCCACCTGCGCATCACCAGCTTCAACCAGCGCACCGCCAAGGGCGTGGCCGAACTGCTCGACAAGGCCAAGCGCCAGCTCGGCCGCGACATGCGCGGCGTCCTGCTGGACCTGCGCGGCAACCCCGGCGGCCTGCTCGACCAGGCGGTCGGCGTCAGCGACCTGTTCGTGACCCAGGGCCGCATCGTGACCACCCGTGGCCGCCACCCCGAGGCCATGCAGAGCTATTCCGCCCGCACCGGCGACACCATCAACGGCCTGCCTATGGTGGTCATGCTGGACGGCCGCTCGGCCTCGGCCGCCGAGATCGTCGCCGCCGCGCTGCAGGACAGCGGGCGCGCCGTGGTCATCGGCTCGGCGTCCTACGGCAAGGGCACCGTGCAGACCGTCATCCGCATGCCCAACGACGGCGAGATGACCCTGACGTGGTCGCGCTTCCACAGCCCGTCGGGCTACGCCCTCCACGGCCTGGGCGTGCTGCCGACGGTGTGCGTGACCGAGGCCTCGGCGTCGGCCGACGCCCTGCTCGCCAACGTCGCCCTGAGCAGCAACCCGATCGCCACCCAGCTCGCCCAGTGGCGCTCCACGCCGCTGGAGGACAAGCAGGCCCGCCAGGACCTGCGCACCCTGTGCCCGCCGACCAACCAGGCCGACTGGGCCTCCGACACCGCCGTGGCGCACCGCCTGCTGTCCGACCACGCGCTGTTCGCCCGCGCCCTGTCGGCGACCGGCGCCAAGTCGGCCTCGGCCGCCACGGGACGCTACTAAAAGGGGCTGAAACCGCTTGACTCTGTGGGTGGGGGCGTTAAGGTGCGCCGCTCAATCAGGACACTCTTCGTACCAGGATTACGGCAATGGCCAAACCGACGACCATCCAGATTAAGCTCGAGAGCACCGAAGGCACGGGCTACTTCTATATCGCCAAGAAGAACCCGCGCAACACGACGCAGAAGCTCGAGTTCCGCAAGTATGATCCGGTCGCCCGCAAGCACGTTGTCTTCCGCGAAACGAAGATGAAGTAAGGCTTCACAGCCTTTTGCTTCCGGGTTCCCAACGCAGGGCCGCCGAGAAATCGGCGGCCCCGTTGTTGTTTGGGCCTCCAGGAATTCCACCTTGCCCCCACCACCCCCTTGGGCGACACTGCGCGCCTCGGGTGCCCCGTCGCGTGTCTTCGGCGGGGTTAAAAGGGAACGCGGTACGGCCACAGGCCCGATCCGCGGCTGCCCCCGCAACTGTGAACGGTTGACCCTCCCATGGTGCCACTAGGCCGCACGCGGCCCGGGAAGGCGGGATGGTCTACGGCCGTGAGCCAGGAAACCTGCCCGAGACATCGTCCCCTCTGGTCCCGGACCGCGTCCGGCGGCCACAACTGCACGGTGGGTGCAAGGAGAACACATGCATATCGAACCTGGATTCGTCACTCCGGCCAAGATCGCGCTGGCCAATGCCGGCGCCATCGGCGTCATCGCCTGGGGCGTCAAGGAGCAGGCCCTTCAGCTCCTCCGCGAGCCGTGGGCACCCCTCAAGACGCTGGCCGCGGCCGGTTTCTTTTCTCTGTTCATGCAAAGCTACAGCATCCCGGTCGGCCCGTCGGAACTGCATTTCGTCGGCGCCATGGCGATTTATCTGACCCTGGGCTTCATGCCGACGCTGTTGGGCTTCGCCCTCGGCCTCGCCTTCCAGGGCCTGGTGTTCGACCCGGCCGACATGGTCCACCTGGGGGTCAACAGCCTGAGCCTCATGCTGCCCCTGGTCGCGGTGCATTACGCCAGCGGCCACAAGCTGTTCAACCAGTCGGCCAGCAAGCGCCTGTCCTGGCAGCGCATCGTCGGCCTGGATGCCCTGTATTACACCGGGGTCACCGCCATGGTCGGGTTCTGGCTGCTGATCGGCACCGTGGAGACGCCGCTGGCCTCGTGGCTCGCCTTCGCTGGCAGCTACCTTGTCATCGTCGCCGTCGAACCGCTGGTCACCTGGGGCATCGTGCGCACCCTCAAGCGATTCGAGGGCAACGTCCTGGTGTCCCGCCTGTCGGTCGTCGGCAGCCTGCGGATGGCCTGATACCCAGTCGCTCAAGGACCCGACTTCTATCCGCTGTCGCCGCGTCAGCGGCACGACAGGGTCGGTTCATAGGACGACCGGCTTGACACAACAAGAAACGGCGCAGCCCCGGGGCCGCGCCGTTTTTTCTTGTCCGCCCGCCAGGGAGGCGGAAATCAGTTCAGGAACTTGCCGACCGTCTGCAGGAAGTTCGCCACCGAGATCGGCTTGGCGATGTAGCCTTCGCAGCCGCCTTCGCGGATTTTTTCCTCGTCGCCCTTCATGGCGAACGCGGTGACCGCGATCACCGGAATCGACTTCAGGTCGTCGTCGTCCTTGAGCATCTTGGTGATTTCCAGCCCCGACACTTCGGGAAGCTGGATATCCATCAGGATGAGGTCGGGCCGCTTGGCCCGCGCGATCTCCAGCACCTCACGCCCGTCCTTGGTCTGCAAGGTCTCGTAGCCGTGGGCCTGTAGCAGATCGTTGAACAACTTCATGTTGAGCTCGTTGTCTTCAACGATCAAAATGGTCTTTGCCATATCCCCCACCCGTCTGCCGATTCCTGCCGTCCCCTGCGCCTTTTCAGGCTGGCACTTTTGGGGTACGCCCTTTGTGGTGCAAAAGCATCTTGGTCAATCCTCCTGCGGAAGTCAAACAACCCCCACAAGTTATTTTTCGGGTGCTACAGACCTGCTGGCCACGCCGGCGGCCGCCAGGGACAGCCAACCGGCCATGAACGCAAATCCGCCCACCGGCGCGGTGCCCGGCATCAGCCACGCGGCATCCAGCGCGAGACCATAGAGCGCCCCGCAGAACAGCACGATGCCGGCCGTCATCAGCCCTCCGGCGGCGAAGTTCAGGATGCGGGCGGGACTGCTCCCGCCGGCCCGCAGGGTCGGGGTCAGGGCGCCGATGACGCCCAACGCGGCGGCATGAACCAGTTGATACGTGGACGCAAGGCTCATCCAGTGGACCGCCTGCGGTCCCGCCTCGGTCAGGCCGTGGGCGGCATAGGCCCCGGCCGCCACCGCCATCGCGCCGTTGATCCCGGCCAGCATCAGCCACATGCGCATGACGTTGTCCCTCCCTCACCCTGGCCCGGCACCCGGCGCCCGGAAAAAAGGCGGGACCAGGAGAGGCCCCGCCGAAAGTGGCGCTCTTGAGGGAAAGAGGATACCGAATTGCCGTCGGCATGCCAGGATATTGACCCGGCATCGTCCGGCCCGTTCAGTGTCCGCCCCCGGCGCGCCGGCGGCTGTGACGGCGGTCACTCGCCGCGCACGCTTTCAACCATGTCTTCCAGCTTGCCGACATCGAGCACCAGCAGGGCATCGCGGTCGCGCCGCACGATGCCCGACCGCGCCAGGTCGTTCATGACCCGGGCCACCGTTTCGCGGGTGGTGCTGACCCGGCTGGCGACATCCCCATGCACCGGGATCGGCTTGATGACGGCGGCGCCATCCTCGTCCATTTCGGCGGCGCGGGCCTGGCGCAGCAGTTCGGCGTGGACGCGGTTGTTGGCGCCCAGGGTGGACAGGTCGATGATCCGTTCGGTCGCCGTGCGCACGATGGCGGCCAGCCGGCGCATGACGCGGGTGGCCATTTCCGGATAGTCGTGCAGCAGGCGCAGGAACTGATCGGCCGGCAGCGAGGCGATGACGGTGTCCTGCACCGCCATGACGCTGGCCGAGCGCGGCAGCCCGTCGATGGCCGCCAGTTCGCCGAAGAACGCCCCGGTCAGCAGGTCGTCCAGGGTCAGTTCGCGACCGCTGGCCGAATAGATCACGATGCGCACGCACCCCTGGACCACGAAATAGACGTCGCGGCTGTCGCTCTCCCGGTCGATGATCTGTTCCTGCGGAGCGTAGCGCTTCCAACGGCACAACCGCACCACCTCGGCCTTGAGGTCATCGGGCAGGCCGCGCAGCATCTCGATGTGATCGAGGGTGTGGAGGGGCGTATCGCTCATGGTCGGTCCGGGTCTCCATGGGGCGGCGGGAAGCGGGTGCCCGATACTCTATCCTGCAAGGCGTGAACGAAATCTTTACCGATCCTCGGCAGCCTTCGATCGAAAGGCACAATGAATGAAAGGGCAATCATGACCGATCAGGCTCCCCTCCCTGCCGAACTGCCGGCGACGCGCAGCCTGGCGGTCGGCGAAGTGCTGTTCCGCGAAGGCGAGGCCGGCGACAACGCCTACATCATCGAAAGCGGCCTGCTGGAAATCAGCCGCCAGACCGGGCGGGCCGAAATGATCATCGGGACCGCCGCAGCCGGCGAAATGGTCGGGGAGATGGCGCTGATCGACAGCCAGCCGCGCAGCGCCACGGCCCGCGCGCTCAAGCCGACCACGCTGGCCGTGGTGCCCAAGGCCGATTTCGAGGTCTCGCTGGCCTCGGCCGACCCCGCCGTTCGCCACCTGCTGGAGCGCTTCGTGGCCATCATCCGGGCGATGACGGACCGCAACGTGAGGCTGACCCTGGGCCTCCGGTAGAGCCCCCGAAAGAAATCAGGCTTTCACTTTCCACACCCCGCGCAGAGGCGTACCCTGGTGCAAAACAACACCCGGGGAGGGCGCGAACGGTGCTGGAAATCCGTATCCACGGCCGTGGTGGGCAAGGCAACGTGGTTGCCGCCTACCTGCTTGCCGGCGCGGCGTTCGAGGTCGGCCGGCACTGCCAGGCCTTCCCGGCCTTCGGGGCCGAGCGGCGCGGTGCGCCGGTCACCGCCTTCGTGCGCATCGCCGACCGCCTCATCCGGCGGCGCAACCAGGTGCGCACCCCGGCATTCCTCATCATCCAGGACGACAGCCTGCTCCATGTGCCGGGCGTGCTGGACGGCCTGCTGCCCGGCGGCGGCGTTCTGGTCAATAGTACCGAAACGTCCGAGTCCCTGAGCGCACGGCTTGGCGTGGCGACGGCCAGCATTCCGGCCACCGCCCTGTCCACCGAGATCCTGGGCCGGCCAATGCCCAACGTGGCGCTGCTGGCGGCCTTCCTCACCGCCACCGGGGCGCTGCCCCACGAAGCCCTCGACAAGGCCCTGGCCCACCGCTTCAAGGGCGAGGTCCTGGAGCGCAACCGCGCCCTGATGGCCCGCGCCGAGGCCAGCGTGCCGACCGGCCTGTGGTCCATCGACGTCAACGAAAGGGAAAACCATGCGGCAGGCGCTTGAAGGCTCCCAGGCCATCGCCCGTGCCGTGGCCTTGTGCCGGCCCGGCGTCGTTGCGGCCTATCCGATCACCCCGCAGACCCACATCGTCGAAGGCATCTCCAAGCTGGTGGCCGACGGCGTGATGGACTGCGAACTGGTCAGCGTCGAAAGCGAGTTCTCGGCCGCGTCGGTGGCCCTGGGCGCGGCGGCGGCGGGCTCAAGGGCCTACACCGCCTCAAGCTCGCAGGGCATCATGCTGATGAGCGAGGTGCTCTACAACATCGCCGGCCTGCGCGTGCCCATGGTGCTGACCTGCGCCAACCGGGCGGTCGGGGCGCCGCTGTCGATCTGGAACGACCAGCAGGACAGCATGGCGGTGCGCGACGCCGGCTGGATCCAGCTCTACTGCGCCGACAACCAGGAGGCCGTGGACACCACCATCCAGGCCTTCCGCATCGCCGAGGCGACCGAACTGCCGGTCATGGTGTGCGTTGACGGGTTCGTGCTGACCCACACCATGGAGCCCATCGACCTGCCCGACCAGACTGTGGTGGACGCCTTCCTGCCGCCCTACCGGTTCGCCCGCATGCTGGACCCGGCGCGGCCGATCAGCCTGGGCACCCTGGTCGATCCCGGCTGGTTCACCGAGGCGCGGCACAGCCATCACCACGCCCTGCTCAAGGCGCTGCCGGTCATCGAACAGATCGACCGCGACTGGCAGGCCGCCACCGGGCGCGCCGCCGGCGGACTGCTGGAGGTGATCGGCCCGGCCGATGCGCCGACCGCCATCCTGTGCCTCGGCTCGGTCGCCTCGACCTTTACCGAGGTGCTCGAGGACCACCCGCCGGGCGATCCGGTCAAGCTCATCAAGCTGCGCGCCTTCCGCCCCTTCCCGGCCGAGGCGCTGCGGGCCGCCTGTGTTGGGGTCAAGACCCTGATCGTGCTGGAACGCGCCCTGTCGCCCGGCCTGGGCGGCATCGTTTCGGTGGAGGTGCAGGCCACCCTCGCCACCGTGCCCGACGCGCCGGCCGTCCATGGCTTCGCCGCCGGACTGGGTGGGCGCGACATGCCGGTCGAACTGCTGCCCGACCTGCTGGCCGCCGCACGGGCCGGCCGGCCGGGGGAGTTCACCATCGCCGACGTGCAGCTTTCCAAGTTGCCCGAGGAGGACCGCTGAGATGCCCCCCGAGTTGGACCAAACCGACCTGGACCAAGCACAACTGGACGACCTGCGCCGCCGGCAGCCCCGCTTCCGGGGCCTGGAGGCCGGCCACCGCGCCTGCCAGGGCTGCGGCGAGGCGCTGGCCGCCCGTCTGGTCATGGAATCCATCGGCCCGGACGTCGTGGTCACCAACGCCACCGGCTGCCTGGAGGTGTTCACCACCCCGTGGCCGCAGAGCGCTTGGCGGGTGCCGTGGATGCACTCGCTGTTCGAGAACTCCGCCGCCATCGCCTCGGGCGTCGAGGCGGCGCTCAAGCACCAGGGCCGCGACGGCACCAAGGTCGTGGCGCTCGGCGGTGACGGCGGGACCTTCGACATCGGGTTTCAGGCCCTGTCGGGGATGCTGGAGCGCACCCACGACATCCTCTATGTATGCTTCGACAACGAGGCCTACATGAACACCGGCATCCAGCGGTCCAGTTCGACGCCGCACGCCGCAGCCACCACCACCTCGCCGTCGGGCAAGGCGCGCATGGGCAAGCGGCACCTCAAGAAGGACCTGCTGAGCATCATCGCGGCCCACCACATTCCCTATGCGGCCAGCGCCTCGGTGGCCTATCCGGCCGACTTGCGGCGCAAGGTCCGGCATGCCATCGGCATCAAGGGCCCGACGTTCCTGCTGGTCCATAGCCCCTGCCCGCTGGGCTGGGCGCACGATGCCTCGCGCACCGTGGAGATCGCCCGGCTGGCGGTGCAAACCGGGCTGTTCCCGCTGATCGAGATGGAGCGGTCCGAAGTCGTCGGCGTCATGCCCATCCGCGAGCCGCGCCCGGTGACGGACTATCTGTCCCTGCAAGGCCGCTTCCGCCATCTGTTCAACGAGGACGACCCGCGCGCCCTGGAGGAACGGGAACACCTGCAGGCCCTGGCCGACCACACCATCGCCAAGTTCGGACTGCGCGGCGACGGGCCGGACCCGCTCGACAGCGACGGCGCCGACACCGTGCGACGCGGGGGGAACAGCGCATGAGTACGCCAACCACGCTGACCAGGGGCTGCTATGCCGAGGCCGGAACGTCGCTGGAGTTCCGCACCGGGGACTGGCGCACCGAGAAGCCCGTGCACGTTCATGCCGCAGCACCCTGCCACACCGCCTGCCCGGCCGGCGAGGATGCCCAGGACTGGCTCGCCCGGCTTCAGGAGGGCAACCCGCGCGCCGCCTGGGAAACCATCGTGCGGGTCAACCCGCTGCCGGGCGTGACCGGGCGGGTGTGTCCGCACCCTTGCGAGGGCGGCTGCAACCGGGGCGCCTTCGACGGCGCCGTGAACATCCATGGCCTGGAACGCTGGCTGGGCGATCGGGCGCTGGCCGAGGGGTGGGCGCTGCCCGATGACGCGCTGACCGGCGTGCCCGACAAGAGCGTCGCCGTGGTCGGGGCCGGGCCGGGCGGCCTGTCCTGCGCGTGGCAACTGCGCCGCCGGGGCTATGCCGTGACGCTGTACGACGCCCTGCCAGAGGCCGGCGGCCTGTGCCGCACGGCCATTCCCCTCAACCGCCTGCCGCGAGCCGTTCTGGATGCCGAGATCAAGCGCATCCTGGACCTCGGCGTGGAGTTCGTGCCGCACACCCGCATCGGCGCACCGGGTGCCCCGACCCTGTCCGACCTGCGGTCCCGCCATGACGCGGTGTTCCTCGCCCCCGGCACCGGACGCAGCCGGGAGTGGAGCGTCCAGGGCGCCGTGCCGGAGAACCATCGCGCGGCCCTCGCCCTGCTTCAGGAATGGATTGCCGTTGGCGCCCTGCCGACGCCCCGCGCGGTGGCCATCCACGGCGGCGGCAACACGGCCGTGGATCTCGCCCGCGTGTTCAAGCGGGCCGGCGTGGCCGAGGTGCATCTCATCACGGCGTCAGGTCTGCCCGGCCCCGATGCCGATCCCGACGACGTGCTGAACGTGGTGCCGCGCGAGTATGTCCAGGCGGTGGAGGAAGGCGTCGTCTTCCACGGCCACCGCACGGTTCAGCGCCTGCTGATGCGCGGCTCGACCCTGTTCGGCCTGGAAATGGTCGCCCTGCGCAAGCTGCCGGCCGGTGGCGGGCGGACCAGCCGCGTGCCGTTCGAGGGCACCGAAAGCATTCTGCATGTGGACATGGTGATTCCGGCGATCGGCGAGCAGGTAGACCCGGCGGGCTTCGAAACGCTGCTCGGCGCGGCCTCCACCTTCCGCCCGGCCGACCGCTGGGGCACCCTGGCCGGACAGGACGGCGTGTTCGTCGGCGGTGACGCGCGCGGCGGCAGCCATGGCCCGGGCGGCACGGTGGCGGCGGCGGTCGGCGACGGCCGACGCGCGGCCGAAGCCATCGACGCCTGGTTCAAGGGCACCAGCCCGGTTACGCATGACCGTGTGCCGGTGCCGTTCGATCGCCTGAACACGGCCTACTACGACTCCACGCCGCGCCACGACGACCCGGTCACCCCGGTCGCCCTGCGCACCGACACCGACGAAGTCGACGGCCCCCTGCCCGATGCCGTGGCGCGCGCCGAAGCCGGCCGCTGCCTGTCGTGCGGCAACTGCCTGGCGTGCGACAACTGCTGGACCCTGTGCCCGGACAGCGCGGTCATCAAGACGGTGGAACGCGCCAGCGACGGCAGCCACTACGTCTTCGACCTCAACTACTGCAAAGGCTGCGGCCTATGCGCGGCGGAATGCCCGTGCGGGTATATCCGCATGGTTGAAGACCACTGACGAGTGGAGTGAAGAGAAGAGAAGTGAAGGTAAGGGAAGCGGGGAACACAGAGGACACAGAGAAGTCACAGAGGGCACCGAGAGAGCGGAGCAGATGACCGCCGCAGGCGATAAATGCCGATGTGTTGACTGCGCTGCGCGCGCCTGCACGGCATCTCTGTGTTCTCTGTGCCCCCTCTGTGTCCTCTGTGTTCCCCCGCTTCACTTGCCCCTTAAAGCGCCTCGACGTCCCGTTCGCCCGTGCGGATGCGGACCGCCTGGCCGACGTCGAGGACGAAGATCTTGCCGTCGCCGATCTTGCCGGAGTTGGCGGCGGTGCGGATGGCTTCAAGGGCCTTGTCGACCAGGTCATCCTCGATGACGACCTCGACCTTGACCTTGGGCAGGAAGTTCACGACGTACTCGGCGCCGCGGTAGATCTCGGCCTGTCCGCGCTGGCGGCCGAAGCCCTTGACCTCGGACACGGTCAGCCCCTGGATGCCGATGGCGCCCAGCGCCTCGCGCACGTCGTCGAGCTTGAATGGCTTGATCACGGCCATGACGAGTTTCATCGGTCCCTCCACTGCGGTTCACCCTCCGCAGGGTCGCTGAAACCGCCGATTCCCGCAAGGGCCGGCTGTGCGACGCAGCAAAAAGGGCGCGTCCCAAGCTGGTCCGCGCCCTCTGCAATGTGATGTTCCTCGCCCGGTCAGCCAGCCGGAGCCGCCAGCCTGCCGGCCCCTTCCAGGGCCAGGGCGGCCTTGCGGACCGCCATCTGGAGCTTGTCGAAGGCGCGGTTCTCGATCTGGCGCACCCGCTCGCGCGAGATGCCGTACTGCTTGCCCAGGTCCTCCAGCGTGATCGGGGCGCTGCGCAGCCGGCGTTCGGTGATGATGTGGCGTTCCCGGTCGTTCAGGGTCTCCAGCGCGTCGCGCAGCAGGCGGCTGCCCAACTGACGCTCCTGCTTCACGGCCAGGGCCTCTTCCTGGTCGATGCGGTCATCGACCAACAGGTCCATGCGCTGCAGGTCGCCTTCCTCGCCAACCGGCATGTTCAGCGACGAGTCCTGGCGGGCCAGACGACGGTTCATGGCGTGGACGTCGGCCATGGGCACCGACAGCTCGGCCGCGATCTCGGCCGCCTGTTCGGGCGTCAGCTCGCCTTCCTCGTAGATGCCGAGCTTGGCCTTCAGGCGCCGCAGGTTGAAGAACAGCTTCTTCTGGGCCGCCACGGTGCCGACCTTGACCAGCGACCACGAGTTCAGGACGTACTCGTTGATCGAGGCCTTGATCCACCACATGGCATAGGTGGCCAGGCGAAACCCCTTCTCGGGCTCGAACTTCTTGACGGCGCGCATCAGGCCCAGGTTGCCCTCGGAAATCAGGTCGGACACCGGCAGGCCATAGAAGCGGTAGCCCATGGCGATCTTGGCAACCAGCCGCAGATGGCTGGTGACCATGCGCTGCCCGGCGGCCAGGTCGTCATGATCCCGGAACTGAATGGCGTTGGAGTATTCCTCCTCCGGCGTCAGCAGCGGATAGCGTTTGATCGCCTCCATATACTGCGTGAGGCCGCCCTCAGCCGATATCGACGGCAAGTTCAGGCTTCTGGTCTGGGCCATGGAACTTTCTCCCGGTCGGTCAACCCAATCTCTACTACGGGCCTGTCTCTCTACGGGCCTGTCACTCTACGCCGCCCTGCCCCGCCCGGATCATCGCGCTCCCCGAAAGATTGCGCGGACGTCCGTTGTTTCGACTCCGTGACCGCGGGGCGTGCGGCCCTCTACCCGTACATTGTAACTATTACAGTCTACAAACCGGACCAATTTAGTCAAGATTAAAAGACCACATCGATCAGGGACATTGCTTGAAACACCCGCAGACCCTCGCGGGTTGCCGGAATTCTCCAACCGTACGACCAAAGATCCGCAAAGCGCATTGGAGGCAGGTTCGGACGGATGGCAACGACTCGGGCCCGACTCCCACCGTGACGGTCCTGGATGGCCATTTCAGGGTGGCATCTGCCGAAAAACGGCCACATTCGCCTTTTATGCTGCGCTCTCGGTTGGACAGGGCGCCGCCCGATGCCGCCTTTTGGGCTCTCGCGGCGTTCTACAACCAGGCCGCCGAAAGGGGTGGAGTTCGCCCGCCTTGTTTCACGCACTTCATGCCGTTATAGTCCGACGCCGCATGAGGGGGTCTCGCGTTCGTAGCCGCGGGCGCGTCCAATGAACAGAACGCCCGGCCGCTTGCCGGGTTCCGCATTGCCCCACTGCGTTGCTGGGGGCGGCGGTAGAACAAACGGATGACAGAGGAGTTTGGCATGAAGAAGAGCGTGTTCGCCGTTGGCCTCGTGGCCGCGATTTCCCTGACCAGCGGTGCCGCCATGGCTGCCGACGCCGCGGCTGGCGAGAAGCTGGCCAAGCAGCGCTGCGTTGCCTGCCACACCTTCGATCAGGGCGGCGCCAACAAGGTTGGCCCGAACCTGTTCAACATCGTTGAGCGCGGCCCGAACGCGGCCGAAGGCTTCAACTACTCCAAGGGCTATGCTGACGCCGCCGCCGCCGGCTTCACCTGGACCGACGAGAACCTGGACGAGTACCTGGCCGACCCGACCGCGTTCCTGCGCGCTCACGCTGGCGACGAGAAGGCGCGCTCGAAGATGACCTTCAAGCTGCCGAAGGCCGAAGATCGCGCCGACGTCATTGCTTTCCTGCACACCCTGAAGTAGGACCGCCGTTCGGTCCTGAAGGCTCAGGCCTTCACCCAGGCAACCGCCGCCCGCTCACCGCTGGCGGCGGTTTTGCTTTTGCCTCCGCACAAAGGCAACCGCCGCCCGGGAACAGTCGGAGTGAATTTTTCGTTTCATGGGGCGGCCGGAAGCGTCCACTGTCGCCATCCCGGAAACGGGATGATACACCAGGAGATGCAAAGTGGCGCGGCACACACAGCGTGTTCGCGTGTACCGGGGTTCGGTGTACGATGGTGCGAAGCCCGCACCCGGCACGTGCCGGACCATCCGAACGGGTTGATCGAGGGAGAGCACATGACCGAAACGCGTGACGACCGTATCCGCGCCCGTGCCTATGACCTGTGGCAGAGCGACGGCGGCAAGGCCGGCGACGACTGGGCCTACTGGCTCCGCGCCGAACGGGAGATTTCCGAAGAAGAGGCCGCCTCCGTCGGCAGCGCCAGCACCAGCACCCCGGCCAGCGACGGCCCGCTTGCCGTCCCCGCCAAGGAACCCATAAAGAAGGCCTCGCCCAAGAAGCCGCCGACTGCAAAATCCACTGCCGCCAAGCCTGCTGCCGCCAAGCAGGAAAAGGCGCCCGGCGCCGCCAAGCCTGCGGCCAAGGGCAAGACCAAGGCCGCCCCAGCAGCGCCGGCGTCCGGCAAGCGCTGAGACTGGCCGGAGTTGAGACTGGCCCGACCGGTTTCCTGATCCCCGCGGGAGCCTCCCCCATCCCGCGGGTTTTATTCGGCCCCTGGTGATGCCCGCTTCCTCCCGGAAGGCGGGGGTATCGTTCTTTCTTCATCCGCCTGCCCCCCTCTGTTTTTCAGGACCATTCGATGGCAACCGGACACCGCATCCCCGTCCGCTCCGGCAGACCTTATCCGCTCGGCGCGACATGGGATGGCCGGGGCGTCAACTTCGCCCTTTTCTCGGCCCACGCCGAAAAGGTGGAGTTGTGCCTGTTCGATGCGCAGGGCCGCCGCGAGACGGCCCGCATCGCGCTGCCCGAGGTCACCGACGAGGTCTGGCACGGCTACGTCCCGGACATGGGGCCGGGTCAGCTCTACGGCTACCGCGTGCATGGGCCCTACGAGCCCAAGAACGGCCACCGCTTCAACGCCAACAAGCTGTTGATCGACCCCTACGCCAAGGCCATCGTCGGCCAGGTGCAGTGGCATCCGGCCTGCTACGGCTACAAGTTCGGGCACCCGCGCGAAGACCTCAGCTTCGACCGCCGGGACAGCGCCCGCTATGTGCCCAAGGCCATGGTGGTCAAGACCGACTACCCCTGGGACAGCGAGCACCGCCCCGACATCCCGATGGCCGAGACCATCCTGTACGAGGCCCACGTCAAGGGCATGACGGCCCTGAACCAGCGCGTCCCCGAGCCCCTGCGCGGCACCTTCGCCGGGCTGGCCGCGCCGGCCGTGATCGACCACCTGCACTGGCTGGGCGTGACCAGCATCGAACTGCTGCCGGTCCACTCCGCCGTTGACGAGCCGCACCTCAAGGAAAAGGGCCTGACCAACTATTGGGGCTACAGCCCGTTGGGCTTTTTCGCGCCCGACCGCCGGTTCATGACCGGCAGCGATCCGGACGAGTTCAAGGCCATGGTCGCCCGCTTCCACGACGCCGGCATCGAGATCATCCTGGACGTGGTCTACAACCACACCTGCGAAGGCAACCATCTGGGGCCGACCATCTCGCTGCGCGGCATCGACAACAAAAGTTACTACCACCACGTGGCCGAGCAGCCGCGCTTCTACCATAATCATTCCGGATGCGGAAACACCCTCAACGCCTCGCATCCCCGCGTGTTGCAGATGATCATGGACTCGCTGCGCTACTGGGCGGACTCGATGCATGTCGACGGCTTCCGGTTCGACCTCGCCGCCGCCGTGGCCCGCGGGCCGCGCGGCTTCGAGCGGGCCGGCGCGTTCCTGGCCGCCGTGCGCCAGGATCCCGTGCTCAACCGTGTCAAGCTGATCGCCGAGCCGTGGGACATCGGGCCGTCGGGCTACCGCATGGGCGAGTTTCCGCCGGGCTGGACCGAGTGGAACGACGCCTTCCGCAACGGTGTGCGGGGGTTCTGGAAGGGCAATGCCCGTCACGTCGGCCCCATGGCCACCCGCATCTCGGGGTCCTCGGACGTGTTCTGGCGGCGCGGCCCGCTGGCCTCGGTCAACTATGTGACGGCGCACGACGGGTTCACCCTGCACGACCTGGTCAGTTACAACGACAAGCACAACGAGGCCAACCAGGAAGACAACCGGGACGGCACCAACGACAATCAGTCGTGGAACTGCGGCACAGAAGGGCCGACCGACGATCCCGCGGTGTGCGCCCTGCGTTACCGGCAGAAGCGCAATCTGATCGCCACGCTTCTGCTGTCCCAGGGAATCCCCATGCTGCTGGCCGGAGACGAGCTTGGTCGTACCCAGAACGGCAACAACAACGCCTATTGCCAGGACAACCCGCTGTCGTGGCTGCACTGGGAGCCCCGCTCCCCGGAAGACCAGGAGTTCATGGACTTCGTGCGCGCCATGATCGCCCTGCGGAAGCGTCATCCCGCCTTCCGGCGGCGGCGGTTCTTCGTCGGGCAACCGGTCGGTCCGAACGGCCTGAAGGACATCACCTGGCTGTCCCCGGTCGGTGGCGAGATCGCCCCGGCCGAGTGGGACCTGCCGCACAAGCGCTGCTTCGGGTACCACATCAACGGCACCCACGCCGAAAGCGGTGTTGGCGCGCCGGCCGATCATGCCCCCGGGGCTGGCGCGACCGATGCCGATGACCGCTTCATCGTCATGATGAACGCGTCGGGGCAGACCGTCGACTTCGTGCTGCCCGGCCCCGAGTACGGGGCCGAGTGGAACGTGCTGGTCGACACGGCCGAAACCGAGGAGGACGAGTCGCCGCGCCCTCACCGCAGCGGAGAGGCCCTGCCCATGGCGCCGCACAGCATGCTCGTGCTGATCGAGCGCACCCGCAAGCGCCGCCCGCTCCACGCCCCGTCCGGCCGCCGCCGCACCGACAAGGCATCTTTCCATGAGGAATCCGCACCATGACGCATGACGAGGCCAGCCCGAGCGTCAAGCCCGAACCGGCCGTTGCCGCGCTGGCCGCCGCGGCCGGCGTCGAGATGGCGTACAGCGACATCTATGGCAAGGGCCACACCGCCAGCGCGGCGGCCGTCACGGCGCTTCTCGGCGCCCTCGGCCTGCCCGCCGCCACCGCCGACGAGACCATGGAAAGCCTGCGAACCCTGGAGTCCGAAGCGTGGATCCGCGCCGTGCCGCCGGTCAGCGTGGTGCGCCGTGGGCAGCGCATGGGCATCGTCCTGACCCTGCCCAGCGCCGACCTGACGACCGCGCAGGCCTGGCGCATCGTCCTTGAGGACGGCAGCGTCCGCACCGGCGAGAGCGCCTCGGGCAGCCTCTATGTCACCGAGACGACGGTGTTCGACGGCGTCCCGCTCACCCGCGCCAGCCTCGCGCTGCCCGACGACCTTCCCGACGGCTACCATACGTTCTGCCTGGGCGATGGAGAGGAGGACGGCCTGCGCGGCGCGTTGATCATCGCGCCGGCGGCGTCGTGGCTGCCCGACGCCCTTGTCCCCGGCGCGGTCCCCGGCGCGGTCCCCGGCGCGGTTCCCGGCGCGCCCCATACGGGCAGGGTGTGGGGCATCAACAGCCAGCTTTATGCCGTGCGGTCACGCACCAACTGGGGCATGGGCGACTTCGCCGACCTCGCCGTGATCGCCAATCATACCGCGCGTCTGGGCGGCGACGTGGTGGGCATCAATCCGGTCCACGCGCTATTCCCCAGCAAGCCACGCGACGCCAGCCCCTATTCACCATCCAGCCGCATCTTCCTCAATCCGTTGTACATCAACATCGAGGACATGCCGGAATACCCGCTGTGCAGCGCCGCGCAGGCGATCATGGCCGACCCCGCCGTCAAGCGGCGGCTGGTCAAGGCCCAGCAGGGCGACTGGGTGGACTACAAGGCCGTCGCCACCCTCAAGCACGACCTGTTCGACCCGCTGTTCCAGCAGTTCGAGGCCCACACCCCGCTGGCCCGGCGCAAGGCCTTCGATGCCTTCGTGCGCGACGGCGGCGAGCGGCTGCATCGCTTTGCCATCTTCCAGGTGCTGGAGCGCCGCCTGGCCCACAAGCCATGGCGCCAGTGGCCGCCCAAGTACCAGCGTTGCGACAATCCCGAGGTCGAGGCCTTCGCCCGCGAGCACGAAAAGGCCGTGCGCTTCCACAAATGGCTCCAGTTCGAGGCCGACCGCCAGCTTGCCGCCGCCGCCAAGGCCCTGACCGATGGCGGCGGGCGCATCGGCCTGTACCTGGACCTTGCCGTGGGCGTGAACAGCGACGGGGCCGACACCTGGATGGACCCCGACGTCTATGCCAGCGCCGCCCGCTTCGGCGCCCCGCCCGACGATCTGGGGCCGCTGGGGCAGGATTGGGGGCTGCCGCCGCTCAACCCGCACACCCTGCGCCAGCGCGCCTACGAGCCGTTCATCGCCATGCTGCGCGCCAACATGCGCCACGCCGGCGCCCTGCGCATCGACCACGCCATGGCCCTCCAGCACCTGTTCTGGATCCCGCCGGGGCACCAGGCCGTGGACGGCATCTACGTCACCTATCCGATGGATGACCTGATGGCCATCGTGGCTCTGGAAAGCCACCGCAACCGCTGCGTGGTCATCGGCGAGGACCTCGGCACCGTGCCGGCCGGCTTCCGCGAACGCATGGCGACCGAGAACATCCTGTCCTATCGCATCCTGTACTTCGAACGCTGGGAAAACGGCCTGCTGCACCGGCCCGACGTCTACCCGCCCCTGGCCCTGGCCACCGCGTCGTCGCACGACATGGCGCCGATCGCCGGGCATTGGGAAGGCTGGGACGTCGCGCTGCGCCACAAGCTGGGCCTCAGCCGGCCCGACATCAGCGAAGACCAGGACCTCGAGGCGCGCGCCGCCGACCGCGCCATCCTGATCGGCGCCCTTCAGGACCAGGACCTGCTGCCGGGCGACTTCCCCCTCACCGCCCCCCTGGAGGACCCTCAGACCCGCGCCCTCGTCCTGGCCTGCCACCAGTTCCTGGCCCGCACGCCGTCGCGCCTCATGCTGATGAACCTCGACGACCTGGCCTGCGAAACCAGCCAGGTCAACGTGCCCGGAACCGTGGACCAATACCCCAACTGGGCGCGGCGCCTGCGCGAGGACGTGGAAACCCTGATGACCGGCGACTACGTCCGCGCCACCGCCGAAGCCGTGAGCCGCGACCGGGGGCGGTGAAGCCGGGCTGCCGCCCGTACCCGATTGGGGCCGTGGGCCCCAAACCCCTCTTCTTTTTTCAATAGAAACAATGAGGTCTGGAGCTTTGCTTCAGGCGGGCCAGGGCGGCAGCCCTTCCGCGACAGCGGACCGTTAAGCCGCCAGAAAGAAGGCCGCCGGAATGTCTCCCGGCGGCCCTTTTTCCTATGGCGATGTCGTGCGCCTAGCTCAGCGGCTTCACGCGCCAGATCTTCGAGGCGTATTCGTGGATCGAGCGGTCCGAGGAGAACGTGCCGACGTTGGCGACGTTGAGGATGGCGCTGCGGGTCCACTTCTTGGCGTCGGCGTAGTAGGCGTCGACGCGGGCCTGGGTGTCCACGTAGTCGCGGTAGTCGGCCAGCAGGAAGTAGTGGTCGCCCTGGCTGAGCAGGGTGTCGTGGACGGGGCGGTAGCGGCCCGGATCATCGGGGCAGAAGAAGCCCTGCCCGATCATGTCGATGGCCCGCTTCAGGTCGGCGTCGCTGTTGTAGAAGTCCCACGGGCGGTAGCCATGGGCGCGCATGTCGTTCACCTCGTCGGCGGTCTTGCCGAAGATGAAGATGTTGGGGTCGCCGACGGCGTCCTTGATCTCGATGTTGGCACCGTCGAGCGTGCCGATGGTCAGCGCGCCGTTGAGGGCGAACTTCATGTTGCCGGTGCCAGACGCCTCGGTCCCGGCGGTCGAGATCTGCTCCGACAGGTCGGTGCCGGGAATGATGATCTCGGCCGACGACACGTTGTAGTTCGGCAGGAAGCACAGCGACAACTGGCCGCGGGTGCGCGGATCGTTGTTGACCACAGCGGCGACGTCGTTGATCAGGCGGATGATGAGCTTGGCCAGGAAGTAGCCCGGCGCCGCCTTGCCGGCGATGACCACGCACCGCGGATGGGCTCCGACCGTGCCGCCGTCGCGCAGGTGGTTGTACTGCGTGATGACGTGCAGCAGGTTGAGGAGCTGCCGCTTGTATTCATGGATGCGCTTGATCTGGCTGTCGAACAGGGCGCTGGGGTCGAACCGCACGCCGCAGCGGGCCTCGACCAGGGCGGCCAGGCGCGCCTTGTTGGCGCGCTTGATGGCGCTGAAGCGCTCCTGGAACGAGGCATCGTCGATCAGGTTTTCCAGACCCTTGATCTTGAGCAGGTCGGTGCGCCAGCCCGGCCCGACCGCCTCGGTCACCAGTTCGGCAAGGCCCGGGTTGGCCTGCAGCAGCCAGCGGCGCTGGGTCACGCCGTTGGTGACGTTGATGAACTTGTCGGGGTTCATGCGGTTGAAGTCGGCGAACACGTGGCTGCGCATCAGTTCGGTGTGCAGGGCCGCCACGCCGTTCACATGGTTGGACCCGACCACGCACAGGTGCGCCATGCGGATCCGGCGCTGCCCGTCATTGACCAGCGACATGCGGGCCAGCAGATCCGGCTGGCCGGGGAAGTGGTACTTCACCTCCTGCAGGAACTCGTAGTTGATCTGGTAGATGATCTCCAGATGGCGCGGCAGAAGCTGCTCCAGCATGGCGATCGGCCAGGTCTCCAGCGCCTCGGGCAGCAGGGTGTGGTTGGTGTAGTTGAACACCTGGCGGGTCAGTTCCCAGGCCTGCGCCCACTCGTAGTCGTAGACGTCGAGCAGCAGGCGCATCAGTTCGGGAATGGCCAGCGACGGGTGGGTGTCGTTGAGCTGGATGCACACCTTGGCCGGCAGCTCGTCCAGGCTGTCATACACCCGGTTATGGCGCGCCAGGATGTCCTGCAGCGACGCGGAGACGAAGAAGTACTCCTGCATCACCCGCAGTTCCTGGCCCATCAGCGTGGTGTCGGCCGGGTACAGGACCTTGGACAGGTTTTCCGACAGGGTCTTGTCCTTGACCGCGTCGATGTAGTTGCCCTGGTTGAAATACTTGAGGTCGAAGTCGCGGGTGGCGCGCGCCGACCACAGGCGCAGCTTGGTCACCACGCCCGACCCGTGCCCGGCGATGGGCACGTCGTAGGCCATGGCGATGACGTCCTCGGTGTCCACCCACTGGCAGACTTCCTTGCCCCGCTCGTCGCGGAAGCAGGCGATGCGGCCCCGGAAGCGCACCGGATAGATGATGTTGGGACGTTCGTATTCCCACGGATTGCCGTAGCGCAGCCAGGTCTCGGGATGCTCGACCTGTTCGCCGTTTTCGATGCGCTGGGTGAACATGCCGAATTCATAGCGGATGCCGTAGCCGAAGCCCGGATAGGAGTGCGTCGCCATGCTGTCGAGGAAGCAGGCGGCCAGGCGCCCGAGGCCGCCGTTGCCGAGCGCGGCGTCGAACTCGAACTCCTGGATGGTGTCCAGGTCCTGCCCCAGGTCCTTCAGCGCCTCCGTGAACGGGCCGTGCAGGTTGAGGTCGAGCAGGTGCTTGATGAGGCTGCGCCCGTTCAGGTACTCCAGCGACAGATAGTAAATCCGCCGGGCGTCCTGGTCGCGCTCACGGCGCGACGTCTCCAGATAGTGCTCCGAGAGGATGCCCCGCACGAGGCCCGCAACGGCATAAAGCCAGTCACGCGGCGACGCCGCTTCGGGCGAGACACCAACATTGTGAACCAGATAGCTCAGCAACTGGCGCTTGATGCCCTCGACGCTGCCGACGTCGATGAGTTCGGCGCATGCGGTTTCCGCGACGGCCTTGGTCATGATAGCCCCTTACTTCCCGATCAGGTTGCACCCGCCCCGCTTGTCAGCCGCACTCAGCCGCGCAGGGTTTGTTCATAAAGGTCAACGTAAGCCTCGGCGGCACGGTGCCAGCCAAAATCCTGGGCCATGGCCCGCTGCCGCGCATAATGCAATGCATCGGGCCGGCCGTATACGGCCAGCGCGCGGTAGAAGGCGCTCAACAGCCCTTCGACCGACGGCGAGTCGAACAGGAAACCAGTTCCGGTGCCCTCGTCGGACATGTCGCGGACGGTGTCGGCCAGCCCTCCGGTACGCCGCACCACCGGAAGCGCCCCATACCGCAGGGCGTAGAGCTGGGTCAGGCCGCACGGCTCGAACCGCGACGGCACCAGAAAGAAATCGCTGCCCGCCTGGATGCGGTGCGCCAGCGGCTCGTCATAGGCGGTCTGCACGGCGATGCGTCCGGCATAGCGGCGCGACAGTTGCTGGAACTGCTGCTCCAGCGCCCAGTCGCCCGACCCCAGAACGGCCAGTTGGGCGCCGGCCTCCATGAAGCGGGCCGCCGCGCCGGCCACCATGTCGATGCCCTTCTGGTCGGAAAACCGGCTGACCAGCCCCAGCATGGGCGCGTCCGGCCGTTCGTCCAGGCCCATTTCGCGTTGCAGGGCGGCCTTGCACCGGGCCTTGCCCTCGTCCACCGTTTCGGGGCCGTAGGCGAAGGCGATGTCGGGATCCCTGCGCGGGTCCCACAGGTCGTAATCGACGCCGTTGAGGATGCCGCTGAACTGCCCGGCCCGCGCCCGCCCGCTCAGCAGGCCGTCGAGTCCCCGCCCGCCTTCCGGCGTCGTGACTTCCCACGCATAGGTCGGGCTGACGGTGGTCAGCCGATCGGCATAGAACAGCCCTGCCTTGAGGGTCGAGACGAGGCCGTTGAACTCCACGCCATTGATCGAGAAGGCGTGCGGCGGCAAGCCGGCCAAGGCCAGAAAATCCGGCCCGAACAGCCCCGCGAAATGAAGGTTGTGGATGGTGAACACGGTGCGCGGCACCTGCCGGCCGGCCAGCTTGAGGTAGGCCGGGACGAGGCCGGTCTGCCAGTCGCTGGCATGGACGATGTCGGCCGACCAGTTGGCCAGGGCCTCGCCGCTCCCCAGCAGCGCGGCCACCCGCGACAGCAGGGCGAAGCGCAGGCCGTTGTCGGGATGCTCGCTGCCGTCCGGCCGCTGGTACGGGCCGCCGGGCCGGTCGAACAGGGCCGGACAGTCGAGCAGCCAGACCGGCACGCCGCTGTCGGGCATCCGCCCCTCGATCAGGCGCGACGGGCCGACTCCCAGGATGTCGCCCAGCCCGTGGGCAACCCCCGGATCCACTACCTTTCCCAGCACGCCGGGATAGGCCGGCAGCAGGATCCGCGCATCAATCCCCAGGCGGCGCAAAGCCGCCGGCAGCGCACCCGCCACATCGGCAAGGCCGCCTGTCTTGATCAATGGATAGGCTTCGGACGCAACGACGAGAACGCGCATACCACCCCTCTGCCTGCTCCCTCACAACCGATCCCCGGCGTGGCTGGCCCTAATTCACTCCACTTTGTACACCCGGCGCAACAGAGAATACGCGCCAAGCCGGATTTGGTGCGATTCAACATTATTTTTCATGGGGTTGTCATTGATCCGGCAGCCGGGCGGTGCAATGATGAGAGATGTTACAACCCGGCCGGGGCCGGTCGGGACAACCTCCGGCCGGGGCCGGTCCAGTACAGGGGATGGCACTCATGGGCTCAGCAGAAGTTCTCGTCGACCTCAACCGCGCGCTCAAGGGCACCCTTGCCCTGGTCCTGGCGGGCGGGCGCGGATCACGGCTCCGCAATCTGACCGACGACGAAGCAAAGCCCGCCGTGCCGTTCGGCGGCAAGTTCCGCATCGTGGATTTCCCGCTGTCGAACTGCGTCAACTCCGGCATCCGCCGCATCGCCGTGCCGACCCAGTACAAGGCCCACACCCTCATCCACCACATCCAGCGCGGATGGGGCTTCTTCCGGGCCGAAATCAACGAGTTCGTGGAACTGTGGCCGGCCCAGCAGCAGACCAGCGAAGAAAGCTGGTATCGCGGCACCGCCGACGCCGTGTTCCAGAACCTGGAAATGGTGCGCCGCCACAACCCCGACTACATCCTGGTTCTGGCCGGCGACCACATCTATCGGCAGGACTATTCCCGCCTGATCGCCCAGCACATCCGCCGCCGGGCCGACTGCACGGTGTCGTGCGTCGAAGTGCCCCGCGCCGAGGCGTCCGATTTCGGAGTCGTCGGGGTGGACGAACAGGACAACATCATCAGCTTTGATGAAAAGCCGGCCGACCCGGCCTGCATCCCCGACAAGCCCGACCGCGCCTTCGCCAGCATGGGCATCTATGTGTTCAACGCCAAATTCCTGATCGACCAGCTTGAGAGCGACGCGCTCAACCAGCAGTCGGACCACGACTTCGGCAAGAACATCATTCCCGGACTGGTCGGCAAGGCCCGCGTGGTGGCCCACCGCTTCTCCGACTCCTGCGTCATGACCCCCGGCTCCAGCGAGCCGTATTGGCGCGATGTCGGGACCGTGGACGCCTACTGGGCCGCCAACGTCGACCTGACCACGATCACCCCGGAACTGGACCTCTATGACGAGGCCTGGCCGATCTGGACCTACCAGCTCCAGAAGCCCGCCGCCAAGTTCGTGTTCGACAGCGACGAGCGCCGCGGCATGGCCGTCGACTCAGTGGTGTCGGCCGGGTGCGTCATCTCCGGCGCGGCCGTCCGCCGGTCGCTGCTGTTCTCCTGCGTTCGGGTGAACAGCTACAGCGTGGTCGAGGACTCGGTGGTCCTGCCCGAGGCCGACATCGGCCGCCATTGCCGCATCCGCAAAGCCATCATCGGCACCGGATGCCGCGTCCCCGAAGGCCTGGTGGTCGGCGAGGACCACGCGGAAGACAAACGCCGCTTCCACGTCACCGAAGGCGGCGTGACCCTGGTCACCCGGTCGATGCTCGAAAAGCTGTAGAGCAGAAAGAGCGGGCTCTGCCCGCGCCCGCCAGGAGGCGCGGCCTCCTGGACCTCGGGAGTCAGGGGCGGTGTGCCGCGTGGCACCGAAGATGCGGAACGCCTTTTATAATAATGACCCACGACCGCCGCACCCGCGAAGGCGGGTGCCCAGGGTCGCAACAAAGTCGCTTTCCGCTTTCACCTTCAGGTTCAGCAGGCCGACAGGACTGTACCTGCGGCCCCTGGGTTCCCGCCTTCGAGCTTGCGAATAAATCTTCCGGTTGATTTTGGAGCGCCATAAATAAACTCGTCGTTCCCGCGCAGGCGGGAACCCAGGGCCGTGGAAAAAGTCCCGTCGGCTTTGATAGGCCGCTAAAGCGGTTTGCCTTTGATGTGAACCACCGCCTGTGCTCATGCATCTTGGGCTACCGCCCAAACCCGCTTGGGGCAGGCCCCAAACCCCTTTTTCTTCTTCAAGAAATAAGGGAGGTCTGGAGCGTAGCTCCAGGCCGGCGGCAGCCATCCGCGACAGCGGACCACTGCGTCAAGTTAAACGCAAACCGCTTTAATGATGAACGATTTTCTTTGTGGCCCCTGGGCACCCGCCTACGCGGGTGCGACGGAGCCTTTTGTTGGCGAAGGTGGAAACCTCGACAGGTTCACCAATTTCTTCACAAGCTCCTTCGCGGGAACGACGTGGTTATTGAAGGTGGCTGAACTTTGACCTGGGGATTTCCTCACGGGGTCAAGGGGCCCACCGGCCCCTTGCGGGCATGGGCAGAGCCCATCCTTCCCTTGAAGGCCCCTACCCCTCCAATTCCTCGCGCAGCATTTCGATTTCCAGCCATTCCTCCTCGGCGGCGGCGAGGGCTGCCTGATGGGCCTGGAGGGTGTCCGTCGCCTTCTGGAACGCCGCCGGGTTGCGGGCGTACAGGCCGGCGTCGGCGAGGATCTTTTCCTGTGCGGCGATGGCGGCCTGAAGCTCGGCCATTTTCAGGGGAAGCTGTTCCAGGGCCCGCTGCTGCTTGAAAGACAGCTTGCGCTTGGGCTTGGCGCCCCCGCCGGACGTGGACGTGGTGGAGCCGGGACCGCCCTTACGCGACGCGCCGGCGGTTTCAGCCGGCGTGTCCTCGATCACCCGCTGGCGCTCGTAGTCGGCATAGCCGCCGGGGTATTCGCGCACCACGCCGTTGCCCTCGAAGGCGATGGTAGAGGTCACGACGCGGTCCAGGAAGTCGCGGTCATGGCTGACCAGGATGAGCGTGCCGTCGTACTCGGCCAGGGTTTCCTGCAACAGGTCCAGGGTGTCCATGTCCAGGTCGTTGGTCGGTTCGTCCAGGATGAGGAAGTTGGACGGCCGGGCCAGGACCTTGGCCAGCAGCAGGCGGTTGCGCTCGCCGCCCGACAGGCTGCCGACCGGGCTGCGCGCCTGGCGGTCATCGAACAGGAAGTCGCGCATGTAGCTGACGACGTGGCGCACGCGGCCGCGCACGTTGATGGAATCGCCCCCGGAATCGGCCAGGGTTTCCCACACGGTCTTGTCCAGGTCCAGGCGTGAGCGGGCCTGATCGAGGAATTCCATGGTCAGGTTGGTGCCCAGCTTCACGGTGCCGGTATCGGGCTCCAACTGGCCGGTCAGGATGCGCAACAGGGTGGACTTGCCGGCGCCGTTGGGGCCGATCACGCCAACCCGGTCGCCGCGCAGGATGCGGGTCGAGAACGGTCGCAGCACGACGTTGTCGCCATACGCCTTGGTGATGTCCTCGGCCTCGACCACCAGCTTGCCGGACACCGGGCCGGCCTCGGTCTCCAGCTTGACCGACCCGGTGCGGGCGATCTGCTGGGCGCGCTCGTTGCGCATGTCGCGCAGGCGGCGCAGGCGGCCCTGGTTGCGGGTGCGGCGGGCCGAAATGCCCTTGTGCGACCATTCGACTTCCTGGGCGATCAGCTTGTCGAACTTGGCGCGCTCGACGGCTTCGGTTTCCATGACGGCCTCGGACCACGCCTCGAACGCCTCGAAGCCCTGGTCGAGGCGCCGCACGACGCCACGGTCGAGCCAGAACGTCACCTTGGTCAAACGGTTGAGGAAGGCGCGGTCATGGCTGATGACCACGAAGCCGCCACGGAAGGACGCCAGGCGGTCTTCCAGCCACTTGATGGTGGGCATGTCCAGATGGTTGGTCGGCTCGTCCAGCAGCAGGATGTCAGGCTGCGAGACCAGGATGCGGGCCAGCGCCACGCGGCGCGCCTCACCGCCGGACAGGGTCGCCGGGTCGGCCGTGGGGTCGATGGCGACCTCGTCGAGCACGATGTCGACGCGGTGCTCCTCGTGCTGCTGCTCGGGGCCAAGGCCGGCGACCACGTATTCGTGGACGGTCGCGAAGCCGGTCAGGTTGGGTTCCTGCGTCAGGTAGGCGATGCGCGTACCGGGCTGCACGAACACCTCGCCGGATTCCGCATCCATCAGCCCGGCGGCGATCTTGAGCAAGGTGGACTTGCCCGACCCGTTGCGTCCGACCAGGGCGACGCGGTCCCCGCGCCCAACGGCGACGTCCACCCCCTGAAACAGCGGGTGCCCGCCAAAACCCAGGCGGAGGTCTTTGAGAATGAGCAACGGAGGAGGTGGCGGCACGGGGCAAATCTCGATGTGAAGGCTGCGGGGGGTGACGGCTTCAGGAGCCCACAGGTTCCACATATGGCCGCCAGACGCAAGAGCGGGGAGCGACCCGTGCCGCTCCCCGCGCGTTGCTGCCGACCGTCAGGCGTTCCAATCAGGCGTCGGGACGCGCCTGGGGCCGATAGCCTTCCACCCAGTAGCGGCGCAGAGGATTGGCCAGGGATTCGTCGCGCACCATGAACTCGGCGACGTTGCGGGGCACCGGCCGACCGCGCCCGACACCCTCCCCGGTGGCTGACTTCCAGCACACCTGGTACATGGTGTGAGCCTGCGTAGAGCGTGCTTGCGTCGTCGTGGACATCGCTGCCTCCCGCTTGGTTTTATCGAACTGCCAGGGACTATATCTCTAGTTTTCACAGGGGTAAATTATACCCCCTGGGGCATTCGGGTGTGCTGGCGGAAACCAGCCGTATTACCTCGAAAGACACACGATGACCTTGCGGGACGCGCCAAAATCCCCGACCTTGCCACTCCCTGCAGCATGAGGAGAATCCGGCATGCAGTACCGCACCCTGGGCCACGCCCCGTCGGCCCCGTCCAGCGGCCTGACCGTCAGCGTCGTCAGCCTGGGCACCATGACCTACGGCGAACAGAACACCGAGGCCGAGGGCCATGCCCTGATGGATCGGGCGGTTGATGCCGGGGTCAACTTCCTGGACGCGGCGGAGCTGTATCCGATCTCCCCCAGCGCCGAGACGCAGGGCCGCACCGAGGAAATCATCGGCACGTGGATGAAGGCGCGCGGCTGCCGCGACCGCATGATCGTAGCCTCCAAGGTGGTGGCACGCAGCCCCGCCATGCCGTGGTTCCGTGGCGCCGACCACCGCATGGACCGCGCCAACATCGCCGCCGCCGTGGACGGCAGCCTGAAGCGCCTGCAGACCGACGTCATCGACCTGTACTACCTGCACTGGCCGGACCGCCGGACCAACTACTTCGGCCAGCTCGGCTATCGCCATGACGCCGAGGACGACGGCGGCGCGCCGCTGGAGGAAAGCCTGGCCGCGCTGCAGGACCAGATCCAGGCCGGCAAGATCCGCCACATCGGCCTGTCCAACGAAACGCCGTGGGGCGTGCATCGCGCCCTCGCCCTGGCCGAGACGGCCGGGCTGCCGCGCCCGGTGTGCATCCAGAACCCCTACAGCCTGCTCAACCGCACGTTCGAGGTCGGGCTGGCCGAGATGGCCATCCGGGGCGACGTGCCGCTGGTCGCCTACTCGCCGCTGGCCGGCGGCGTGCTGACCGGCAAGTATCGCGGCGGCGCCCGGCCCGAAGGCGCCCGCATCACCCGGTGGCCGGGACGCTACTCCCGCTATATCAAGCCGCGCGCCCTGCCGGCCGTGGACCAGTACGTGACGCTGGCCCGCGCCGCCGGGCTGGACCCCGCCCGGATGGCCCTGGCCTTCACCCTGCGCCAGCCGTTCCTGGCCTCGTCCATCGTCGGGGCGACCAGCCTGGAGCAGCTTGAGACCAATCTCGGCGCCGCCGACCTCACCCTTTCCGATGACCTGATGGCCGCCATCGAGGCCATCCACGCCCGCGACCCCGACCCGGCCCCCTAAGGACCCCCCCCCCTGAGGACCCTTAAGCATGTACGCCCAGATCAAGAGCATCCTCTATGGCGCCATTCCCACCGACTGGGACGCCGCGCAGATCATCGTCGGTTACCTCGTGTTCCTGATCACGTTGCTGGTCTTCCGCCAGTCGATCAAGGCGTGGTGGGCCTTTCTGCCGGTCCTGATCGCCGGCCTGCTGATCGAGATCGCCGACATGGTCCTCCTCGGCCAGGGCATCGGCACGGCGGCCCGCGACCTCGTCCTGTTCACCGTCCTGCCGCTGGTAACGGTGTTCGCGTTCAGGATGGGATGGATGAAGTAGCCCCCTACTTCTTCATCTCATACAACGGCTTGGTGTCGCCGGACTGCAGGGCCGGGCGATTTTCCTCGAGCGCCGTCAGGGGCTGGCATTCGACCATGCCGCGCAGGGACCGCAGCGAAAGATCCTGGTAGGTCCGCGTGCCGTCCATCTTCCAGGCGTATTCCTGGTCGCTGACCTGGCGGAGGATCTTGCCGGGGATGCCGGCCACCAGCGAGCGCGGCGGGATCTTCATGTCGGCCTTCACGAAGCACATGGCGGCGACGATGCTTTCCTCGCCGATCACCGCGTTGTCCATGATGACGCTGTTCATGCCGACCAGGGCGCCGCGCCGCACCACGCAGCCGTGCAGCACCGCGCCGTGGCCGATGTGGCCGTCCTTCTCGATCACGCTTTCGGTGCCCGGGAAGCCGTGCATGGTACAGTTGTCCTGGATGTTGGAGCCTTCCTCCAGGCGCAGGCGCCCGAAGTCTCCGCGCAGGGAACAGCTCGGCCCGACGTAGACGCCGGGGCCGACGATCACGTCGCCGATCAGGATGGCGGTGGGATGCACATAGGCATCGGGGTGAACGACCGGCCGGACGCCGTCGATGGCATAGAAGGGCATGGGGGAGTGGCCTCCTTGGTTTTCTCTCCCACAGGCATAGCGGTCCCAAGCACGCTTGCCAAGCCGGGCCGCAGATGTGAGCCTGAAGCTGACATTAAAGGAGAAGCGGATGTGGTGGCTGGACCTGGGCGCCCCGCAGTGGGAATGCGTGCATTTCGGGGGCGCCGGCCGGGGCCGGGAGTTCCAGGACAAGGCCCGTCAGGCGCACCTGTTCGTGGCCCAGGCGAGCCTCGCCGGCGTGGAGGACGAGCGCGGCCTGATCGCCCGCATCGCCGAGCCGCTGCCCTTCCCGGCCACCTTCGTCGCCACCTGGGACGGCCTGCATGACGGCCTGGGCGACCTGCGCGGCATGATCGGCGCGCCGGGCCTCGCCCTCCTCCTCACCGACTGCCGGCCGCTGTGGACCCAGGCGCCGGAACTGTGGGGCATGCTGATGGAAATGTGGCTGTCGGCCGCCTACCGCTGGAGCCTGGACCGCAGCCCCACCCACACCGTGCCGGGCCGGCCGTTCCACCTGTTCGTGCAATGGTGACGTAAGGGCAAACGCTTGGTCTTGCCCAACGTTGGTCGGGTATGACTGAATCCATGATTGCCGCCGTCGGCACCGCCGGCTTCGCCCTGGTGCACATCTTCATCGGACGGCTTCACTTCCTCGACGTGGTGCCGCGCAGCCGCTGGCTGTCGTTCGCCGGCGGCATCGCCGTGGCCTACGTGTTCCTCCACATCCTGCCCGAACTCAGCCACCGTCAGGGCTCCATCGCCGACACCCTGGAAACCAACAACGATCCGGGGCAGATGATCTACCTCATCGCCCTGGCCGGCCTCGCCGCGTTCTATGGCCTGGAGCGGGCGGCACAGACGTCGCGGCAGCGCTCGCCCACCGGAAGCGAACGCAAGGTGGAGACCGAGGTCTTCTGGCTGCACATCGGGGCGTTCGGGACCTACAACGTGCTGATCGGCTACCTCTTGCTGCACCGGGAAACCGAGGGCACGGCGTCGCTCGTGATGTTCTTCCTGGCCATGGCGCTGCACTTCGTGACCACCGACTTCGCCCTCCGCGACCACCACAGGATCCTGTACGACCACAAGGGCCGCTGGGTGCTGACGCTTGCGGTGGTGCTGGGCTGGGGCCTGGGGGTGATGGTGGACGTGCCCGACACCGCCGTAGACGTGCTGTTCGCCTTCCTGGCCGGGGCGGTCATCCTGAACGTGCTGAAGGAGGAACTGCCCGAAAACCGCCAAAGCCGCTTTTGGCCCTTCGCGGCCGGCGTCGGGGCCTATGCCGCCATGCTGCAGGTCTGAGCCCTCAACGAAAAAGGCCGGCCCCATCGGGACCGGCCTTTGTCAGCAGGACTTGAACCGTCACGCGGGGGCGCGGACGCCGACGATGCGGAAGCGGTTGGCGACGAATGCGTAGTCGGTCAGCGAGGCGTTGGCCGCCGGGTTCCCGCCGGTGGCGTGGAAGTCGGAGAACGCCGCCGTCTGGTTGACGAACACGCCGCCGGTCAGGTTGATCGACAGGGCGACCTGGGAGTCGATGCAGGCTTCGGTCGCCGCCTCGATCACCTCGGGCTTGGTCGAGTACAGGCCGGCGGTGATGGCGCCGTGCTGCATGACCGTGCGCTTGGCGGTTTCGATGGCGTCGGTGCCGTCATCGACCGGGATCACATAGGACACCGGGCCGAAGCATTCCTCGCAGTAGACCTTCTCCATGCTCTTGTCGAGCTTGACGATGGCCGGCGTGCGGACCACGGCGTTGCCCAGGTACGGATGCTTGAGGGCCTGGGATTCCAGGACCACGTCGCCCGACTTGGGGGCCGAGGCCAGACGTTCCAGCGTCGCCGGGCTGCCGACGGCGCCCAGCACCTCGACCGCGCGTTCCGGGTCGGACAGGAACTTGGACACCCCGTCGGCCAGCGCCTGGGACACTTCGGCGAAGGTCTTGGGGCCCTGGTCGGTGTCGATGCCGTTCTTGGGGATGAAGATGTTCTGCGTCGTCGTGCACATCTGGCCGGTGTACAGGCTGAGCGTGAACGACAGGTTGCGGATCATGCCCTTGAAGTCGTCGGTCGATTCGATGATGACGAAGTTGACGCCGGCCTTCTCGGTGTAGACCTGGGCCTGACGGCAGTTGTCCTCCAGCCAGTTGCCGAACGCCGACGACCCGGTGAAGTCGATGATCTTGACCTCGGGACGCAGGCACAGGTCCTTGGTGATCGGCGCGTTGGCGTCGTCGGCGGCGAGGATCACGAGGTTCGGATCAAACCCGGCCTCGATCAAAACTTCACGGGCGATCTTGACCGACAGGGCCAGCGGCAGGATGGCGTTGGGGTGCGGCTTCACGATCACCGGGTTGCCGGTGGCGAGCGAGGCGAACAGGCCCGGATAGCCGTTCCAGGTCGGGAACGTGGCGCAGCCGACCATCACCGAAATGCCGCGCGGGGCGATGTGGAAACGCTTCTTCATGACGATGGGCGGGTTCTTGCCCTGCGGCTTTTCCCACACGACTTCGTCGGCCGGCGCCTGCTTCTGCGCCAGATAGGCATAGGTCACGGCCTCCAGGCCGCGATCCTGGGCGTGCGGGCCGCCAGCCTGGAAGGCCATCATGAAGGCCTGTCCGGTGGTGTGCATGACGGCGAAGGCCATCTCGAACGACCGCTTGTTGATGCGGTCGAGGATTTCCACGCACACGACGGCGCGTTCCAGCGCCGACGCCTGGCGCCAGCCCTTGCGGGCGGCCTCGGCGGCGGAAATGGCGCCGTCGATGGTGGCCTTGGGATAGGTGATGCCGAGGTCGAAACCGAACGGCGAATGCTCCGCACCCACGGTGCCCGAGGCGCCCGGAACGTCCAGGGCGAACGGGCTGTTCATGGCGGCCTTGAAGGCGGCCTCGCCATCGGCCTTGGCGGTTTCGCCATAGACCTTGCCCGACGGCATTTCCGGATACTGCGACCAGTAGCCGCGCGCAAAGGCGGCGTCCATGGCCTTGTCGAGTGTTGCCGAGTGCTTCTCGACGAACGGAGCGGTTTTGCTCATCAGGCGATCTCCTCCCAAAGATGACGCGTGAAGTTTATCTCGTGCACGGCGACGCGAAGTCCGCATGGCACGAACGGACGGGGCCCCCGGGTGGAGGCCGCTCCGCTGACAGAATTTCCTGGTTGGCTCAGCCCACCTGGGCAAGCCACTCCTTGGACCAGTCGATCGCCTCTTCGTCGGGCAGCGGCTGGGTGCAGGCATCGATTTCAAGACGCTCGCCGACCTTGTTGGCGCCCAGCGAGGACAGCAGGGCATCCATGATCTTGCCGGCCTTGCAGAACGTCTCGGCATAGGTCTGGTCGCCCAGCGCGATCACCCCGTACTTGAGATGCGACAGGTCGGGCTTGGTCTCGACCAGGTCATCGTGCAGCGGGATGATGTTGTCGGGCAACTCGCCGAGCCCATGGGTCGACGTGCACAGCAGCACGACTTCCTGGTTGCCCAGGTCCATGTCTTCGAGGGACCCCTCGCTCACCACTTCGGCTTCATGCCCCTGGGCGGTGAACTCGTCCATGAGGGTGTCCCCGACCATCTGCGCGTTGCCGGATTCGGTGCCGACGATAATCAGGATTTTGCTCATGTGACGTCCTCGGGCGTTCTTCTCTTTGAGTGGGCGGTCGCGGTTGCTACCGTGGCTTCATTGATCAACGTGTGAAACAGGGAACAAAAAACACGGCATTCGACCCCGCTCCAAAACCATCTTTGCACGGGGCCTCGCGCAGATCAGATTTTTGTGATACCAAATTACGCGAAAGGTGTCTATTTTTGTATCCCTTCGTGACACAGATTTCAGGCCAGGGAGGCGATTGGTATGGCGAAGACGGATTCCGAGGTCATCGAACACGTGAAAAACGGCGGATCGTTTGCTGCCGGCGATGACCTCTCGCCGGGCTATCGTGGCGAACTGATGCGGCTGATGGCCGTGTTCGTGGACTCCGAGATGGCGGGCGCTGCGGGCTTCGTGCCCTTCATCAACAGCGCGCCCGGCCTCAAGGAGCGGGTGATTGCCGCCCGCATTGTCAGCGAGAAGTACGCCCACGCGGCTCAGGTCCTGGACCTGATGTTCGGGGTCAATCCCGAACTGTACGTGCGCAGCCACTGCTGGTGGTCGCGCCTGGATCGCGAACTGGACCTTGGCGTGCGCCGGGTCGGCTCCGACAAGCGCCTGAACGTGTTCCATTACCCGTTGCAGGGCTGGCAGGATGCCGTGACCCTCAACTACGTCATGGGCACGGCGTCGGCCATCCAGTTGGCCGAACTGACCGAGTGTTCCTACGCGCCGCTGGCCAGCGTCATGGGTGACATCGCAACGCGCGAGAAGCGCCACGCCGACCTCGGCTACAAGGGCCTGGAGCTGTCCATCGAGCGGGCCCGGTCCCACGGTGAAGCCCAGGCGGCGCTCGATTACTGGCTGCCGCGCGTGGCCGCGACGTTTGGCCGCAAGGACAGCGACCACGGCGCGCAGTACCGCAAGTACGGACTGCGCAAGAACTCCAGCGCCGAACTGCTCAACCGCTGGATCGCCGACCTGGAACCGCGCCTGAAGGCCCTGAAGCTGACCATGCCGCCGGTTCCCCCGGCCTAAGGCAGCCTGAAAAGGTTTACAAAATCTATCCTGAGCAAGACGATTTTGTATCACTAGACAGCAACGTTCCGCCGCCCCCACCGGCTTGGTGACCCCTGGCTTCAGGGACGGCGGAACGGCTCATGTTACGACGGGGCGGCCAACGTCCCGCGACACCAAACTTCGGGAGGAACGAGTCCATGAGCGCGGCTTATGAGGCTTTCGCTGGCGGCGAGGACATCCTGGCCGCCTGGGCGCGGCCCCACGTCCTGCAAATCACGCTGAACCGGCCGAAGGCGCGCAACGCCCTGCGGACCCAGACCCTGCGCGAACTGGCCGAGGTCCTGAGACTGGCGACGGCGGACGATGCCGTGCGCTGCGTCGTGCTGACCGGCGGGCCGACCGTGTTCGCCGCCGGGGCCGACATCACCGAGCTTGCCGCCCACACCGCAACCTCGATCCTGACCGACGACCGGCCGCGCCTGTGGGAGTCCATCCGCCGCTTTCCCAAACCCATGGTCGCCGCCATCAACGGCTTCTCGCTGGGCGGCGGCAACGAGCTTGCCATGCACGCCGACATCCTGATCGCCGGCGACACCGCGCAGTTCGGCCAGCCCGAGGTCAACCTGGGCATCATTCCCGGCGCCGGCGGAACCCAGCGCCTGACCCTGGCGCTGGGCAAGTCCAATGCCATGCTGCTGAACCTGACCGGCGGCTTCATGGACGCCCGCACCGCCCTGGCCCAAGGGCTGGTGAGCGAGGTGGTGCCCGCCCCGCTGACCATCGAGCGCGCCGTCGCCATCGCCGCGACCATCGCCGCCAAGCCGCCGCTGGCCGTCCGCATGGCCAAGGAGGCGGTGCTCAAGTCGTTTGAAGTGGGGCTCGAACAGGGCCTGCACGCCGAGCGCCGGGCCTTCTGCCAGCTCTTCGCCACCGCCGACAAGCAGGAGGGCGTGAACGCCTTCCTGGAGAAGCGCAAACCGGATTTCCAGGGCCGCTGAGCGCCCTGCGTACCTTAGCTTTCATCTATCGATTTTTCGGGGACTGCCGCCGCCATGACCTACGAAACCATCCTGTTCGACGTCGCCGAGGGCGTTGCCACCATCACCCTGAACCGGCCGGACAAGCTGAATTCCTTCACCGCCAAGATGCACGAGGAACTGGCCGACGCCCTGAAGCGCATCCAGAAGGACGCCTCGGTCCGCTGCCTGCTGCTGACCGGGTCGGGCCGCGGCTTCTGCGCCGGGCAGGACCTGGGCGACCGCGTGGTGCAGCCGGGCGACGAGCCGCTGAACATCGGCGCCTATCTGGAAGTCGGCTACAACCGTCTGGTCCGCACCATCACCAGCCTTGAGATGCCGGTCATCTGCGCCGTCAACGGCGTGGCCGCCGGGGCCGGCGCGAACCTGGCGTTCGCCTGCGACATCGTGCTGGCCGCCAAGAGCGCGAGCTTCATCCAGGCGTTCTGCAAGATCGGCCTCATCCCCGACTCCGGCGGGACCTGGACCCTGCCGCGTCTGGTCGGCCAAAGCCGCGCCATGGCGCTTGCCCTGCTGGGCGACAAGGTGCCGGCCGAGCAGGCCGCGCAGTGGGGCATGATCTGGAAGGCCGTCGACGACGACGCCCTGATGACCGAGGCCGGCGCCATGGCCGCCCACTTCGCCACCCAGCCGACCAAGGGCCTGGCCCTCATCAAGCAGGCCATCCGCGCCAGTTCGACCAACACGCTGGACCAGCAACTGGACCTGGAGCGCGACCTGCAGACCATCGCCGGCCGCACTGACGACTATCGCGAAGGCGTTGCCGCCTTCATGGACAAGCGCAAGCCGAACTTCCAGGGCAAGTGAGCTGACATGACCAACGCACTCCCCTCCTCCGCAACCATCGGCGTCATCGGCGCCGGCACCATGGGCGCCGGTATCGCCCAGGTCGCCGCCCAGGCCGGTCATCCGGTCCTGCTGTTCGACGCCATCGACGGCGCCGCGCAGAAAGGCAAGGACGGCATCGCCAAGGTGATGGCCCGCCTGGCCGAAAAGGGCAAGCTGACCCAGGCCGACGCCGACGCCGTGGTGGCCCGCATTTCGGTCATCGGCGCGCTGGCCGACCTCGCCCCGGCCAAGCTGGTGGTCGAGGCCATCGTCGAGCGCCTGGACGTCAAGCAGTCGGTGTTCGGCGAGGTCGAGGCCGCCGTGGCCGACGACGCGATTCTCGCGACCAACACCTCGTCGCTGTCCATCACCGCCATCGGTGCGACCCTGCACCGCCCGCAGAACCTTGTCGGGATGCACTTCTTCAACCCTGCTCCGCTGATGGCGCTGGTCGAGGTGATTTCCGGCGTCGCCACCGCCCCGGCCGTGGCCGACGTGGTCTATGCGACCGCCAAGGCGTGGGGCAAGGCGCCCGTGCACGCGGCCTCCACCCCCGGCTTCATCGTCAACCGCGTTGCCCGGCCGTACTATGCCGAGGCCCTGCGCGTGACCCAGGAAGGCGGCGCCGACCCGGCCACCATTGATGCGGTTCTGACCGAGTGTGGCGGCTTCCGCATGGGGCCGTTCGACCTGATGGACCTGATCGGCCACGACGTGAACTACGCCGTGACCAACTCGGTGTTCGATGCCTATTACAAGGACAAGCGCTTCCTGCCGTCGCTGGTCCAGAAGGATCTGGTCGATGCCGGGTGGCTCGGCCGCAAGTCCGGGCGCGGGTTCTATGACCATGCCCAGGGGGCGACCAAGCCCGCCCCGGCCACCGCCGCCCCGGCCAAGGCGCCGGCCGCCGTCGAGGTCCATGGCGAGACGCCGCTCGACGGCCGGATCAAGGCCAGCAGCCTGACCGTCACCCGCGCCGACGAAGGCGAGTACGAGGACGGCGTCATCGTGGTTGACGGCGTGGTCCTGGTGCCGTCCGACGGCCGCATGGCAACCGAAATCGCCGCCGAGGAAATGCTCACCGATGTGGTGGTCTACGACCTCGCGCTGGACTACGGCACCGCCAAGCGCATCGCCATTGCCGCCGCCGACCAAGCCTCGCCCACCGCCGTGGAGGCCGCGACCGGGTTCTTCCAGGCGCTGGGGTTTGCGGTGTCGGTGATTGATGACGTGCCAGGCCTGATCGTCGCCCGCACGGTTGCCATGCTCGCCAACGAAGCGTCCGACGCCGTGGCCCAGCGGGTGGCCAGCGCCGCCGACGTGGATTTGGCCATGACCAAGGGCGTGAACTACCCGCGCGGGCCGCTGGCCTGGGCCGAGGACATCGGCCTGGATCGGGTGCTCGACATCCTTGAAAACCTGTTCGACACCCTCAAGGAGGACCGCTACCGGCCGTCCGTCCTGCTGCGTCGCAAGGTGCTGGGCGGGGGTTCGTTCCATGGCTGATCGCGCTAAAGCACAACGCATCGCCGAGGCCGTGCGCGAGGCCATGTACGCCCGCGACCACGCCGCCCAAGGTCTGGGCATCGAGGTGGTGGAGATCGGGCCGGGCAGCGCCACGCTGACCATGACCGTGACCAAGAACATGGTGAACGGGCACGACATCCTGCATGGCGGCCTGTGCTTCACCCTGAGCGATACGGCGTTTGCCTACTGCTGCAACTCGCACAACTACAATACAGTGGCGCATAGCTGCTCGATCACCTTCACCAACGCCGGCAAGCTTGGCGACGTGCTGACGGCCGAGGCCGTGGAGACCTACCAGAAGGGCCGCAACGGCGTGACCGACGTCACCGTGCGCAACCAGGACGGCGTGGTCATCGGCATGTTCCGTGGCAACTCGCGCCGCATCGCCGGCCACGTCTGCGACCACCCGGACTTTGAAGTCCCCCCTGCTAAAGACAGGACAGCATCATGACCGAAGCGTTCATCTGTGACGCCATCCGCACCCCCGTCGGCCGCTATGGCGGCGCCCTGGCCGGCGTGCGGCCCGACGATCTGGCGACCGTGCCGCTCAAGGCGCTCATGGAGCGCAACCCGTCGGTGGACTGGGCGGCCGTCGAGGACATCATCTTCGGCTGCGCCAACCAGGCCGGCGAGGACAACCGCAACGTCGCGCGCATGGCCGGCCTGCTGGCCGGGCTGCCGATCGAGGTTCCGGGCACCACCGTCAACCGCCTGTGCGGGTCGGGCATGGACGCCACCGGCATGGCGGCGCGGGCCATCAAGTCCGGCGAAACCAGCCTGATGATCGCCGGCGGCGTGGAAAGCATGAGCCGCGCGCCCTTCGTCATGCCCAAGGCGACCGCCGCGTTCTCGCGCGACAACGTGGTCCACGACACCACCATCGGCTGGCGCTTCATCAACAAGATGATGCAGAAGCAGTTCGGCGTGGATTCCATGCCCGAGACGGCCGAAAATGTGGCCGAGGACTTCAAGATCAGCCGCGAGGACCAGGACGCCTTCGCCCTGCGCAGCCAGCAGCGCGCCGCCGCCGCCATCGCCTCGGGCCGCTTCGCCCAGGAGATCGTGCCGGTCGTCATCCCGGCCCGCAAGGGCGACCCCATCGTGGTCGACACCGACGAGCATCCGCGCGCCAACACCACCCTCGAAGGCCTCGCCAAGCTGCCGACGCCGTTCCGCCAGGGCGGCAGCGTGACGGCCGGCAACGCCTCGGGCGTCAACGACGGCGCCTGCGCGCTGGTCCTGGCCTCCGAAGAGGCCGCGCGCAAGCACGGGCTGACTCCCAAGGCCCGCATCGTCGGCATGGCAACGGCCGGCGTGCCGCCGCGCATCATGGGCTTTGGCCCCTCGCCGGCGTCCAAGAAGGCGCTGGCCATGGCCGGCCTGACCATCGACCAGATGGACGTCATCGAACTGAACGAGGCCTTCGCCAGCCAGGCCCTGGCCGTGCTGCGCGACCTCGGCCTGCCGGACGACAACGCCCACGTCAATCCGAACGGCGGGGCCATCGCCCTGGGGCATCCGCTGGGCATGAGCGGAGCGCGCCTCATCACCACCGCCATGACCGAGCTGCACAACCGCCAGGGCCGCTATGCCCTGTGCACCATGTGCATTGGCGTCGGCCAGGGCATCGCCATGATTATCGAACGGGTCTGAGCGGACCTTTCTCAGTAACGAACAAAACACCCCCAGGAGGGAATGAACATGGATGTCACCAAGCGTCCGCTGGAACACGAACTCGATCCGATCGAGATCGCGTCCCGCGATGAGATCACCTCGATCCAGACCCGCCGCATGAAGTGGTCGCTGCGCCACACCTACGAGAACGTCCCGCACTTCAAGAACAAGTGCGATGCAAAGGGCATCCACCCCGACGATTTCAAGCACCTGTCGGACCTGCACAAGTTCCCGTTCAGCACCAAGACCGACCTGCGCGACACCTACCCGTTCGGCATGTTCGCCGTGCCCATGGCCGAGGTCGTGCGCGTCCACGCCTCGTCCGGCACCACCGGCAAGCCCATCGTGGTCGGCTACACCCAGGCCGACATCTCCATGTGGTCGCGGGTCATGGCGCGCTCCATCCGCGCCGCCGGCGGGCGCCGCAACATGAAGGCGCACATCTCCTACGGCTACGGCCTGTTCACCGGCGGCCTGGGCGCCCACTACGGGGCCGAGGCCCTGGGCTGCACCGTCATTCCCATGTCCGGCGGCCAGACCGAAAAGCAGGTCCAGATCATCACCGACTTCGAGCCGGACATCATCATGGTGACGCCCAGCTACATGCTGGTGATCGCCGACGAGATGGAACGCCAGGGCATGGACCCGCGCGATTGCTCGCTCAAGATCGGCATCTTCGGCGCCGAGCCTTGGACCAACGAGATGCGCTTCGAGCTTGAGAACCGACTGGGCATCGACGCCATCGACATCTATGGCCTGTCCGAGGTCATCGGACCGGGCGTCGGCATCGAGTGCGCCGAAACCAAGGACGGCCTGACCATCTGGGAAGACCATTTCTACCCGGAAATCGTCAACCCCGAGACCGGCGAGCCGGTGCCCGACGGCGAGATGGGCGAACTGGTCTTCACCTCGCTGACCAAGGAAGCGATGCCCTGCATCCGCTACCGCACCCGCGACCTGACCCGCCTGCTGCCCGGCACGGCGCGCTCCATGCGCCGCATCGAAAAGATCACCGGCCGGTCGGACGACATGCTCATCATCCGCGGCGTCAACGTGTTCCCGACCCAGATCGAGGAACTCATCTGCAAGGACGAGCGCCTGTCCCCGCACTACCAGCTGATCGTGTCCCGCACCGGCCACATGGACGACCTCGCCGTCCGCGTGGAAATGCGCCAGGGCCTGCTGGACGACAGCGCCGCAGCGGCCGCCGGCAAGGACCTGCAGCACCACATCAAGTCGCTGATCGGGGTGTCCACCAAGATCACGGTGGAAAACCCCGGCGCCATCGAACGCAGCCAGGGCAAGGCGAAGCGGGTGGTGGATTTGCGCAAGAAGTAAGCGTTCTTTCCCGAACCAGCCGGCAGGATCCCTGCGCTCCTGCCGGCTGAAGTTTGGCATTCACCAGATATTGGATGCTGCCCTAATGTCAGCTGGCTGATAAATCTTCAGGCGCTAATCTACCTCGGCATCGCGGGCGCCGAAGCGTTGCTCGACGCTCTTTTCTGCAATATCAATCAGCGCGTTATTGAGCGCTATTATGCCCATCGATAAATCCCCAACTTCGTTGTACCGCCTTTCAACGTCTGCGCGACTGACTGATAATATCTTCTCAATCCCGCCTTTTGTTTCCCGTTTCAAGACGCTATAATGTGGTTCTACCTTTAAATGATTGATTTTAGCTCCATGCACGATGCTGTGACGGAAATCCGATTCCGCCTCCACTAGAGAGAGCAATTTCTCAAGCGCCTCATGGTACCGTGACAACCGATCATCCTTCCGTAGCGCCCGTCGCAAGAACCGCAGTTTAGCTTTCAAGGCGGTTGGGCGGCGAGTTTCGATACTCACACCATCCAGAAAGCGGTAGACCGCGTCAACGGCGCGATCAATGCCCGTTTCAAGCGCTGCCCAAGAACTGACATAAAGTCCGATCCACGCGTAGTAGTCTTTCTCACTTTCCGAGTGGAACGGATAAACAGACTTCGTCATGGCCATCCTCCTGCATAACCTTAGGAAGAATACTCATTGAGGAACTCTCTGTCATTGCGCGATTAAGCTCCAGCCACGATGCGCAGGGAACCGCGACACCTTCTAGAGGCCCCCCCTATTCCACTCCCCGAAATCCCGTTCCAGCGAACGCGCATCCGCGCCGTGTTAGCCCTTGCCTTCCCCTCGGCTGATAGTATCAAATGAAACTATCAAGGCACCAACAGCCACACCGAGGGAACACCCATGCTCAAGACCTATGCCTATCCCGAATTCCCCTATGTGCAGCCGCCCGAGCAGAAGTCCGGGCAGGTCGTGCGCAAGAAGGCCGTCATTGTCGGCGGCGGGCCGATTGGCCTGACCATGGCGCTGGATCTGGCCGTTCAGGGCATCCCCTGCGTGGTGCTGGACGACAACAACACCGTGTCCATCGGCTCGCGCGCCGTGTGCTATGCCAAGCGGCCGCTGGAGGTCTGGGACCGCCTGGGCTGTGCCGCTCCGATGGTCGACAAGGGCGTGGGCTGGAAGATCGGCAAGGTGTTCCGGGACGAGGAACTGGTCTACCAGTTCGACCTGCTGCCCGAAGACGACCACAAGATGCCGGCGTTCATCAACCTCCAGCAGTACTACCTGGAAGAATACCTGATCGAGCGCTGCAAGGCCTTCGGGGATCTGGTCGACATCCGCTGGATGAACAAGGTCATCAGCGTCAAGAACAACCCCGACCACGTCCGCTTCACCATCGAGACGCCCGACGGCATCTACGAGATGGAAGCCGACTACGCCATCGCCTGCGACGGCGCCAAGTCCGACGTGCGCGAGATGCTCGGCGCCGAGTTCACCGGCCAGTTCTTCCAGGACCGTTTCCTGATCGCCGACGTCGTGATGAAGGCCGACTTCCCGACCGAACGCTGGTTCTGGTTCAACCCGCCGTTCCATCGCGGCCAGTCCGTCCTGCTGCACAAGCAGTCCGACGACGTGTGGCGCATCGACTTCCAGCTTGGCTGGAACGCCGACCCGGAAGAAGAAAAGAAGCCGGAAAAGATCATTCCGCGCCTCAAGGCGATGCTCGGCGAAGACACCGAGTTCGAGCTGGAATGGGCCTCGGTCTATCAGTTCGCCTGCCGCCGCATGAGCAAGTTCCGCTACGGCCGCCTGTTCTTCGCCGGCGACGCCGCCCATCAGGTCAGCCCGTTCGGGGCGCGCGGCGCCAACACCGGCGTCCAGGATACCGACAACCTCGCCTGGAAGCTCAAGCTGGTCATCGACGGCAAGGCGCCCGACAGCCTGCTCGACAGCTATGACGAGGAGCGCGTGTTCGCCGCCGACGACAACCTCATGAACTCCACGCGCTCGACCGACTTCATCACGCCGAAGTCCAACATCTCGCGCACCTTCCGCGATGCCACGCTGGACCTCGCCCAGAAGTATTCGTTCGCCCGCAAGCTGGTCAACTCCGGCCGCCTGTCGTCGCCCACCCCCTATGTTGCGTCGTCGCTGAACACCCCGGACAGCGACGCCTTCCACGGCACCATGGCGCCCGGCACCAACTGCGCCGACGCTCCGGTCAAGGTCGGCGGCAAACCCGGTTGGCTGCTCAACCACCTGGGCGGCGGCTTCAAGGTGATCTATTTCAGCGAAAACGGCGAGACGCCGGCCGCCCTGGCCGCCCTGCAGGACGCCCCGGTTCCGGTCGAGGCCCTGGTCATCGGCGGCAATGTCGAGGACACCAAGGACCTCGTCGCCGAACGCTACGACGGCACCCCCGGCACCACCTACCTCATCCGCCCCGACCAGCACGTGGCCGCCCGCTGGCGGTCGTTCGACCCCGCCAAGGTCGCCGCCGCGCTCAACCGCGCCATCGGCAAGTGAGAATGCATATGTCCAAGGAAACCGCCATGACGCTGAACCTTGAGCCCAACTTCGCCAACCCCGATGACTTCTACGAGAGGCTCATCGAAACCCACCGCGGCCTGAGCGACGCCCAGAGCGCCGACGTCAACGCCAAGCTGGTCCTGCTGCTGTCCAACCATATCGGCGACATGGCCGTCCTGACCCAGGCCATGGAAATCGCCCGCGAAGGGCATGAGGCGCAGGAGTAATCCTCGACCGAGAAGAAACCCCCGGCGGACCGATCCGCCGGGGGTTATTTTACGCGGGCTCTGGCCGCACCTGCCAGGAGGCGCGGCCTCCTGGACCTCGGGACTATGAAGCCGCGCGCAGCGCATAAAATGGCAGGGATGTATGCCTGCGGCGCAAAGAAAGCACAGGACCATTCACGGGTTCCAAGGGCCAAGGCCCTTGGCGGGTATGGGCAGAGCCCATCCTTCCCTTCCCGCCTACCCCCCGAACGCCATCGGCCGGCTGCCGAACCCGCCCGTCCGGGTGACGGTTGTCCGGTTGGCGACCTTGGGCGTGGTCAGGGGGCCGGTGAAGGCCGACTTGGGCATGGTGGCGCCGCTGCGGGTCACGTTGACCGGGTCGCCCTTTACGCCGGTGAAGCGGCCGTCGTTGGTGCGGTAATAGGGCTGCACGCCGTAGGTGCTGCCGCCGACGTTGCGCTGCATGGCGGCCGGCATGGCGCTACCGCCGCCCATCATCTTGCCCGCCATGTAGCCCATGAACAGCGGCATGAAGAACCCGCCGCCGCCGCCGCTGGCCTGCTGTTCGGGCGCCGCTGCGGGCGCCGGTTCACCCTCGACGGCCGGTTTCATCTCGACCGGTTGGTAGGTGCATTGGCCGGGGCCGAACTGCTCCTCGCACAACTGGGCGCTGTCGTAGCGCGGCGCGGCCTGCTGGTGGACCTCCATCGCCTGGCCCAGCATTTCGCCGCAGGTGGCGCGGTCGAACAGGCCGTCGGTGACGCACTGGTCGACCGAGGCATAAGCCTGGATGGGCACCTCTTCCTCGCCACAGGCCGACAGCGCGATGGCGGTCGAGGCCATCAGGCCGGTCAGGGCGACACGTCTGGAACGCTTCATCGGTCTCTCCAACCTCAATAGGTCATGCTCGCGCCGTTGAGCAGGCCGACCGCCACGCTCCATCCGGCGAGCTTCAGGGCGACGGCCATTTCCCCGGCCTCTATATGGGTCGAAATGCGCGGATAGAACAGGCGGAACACCAGGAAGGCGACGATCTGCACCACCCCCGCGACCAGCCCCCACAGGGCGAAGTCCAGCAGGCTGACCGCGTTGGCGAGCGCGCTGGCCAGCGGAATGACGAAGCCCGCCAGGGCGCCGACGTAGACCACCGCGGCGGCCGCGTTGTTGGCCTTGATCAGCTCCACTTCCCTGTGGGGCGTGATGAGCATGTAGACGCCCTGGAACGCGAAGGTCAGCACAATGGCCAGCCCGAAGAACTGAACGAAGGCAAACAAGCCGGTCAGCATGATGATGGTCCCCCTCTATCCGGTGATGAAATGCGGCACGAAACGGCTGAGGTCCTGCGTGATGGCCTGGCTGTCCTCGCGCAGGCCGATGCCGCAGCAGGTGTCCCCCACGACCCACGCCCCGACCACCGCATGGTGGCCGTCAAAGACCGGCGGCGGGTGCCACGCCTGGACCACCGCCCCTTCGGCGCCGTAAGGCCCCGCCGTCGAGGCCGACAGGCTGCCGTCGGGCTCGAACACCTCGATGTTGGCCCCCTCGCGGGAGAACAACGGCTTGCGCACCGTCTTGCCGGTCAGGTTGGCCGGGCCGCGCGGATCGGTCTGGAAGTAGGTCGGCAGCAGGTTTGGATGGCCCGGAAAGGCGTCCCACAGCAGGGCAAGCAGCCCCTTGTTGGACAGCACGGCCTTCCACGGCGGCTCAACGAAACGGGCGCCGCTGGCCGCCAGATGCTCGGCGAACTCGTCGCGCAGCATCATTTCCCACGGATAGAGCTTGAACAGCGTGTCGATGACCCAGCCGTCGGTATCGGCAAAGCGGCCCTGGTCGTCGATGCCGATCTGGTCCATCGGCACATAGCGCGGGTCGAGCCCTCCTTGCGCGGCAATGTCCTCCAGATAGCGGACGGTCTGGCGGTCCTCGATGCTGTCGCCGACCGAGGCGAAGTGCATCATCCCGCCGGCTGGCACGATTTCGGCCAGCCGCTCGGTCAGACGTTCCTGGATGCCGTTGAACTGGTCGGCGTCGGCCGGCAGCACGCCGGTTTTGATGCCGTCCTCCAGCCACAGCCACTGAAAGAACGCGCTCTCGTAAAGGCTGGTCGGCGTGTCGGCGTTGTATTCCAGCAGCTTGGCCGGGCCGGTGCCGTCGTAGAACAGGTCGAACCGCCCATACAGGCTGGCGTCGCGGCGCTGCCAACTATCGCGCACCAGGTCCCAGTGGGCGCCCGGAATGGCCAGGGCGAACAGCGTCGCCTCGTCATTCACGGCGCGGTCGACCACCTCCAGGCACATGCGGTGCAACTCGGTGGCGGGGTCTTCCAGGTCATCCTCGATCTGGCGCAGGGTAAAGGCGTAGGCCGCCCCCTCGTGCCAATAAGGCTCGCCATACATGGTGTGGAAGGCAAAGCCCAGTTCTTCGGCCTTGGCTTTCCAGTCGGGCCGCTCGGGAACGATGATGCGCTTCATGCGGCCTCCCGCCGGAACAACAGAGAATGTGCCGGGGTCTTCTTCGGAAAGGCTTTGGTGAGGCTGAAGCCGTAACGCTTGAACAGGATCTGGATGTTGGTGGCGTTGAAGAACTGAAGGTGTTCGGGCGGGCAGACGTCATTCCAGTCCGCCACCGTCGCCGGAACCGCCGGGTGTCCGGCATCGGGCGTGGCGATATAGACGACGCCGCCGGGCTCCGTGACTGTGCGCAGCATCTCCATGAAGTCCTCGGGTCCGGCCAGATGCTCCAGGAGCTCCGTCGAAAACACGAAGTCGAACGTCTCTCCGCGGTGGGCGAAGTCCGCGAAGGATTCGCAATAGAAGTGGCACTTTGGATACTGCTTCCGGGCATAGGCGATGGATCCCGGACTGATATCAAGACCGCTCGCGCTCGCACTCCACAGGGAGAACGCCTTGACCATCATGCCGCCGCCACAGCCCACGTCCAAAACCCGCTTCCCCATCACGTGGGGAATGAAGCGCAGACTCTTCACCAACGCGCGTCGCATCCGCGAGGCCGCCTTTGGATAAAAATCAGCCGACGCGCCACGATAGCTGGCCGTGTAGTACGCCTCGATCTGAGCCGGCGTGGGGTACGGGTTGGTGAACAAGAAGCCGCAGTCGCCACAGCGGCTCAAGTCGAAGCCTGCCTTGCTGAACTCAAACGCAACGGTGGCGCCTTGGCACACCGGACATGTATCCCGCATCATGCGAACGCCATCCCCCTCAAGCAGTCTTCCGAGGAATTGCCTACCAGACATGCGGCCGTGTGAACAGTCGCCAGCTCCCCCTTAAGGTCATGCGTCATTCCGGGCCCACGGGACGGAGACGAACTCCACGCCCTCGTCGCGCAGGTCCTCGGCCTCCTCCGGGGTCGTCTGGCCGTAGATGCCGCGCGCCTCGGACTCGCCGTAGTGAATCTTGCGGGCTTCATCGGCGAACTTGTCGCCCACATTGTCGCAGGTCTTTTCGACCACCTCGCGCAACTGCCGCAGGGCCTGGCCCATGGCGGCGGCCAGCATGGCGGGCTTGGGCGGAGCGGCCGGCACGGGTGCTGCGACCGCCGGGGGAGCCTCGTCGGCGCCCTTGCGGCGGGCCAGGCGCGGCGTCATCAGGGCCTTCGACACCTCGGACGTGCCGCAGGCCGGGCACAGGACCTCTCCCGCGCCCGCCTGCAGGTCGTAGGCGGCACTGTCGCGGAACCACGCGTCGAAGGTATGGTCATGGGCACAGACGAGCTGGTACTTGATCATCGAAATGCCGTTTCAAAGTGGGAAGCGGTGGACATTCGGCCCGCAGGCAATACCCTGCCAGAGCCACCATAACATGGGAACATCCGCATGGCACCGCCACACCTCAACCTGTCCGCCCCGTCTGCCTGGGTCCTGCGCTTTGCCGCCCTGCTGCCGGAAGGCGGCACGGTGCTCGACGTCGCCTGCGGGGGCGGTCGTCATCCCCGCGCCCTGCTCGAACGCGGCCACGCGGTGACGATGGTGGACAAGGACACGACGCATGTGGCCGACCTCGCCGACCGGGCGGAGGTCGTGACCGCCGACCTGGAAAACGGCAGCCCGTGGCCGCTGGCCGGGCGGACGTTCGACGGCGTGGTGGTGACCAACTACCTGTTTCGGCCGCTGTTCCCCCACCTGTGCGCCGCGGTGGCCGACGGCGGCGTGCTGATCTACGAAACCTTCGCGCGCGGCAACGAACAGTTCGGCCGCCCGCGCAACCCCTCCCACCTGCTGGAACCCGGCGAGTTGCTGACCGCCTTCCCAGGCCTCCAGATCGTCGCCTATGAGGCGGGCATCGAAGGCGGGCAATGCGGCCGCAAGGTGGTCGAACGCATCTGCTGCGTGAAGGTGCCCGAGCCGGTGGAACTGCCGGGGTAAGGAAGTGGGCTCCGCCCACACCCGCCAAGGGCCGGGCGGCCCTTGGAACCCGTGAGTTTACTGCGCTTTCCTTGCGCCGCAGGCACACACCTCAATCATTTAAGGCGCTGCGCGCGGCAGAAGAAAAAAGCCACTCCCGCGGTCCAGGAGGCCGCGCCTCCTGGCGGGTGCGGGCAGAGCCCGCTAAAACCCTACTCCGTCTTGCCGAACACCCGGCGGAAGATGGTGTCCACGTGCTTGGTGTGGTAGCCGAGGTCGAACAGGTCTTCGAGCTGGGCTTCGGACAGGGCGGCGGTCACTTCGGCGTCGGTGCGCAGGTTGGACAGCAGGTCGCCCTCGCCGTCCCACACCCGCATGGCGTTGCGCTGGACCAGACGATAGCTGTCCTCGCGGCTCAGCCCGGCCTGGGTCAGGGCGAGCAGGACGCGCTGGCTGAACACCAGGCCGCCCATCTGGTTGAGGTTGCGCTCGATGGCGTCGGGGTAGATGACCAGCTTGTCGATGACGTTGGTCAGGCGGGCCAGGGCGAAGTCCAGGGTCACCGTGGCGTCCGGGCCGATCATGCGCTCGACCGAGGAATGGCTGATGTCGCGCTCATGCCACAGGGCGACGTTTTCCATCGCCGGAACGACGGCCATGCGGACGATGCGCGCCAGCCCGGTCAGGTTCTCGGTCAGGATGGGGTTGCGCTTGTGGGGCATGGCCGAGCTGCCCTTCTGGCCCTTGGAGAAGAACTCCTCGGCCTCGCGCACTTCGGTGCGCTGAAGGTGGCGGATCTCGGTGGCGACGCGCTCGATGGAGCTGGCGATCACGCCGAGCACGGCGAAGAACTCGGCATGGCGGTCGCGCGGGATGACCTGGGTCGAGATCGGCTCGACGCTCAGGCCCATCTTCTCGGCGACGTATTCCTCGACGAAGGGATCGATGTTGGCGAAGGTGCCGACGGCCCCGGAAATGGCGCAGGTGGCGATCTGTTCGCGGGCGGCGCGCAGGCGCACCATGTTGCGCTGGAACTCGGCATGGAAACCGGCGAACTTCAGGCCCATGGTGACCGGCTCGGCATGGATGCCGTGGCTGCGGCCCATGCACACCGTCATCTTGTGTTCCATGGCGCGGCGTTCCAGCGCGGCCAGCAGGTTGCCCATGTCCGACATCAGAAGGTCGGCGGCCTGCTTGAGCTGCACCGACAGGCAGGTGTCCAGCACGTCGGAGCTGGTCATGCCCTGGTGGACGAAGCGCGCCTCGGGCCCGACCAGTTCGGCCAGTTCCTGGGTGAAGGCGATGACGTCGTGCTTGGTGATCGCCTCGATCTCGTCGATGCGGGCGATGCGTTCCTCGGAATAGGGCGCGTCACCGCGGTCCCACACCGCGCGGGCGGCCTCGGCGGGGATGACGCCGAGCTTGGCCTGCGCGTCGCAGGCATGGGCTTCGATCTCGAACCAGATGCGGAAGCGGTTTTCCGGGGCCCAGATGGCCGCCATCTGCGGGCGGGAGTAGCGCGGGATCATGGCAGCGTCGTCCTGTGCATGTTGTCTTGGAAGTTGGGGGCTTTAATAGGCCATCCTGCGTGGCGTTACAATTGCCACGAACCCCCGCCTGCGCTAGCGTGTGCGCCGGAGTGGGGAGAGGATTGCAATGAAACGTTCCAATCCGGCTGCCGTCGTCGCGGCGCTGGCCCTGGTGTGCGGCATCGCCGGGGGCGCCACGTCGGCGTTCGCGCAGCAGTTCGTCCTGCCGTGGGAAGAGGCCGAACGGGCCAAGCCCCAGGTCGACCCCGATGCCGTCGAGCCGATCATCGTGACCCTCGGCAAGCTGGAGGTGCGGCACCTGCCCGTGCCCGGCAAGACCATCGTCACGTCGCACCCCGAAATCGCCGACGTGGTGATCGAATCGCCCAACCTGCTGTTCATCATGGGCCGGTTCCAGGGTGAGACCATCGTGGTCGTGGCGGACGCCGAAAACAACCCCGTCTATACCGCGCGTGTCCGCGTCGAAATGCCCGAAGACCCCGACGCCAAATATAAATGAACGCGGTTCATGGTGCATCGCAGCGCCTCTTAGGGCGTATAATCGCGGATTCTCAATCCGGCAGGCACCGCTTTCCTGTAAGGTACCCCTATCACATATGATAGGAGGCACCGACCGTGGCGCGTTTCGAAGACCGGACATCAGCACCGATCCTGGTACGGAGGCCGTCGGCCCCTTGCCCTATCGGGAGCAGGCCGGCTTGCAACGTGGAGCAGGTCAGGCTGAATGGAGAAGCAGGCCAGGACAGCCGCTATACGCGGTGGGAGACGGCCATCGGCCGGCTGCAGGGGGCGCTGGCGTGTTCGCCCGAGTGTCCGCTGGCCGACGCTCTTCTGAAAACCGTGTGTGAACTCAGCCAGCGGCAAAATCCGCTCGCCGAGGTGTGCCCGGAACTGGATCCGGCACCCAATGCCGGCCGAAGGCCCGGAACCGGCCCCTGCGGGTCGCACACCCGGATTTAGCGCCGGCCGTAGCGGATGTAGTTGGTCCAGGTCCGCTCCACGCCCTGCAAGGCATCGATGGCCGTGCCCATGGCGGGCGGCGTCACGCCGGACTTTTCGAGGTCGGCGGTCAGGTGGTCCTGGAGTTCCCGGATCCGGTCGCACAAGTCCAGGCCCTTGGCCGACAGCTTCAGGCGCACGGCCCGGCGGTCATGCACGTCGCGTTCCTGATGGATGTAGTCCATCTCGGTCAGCTTCTTGATGTTGTAGGACACGTTGGACCCGTGATAGTAGCCGCGGTCCTTGAGGTCGCGGATGACCACGTCGTCCTCACCGATGTTGGCGAGCAGCAAGGCCTGAACGGCATTGATGTCCTCGATGCCGAGGCGGCGCAACTCCGTGCGCAGGACGTCCAGGAAATGGCGATGCAGGCGCTCGATCAACTGGACAATCGACGTGTATGATTCTTTCACGGCCAGGCTTCCGATCTGCTCAGGGTCGAATCCAAAGTATTACCCCATTCGTCGTGTTTCAACAGCATCTTCCGATAGCGGCGAGCGAAATCCCCCGCCCGCTCCCGCCGGCCGGCGCACGGCGCCTCCCCGCACTGCCCCATGGACGTTTGCGGTTCCGCCACGGTAGTCTCCCGCTCCGATTCCCCGAGTCCATGGAGACGGCGGTGACGAAATTGCTGGTCGGGTATCATTGCGCCAAGACGGGCGGCAGCACGCTTTCGGGGCATATCCATACGACCCTTGGCGCGGCCGCGGTCATTCCCCTTGGCGCGGCCTCGCGGGTCCACCGCTTCTTCCAGGGGGAGCGCATCCCCGAGGAACTGGGACCGGGGGACCTCGCCGCCGCCCGCCTGCTTTACGGGCATGGCGTTAACGAGACGACCCTGCACTCCCTGCCGCCCGGGATGGACGCCGATTTCGTGTTCATCACGCGCGATCCCGTCAAGCACTACAAGTCTCGCAAGGTACACGCGACGCAGTCGCGGCAGCGCTTCCGGAACGAGGCCAACGTCCGGGTGCGGATTGAGAACTCGCCCGTTGCCACCAACCTCCGCGCCCGCTTCCCCACCTTCATCGCCGACCACGCCGGGACGCTGGAGGAAAAGACCATCAGCATCCTGCAATGCTTCCGCTTCACCCTGTCGACGGACAGGCTGAACGACCAGATGCCCGACCTGATGCGGTGGCTGGAGGCACCGACCGAGATCGCGGCGCGCCGCGTGCGCAACACGGGCGGCCTGCCCCTCGACCCCGATCTGGAGGAGAGGATCGCCGTCGAGTGCGCCGTGGACGGCCGCATCAATGACGCCGTGATGACCGGCTCCTGGGACCCCTCCTCGGAAAGCCTCAACGCCTTCGGCTTCGATCCCCGGCGGCGCGATCTGGCCCTAAAACGCCTGCGCGACAACCGCCCGCCGCACGAGACGGTGGTGGAGCAGGGATATGGCGCGCTGGTCAGAGCCCTGCGGATGCAGGGCTGCCTGCACGCCGCGCTGGCCTTTCTGGACGCTGGCAAGGCGGGTGTGGGCAGCCCCCAGGTTCTGCGGGCCAAGGTGTGCGACGCCATCCAGGGCAAGGGCATGTCGCAAAAGGAGAGGCTTCAGCGCGCCAACATCTTCCTCGAGCTTGGCGCGCTGGATGCCGCCCGGCGAGACATCGACTCGCTCGACCCTGCCGCCCCCTTGGGTGTCGAAGGCCACCGCATCGCCGCCCGGATCCACCTGAAGTGCGGCCGCCTCGGGCTGGCGCGCGAGCACACGGAGGCAGCCCTGCGCATCGCCCCCGACGACGAGCGCACGCGCGCCCTCCATCGCATGACGGCGGGCGTCGCCGCCAAGGTGTTCGCCGTGGCCTATAGGCTTGCGGCCGCGATCAGGCCGGCGCCCGCCTAGAGCAGCCCGTCGGCGCGGAACGAACAGTAGCCCGACCGACCGATGACCACGTGGTCGTGCAGAACCAATCCGAGGGGCTGCATGGCGTTCTGGATGACCTTCGTCATGTCGATGTCGGCCTTGGACGGCTGGGGATCGCCGCTGGGGTGGTTGTGGACCAGGATCACTGCGCTGGCCTGCAGTTCCAGGGCCCGCTTGACCACTTCGCGCGGATAGACCGGCGTGTGATCGACGGTGCCCTTCTGCTGCAGTTCGTCGGCGATCAGACGGTTCTTGCGGTCCAGGAACAGAATGCGGAACTGTTCGGTCTCGCGGTACGCCATGGCGGCGTGACAATAGTCCAGCAGGCGATCCCACGAACTCAGCACCGGCTGGCCCATGACATCCTCGCGGATGAGGTGGATGGCCGCCACCTGCACCGCCTTCAGCGCCGCCACGCCGTTTTCCTTGATGCCCTTGACCTGCATGAGTTGGTCGGGGCTGGCCGAGAACACCTTGCCCAGGCTGCCGAACCGGGCGATCAGTTCCTTGGCCAGCGGCTTCACGTCGCGCTGCGGGATGGCCAGGAACAGCAGCAGTTCCAGAAGTTCGTAATCGGCCACGGCGTCGGGCGTGTCGGCCCGCACGGCGGACAGGAACTTGGCCCGCAGACGGTCGCGGTGGCCGTGATAGTGGGGCTTGCGCGCCGCCGGATCATCCGGCGCCGCCGCATCGTCGTTCAGAAGATCGCCCCCCTCGGCCATCGCCCTCTCCGTCCTCTCAGGCGCCTTCGTAGGGCGGGCAGTGCCAGCCCTTGGGCGACAGGGTGAAGATCTCGCAGCCGTCGGCGGTGACGCCGATGGTGTGCTCGAACTGGGCGGACAGGGACCTGTCCTTGGTCACCGCGGTCCAGCCGTCGGCCAGGATCTTGGTTTCCGCGCGGCCGGCGTTGATCATCGGTTCGATGGTGAAGATCATGCCCGCCTCCAGCACATCGCCGGTGCCGGGACGGCCGTAGTGCAGCACGCTGGGCGCCGAATGGAAGGTCTGGCCGATGCCGTGGCCGCAGAAATCGCGCACCACGGTGAAGCGGTTCTGTTCGGCGTAGGTCTGGATGGCGTGGCCGATGTCGCCCAGGGTGGCGCCCGGACGCACCGCCTCGATGCCCTTCATCAGGCATTCGTAGGTCACTTCGACCAGCCGGCGGGACTTCACGGTGGACTCGCCGACAAAGTACATGCGGCTGGAGTCGCCATACCACCCGTCGACGATCGGAGTGACGTCGATGTTGACCACATCACCGTCGCGCAGCTTCTTGTCGCCGGGAATGCCGTGGCAGACGACGTGGTTGATCGACGTGCAGATCGACCGCGGAAAGCCGCGGTAACCCAGCGGCCCGTTGGTGTGGCCGTGCCCGGTCACATAGGTCGCCACCAGGTCGTCGAGTTCACCCGTGGTGACGCCCGGTTTGACGAATGGCGTGATGTAGTCCAGCACTTCGGCGGCGAAGCGACCGGCCTTGCGCATGGCCGCAAAGTCGTCTGGCCCGTGCAGGGGGATGTGCTCAACGTGGCGGGCGGTCTTGGTCATCGCGGCTGTCCCGGTTTCAACAGTGTCATCAGATGTTACGCGGCCACTTCTTCGGCCGCCAGAGGCAGCGGTGCGCCGACCTCGATGCCTTCGGTGGTCACGACGCAGGTGTGGCACAGCGCTTCCACGCCGGCCGCCAGCGCGACCCGCAGCCCGGCGGCGTAGGCCGGATCAATATCGTGCGCGACCCGGAATCCCGCCACATCGCCCCGCTCGCGCTGGACCATGTAGAGCATCACGGCGCGCTTTCCCTCGGCAACCATGTCGGCCAGTTCCCGCAGGTGCTTGGCACCGCGCGCCGTCACGGCATCGGGGAATTCGGCATGGCCGTCGCGGAACAGGGTGACGTTCTTGACCTCGACATAGCAGTCCGGGCGGCCGGCGCCCGACAGCAGCAGGTCGATGCGCGAGTTCTGGCCGTACTTGACCTCGCGCCGCACCGACTCATACCCGGCAAGTTGCGGGATGGCCCCGGCCATCACCGCCTCGGCCGCCAGGGCGTTGGGGTGGCTGGTGTTGATGCCGATCAGGCGGCCGTCCGCGCGGACCAGTTCCCAGGTCCATTGCAGCTTGCGCGCCGGGTTGTTGGCCGGCGAAAGCCATACCTCGGACCCCGGAGCGCAGCAGCCCAGCATGGAGCCTGAATTGGCGGTGTGGGCGGTGACGACGGAGCCGTCCTCCAGCGTCACATCGGCGAGGAAACGCTTGTAGCGCTTGATGAGCGTGCCCTTGACGAGCGGTGTGGTGAATCTCATGGCGGCAAGCCTAGCCTTTCCGGTCGGGCGCGTCGAGGCCCAGGGGCTGCACGTTCAACTGGGGCTGCGCTTTTAAAGCGTCTTCCAGGCGGACGGTGGCGCTGCCCGGCTTTTTGGGTTTGGGCTGGTCGGCCGACGGCGCCCAGGCGGTCAGCCACACGACCTGGAACGTGGCCGGCACGCGGCCCTCGGCATCGGTGTGGCGGTCGGCATAGCGGCGGGCGGCGTCGAGCAGCGTGGCCCGGCGCGATACCGTCTTGCGGCGTTCGATCACCGCGTTGGTCTCGCCCATGCCGCGCAGGTCGCGCATCAGGGCCAGCGGGGTTTCATAGCTTACGGTGATGGTGTCGCTGTCGACCACCGGCAGGGCGAACCCGGCGCGCTGGAGCAAGGCGCCGCAATCGCGCACGTCGGCGAACGGCGACACGCGCGGCGACAGGCCGCCCTCGCCCTCGATCTCGGCCTCGGCCAGGGCGTCGCGCAGTTCGCGCAACGTCTCGCCGCCGAGCAGCGCGGCCAGGAACAGCCCATCGGGCTTGAGCGCGCGGCGGGCCTGGACCAGCAGCCCCGGCAAGTCGTTGACCCAGTGCAGGCTGAGGTTGGACACCAGAAGGTCCAGGCTGGCCGGCGCGAAGGGCAGGAATTCGTCGTCGCACACCACCGCCGGAGCCGGCGCCCGCACGGCCATCTCGGCCGAGATGTCGCAGGTCACCAGGGTTTCAATGCCCTTCCGACCGGTCAGGGTGCGGGCCAGGGTGCCGGTGCGCCCGCCGAGGTCGGCGGCCACCGGGAACGTGCGGGTGACGTCGTCCAGGCGGTCGGCCAGGCGGTCGGCCACCTCGTCGAACAGGAAGCCGTAGCCATCCAGGCCCGCCGCCGCACGGTCGCGGTGGCGGCGCACGGAGGCGCGGTCGAAGATGGTCATGCTCTCGGACATGGGGCCTTATATGGCATCGTCGGCGGCGATGGGAAGGGATGTTGACGCGTTTGAGGACGCAAACGACACTCGGCCTGCCTCATGGAGTCCTTTTCCGATGCGCCTGATACCATGAATCTCACCGGGGTCGGCCGCCGCCTGCTCGACCTCGTGCTGCCGCCCCTGTGCCTGGGCTGCGGAGCCATGGTCGAGTCGACCGGCGCGCTGTGCTCGACCTGTTTTTCCGGCGTCCGCTTCATTGCGCCGCCGCACTGCGCGTGCTGCGGGACGCCCCTGCCTGACGGGGCTGGCGACACGCTGTGCGGCGCCTGCGTCGGGCATCAGCCCGTGTGGGGCCGGGCCCGGGCGGCGTTCCTCTATGATGAGGGCAGCCGCGCCCTGGTGCTGCGGTTCAAATACGCCGACCGCATCGAGGCCGCCCCCGCCTACGCCCGCTGGATGGTCCGCGCCGGGGCCGACCTTCTGACCGGGGCGGATGTCGTGGTGCCCGTCCCCCTGCACCGCTGGCGCCTGTTCACCCGGCGCTACAACCAGGCGGCCCTGCTGGGCGCCCGCATCGCCCGGCTGAGCGGCCTGTCCTACGCCCCCGACGCCCTGGTCCGCGTGCGCCGCACGGTGTCCCAAGGCAGCTTCGGGCATGGTGGACGATCCCGCAACGTGCGCGGCGCGTTCGTCGTGCGCCGCCCCAAGGCCGTGGACGGCAAGGCGGTCGTCCTGATCGACGACGTCCTGACCACCGGCGCCACCGTCGGCGAGTGCGCCCGCACCCTTCTGGCTGCCGGAGCCCGGTCGGTTGACGTGCTGACTCTGGCGCGCGTCGAATGACAGGCTATATTAGCAGCATCGAAACCAGGAACCCGGAGATGTTCATGCCCCGCGTCGAGATCTTCAGCTCGCCGTACTGCCCGTACTGCCACCGCGCCAAGGCGCTCCTGGACCGCAAGGGCGTCGCCTACGAGGAAATAAACGTCGCCCTCGACCCGTCGCGGCGGTCCGAGATGATGAAGCGCTCCGGCGGCCAGCACACCGTGCCGCAGATCTTCGTGGACGGCGAACACATCGGCGACTGCGACGGCATCCACATGCTGGACCGTCGCGGCGAACTCGACTCTCTGCTGCGGGGCTGAGCCGGCCATGATCGACGCCCCCTTCACCGCCGCCTGCATCCAGGTCAACGCCGGCAACGACATGGACGCCAACATCGCCGAAGCCGTGCGCCTGACCCGTCAGGCGCGCGCGGAGGGGGCGCACATGGTGTTCATGCCCGAAAACGTCACCATGATGGAATGGGGCCGCACCAACATCGTCGCCAAGGCGCGGACGGAGGCTGACCACCCCGGCCTGGCCGCCTTCCGCGCGCTGGCGCAGGAGCTGGGCATCTGGTTGCACTGCGGCACGCTGTCCATCCTGTTGCCAAACGACCGCATCGCCAACCGCACCTACGTGGTGTCGCCCGACGGCGAGATCGCCGGGCGCTACGACAAGATCCACATGTTCGACGTCGATCTCGGCAATGGCGAAAGCTATCGTGAGTCGGCGACTTTCGAGCCCGGCCATGATGCCGTGGTGGTGCCCCTGCCGTGGGGCGGTCTGGGCCTGTCGGTGTGCTACGACATCCGCTTTCCGGCCCTGTACCGGGCGCTGGCCAAGGCCGGGGCGAGCTTCCTGACCATTCCCGCCGCCTTTACCCGCGTCACCGGCCAGGCCCACTGGCACGTCCTGCAACGGGCCCGCGCCATCGAGACGGGATGCTACGTCATCTCGCCCGCCCAGACCGGCACCCACGTCAACGACCGCCAGACCTACGGCCATGCGATCATCGTCGATCCCTGGGGCGAAGTCCTGGCCGACGCCGGAACCGACCCCGGCATCATCCTGGCCGAGATCGACCCCCGCAAGGTGGCCGAGGTTCGCGGCAAGGTCCCCTCCCTCACCCACGACCGGCCGTTCGGCATGAAGTAGAAGTATAAACCACAGAGGCACAGAGACACAGAGAAGGCACCGAGGTTGCGGTCCCAATAGCTGCGCGCAGCGCATCAAATCCCAGTAAGGGAGCTATTGCCTGCGGCGCGGTTGCTCCACACTCTCTGTGACTTTCTCTGTGTCTCTGTGCCTCTGTGGTTCCCGCTTCATCTTTTTTGGCGCAATATTCTATGCAGTCGGCCCCTTCTCCGTCCTGGCATCCAGGCGGTTGGCGGCCGAGATCAGGCCGATGTGGGAGAACGCCTGGGGGAAGTTCCCCAGGTGGCGGCCCTCGCGCGGGTCGTACTGTTCGGCGTACAGGCCGACATCGTTGGCCAGCCCGAGCAGGTTTTCGAACAGATCCTCGGCCTCCTTCTGGCGGCCGATCATGCACAGGGCCTCGACCAGCCAGAAGGCGCAGACCAGGAAGCCGCCCTCCGGGTGGTCCATGCCGTCGACGTCCTTGTGCCACCGGTAGCGATAGACCACGCCGTCGCGCTTCAGGTCGCGCTGGATGGCGTCGATGGTGCCGATGACCCGGGGGTCGTCGGGCGGCAGGAAACCGAGCAGCGGGATCATCAACAGGGCGGCGTCCACGTCCTCGCCGTCATAGGCCTGGACGAAGCTGTTCCTGGACTCGGAGAACCCGCGCTCGCACACCTCGGCATGGATCTCCGCCCGCAGCCGCGCCCAGTCCTCCACCGGGGCATCAAGGCCCAGATGTTCGGCTGCCCTGATGGCGCGGTCGAAGGCCACCCAGCACAGCACCTTGGAGTGCACGAAGTGGCGGCGGCCGGCCCGCACCTCCCAGATGCCGTCGTCGGGTTGCCGCCACTTGTCGGCCAGATCGGCCAGCAGCGCCTTCTGCAGCTCCCACGCATCGCCGACCGGTTCGACGTCCTGCTGGTAGGTCAGGTGGAAGACGTCCAGAACCTGCCCGTAGACATCCAGTTGCAACTGCTTTGCGGCCTCGTTGCCCACCCGCACCGGGGCGCTGCCTTCGTAGCCTTCCAGCCAGGGCAGTTCGCGTTCCTCGATCATGCGTTCACCGGCGATGCCGTACATGATCTGCAACTGAGACGGCTCGCCCGCCACGGCGCGGAGCAGCCATTCGCGCCATGCCAGGGCTTCCTCGCGGTGGCCGGTGCGCAGCAAGGCGGCCAGCGTCAGGCCGGCGTCGCGCAGCCAGCAGAACCGGTAATCCCAATTGCGCGAGCCGCCGATCCACTCCGGCAGGCTGGCAGTCGGCGCCGCGACGATGCCCCCGGTCGGGCTGTACGTCAGCGCCTTCAGGGTCAGCAGCGAGCGTTGCACGGCATCGTGCCAGCGGGTGCAGCGGTGCCCGCGATCGGCCCAGGCCTGCCACCACTCGCGCGTCAGGTCGAGCAGGCGCTGCGGGTCATAGGGCTTGGGAGCGCTCTCGTGGGACGGAAACCACGTCAGGGTGAAGGCCTGGGTCTCCCCTTCGGCAATGTCGAACTCACAGACCGTGTGCCAGTTGTCGCCGTGCAAGGGAACCGGCGACGCCACATGCAGGGCATCGGGACCGGCCACCGCACGCATGCCTTCGTCACAGTGCCGCACCCAGGGGATAAGGCGCCCGTAATCCAGGCGGATGGTCAGGTCGAACGCCATGGTCACCCGGCCGCTGCGGCCGCGCACCATGCGCACCAGATCGGCGCGATGGAAATCCTCGGCCTGGGGCATGAAGTCGATGATCTCGACGCTGCCCGATGCGCAGGTCATCACGGTCGACAGCACCATGGTGTCGCCCAGGTAGCACCGCTCGACCCGGTCGAACCCGTCGCGCGGCGCGATCTTCCAGCGCCCGTTGTCCGGCGTGCCGACCAGGGCCGCAAAGCACGCCCCGGCATCGAAGCGCGGCAGGCACAGCCAGTCGATGGACCCGTCGCGGCCGACCAGCGCCGCGGTGTGGGTGTCGCCGATCAGGGCATAATCCTCGATCCGTTGGCCCGCCATGCGCCCTCCCGAAAGCCGTGTCGTGAGCCTGTTGCCGTATCGGCTGGATAACCAACGCACGACGCATTCGGGAGGTGGCGCCTGAAAGGCCCGGTTTTTCAGGTGTTTTCAACAAATCGGAACTTAACCTTCAGAATAGTATTCTCATGGGCGCCATCTGCGTTAATTATGCGCCCTCAAAGCTGCGGTGGTCGCGGCTCCCGATGGAGAACATTAGAATGGCCGTTTCAAAGACCGCCAAGGCGGCGATGGGTGACAAGGGCGAAGCCGGCAAGCGCTTCTTCAATGGCAAGGAAGTCCGTCCGGTGATGTACGTCGGCCGCCACGTCGGTCACGGCTCCTACGTTGCCGGCACCATCGACGGCAAGCTGGTGACCAGCGAAGCTGGCGTGCCGGTGAAGTTCAAGCAGATCGGTCGCGTGGCCTAAGGCCGGCTTTCAGCCGCCACCCGCGCATCCCAAAGAAAGGCGTGGCCGACCAGCGTGTCGGGCGCGCCTTTTCTTTGTCCGCGTGGGGGGGGATGCATGGGATCCGGACACGCCAAAGGCCGGGCATTGGGCCCGGCCTTGGAACGATATTCAGGACTGCGGTGCAGCCCGGCGGATCAGGTGGACGAAGAACCGGCTTCGGTCATGATCTGCTCGCGGGCGAGCACCATCATCTTCTCGAGCTTGATCTCCAGGCGACCCCGGGTCATATCGACCTCGTGATCCTCCAGGTCCTTGAGAACCTTGGCGATGACACCTTCGTCACCATGGTGCTCGAGGTCGGCTGCCACAACCTGACGGGCATAGGCTTCGGCGCCACCGCCGGCCATGCCCATGGTTTCAGCAGCCCAAAGGCCCAGCAGCCTGTTACGGCGGGCACGGGCACGGAACTCCAGCTCCTGATCGAGCTGGAATTTTGCCTCAAAGGCCTTTTCGCGGTCGTGGAAGGCGTCGGCCATGGTGCGTGTTCCCAACGGTCCCTGACTATGGTCTATAACATGGTGCCCGAAGGCCGGGCGCGAAAGCGGCATCGTTATAACCGCAGCACCCGCCGAGTTGCACCTTATTTTTACACCATCGCATGGAAAACCCCATGCCTCCACAGCGGGCTACCCATTAAGGCGGCCCCCTTCACCAACCGCAAGACCGAGGAGCTACCGCCCATGTGCACCCTGGTTCTCCTGCGTCGACCCGGGCACGCATGGCCCGTCGTGGTGGGCGCCAACCGTGACGAGATGGCCGATCGGCCGTGGACTCCGCCGGGCCGCCACTGGCCCGACCGGGCCGACGTGGTGGCCGGACGGGACGATCTGGCCGGCGGAACGTGGCTGGGGCTGAACGACTCCGGGATGATGGCGGGCATCCTCAACCGCTTCGGCACCCTGGGGCCGCAGCAGGGCAAACGGTCGCGCGGCGAACTGGTGCTGGAGGCGCTGGACCACGCCGATGCAGCCGACGCCGCCGAGGCCCTGCGCGACCTCGACCCCACGGCCTACCGCCCGTTCAACATGCTGGTGGCGGACAACCGCGATGCGTTCTGGGTGCGGCACGCCGGGCCGCCGGCGCGGGGCGTGGAGGTTTTCCCGCTGCCCGAAGGCCTGTCGATGCTGACCGCGTTCGACGTCGATGACGCCACGGCCGACCCCCGCATCGCCCTGCACCGGCCGCGCTTCCTGGCCGCGCCGGCGCCGGACCCCGACGCCGAACCCGAGTCGTGGGACGGCTGGAAGGCCGCGCTGGCATCGCGCGAGACGGGAGGCATCACCGAAGGCCGCACCACGGCCATGTGCTTTCAGAAGGACACCGGGCAGAAGGACACCGGGTTCGGGACTCGCTCGTCGTCGCTGATCGCCCTGCCCTCGCCCGAACGCGCCCAAACGGCGCCGGCGACGCGGCCGGTGTGGCTGTTCGCCGCCGGGCCGCCCGACCGGACGCCGTATGGCCCGGTCGATTGGGCCTAGTGGAACGCCCGCGGCTGGTGCAGCGGCACCACCGGCGCGCGTTCGACCGCCAGCACGCTGACCTCGACTTCCGGATGGCGATGTCGCAGAAGCGCCACGGCAACGGGGTCGGTCAGCCATTCGGTGGTTGCCCCGACCTCGCAGCGGAACACGATGGCCGGGCGCAGGTCGAGTGGGCTGACCGCCTCGCGCTGTGCTCCGGCCCCGCTCGGGCGGGTCAGGATGGAGCGCCCTTCATAGGCCCTCCGGTTCATGACGTAGATATCGCGGCCCATGGCCATCCTCCCACCGGGGCTCCCACAAACGCTGGGCGTCTGAGCGGGGCTCTTGTTGTTTCGGTGATCTTATTATGGCGCACGGTGTGCGCGTTTTCAAGGGCAGAGACGCACAGCGTGCGCATTATTCTTGGCGCCGCGCCCGAATCAGGGCATCATCCGGGCCATGCAGAACAGCCATTCAGACGCGCGGGTCATGACGCCAAAGGATTTTCGACGCTGGCGCAAGGCGCTCAAGCTGTCCCAGAAGGACGCCGCCGAGGCGCTGGGCCTCAAGCGGCGCGTGGTGCAGTACTACGAAAAGGGCGAGCGCGACGGCGAAGCCATCGACATCCCCAAGACCGTGCGCCTGGCCTGCTTCGCCCTGACCCAGGGGATAACCGACTACGACGGCCCCAGGGACTAGACGACCGCCAGGGACCAACCTCTTAACAGAGCGTTGTCGCCGGGCCATTCCCCTGCTATAGGATGCCACCGGAACTCCCGGGGGGACGCGGAACGGTCCCGCGCAAGCGCGCGGACCGCGTCTCGTCATTCTCGCAATCGGCGCGCAGCTTCGTTCTGGCGGCGCGCCATGGCCGGACGGCGCTTCATGGCACGACGCAGACAGATTTACGAAGGCAAGGCCAAGGTTCTTTTCGAAGGTCCCGAGCCCGGCACACTCGTCCAGTATTTCAAGGACGACGCCACCGCGTTCAACAACAAGAAGAAGGGCACCATCACCGGCAAGGGGGTGCTCAACAACCGGATTTCGGAATTCCTGTTCCAGCGTCTGGGCGAAATTGGCATCCCGACCCACTTCGTGCGCCGCCTCAACATGCGCGAGCAGTTGGTGCGCGAAGTCGAGATCGTGCCGATCGAGGTGGTCATCCGCAACGTCGCGGCCGGCTCCATCAGCCAGCGTTTCGGCATTCCCGAAGGCACCGCGCTGCCGCGTTCGATCGTCGAGTACTACTACAAGAACGACGAACTGAACGACCCGCTGGTGTCCGAGGAACATGTCACCGCGTTCGGCTGGGCGACCATCCAGGAGATCGACGAGATCCTGAGCATGTCGCTGCGCATCAACGATTTCCTCACCGGCCTGTTCCTGGGCATCGGCATCCGCTTGATCGACTTCAAGCTGGAATACGGCCGCCTGTACCACGACACCGGCGAAATCCAGATCGTTCTGGCCGACGAGATCAGCCCCGACAACTGCCGCCTGTGGGACTCCAAGTCCGGTGAGAAGATGGACAAGGACCGCTTCCGCCGCGACATGGGCGGGGTCGAGGAAGCCTATCAGGAAGTCGCCCGCCGCCTGGGCATCCTGCTTGAAGGCGGCCCCCGCGACATGCAGGGCCCGTCCACGATGCAGTGATAAACCACAGAGGCACAGAGACACGGAGAAACACAGAGGGTTCGTCGCCAGTGGCACCGCGGGTGTTCACCGGAAGCACCGACGACAGTCTTGCGGCTTCGCCGCCGCTTTCTCCGAAACCTCTGTGCCTCTGTGTCTCTGTGGTTCAAAATACTTCTTACGGAGCGTCTTGCCGTGAAAGCCAAAGTCCACGTCACCCTCAAGAACGGCGTCCTCGATCCCCAGGGCAAGGCCGTGCAGCACGCCCTGTCCGCGCTCGGCTTCGGTGGAGTCGACGAGGTCCGCCAGGGCAAGTACATCGAACTCGACCTGACCGAGACCGACCCGGCCAAGGCCCGCGAGTCGGTCGAAAAGATGTGCCGCGAGTTGCTCGCCAACACCGTCATCGAGAACTACACGGTTGAGATCGAGGCTTAAGTTCAGCCTCTTTTGACCCTCCCGGAGAAAGCCCCCGCCGATGAAAGCCGCCGTCATCGTGTTCCCCGGCTCCAACTGCGACCGTGACGCCAAGGTCGCCGTCGAACAGAGCCTGGGCAAGCCGCCGCTCATGCTGTGGCATCGTGACACCGACCTGCCCGCCGGCCTCGACCTGATCGTGGTGCCCGGCGGCTTTTCCTATGGGGACTACCTGCGGTGCGGGGCCATGGCGGCCCATTCGCCGATCATGCAGGCGGTCAAGAAGCGGGCCGACGAGGGCGCGCGGGTGCTGGGCATCTGCAACGGCTTCCAGATCCTGTGCGAAAGCGGCCTGCTGCCGGGCGCCCTGATGCGCAACGCGGACCTGAAGTTCATCTGCCGCGACGTCGACCTCACCGTCGACAACGCCGACACCGACTTCACCCGTGGCTATGCCAAGGGCCAGACCATCCGCGTTCCGGTGGCCCACCACGACGGCAACTACTTCGCCGACGCCGCCACCCTGGACCGCCTGGAGGGCGAAGGCCGCGTGGCGTTCCGCTATGCCTCCAACCCCAACGGCAGCCAGCGCGACATCGCCGGCATCCTGTCCGAAAAGGGCAACGTGCTGGGCATGATGCCCCACCCCGAGCGTCTGGCCGATGCCCGCCTGGGCGGCACCGACGGCAAGCCCATGTTCGATTCGCTGGTGGAGGCCCTGTCGTGAGCGAGATTACCCCCGAAGTCGTCGCCCAGCACGGCCTGAGCAAAGACGAGTACAGGCTGGTCCTGGAGATCATGGGCCGCGAGCCCAACCTGACCGAGCTGGGCATCTTCTCCGTCATGTGGTCGGAGCATTGCTCCTACAAGTCGTCGAAGAAGTGGCTGAAGACCCTGCCGACCACGGCGCCCTGGGTCATCTGCGGCCCCGGCGAGAACGCCGGCGTCATCGACATCGGCGACGGCCTGGCCGCCATCTTCAAGATGGAAAGCCACAACCACCCGTCCTTCATCGAGCCCTATCAGGGCGCGGCGACCGGCGTCGGCGGCATCCTGCGCGACGTGTTCACAATGGGCGCGCGCCCCGTCGCCAACCTGAACGCCCTGCGCTTCGGCAGCCCCGACCATCCCAAGACCCGCCACCTGATTTCCGGCGTGATCGCCGGCATCGGCGGCTATGGCAACTGCGTCGGCGTGCCGACCGTGGGCGGCGAGGTCAACTTCCACCCGTCCTACAACGGCAACATCCTGGTCAACGCCATGACCGTGGGCGTCGCCCAGCAGGACAAGATCTTCTATTCGGCCGCCGCCGGCATCGGCAACCCGGTCGTCTACGTGGGCTCCAAGACCGGCCGTGACGGCATCCACGGCGCCACCATGGCCTCGGCCGAATTCAACGCCGACTCCGAGGAAAAGCGCCCCACCGTCCAGGTCGGCGACCCGTTCACCGAAAAGCTGCTGATCGAGGCCTGCCTGGAGCTGATGGACACCGACGCCATCGTCGCCATTCAGGACATGGGCGCCGCGGGCCTGACCTCCTCCTCGTTCGAAATGGCGTCCAAGGGCGGCATGGGCGTGGAGCTGGACCTCGACAAGGTCCCCATGCGCGAAGCCGGCATGACCCCGTACGAGCTGATGCTCTCGGAGTCGCAGGAGCGCATGCTGATCGTGCTCAAGCCCGGCAAGGAAGACATGGCGCGGGCCATCTTCGAAAAGTGGGAGCTGGACTTCGCCATCATCGGAACGCTGACCGACAGCGGCCGGATGGTGCTGAAGTGGCACGGCGAGGTGGTCGGCGATCTGCCGATCGACCCGCTGGCCGCCGCCTCGCCCGAATACGACCGCCCCTGGGTCGAAAGCCCCAAGCTGCCGGAAATCCAGGCCTCCGACGTGCCGGAAACCGACTGGACCCTGGCTCTGCCGGCCCTGCTCGCCAGCCCCGACATCGCCAGCCGCCGCTGGATCTGGGAGCAGTACGACCACATGGTCATGGGCGATACCGTCCAGCGCCCCGGCGGCGACGCCGCCGTCGTGCGCCTGCACGGCACCAACCGTGGCCTTGCCATGACCACCGACTGCACCCCGCGCTACGTCAAGGCCGACCCGGTCCAGGGTGGCCGTCAGGCCGTGGCCGAGGCATGGCGCAACATCACCGCCGTCGGCGGCCGTCCGCTGGCGATCACAGACAACATGAACTTCGGCAACCCGGAAAAGCCGCTGATCATGGGCCAGTTCGTGGGCTCCTGCCAGGGCATCTCCGACGCCTGCGTGGCGCTGGACTTCCCGGTCGTGTCGGGCAACGTGTCGCTGTACAACGAGACCGCCGGCCAGGCCATCCTGCCGACCCCGGCGATCGGCGCCGTCGGCCTGCTCGACGACATCGACACCATGACCACCGTCGCCTTCAAGGCGCCGAGCGAGGCCATCGTGGTGATCGGCCAGGGCGACCGCACCGGCTGGCTGGGCCAGTCCATCTACCTGCGCGAACTCGCCAACCGAGAGGAAGGCGCTCCGCCGCCGGTCGATCTGGCCCAGGAACGCGTCACCGGCGACTTCGTGCGCGGCCTCATCACCGGCGGCGCCCTGACCGCCGTGCATGACGTGTCCGACGGCGGCCTGCTGGTCGCGGTGGCGGAAATGGCCATGGCGTCGGGCATCGGGGCCACCCTGTCGGTCGATTTCGGCGGTGCGCTGCACGCAGCGCTGTTCGGCGAGGACCAAGGGCGCTACATTGTAACCGTTCCGGAAAACGGTCTGGCCGATCTGCTGAGCAAGGCCGACGCTGCGGGGGTTTCCGCCCGCACCATCGGCGTTACCGGCGGCCTCGCCATTGCCGTCAACGATCAGGCCGGCCCGGCAGTGGCCGATCTGCGGAACGCGCACGAAGGCTGGCTGCCGTCGTACATGGCGGCCAACCTGGGTTAATATAAGGCTCCCCCAGCCAACCGCTCCGAGGAGACACCGTACATGGCGATGGAAGCCAGCGAGATCGAGAAGCTCATCAAGGAAGCCTTCCCTGATGCCGAAGTGACCATCGAGGACCTGCGCGGCGACGGCGACCACTACGCCGCCCTCGTGGTGTCCAAGGCCTTTGAAGGCAAGAGCCGAGTGCAGCAGCACCAGATGGTCTATGCCGCGCTCAAGGGCAAAATGGGCGGCGAACTCCACGCCCTGGCCCTGCAGACCCAGGCGCCGGCGTAAACCGCAGCCAGAGGCACGAGGCGACAGCGGCGTCGGGACATCGTTCCGGCGCCGCTTTTTTCGTCCAAAGCGGGCTCTGCCCGCACCCGCCAGGAGGCGCGGCCTCCTGGACCTCGATAATGGTGCTTTTCCTGCCGCGCGCAGCGCATATCCCCTGCCCGTTGAAAAAATGCCTGCGGCGCAAGGCAGTACCAACACACGGGTTCCAAGGGCCAATGGCCCTTGGCGGGTCCGGGCAGCGCCCGGCTCTCTCTCAGAGGAAAGACATGCCCCCTCCCCCACCCGATCCCGCCCGGACCCGCGCCGGCTTTTTCGCCGCCGCGGCGGCCTGCGGCGTGTGGGGCGTGTCGCCGTTGTTCTTCCTGGCCCTGGCCATGGTGCCGCCGCACGAGGTGGTCGCCCACCGCATCGTGTGGAGCGCCGTTGCGGTCGGGGTGATCCTCGCCCTGCGCGGCCAGATGCCCGAGGTCATCGCCATCCTGCGGCGTCCCAAGGCGCTGCTGGTGTTCGTCGGGTCGGCGTTCACCGTCACCCTGAACTGGCTGGTGTTCGTCCATGCGGTGACCACGGGGCAGACCCTGCAGGCCAGCCTGGGCTACTACGTCCTGCCGCTGGTCAGCGTGGTGCTGGGCGCGGCGTTCCTCAAGGAGCGCTTCAGCCGCCGCCAGGGCGTCGCCCTGGGGCTGGTGGTGGCGGGCGTGGCGGTCCTGGTGGTCGGCCTGGGCACCGTGCCGTGGATATCGCTGGTCCTGTCCACGTCGTTCGCGGTCTATGGCCTGCTGCGCAAGATCGCGCCGACCGAAAGCCTGGTCGGGCTGTTCGTCGAGACCTTGATCGTCCTGCCCTTTGCCCTCGCCTTCCTGGTCTGGATGGAGGCCAGCGGCGTCGCCTCGTTCCCCCACCAGGGGGCGTTCGTGGCCGCCATGCTGGTGATCGGCACCCCCGTGATGACCGCCCTGCCCCTGTTCCTGTACACGTTCGGGGCGCGGCGCCTGCGGCTGTCCACCGTGGGCCTGATGTTCTATCTCAACCCGACCATCCAGTTCCTTCTGGCGACGATCTTCCTGCGCGAGACGTTCACGCCCGTCCACGCCATGACCTTCGGGCTGATCTGGGCGGGCATCATCGTTTATTCCTGGCCGCGCCGCCGAGCCCCTTGGCAAACAGGACCAACCGCGCGATATTGACGCACTCCCCCCGGCACCCCTATGTTTACCCGACGAGGCACCTTGGTCTTTAGGGCCGAACGAGGATGTGCAAGCGCATCAGACCCAGTGAAAGGGGCGACGTTACATGAGTGACAATCCGGTTTTTTCCAAGATCCAGGCCGAACTCGACGAGAACTCCGTCGTGCTGTTCATGAAGGGCTCGCCGGCCTTCCCGCAGTGCGGTTTCTCCGCCGCCGTGGTTCAGGTGCTGTCCCAGCTGGGTGTGAAGTTCAAGGGCGTCAACGTCCTCGAGAACGATGACATCCGCCAGGGCATCAAGGATTTCGCCAACTGGCCGACCATCCCCCAGCTCTACGTCAAGGGCGAGTTCGTGGGCGGCTGCGACATCGTCCGCGAAATGGCGGCCTCGGGCGAACTGGCCCAGATGCTGCGCGACAAGGACGTCACCATGATGAATGCCTGATCCCATCCGGGATTAAGGCCGAAGGGGGAGCCGGCGCCGCGCGCGCGGGCTCCCCTTTTTTTCATGAGGCCCCCCCGGAAGAACGCGGGCTTTGCCCGCACCCACCAAAGGCCATTGGCCTTTGGAAACCGATTCTTGGCTCGTCTTCCTGGCACCGCGGGCTTTCTAAACCACATGCCGGAACTGCGCTGCGCGGGGCGAAACAGGCTTGCTGCCTGCGGCCCCATTCTTCTCCCCTTTGGAAGCCTAGCGAACCCCGTCTGGCTGGAGCGGCATCAGCGGCGATGGCGCGCCGCCGCCCCCGGAGGTTGCCTCCTGCATGTCGCGGATGTAGTGCAGTACCTGATAGCGCGGCGCGGCGGCGACCTGTGAGCCCCCGGCGGCGACCATGCAGCGTCCGCCTTCGACGTGGCCGGCGAACAGTTGACCGCCCACCTCGATGCGGCAGACCTCGCGCGGCGGGCCGTCGGGGCGATAGCCGCCGATGCGGACCGAGTATTCGGGCGGGCCTTCCCAGCGGGGCAACTCGCCGCCTTCATAAGTGACCCAGGCGACGCGCGCCGGATCGCCAACCACCACGGTGTAGCCGGGGGAGCGCTCCACGGTGCGCCCGGTAACGTGGAGGCAGTTGCCCGAGGCGTCGAGCATGCCGGGCACCCATTCGGCCCCCGACTGGGCCAGGCAGATGGTCGGGCCGGTCGCCGACGGCGTGCCTTCGGCCACCGACAGCGCGCCCGGCGGCACCCAGCCGCCCGAGGCGAAGCGCATGGAGAACTCTCCCGGCGGGTTGGGCTCGGCGTAGCGGTAGTCCACCGCCATGATCTCCTTGCCGTTGAGGCCGAAGTGGCAGCGGTCCAGGATGACCATGCCGGGATGCACGCCGCCCATGTGTTCGACCAGGCACAACAGGCCCGGCTGCCCGGAGACCTGCCCCGCCACCAGCCCGCTGGCCGGCTGCGGGCCCGAGCCGGCTGGCCAGCGCAGGCGCCACGGCTCGCCGGTCAAAACTTCGTAATCCGGAAATCCGATCTCGGCGCCGCTCAGGGGCACCTGGCAGGTCCCGCCGACCAGTTTTCCGACCCGCACGCCATCGTTGCGGACCCGGCAGACGTAGACGGTACGGCCGGCATCGACGCCGGCCGGCATGGCGTCCTGCGGGAGTTGCCCCAGGGCCGCCGCCTGCCACGCCAGGCCCGGCACCTCGGCCGCCGTGACCTGCTGTCCACGGGGCGCGACCATGACGTCGCTCGCCTCCCCAGCCGGCACCACATCGACGCGCTGGGCCTCGGCCGCAGTGCCCAACAGGCCCAGAACTCCCAGCCCGAACGCTCCCATGCCTACGAAGGCGGCTGCGGCGGCTGACATCGCTTTCATGACGGGGTCCCTTCCGGTCTCTCACCGGGACAGGAACGGACGAGCCCGCCCTATCGCTCCCGAGAGCGTCGGAAAAACGGGCCTTGCCTCCGTGGAGCAGGCGGCACCCCTTTCGCCACAAGAAAAGGGCCGCCCCATCGGGGCGGCCCTTCTTTAAACGCCTCGTGCTGAAACGATCAGCGCGAGTAGAATTCGATGACCAGGTTCGGTTCCATCTGAACCGGGTACGGCACATCGGCCAGCTTCGGGGTGCGGAGGAAGCTGCCCTTCATGCCCTTGTGGTCGACTTCGATGTAGTCGGGCACGTCGCGCTCGCCCAGGCTCACCGAGTCGAGCAGGATGGTGAGCTGCTTGGAGCGGTCACGCACCTCGACAACGTCGCCTTCCTTGATCATGAACGAAGGAATGTTCACGCGCTGACCGTTGACCTTGATGTGGCCATGGTTGATGAACTGACGCGCGGCGAACGGAGTCGGCGCGAACTTCATGCGGTACACCACGGCGTCCAGGCGACGCTCGAGCAGGCCGATCAGGTTCTCGGAGGTGTCGCCCTTGCGGCGGACGGCCTCGGCATAGTACTTGCGGAACGACTTTTCCGAGATGTTGGCGTAGTAGCCCTTCAGCTTCTGCTTGGCGGAGAGCTGGGTGCCGTAGTCGGACGGCTTCTTGCGGCGCTGGCCGTGCTGGCCGGGGCCGTATTCGCGCTTGTTGATCGGGGACTTGGCACGGCCCCACAGGTTCACGCCAAGACGGCGGTCGATTTTATGCTTGGCGGCAATACGCTTCGACATACTTCTTTGTCCTTTGGTCAATGACCGTTGTTGTCCCGATAGTCCGACCCGGCAACATCCGGCGGCAGGGACCGTGGCAAAAGGTGCGTCCGGAAAAAGGACACCCTCCACGGCCCGCGTTCTCGGGAATGGAGGCCGCATTATCGTCATGCGGCGAAGGATGTCAAACGCGAAAAGACACACTACATTACGGCCTGGACCACAAAGGATTCGGAGGGAGGGAGGCCATGCCCATTACCGTCGACGTCAAGACGTTGCCGCCATTCACGGTGGCGTGCCTGCACCATGTCGGCTCGGTCGATGACATCGAAGGCGCCCTGCGCGACGCCCTCGCCCAGGCCAAGGCCCACGGCGTGCTCGGCGCCGATGCCCGGCCGGTCCGCCTGTGCCACGATGTGGGCCGCGCGACGGCCGTCGACCAGCGGCATTTCGATGCCGGGGTTGTCGTCGCCGATCCCGCCACCGAGTGCGGCCCGCTGCAGCGGACCGAAGTCAGGGGCGGCCCCTATGCCGTGGCCCTGCACCGCGGCCCCTATGGCGGCGTCGGCAAGACCTACGCCTGGCTGCTGGAAAACTGGCTGCCGGACAGCGGATACGCGCTGCGCGGCGGGCCCAGCGTCGAGGTCTACCTGAACGACCCGGCGATCACGTCCGAAGCCGACCTGCTGACCGAAATCCGCCTGCCGCTGAGGTCGGCCGCCTAGGGCACCGGCGCTAGCGCCGGACCACCACGCGGTCGAACGGCAGACGGTCCTGCCAGCCGTGGCGGACCAGTTCGGGATCGCGATGCTCTTCCTCGGGCCAGCCGAGGCAGAGGTAGCCGACGAACGCCCAGTCCTCGGGCACGTCGAGGGCGCGGGACACGGCGCGCGGGTCGAGGATGGTGACGATGCCGACGCCCAGTCCCCACGCCCGCGCCGCCAGCGACAGGGTTTGCACCGCCGCGGCCACCGAGTGCTGCAACGTCTCGGGCATGGTCCGGCGGCCCAGGCCGGCGCCTTCGAGCGGCACGGTGTCGCAGTACACCGCGATCTGCACCGGCGCCATGTCCAGCCCGGCCAGCTTGAGCGAGGTGTACAGGCGGGCCTTCTCGCCCTCGTAGGCGTGAAGGGCTTCGATGTTGCATTCCTCGAAGCTGTCGCGCACAGCCGCGCGTCGGCCGGGGTCCTCGACCATCACGAAGCGCCACGGCTGGCTGTTGCCGACCGAGGGCGCCAGCACCGCCAGATGCAGCAGCTTTTCGATCAGCGCGGGATCAACCGCATCGGGCCGGAACCGCCGCACGTCGCGGCGCCATTCCAAAAGCGTGACGAACGCGGCACGAAACGCGTCGTCGAAAACGGGCGGAGCGTCCGCACGGGTCGGGCTCATGTCTTCCCCTGAGATGACAGAAATGGTCATCCGCGAGCATACTCCACCGAAACCGTCCCGTCAGTCCCCGTCGAGGTCATCAAGGGTTCCGGGCGGAAGGTCGTGGGGAACCTGCACGTTGCCGTTGCCGTCCCGGCCCGGCCGGTCGGGCCGGCGGCCCCAGCGCAGTTCCTTGACGATGCCGTGCAAGGTGCGGACCTCCTGGATCGACAAGCCGGCGCGGTTGAACACGGACCGGATGTTGCGGACCATGCCGGGGCGCTTGTCGGGCACGCGCAGGAAACCGCAGTTGTCCAACTCGGTTTCGAGGTGCTTGTAGAAGGCCAGAAGCTCGGCTTGGCTGGCCAGCGGCGAGGCCCGCTCGGCCGGCTGTTCGGGCGGCGTGGCGTCGGCCGCCGTGAACAGCTCATAGCCGACCAGCAGCACGGCCTGGGCCAGGTTCAGCGAGCAGAATGACGGGTTGAGCGGCACCTCGATCACCGCGCCGGCCAGCGCCACGTCGTCATTCTCCAGGCCGGTGCGCTCGCGCCCGAACAGGATGCCGCAGGCCTCGGGCGGGCTGGCGGCCTGATGGCGCAGCACCTCGGCCGCCGCGGCGCGCGGGGTCAGGATGCGCTTCATCATGTCGCGACGCCGGGCCGTGGTGGCGTAGACGTGGTGGAGGTCGGCGATGGCCTCCTCGGTGCTGGAGAACACCCGCGCCGCGTCCAGGATGGCATCGGCCCCGGAGGACGCGCGCATGGCCTTGATGCTCAGGTGATCTTCGCGGGGGTTGACCAGGCGCAGGTCGCTCAGGGCGCAGTTGCCCATGGCGCGCGCCGCCGTGCCGACGTTCTCGGCCAGTTGCGGCTCGACCAGGATGATGGCCGGGCCGCGCCCGAAGCCCTGGGTGACGTCCTGCGGAATCAGCGGGCGGCCCCGCGTGCTGTCAGTTCCCGCCACTGCCCGTCTCCTGCGACTTTTCCCCCTCCAGGCCCTTCTCCTTCAGCACCTCGCGGGCGACATCCAGGGCCTCCTCGCGCGGCATGCCCGGCGTCAGCGCCGGGTCGTAGACCAGCGCGGCGGCGAGCCGGCCGAGCGGGTGGAAGTCGAGCGTTTTCTGCCGCTCGCGGAACACCTCGGAGGCCCACTTGGCGTCGATGGTAAAGCCCATGGCGCGGGCCATGCCCTCGCCCAGGCAGATGTTGCGCCGGCTGGGCGACAGGTCGCCGCGCAGCAGCAGGGTGACATTGGCCAGCACCGGCGCATCGGCCCCCAGGACCACGCAGCCGTCGCGGGCGCTGCCCAGCGCCGTGGCGCCCGACGGCGGCACCCCGCCCTGGTCGATGAAGGCGTCGACCTGTTCGCCCGGAACCATGATGATGCGCAGATTGGCGGCCTCGGCCGCTGCCGTCATCGACGGCGAGTCGAGGGCGAAGTCGGTGGTGGCGACCACCGCGACGTCCAGGTTGGCAAGGCCGTCGTACATCAGCGCCATCCGCCGCACGCCGTCGAGCCAGGGCGCCTCGGATGCCGCGATGTCGGGCGGGCTGCCGATCACGGCGACGCGCACCGGGCTGGTCCAGCGGCGCACGTAGGGCAGTTGCCCCTTGGTGTTTTCGCTGCTGGCAAACGCGATGCGGTCGAACAGCCGCGCCACGTCATCCACCGTCGGCGCATCGCGGCGCTCGGGCTGGGCCAGGAAAAACGACGCCACGAGGACGGCCACCAGACCGACCACCGACACAACCAACACTCTCCAGAACATCACTCTTGGTCCCGCTCGGGTCTCATTCTACTGGGACGTCGCACCGCTGCGGAACAGCTTGTACGTGATGGCGTCGCGCAGCGCGTTATACGAGGCATCGATGACGTTGCCCGAAACCCCGACCGTGGTCCAGGTGTCGCCGGACGGATCGGTGCTTTCGATCATCACCCGCGTGACCGCCGCGGTCGCCGCCTCGGGCGTCAGGATGCGCACCTTGTAATCGACCAGCTTGAGGTCGGCGAGTTGCGGATACACCGGCACCAGGACCTTGCGCAGGGCGGCGTCCAGGGCGTTGACCGGGCCGTTGCCCTCGGCCACGGCCATCAGGGCCTCGCCGGCGAGGGTCAGCTTCACGGTCGCCTCGGACAGGGTGATGAGGTCGCCCTTGGCGTTCCAGCGCCGCTCGTCGATCACCCGGAAGGCGTTCAACTGGTAGTATTCCGGCACCTCGCCCAGGAAGGCGCGGGCCAAAAGTTCGAAACTGGCCTCGGCCCCGTCGTAGGCGTAGCCGCCGAATTCGCGCTGCTTGACCTCGTCGATCAGCTTGGCGACCGCCGGATCGCTCGGGTCGACGTCCAGGCCGATCTCGCGGAAGCGGGCCAGGAAGTTGGACCGCCCGGCCTGGTCGGACACCAGGATGCGGCGGTGGTTGCCGACCAGTTCGGGCACCACATGCTCGTAGCAGCGCGGGTCCTTCTCGACGGCCGAAACGTGAAGCCCGCCCTTGTGGGCGAACGCCGCCTCGCCGACATAGGCGGCATTGCGCGACGGCGGCCGGTTGAGGCGCTCGTCAAGCTGCCGGGACACCGCCGTCAGCCGGGTCAGGTCGCCCGGTTTGAGGCCCGTCTCGTAGCCCATCTTGAGGACCAGCGTCGGGATGACCGACACCAGGTTGGCGTTGCCGCACCGCTCGCCCAGGCCGTTCAGGGTGCCCTGGATCTGGCGCGCCCCGGCCCGCACGGCGGCCAGCGAATTGGCCACGGCGTTTTCGGTGTCGTTGTGGCAGTGGATGCCGACGTGGGTGCCCGGCACGAACTCGGTCACCTTCCCGACGATCTCCTCGATCTCGTCCGGCAGGGTGCCGCCGTTGGTGTCGCACAGCACCACCCACCGCGCACCGGCCTCATGGGCGGTGACGATGCAGCGGATGGCGTAGTCGGGGTTGGCCTTGTAGCCGTCGAAGAAATGTTCGGCGTCGAACATGACCTCCTCGGCCCGCGTGCCGGCGTGGGCGATGCTGTCGGCGATCATGCGGACGTTCTCGTCGATGTCCACCCCCAGCGCCGTGATGCACTGGAAATCCCACGACTTGCCGACCAGGGTGACGACCGGCGTTGCCGCCTGCAGCACCGCCTGGAGGCCCGGATCGTTCTCCGCCGAGCGACCGGCCCGCCGGGTCATGCCGAATGCGCAGAAGCGGGCCCGCGTCAGGGTCGGCGGATCGCGGAAGAAGGCGTCGTCGGTGTGGTTGGCCCCCGGCCAGCCGCCTTCGACATAATCGATGCCCAGCGAGTCCAGCGCGTGCGCGATGGCGGTCTTGTCGGCCGCCGAAAAGTCCACGCCCTGCGTCTGCGCCCCGTCGCGCAGCGTGCTGTCGTACAAATAGACCCGCTTGTCGTTCATCGAAGTTCACCAGCTCCCAAATGCTGCAGCCGCGCCGGCCCAGGCGTCCCATCCCGTCGAAGCTGCGAAGAATGCACCACCCGGCCCGCACGCTCAAGCGGCAAGCGCCCACGTGGCGCACAGATCGGGCTGCCTTACAGCGCGGCCATGCGCCCGCGGGTGGCGGTAAAGGCCCGCAGGGCCGGGGCGCCGTCCTCCTCGAAGCCTTCGGTGAAGGCCATGAAGTCGGCCGCCGAGACCGGCTTGGAGAAGTAGTAGCCCTGGACGATGCGGCAGCCATTGGCGCGCAGGAACTCGACCTGCTCCAGGGTTTCCACCCCTTCGGCCACCAGCTTGAGATCCAGCGACCGGCCCATGGAAATGATGGCCTTAGTGATGGCCATGTCATCCATGCTGTCGGGGATGTCGCGCACGAAGGACTGGTCCACCTTCAGCGCGTCGATGGGGAAGCGCTTGAGGTAGCTCAGCGACGAGTACCCGGTGCCGAAGTCGTCGATGGACAGCCGGATGCCCAGGCCCTTGAGCGCCCACAGCGCCTGAACGGTTTCGTCGGCGTTCTCGACCAGGGTGCTTTCGGTCAGTTCAAGTTCCAGGAGTTCCGAACTGATGCCCGACCGGTCGAGGATCTCGGTGATGCGGGCCGTCAGGTCGGTCTGGCGGAACTGGCGGGCCGACAGGTTCACCGCCACCGGCACGCACATCCGGCCGCTGTCCATCCAGCGCCCGATCTGGGCGCACACCTCGGTCAGCACCCATTCGCCGATCGGCACGATCAGGCCGGTTTCCTCGGACACCGGAATGAATTCGGCCGGCGACACGAAGCCCAGGTCGGCACTGTTCCAGCGCAGCAGGGCCTCGGCCCCGATCACCTCGGCCGTCTCCAGGTCCACCTTCGGCTGGTAGACGACGTGCAGTTCGTTGCGTTCGAGCGCGCGGCGCAGGCCGTTCTCGATCTGCAGACGGCGCACCATCACGTCCGACAGCTTTTCCGTATAGAACTGGAAGGTGTTGCGGCCCTGCTTCTTGGCGTGGTTCACCGCGGTGTCCACGTTGCGCATCAGGTTGACGATGTCCTCGGCATTGTCGGGATAGATGACGATGCCGATGGAGCCCGAGGTGAAGATCTCGCGGCCGTCGATCTCGAACGGCTGCGCCAGGTGGTCGAGCAGATGGGAGGCCAGCCGGGCGGCGTCCTGCGGATCCTTGAGATTGTCCAGGATGACGGTGAATTCGTCGCCGGCCAGATGGGCCACGGTGTCGCCCGGACGCACATAGGCCTCCAGCCGCTTGCCCACCGCCTGAAGCACCCGGTCGCCGACCGAATGGCCAAGGCTGTCGTTGATGTGCTTGAAGTGATCGAGGTCGATGAACAGCACGCCGATCATGTGGCTGTCGCGTTGCGCCCGGCCGATCGCCTCTTCCAGCCGGTCGCGGAACGCGGCGCGGTTGGGCAGGCCGGTCAGATGGTCGCGGGTAGCCAGGAAACGCAGCCGTTCCTCGGCCGCCTTGCGCTCCGAAATGTCGCGCAGCACCCCGATGAACAGGCGTTGGTCCGCGATGCGCAGGGCCGAAAGCGCGAGATCCAGCGGGAAGATGCTGCCGTCCTTGCGCCGTCCCTGCACTTCGCGGCCACCGCCCATGACGTGGCTGATCCCGGTGCCGAGGAAGGCGTCGATGTAGTTCTGGTGGACGGCGCCGTCGTCCTCGGGCATCAGCAGATTGACCGGCGCGCCGACGACCTCGGACGCCTTGTAGCCGAAGATTCGTTCGGCGGCGCGGTTGAACGTCTCGATGACGCCGCGCTCGTCGATGATCACCAGGCCGTCGACCATGGTTTCCATGATGCGGCGCAGGCGTTCCTCGCGCTGGATGATGGCGCGGGTGGCAAGCTGGCGCTCGGTCACGTCGCGGGCGACCAGCAGCACGGACTCCTCGCCGTCCTCGCTCTGGAACTTCGTGGCGGCGATATCGACGTGGACTTCGCGGCCGTCGGCGCTGATCAGCTTCATGGGCACGCGGCCCTGCTCGGCGACCAGATGGCGCAGGCCCTCGCCGACGATGGGCTGATAGTCCGGGTGGACGAAGGACTCGAAGGTCCGCCCGACGCACGACTGCACCGGCTGCACGCCGACCATGGCCGCGCCGGCCGCGTTCATCAGGGTCACGATGCCGTCGCGGCACACGCTGATGAGGTCCGGCTGCAGGTCGATGAGCTGCCGCGAGCCGCTTTCCAGGCGGGCCAGCCCCTCGAAGCGCGCCGGCTCCATCAGGTCCTCGACGATCTGCACCAACTGGTGGGCCGACGACGAGATGTCCTTCACATAGGCCCGGTATTGCGGGTGGTTCAGCGGACCGAGAAGCTCGTTCTCCATCAACTCGGCGAATCCGATGATGGAGTTCAGCGGCGTCCGCACGCCGTGGCTCAAGGCCTCCAGCATGTGGCTTTTGGTGCGGTCGGCCTGCTCGGCCTTGTCGCGCGCCTCGACCAGGGCGACTTCCTGGGTCTTGCGGCTGGTAATGTCGGACAGCGTGACCGCCACCCCGCCCTCCATCGGCGCGGCGGCGATGCGCAGCCACACCGGGACGCCGTCGCGCAGGGTGCAGTGCTCCAGATCGAGCGTCCCTTGCCCGTCGGCGACCCGCCGCAGGCCGGCGAACACCGCGCCTTGCGCCAGGTCCGGCAGGGTCTCGCGCAGGCCGTGGCCGGCCAGATCGCGGGGCGATACGCCCAGCACAGGGCGGCACGCCGCATTGCCCAGGCGCCAGCGGAAATCGACCACCGTTCCGACCGCGTCACGCTCGGCCGTCAGCACGCCCGACGCCGCGTACATGCTGTTCAGCAGGCCTTCGAGAACGCCGCCTTCCTCGCCCAGGCCCTCGAACACGGCCCGTCGTTCGACCGCGTACAGCAGCGACCGGCGCAGGCCGGCACCGCTGAGCTGGGTCTTGATGAGGTAGTCCTGGGCGCCGTTGCGCACCGCCTCCAGCGCCATGTTCTCGTCATTGAGGGCGGTCAGCACGACCATCGGCGTGCCCGGCGCGGCGGCCAGCATGTGGCGCAGCGTGTCGAGCCCTTCGGCCTCGGGCAGCGAAAGGTCGAGCACGATGGCGTCGAAGGACCGTTCCTTGACGGCCTGCGTCGCAGTGGTCAGATCGGCCCTGGTATGGACAGTGAAGCCGCCTGGACGCGTCTGGGTGAGGAGCCCCTCCACCAGACGCGCGAACACGTCGTTGTCCTCAACCAGCAGAATCTCAAGCATTAACCACGCCGATCTTTCATAATCATTTCATTCCGCCCGACCTGAGGGGCGGCAAGGATGCAGGAACCGCACCGCGGCCACCATACCCCTTTGGACAGGGTTTTGTCCCTTAGGCCACACCTTCACTACACCAAAAGCGGTAGGCCTGTTGCAACAATTCTTCGTCCGGGCCATCATCCGGCAAGACAATTTCCCTGTCAGGCGAGGCATCCATGCTGCGGCTCATGATCGGCAACAAGGCCTATTCCTCCTGGTCCCTGCGGGGGTGGCTGGCGCTGCGCCACGCCGGAGTGACGTTCGACGAGATCGTCGTGCCCCTGCGGCAACCCGACACCCGCGACCGTATCCTGGAGTTCAGCCCGACCGGACAGGTGCCCTGCCTGCATGCCGGCGCCGTGGCGATCTGGGACAGCCTGGCGCTGGTCGAATGGGCGGCCGAACAGGCCCCCCCCGGCCGCATATGGCCGACCGACGCCCAGGCCCGCGCCGTCGCCCGGTCGGTTTCAGCGGAAATGCACGCCGGGTTCGCGCCGCTGCGCCGCGCCATGGGCATGAACGTGCGCAAGCAACTCCACGGCAAGGGCTGGCCCGACGACCCGGCCGAGCGCGCCGCCGTCGAGGCCAATATCGACCGCATCCAGGACGCCTGGACCATGTGCCGCACCGATTACGGGGCCGGCGGGCCGTTCCTGTTCGGGGCGTTCTCGGGCGCCGACTGCATGTACGCCCCGGTGGCGACGCGCTTCTGGACCTACGGCGTCAAGCTGAACCCGGCCTGCGCCGCCTATGTCGACGCCATCATGGACCACCCCCTGATGCGCGACTGGATCAACGCCGCGCACCAGGAGCCCTGGGTGGTGGCGGATTACGAGCTGTAGGACAAGAGCGGGCTCTGCCCGCGCCCGCCAGGAGGCGCGGCCTCCTGGACCTCGGGAATTGGTGCCGTAAAGCCGCGCGCATTGCCACAACGCAGATCGTCGCACCCGCGTGGGCGGGTGCCCAGGGGCCATAAAGAAAATCGTTTGCCGTTAATGCCTTATGAAAGCCGATGGGCTTTCTCCACGGCCCTGGGTTCCCGCCTGCGCGGGAACGACGAACTCCAGGCTATTTTTTCCCGTAATACCCTAAAACAAAGGGGGTCAAGGGGCCCCCGGCCCCTTGCGGGCATGGGCAGAGCCCACCCTTCCCTTCCCTTCCCTTATACCAGACGCTCCGCAGCCTTCTTCCGGCCGATCAGCGGCAGCAGGGCGGACATTTCCGGCCCATGGTCGCGCCCCGTGAGGGCGCGGCGCAGGGGCAGGAACAGGGCCTTGCCCTTGCGGCCGGTGTCGGCCTTGAGGGTCTCGGTCCAGGCCTTCCAGGTGCGGGGGTCCCACGGCTCGGCCGGCAGCGCGGCAAGGGCCTGGGCCAGGAAGTCGCGGTCCTCGTCGGCCGGCGGTTCGGGCTCGAAGGCGCCGTGGACGACGCCGTACCACTCCATCACGTCGGCCATCACGGTCAGATTGCCGCGCACGGCGTCCCAGAACGCCTCATCGGCGCGGTCACAGCCCAGGGCGTGAAGGCGCGCCTGGGCCAGTTCCCACGGCAGGGTGTGGATGATCTTCTGGTTCAGGCGCTCCAGGTCGGCCGGATCGAAGCGCGGCGCGGACCGGCCGAAGCGGCTCATGTCGAAGTCCCGCACCAGATGGTCGAGGTCCTCGAACGGCTCGATGGGCTCGGACGTGCCCAGGCGGGCCAGCAGGGCGTTGACCGCCATGGGCTCCAGGCCCTGCTCGCGCAGGTCGGCGAGGCTCAGGCTGCCCAGGCGCTTGGACAGGCCCTTGCCGTCCACGTCGACCAGCAGCGGCAGGTGGGCGAACTCCGGCGGCGTGGCGCCCAGGGCCTCGAACAACTGGATCTGCACGGCGGTGTTGGTGACGTGGTCCTCGCCCCGGATGACGTGGGTGATGCCCAGGTCGGCGTCATCGACGGCCGAGGGCAGCATGTACAGGAACGTGCCGTCCTCGCGGATGAGAACCGGGTCGGCCAGGTGCGCGGCGTCGTAGCGGCACTCCCCGCGCACCATGTCGGTCCAGGCGATGGTGCCCTCGGCCAGCTTGAAGCGCCAGTGCGGCTTGCGGCCAGCCGCTTCCAGCTTTTCGCGCTCGGCTTCGGTCAGCTTGAGCGCGGACCGGTCATAGATCGGCGGCAGGCCGCGCGCCCGCAGGCGGCGGCGCATGTACTCCAGATCCTCGGCCGACTCGTAGCAGGGGTACAGGCGCCCGGCCATCATCAGACGCTCTGCGGCGGCCTGGTAGAGGTCGATGCGCTGCGACTGGAACACCTCCTCCTGCCAGCGGATGCCCAGCCAGTGCAGGTCGCGCAGGATGCCGTCGACATACTCCTGGCGCGACCGCTCCTGGTCGGTGTCGTCGAAACGCAGCACCAGGTTGCCCGGCTGCCCCCCGGCCAGCAGGAAGTTGGCCAGGGCGACACGGGCGTTGCCGACGTGCAGCAGGCCGGTCGGCGACGGAGCAAAGCGAAGAAGCATGTCTAGCGGGATCCCACATAGGCGTTGGTGATCGGATAGCGGCGCTCGCGACCGAACGACCGCAGGCCGATCTTGACCCCCGGCGGGGCCTGGCGGCGCTTGTATTCCGCACGGTTGAGCAACGTCCACACCCGTTCGACGGTGGCCTGCTCAAAGCCCTCGGCGACCAGTTCGTGGACCGCCTTCTGATGCTCCACCAGTCCTTCGAGGATGGCGTCGAGCACCGGATAGGGCGGCAGGCTGTCCTCGTCCTTCTGGTCGGGACGCAACTCGGCGCTCGGCGGCTTGGTGATGACGCGGGTCGGCATGACCGCGCCGTCCGGCCCCAGGGCGCCGGCCGGCCTGTGGCTGTTGCGCCAGTCCGACAGCGCGAAGACCATGGTCTTGTAGACGTCCTTGAGCACCGAATAGCCGCCGCACATGTCGCCATAGAGGGTGGCGTAGCCGACGCTCATCTCGGACTTGTTGCCGGTCGACAGGACCATGTGGCCGAACTTGTTGGACAGCCCCATCAAGGTCACGCCACGGGCGCGGGACTGGATGTTTTCCTCGGTGATGCCGGGCGGCGTGCCGGCGAACTGCGGCGCCAGCATTTGGGCGAAGGCGTCCATGGCCGGGCCGATGTTGATCTCGTCCAGGCGGCAGCCCAGAAGGCGCGCCACCTCGGCGGCGTCCTCCAGGCTTTCGCGCGAAGTGTAGGGCGACGGCATCATCACGCAGTGGACCTTGTCGGCCCCCAGGGCATCGACCGCCACGGCGGCCGACAACGCGCTGTCGATGCCTCCCGACAGGCCCAGCAGGACGCCGGGGAAGCCGTTCTTGCCGACGTAGTCCTTCAGGCCCAGGACCATGGCCTGATAGACCGACTCGCAGGCATCCTCGGGCGCGGCGATGGCGGCGGGCTGGCAGCGCAGGACTCCGTCGGCACTGCGCTCCCATGTCGTGTGCGTGACGCAGGGCCGCCACGTCGGCGCGGCGTGGCAAAGCTGGAACGCGGAGTCGAGCACGAAGGACGCGCCGTCGAACACCAGTTCGTCCTGGCCGCCGACCTGGTTGACGTAGACCAGCGGCAGCCCGGTTTCCTGCACCCGGCCGACCGCGTGGGCCATGCGCTGGTCGGCCTTGCGGACCTCGAACGGCGAGCCGTTGGCGACCACCAGGATCTCGGCCCCCGTCTCGGCCAGGGTTTCGGCCACGTCGGGGAACCACATGTCCTCGCACACCATGACGCCCAGGCGGACGCCGCCGACCTCGACCGGGCCGGGAATGCGGCCGGGGCTGAACACGCGAGCCTCGTCGAACACGCCGTAGTTGGGCAGATGGTGCTTGAGAATGGTGCCCTTGATACGCCCCTCGGCCAGCACCAGAACGGCGTTGTGGGTGCTGTCACCGACACGCCACGGCGTGCCCAGCACGATGGCCGGCCCCCCGTCGGCGGTCTCGGCGGCGAGTTCCCCCACCGCTTCGGCGCAGCGGGCCAGGAACGACGCTCGGTACACCAGATCCTCGGGCGGGTAACCGCTGAGCACCAGTTCCGGCGTGACCACCACGGCCGCCCCGGCCGCCGCAGCCTCGGCCCGCGCCGCCCGAACCTTGGCAGCGTTGCCGGGAACGTCGCCGACCACCGGATTGAGTTGGGCTAGCGAAAGTATGAAGGACTCGGCCATGATGCGGCGCCTGCGCTGGGAAGGTGGGATGAAGCTATGGGCCTGCCCACCCGAAGTCAACGCGCCTAAACCGCCTCACACCGCGACGCATCCCAAGCCGAGAACCCATCAAGGTCTTCGGCCGGCCGCTGGTCGGCGATGACACCGGCAAGGACAGCGATCAGGTCGGCCTCAGGGTGCCGTTCCTGGCGGGCCAAAGCGACATGGTCGGACAGGTCGAAGTTCGGCGACCGGACGCCGTCATCGATCAGGACACGCACCGCCCGCAGGCGTACGTCCCGCTCCTCGGTCGGGCCATGGACATAGTGGTAGAATTCGATTTCCAGAAGCAGGGGCTTGACTGGCGAACTCGCCAAGATCCGCCGTGCGTTGTCCAGGATGACAAAGCCCCTATCCTTCTGACCGTGCGCAAGAAGGAAGCCACCAAAGTTCCCCAGGCTGTTCGCGTGCTCGGGATCCGCCGTCAGCGCCCGCTCGTAGAGCGCCTCCGCGCGGTCGAAGTCCTTGCGGATGGTCTGCACTAAAAACGCGTAGTTACCCAGATTGTTCGCGTTATCTGGATCCGCCGTCAGCGCCCGCTCGTAGAGCGCCTCCGCGCGGTCGAAGTCCTGGCGGATGGTCTGCATGAAAACTGCGTAGTTCCCCAGAGTGTTCGCGTCATCAGGATCCGCCGTCAGCGCCCGCTCGTAGAGCGTCTCCGCACGGTCGAAGTCCCGACGGACATTCTTCATAAAGAGCGCGTAGTTCCCCAAGGTGTTCGCGTGCTCATTATCTGCCTTCAGCGCCCGCTCGTAGAGCGCCTCCGCGCGGTCGAAGTCCTGGCGGATGGTCTGCATGAAAAACGCGTAGTTCCCTAGAGTATTCGCGTTCTCGGGATCCGCCGTCAGTGCCCGCTCGTAGAGCGCCTCCGCGCGGTCGAAGTCCTTGCGAACAGTCTTCATGAAGTTCGCGTAGTTCCCCAGAGTATTCGCCTGCTCGGGATCCGCCGTCAGCGCCCGCTCGTAGAGCGCCTCCGCGCGGGCGAAGTCCTTACGGACAGTCTTCATGAAGGTCGCGTAGTTCCCCAGGGTGCTCGCGTGCTCGGGATCCGCCGTCAGCGCCCGCTCGTAGAGCGCCTCCGCGCGGTCGAAGTCCTTCAGATAATCATCCACAAAGAGCGCGTAGTTCCCCAAAATCCTCGCGTCATCTGGAGCCGCTTCGGCCGCCTGCACAAACAGTTTGTCTGCCTTTTCGGGATCCGTTTTACGAAGGCTCCAGGCCTGCATGGACGTTCCCCACGCGCTTTCAGTGCGACCTGTGAGTTTGGTGAGGGCGGCCATCTTCCTGTCTGCGTCCGGGTCCTGCGCCGACGTCGCTGTCACCTTCTCGAACAAGGCCTTGTAATCGTCCTCAAACTTCCGGCGATCGTCGATGAAATGATCGACCATCTCAAGATTGATGTCGTCGAAGCGTGCCGCGAGCAACACCATGAATTCATCAAAATCCAGGTGCTTTACGTGAAAGCATTCGTTATGGCCCATCCAGTCGATGAAACCCTGATCGGCTGGCGGCGAAGGGTTGACCCACCACACTCCCCCGGTCGGCCGCCGGGTCAGGCCTTCCATGAGTTTGTGGATGGACGGATCCGCCCCTCCGTATCCGATGAACACCAGCATCGCCTCGGCCAGCAGGGATTTGACCGGCTCTACGAGAGCATCCGGCAGCACCTTGATTTCCGACCCTGTGTTGAGTGGTGCCAACTGCGCGTCGCCGTGCAGTTTGATGATCTGGGGGGCCGACAGCGTGTTGCGGATGAAGGCCGCCAGGCTGTGATGGCCAATCACCCGCGCGCGTTTGCGAGTGTGGATCAGCAGGGCGTCCGCCAGCATGTCGTCGAAGTTTGTGGTCAGCACCGTGCCGAGGGATCGCGAATACATTGGGTGCGCCATGAGCCGGGCCAACAGCCCGTATCCGACAGCGGGCCGCCCTTTGACGACGATATCCTCGATCTCGCGCTGGCGGTCTTCGGCTAGATGGAACACTTCATCAATGAGTCGACCATAGAACTTGGCTGGATTGCCCGGATCGTAGCCGGGAAAATAGGCCTGCGCCCACACATCGTCGCTTCTGGAATCGTTCCCTTGCGCATTTTTGCGCGCCCTGGGGATCCAGCGCCTTGCGACCAGTTCCCCTGCCGTGGGAATGCCCGAGGATCTTGATGCGCCAGCGCCCAGAAAGAACACCACCTTGCTGTCCTGCGACCTCAGACGGTCTCCGACCTTGCTGATGAATTCCACCAGTCCACAGTCACGCATTGTGCACCGCCCCCACCGTCCGCCTTACCGTGCCCCGTTGGCAGATTACTACCGCCAGTACGTGCCGCACAAGGGCCGCACCTTCGCAGCCGCAAAGTCTCTGCCGCGACGCAACCGACCCGCAACCGTTGCAAGCGGCGTAAAGCTGGCGGATAGTGGGCTTAGGGGATTAGGACCAGAGGCGGAATCGGGGCGGAAAGACCATGAGCGAGGCGACCACAACGCCCGCCGGCTGCGAGTACCAGACGGACGGGGATTGCCCCATCGACATGAGCCACGCGCTCATCATGGAGTTCGTGCGCGGACTTGAGGAAGAGGCGGCGCGCAACGAGGGACGGCTGGACGTTGCCGCCCTGCGGGCGCGGGCCGACGCCTTTCTGGTCCGCCACCGTTCGGCCGCGCAGCCTGCCGAGTTCTGCCTGCGCCTGCACAATGCCCTGGTGTGGGACGAGCGGCGCCGCCACCCATTCGAACGCCTGCTGGTCAAGCGCTTCGCCCACCTGCTGCCGGCCCGTTCCGGCGACGAGGGCGTGCGCGACGGCGCCGTCCTGTCCCGCCGCCTGATCCCCGGCCTGATGGTTGCCGTGGTCACCATGATCGGCTTTGACGCCTACCACGAGGCCGAGGAACGCACCCGCGCCCACGTCGCCCGCCTGCGTGCCGCCGGTGCGTTGCCGGTGGACTGGGACAGCGTCGCCCACGAGGCCGATGTCGTCCTGCTGATGGACAAGGTCCTGGCCACCATCGCCGGCCACTTCGAGCACTTCGACAAGCGGGTGCAGTGGCTGGTCAGCGTCATCAACAGCCACCTCGGCCCGCGCCCGCCAGAGGACGGCTCCATGGTCTGGGCCATGGGCGACCGCAAGGCCGTCGCCCTGCTCGGCGCCCTGTACCGCGACCTGCGCCGCCGCCTGCGCGACAACCCGGCCAGCGTGGAAGCCGAAGTCGGCCACGCCGGCATGGCCGCGCTCATCGCCCTGCACGCCGCGCTTAATGCAGCGGAAGAGCGGGCGGGCGTTTAAACGTTGGACTACGAAGTGAAGTGGGAAACACAGAGGACACCGAGGAGGGCACAGAGTACACAGAGAGAGCGGTGCAGGCAGCCGCGCGCAGCGCATCAAAACGCACCTGAGGATTTATCCGCCTGCGGCGCAGTATCCCCGCTCTCTCGGTGCCCTCTGTGACTTCTCTGTGTCCTCTGTGTTCCCCCGCTTCACTTCCTTCCTGTCCCGCCGCTAGTCCTTCGGCTTTATCAGGAACTCCCGCCCGACCTTCACGCGCGGGATGCCGTCGTAGGCGATGACGTCGGCGGTGGCGTAGGTTTCGCCCCAGTTGGACGGCAGGTAGGACCCCGTGCCGATGACGTCGATGGGCGCACGGGCGACCGCCATGACCTTGCATTTGCCCGGCGAGAAGCCTGACGACGCCACGATCCGCGCGGCCGGGAATCCGGCGGCGTCAAGCTGTTCGCGGACGTGCCAGATGGCGGCCGCGGAAACGCCGGTGCCGATCAGGTGGCGCAATTCGGTTTCGGTGCGGTAGCCCCGGATGGCCTTGGGCGCGTGGCGGTCCAGCACGTCGTAGGACGCCTGGGTATCCAGCCCTTCCAGGAACCGGCCGCCGTGGGTGTCCAGGCGGAAGGCCAGCCGCCCCTGCGCCGCCAGGTCTGGAAAGGCCCGGCAGACCTCCAGGGAGTCGGTGACCTCCTGCGCGAAGTAGTCGGCCAGCACCGTCATGTCCTGGTCGGGAAAGGTCTCGTGGAACATTTGGGCGGCGCGCAGGGTGGACCCGGCGTAGCCGATCAGGGCGTGCGGCATGGTGCCCTTGCCCCCGGCCTGGCCGAAGAAGTGGGCGGTGGCGTCGGTGGCGTTGCCGATGAAGCCGACCGCGCCGTTCGATGCCCGCGCCGCCTGCGACCCGACCGAGGCCGCGTAGGCCATCAGTTCGGCCATCTCCGTGCCGGCGCAGTGACGGGCGTCCATGGCCAGGAAAGCAACGTGCGGCAATTCCTCGCACATGGCATAGGCGTTGTAGGCCGCGACGCAGGCCGCGCCGATCTTTTGCAGCAGGATGGTCTCAAGCTCGACCAACTGGACGAACGACCCGGTGATGCGCAGCATCGGGTCCCCTGCCCCGACCCAGGCCCCGTCGTCGTAGCAGACCTCGACCTCGAAGGACGTGCCACGGGCGGCCGCCATCGCGGCGAGCCAGTCGCGGGCCAGCCGCGTGGCAGCCAGGACCGGGCGGCGCATGAACACCGCATAGGTGACCTGGCAATCGCCGAACCGCTCGACCACCGCGCGGGTGCGGCGGAAGTACACATCGGTCCAGGCGGGGAGGCTGTCGGCCGGCGGCCAAACATCGTTGGCGGTCATGCGACACCCTCCCCCTGGTTTATCGTGCCTCAGCCGGCGGCGGCAGCGGCAGCGGCCTGGACGCCGCGTTCTTCCTTGAGCGCCTCGGCCATCAGGAAGGCCAGTTCCAGCGCCTGGTTGGCGTTCAGGCGCGGGTCGCAGAAGGTGTGGTAGGCGTCACCCAGGCGGGCCTCGGTGATCGCCTGCGAGCCGCCGATGCACTCGGTGACGTCGCGGCCGGTCAGTTCGAAGTGGACGCCGCCGGCGTGGGTGCCCTCGGCCTTGTGGACCGCGAAGAAGGCCTTGACCTCCTGCAGGATGCGGTCGAAGGAGCGCGTCTTGAAGCCGCTGGCGGTCTTGACCGTGTTGGCGTGCATGGGGTCGCACGACCACACCACCTTGCGGCCCTCGCGCTCGATGGCGCGGATGAGGCCGGGCAGCTTGGCGCCGATGGTTTCGCCGCCCATGCGGGTGATGACGGTCAGGCGGCCGGCTTCGTTGGCCGGGTTCAGGGCGTCGCACAGGCGCAGCAGCTCGTCGGCCGTCATGCCGGGGCCGGCCTTGACGCCGACCGGGTTGCCGACACCGCGCAGGAACTCGACATGCGCCTCGTCGGGCTCGCGGGTGCGCTCGCCGATCCACAGCATGTGGGCCGAGCAGCAGTACCACTCGCCGGTCGTCGAATCGACGCGGGTCAGGGCTTCCTCGTAGGGCAGCAGCAGCGCTTCGTGCGAGGTGTAGAACGCCGTCTTGCGGATCTGGGGCACGCGGTCTCCGGTCAGGCCGCAGGCTTCCATGAAGCCCAGGGTTTCCTGGATGCGGTCGGCCATTTCCTGGTAGCGGGCCGCCTGGGCGCTGCCGTTGACGAAGCCCAGGGTCCACTGGTGGACCTTGTGCAGGTCGGCATAACCGCCCTCGGCGAAGGCGCGCAGCAGGTTGAGCGTGGCGGCCGACTGGTTGTAGCCGCGGATCATGCGGTCCGGGTCGGGGATGCGCGCCTCGGCGGTGAATTCGGGGCCATTGACGATGTCGCCGCGGTAGCTGGGCAGCTCGACGCCGTTCTCGACCTCGGTCGGGGCCGAGCGCGGCTTGGCGAACTGGCCGGCCATGCGGCCGACCTTGACCACCGGGCAGGCGGCGCCAAAGGTCAGCACCACGGCCATCTGCAGCAGCACGCGGAAGGTGTCGCGGATGTTGTCGGCGCGGAAGTCGGCGAAGCTCTCGGCGCAGTCGCCGCCCTGCAGCACGAAGGCCTTGCCCTCGGCCACTTCGGCCAGCGACTTCTTCAGGCTGCGCGCCTCGCCGGCAAACACCAGCGGCGGCATCATGCGCAGGGTTTCCTCGACCGACTTCAGCTTGGCGGCGTCCGGATACTCGGGCACCTGGCGGATCGGCTTGCTTCTCCAGCTATCGGGCGTCCACTGACCGGCCATGGTGTATTCCTCAAGAAGTGTGCTTTACGCGACGGAAGACGAAACTTGTACGCCGCAGTGCGGCGCGATGCAACAGCCCGGACTAAACCAAAGCCCGCAGCCCGGCGTTATGCGGCACGACATCCCTCATCAGGAGACAGGCGCATGACCATCACCGTGCGGAGCCCGGCCTTTGAAAACGGCGCCACGATCCCCACCCGCTACACCTGCGACGGCGAGAACATGGCCCCGGAACTGGAGTGGACGGGCGCCCCCGAAGGCACCCGCTCCTTTGCCGTCATCGTCGAGGACCCCGACGCCCCGAGCGGCATTTTCCGCCACTGGGGCATCCACGGCATCAGCCTGCGGCATGACCGCCTGCCCGAGGGCATCAAGGGGGGCGCCCAGGTCCACAACGACTTCGGCAATGCCCGGTACGACGGCCCGATGCCGCCCGAGGGGCACGGCGTCCACCACTACCACTTCAAGGTCCTGGCCCTTGATGTCGAGACCCTGAGCCTGCCTGACGCTGCAAAGGTGGCCGACCTGTGGCGGGCGGTCGATGGCCACATCCTGGATCAGGGCGAAGTGGTCGGCCTCTACGAACGCTGAGCAACCGGCGTGCCGTGGGGCCAACGGGGCGCCATCAGGCACAGCACCGTTCCCACCGCCAGCGCGGCGGCGGCGGCCAGCAGGGGCGCGTCGAACGACTGGCGCGGCCCGAACAGGGCGGCGGCGACCAGCGGCCCGATGATCTGGCCGACCCCGTAGGATGCCGTCATGGCGGCCAGGATGTTGAACTTGAGACCCCCGGCCACGGCGCGGGCGGCCAGCATGGCGATGGTCACCGTGCCGACGAACGACCCGCCGACCATCAAGGCCGAGAACAGCAGCGCCACCGGGTGCAGCGTCATGGCCGGCAGGGCGACGCCGATGACCTGGACGCCCAGATTGACCGCCATGGCCCGCCGGGTGCCCAGGCCGCGGTGCAGGGCGTGCCAGAAGAAGCACGACGGCACCGCGCCGACGCCGAACACCGCCCACAGATGGACGGGGTCGATGCCGCCCAGCGCGCCCTGGGCAATCAGCGGCAGATAGGTGGCGGTGATGATGTAGCCGAACGCCGCCAGTCCATAGGCGGCGATGAGGACCACCGGACCGAGGCGGTCGCCGGGTGCCTCGGGACCGGGGCGGGGCCCGCCTCCGGCATGATCGGGCGAGCGCAGCCGCAACCACGCCAGCCCGACCAGGACCGTCGCGGCTGCGGCCAGCACCAGCCAGGCCTGCCAACTGTTCGCCCCCAAGGCATCGGCGCCGACCACCAGTTCGGCCGACAGGCTGATCCCCACCCCCACTCCGGCAAACAGCAACGGCGCGCCGGACGAGAACCCCACCGCCTGAAGCAGCCAGACCGAGGCCGCGATCATCACCACGGCGCTCGCCACGCCGGCCAGGAACCGCACCACGGCCAGCCCCACCGGCGAAATCGGCAGTGCCATGCCGGCCAGCAGCAGCACCGTCGCCACCAGCCCCCACCGCGTCAGGCTGGCGGAGGTGGCCGCGTTGGCCCGCGCCATGCCCAGCGCGCCGACCAGATAGCCGGCATAGTTGGCCGACGCCGCCGCCGACCCGCCGCCGATGCCGAAGATGCCGTCCTCGATCATCATCGGATACAGGGCGGTGAAGGCGAAGCGGCCAAAGCCCATGGCCACGGCCAGTGCCAAAGCCGCAGCCAGGGCGTCGATGATCGCCGCCCTGGTGGTGTGGGGGTCCGTCACGCGCTGTTACTCGGTATGTTCAGGGCAAGGGTCGGGCACCGGATTGCGCATGGTGACGAACTCCTCGGCCGCCGTGGGATGGATGCCGACGGTGGCGTCGAACTGCTGCTTGGTCAGGCCCGCCTTCACCGCGATGCCGATGCCCTGGATGATCTCCGGGGCGTCGATGCCGACCATGTGGGCGCCCACCACGCGCTGGCTTTTGCGATCGACGATCAGCTTCATGAGCGTCTTTTCCTCGCGGCCCGACAGCGTGTACTTCATGGGCTTGAAGCGCGACAGGTAGATGTCCACCGGCCCGTTGAGGCGGGCCTCATGCTCGGGCAGGCCGACCGACCCGATGGGCGGCTGGCTGAACACGGCGGCCGGCACGTTGGCATGATCCATGGAGATCGGGTTGTTGTTGAACTCGGTCTCGGCGAAGCAGCGGCCTTCGTTGAGGGCGACCGGCGTCAGGTTCACCCGGTCGGTGACGTCGCCGATGGCCCAGATGCTCGGCACCGTTGTGCGCGACCATTCGTCCACCTTGACCGCCCCGGAGCGTGCATCAAGCTCCACCCCTGCCTCCTCCAGGCCCAGCCCCTTGACGTTGGGCGCCCGGCCGGTGGCGTACATGATGGCGCCGCAATGCTGCTCGGTGCCGTCGTCGGTGAGGATGGAGAAGCGGCCCTGCTCGATCTTCTCGATGCTGCGGACCTGGCATTCACGGCGGATCTTGATGCCCTTGCGCGCCAGTTCATGGGCGAGGTCCGTGCGGACGTCGGCGTCAAAGCCGCGCAGGATGTTGTCGCCGCGCACGATGATCGTGGTATCGACCCCCAAGGCATTGAAGATGCCGGCGAATTCAACGGCAATGTAGCCGCCGCCGACGATCACGATCTCCTTGGGAAGTTCCGGCAGGTCCAGCGCCTCGTTGGAGGTGATGGCGTGCTCGATGCCGGGGATCTTGGGCAGGCTGGGCCAGCCGCCGACGGCGACCAGGATGCGCTCGGCGGTGATCTTGCGGCCGCCGACGTCCACGGTATGGGCATCGACGACGGTGCCCCGGCCCTCGATCAGCTCGACGTTGTTGTCGCGCAGGATCCGCTTGTAGATGCCTTCAAGGCGATCCAGTTCGCGGTTCTTGTTGGCGATCAGCACCTTCCAGTCGAACGACACCTGACCGACGGTCCAGCCGTAGCCCTTGGCGTCCTCGATGTCCTCGGCGAAGTGCGCTCCGTAGATCAGCAGCTTCTTGGGCACGCAGCCGCGCATGACGCAGGTGCCGCCGACGCGGGATTCCTCGATCACCGCCACGCGGGCGCCATAGCCCCCGGCCAGTCGCGAGGCGCGCACGCCGCCGGACCCGGCGCCGATGGTGATCAGGTCGTAATCATAGCTGCCCATGAAATCGTCTCTCCCTCAAATCCCGCCCATGCACAGGTACTTGACCTCCAGGAAGTCCTCCATGCCGTACTTGGAGCCCTCGCGGCCGATGCCGGATTCCTTGACCCCGCCGAACGGCGCGACTTCCGTGGAGATGATGCCTTCGTTGATGCCGACGATGCCGTATTCCAGCCCCTCGGACACCCGCCAGATGCGGCCGATGTCGCGGGAATAGAAGTAGGCGGCGAGGCCGAACTCGGTGGCGTTGGCCAGGGCGATGGCCTCCTCCTCCGTATCGAAACGGTACAGCGGGGCGACCGGGCCGAAGATCTCCTCGCGCGCCATGGTCATGTCCTGGGTCACGCCGGTCACGATGGTCGGCTCGAAGAACGTGCCGCCGAGCGCGTGGCGCTTGCCGCCGGTCACCACCTTGGCGCCCTTGCCGGTGGCGTCGGCCAGCAGGCGTTCGACCTTGGCCACGGCGGCCTCGTTGATGAGCGGGCCGGTGGTGACGCCGTCGTCGGTCCCCGCCCCGACCTTCAACGCGGCCACCGCCTTGCCAAGCTTTTCGGCAAAGGCGTCATAGATCCCCGACTGCACATACAGGCGGTTGGCGCACACGCAGGTCTGGCCGGCATTGCGGTACTTGGACGCCATGGCCCCGGCCACCGCGGCATCCAGGTCGGCGTCGTCGAACACCAGGAACGGCGCGTTGCCGCCCAGTTCCAGGGACACCTTCTTGACCGTGTCGGCGCACTGCTTCATCAGCAGCTTGCCGACCGCCGTCGATCCGGTGAACGACACCTTGCGCACGATGGGGTTGCCGGTCAGCTCGGCCCCGACCTCGGCCGTGTTGGCCCGGCTGGTGGTGACGACGTTCAGCACGCCGGCCGGGAAGCCGGCCTTTTCGGCCAGCCACGCCAGGGCCAGGGCCGACAGCGGCGTGTCCTCGGCCGGCTTGATGACCACCGGGCACCCGGCCGCCAGGGCCGGGGCGCACTTGCGGGTGATCATCGCGATGGGGAAGTTCCACGGCGTGATGGCGGCGACCACGCCGATCGGCTCCTTCAGCACGACGATGCGCTTGTCGGGGCCGTGGCTGGGGATGACGTCGCCGTAGACGCGCTTGGCTTCCTCGGCGAACCACTCGATGAAGGACGCGCCGTAGACCACCTCGCCCCGCGCCTCGGCCAGGGGCTTGCCCTGCTCGGCGGTCATCAGGCGGGCCAGATCCTCGCCGTGCTGGTTGATGAGCGTGAACCACGCCCGCAGCAGGTTGGCGCGCTCCTTGGCCGTCTTCTTGCGCCAGGCGGGCCAGGCGGCGTTGGCCGCCTCGATGGCGCGGCGCGTGTCGGCGGCGCCCATGTCGGGAACAGCGCCCAGGACCGCGCCGTCGGCCGGATTCTTCACCTCGAAGCTGCCGTGCGAGGCGGCACCGCACCAGGCGCCGTCAATGAAGGCCTGGGACCGCAGAAGGTCGGGGGTATCGAGACCGATGGTGGCGGGACCGGGGGCTGCAATCGTGGTCATGTGCGAACATCTCCTCCCGAGAGACAGTAGATTATAATTATTCCAAACCGGCAAGGCATCCCTTTGACGCATCAGCGGCCGAGGGTCCAGCGTTAATGCGAAATCCCGATCAGGAATCTTGCAGAAACGTCCCGGAGCTTCCCTCATCATGCCACGGCGACAGGACCTTGAGGAAGCCGCCCGTCATGCCGCTGCCAACGGCTCCCCGCTGCGCCGCCACCTGATCCTGGCCGGCGGCTGGGGTTTCATCGTCCTGGGGCTGGCCGGGCTGGTCCTGCCGTTCCTGCAGGGCATCCTGTTCCTGATCATCGGCCTGATGATGCTGTCCAGCCAGAGCCCGTGGGCCGCCCGCCAGCTGCAGCGCGTGCTCGACACCCATCCGGCGGCCGACCGGGCCCACGCCAGGGCCGAGCGCAGCCTGCGCCGCCTGCGCGCCCGCCACCGACTGTTCCTGCGCCGCCGCCGGTCGCAGCAGCATCACAGGTCCTTGTAACCGGGTTCGCCATCGGCCGGCGGAGCATCCTCCGGCCCCTCGCGGAAGCCCCTGAGGAAGTCCTCCAGCTTGTCGACCTGATCGCGCAGCCACGGCTTGGCCTGCTCATAGCCCGCCTCGGCCTCGCATTTTGCCCGGCTGGCGGCGCACCGCGCGGTGCACCCGGCCCGCGCGCTCTCGGTCTCGTGACGCTCCGCGCAGGAATCGACGCAGGTTCCATAGGCGCGGGCACAGGATTCAAGGGTCGGCGACTCCGCCCCGGCGGAGGCCGAAAACGCGAGGCCGGCAGCAAGAAACAGGGCGGTCGGCAAACGCGGCATGGGAAACCTCTTTCATCAAAATCACGGAACCGACTCCTAATGTAGAGCCTAAAGCCGGCCAATCCACCCCTTTGCCCCCCCTTTCGGCCACCCCGTAGGGTGGCTTACCGGCTGCCGCTCCGTCGTCCATACTGGTCGTCCCACAAGCCAGACCGGACCCTGACATGCCCCGCAACCCCGCCCCGACCCTTCCCGCCCTGCTATTCGACCTGGACGGCACCCTGGTCCACAGCGTCCCCGACCTGCGGGTGGCCGCCAACAAGCTGCTGGCCGAGGACGGCCGGCGCGCCCTGAGCGACGACGAGGTGCAGGCCATGGTCGGCAACGGCGTGCGCAAGCTGGTCGAGCGTGCTTACCGGGCGACCGGTGAAGGGGCGACCGGTGAAGGGGCTCCCTCGGACGCCGCCCTGGATGCCCTGGTGCCGCGCTTCATGGTCCACTACGACGCCCATCCGGCCGACCTCACGCGGCCGTTCGACGGCCTGCTGCCGGTCCTCGAAGACCTGCGCGCCGCCGGCCACCGCATGGGCGTGTGCACCAACAAGCCCGAGGGCGCCGCGCGCGCCATCCTGGAGCAGCTTTCCCTGGCGAAGTTCTTCGACGCGGTGATCGGCGGCGGCTCCACCCCGCACCTCAAGCCGCACCCCGAACCGGTGCTGGCCGCCATGCGCCTGATGGGCACCGGCACGCGCGACACCATCTTCGTGGGCGACAGCGAGAACGACGTCGGCGCCGCCCGCGCCGCCGGCCTGCGCGTGATCTGCCTGTCCTTCGGCTACCGTCACTGCGCAGCCGAAGACCTCGGCGGCGACGTGCTGATCGACCACTTCAGGGACCTTCCGGCAGCCGTCGCCAAGATCTCCGATAAAGCCGTCGAAAAAGCGTGAGGTGGGTGTTGACACCCCTCCGCCGGACCATTATACAACGGCCTCCCACCACGGTGGGGGCCGCCACACCCGGCGGACATGAAAAGATGGGCGCGTAGCTCAGCGGGAGAGCACACCCTTCACACGGGTGGGGTCACAGGTTCAATCCCTGTCGCGCCCACCATCTTTTCACTGATTTTAAACGAAAAAGCGGCACTCGCAGGGTGCCGCTTTTCGCTTTTTCGGGACACTTCCGCCGTGGCGCTTGGTCGCGCTGGGCCAGGACCCTTCCCGCGCTGCCAGTCTCCATCGGCGGCACCGGGTGGCCATCATTCCGCTTCGTTCAGATAAAGCCCCAGCAGGGCGGCAAGATCGCTGTCGGTCAGGGGCTGCGCAAAGCCCGTCAGGGTGTCACCGCGCACGCCGATCATCAGGCGGGCCGCGAACTCCCGCAGCGGCATCGTGCGGGCCGCCTGGAACAGATCCTCGGCCGGGAGAAGATCATCGGTGTCGGCGGGCTGCCCGTCGTGACAGCCGGCGCACAGGCCGTCATGCAGGGCGCGCGCCAGACGGCGGGCGCGGGGGCGGTGGTCGGCGGGCAGGACGCCGGTGGTGTCCAACGGCACCCTGGCGGCCAGGGCCTCCAGATCGCGGCGTAGGGTAACCAGGTCATCGGCGGCAATGGCGGCGCGCAGGGCCTCCACCTCGCCCGGCTCCGCCGGATGTCCCGCCAGACGCAATAACAGCGGAAGCCCGGACGCGGCGCCCAGGAGGCGGTCGCGCAGACCCCGTTGGCGCAGCGGCGGCAAGGTTTCTTCGGCCAGACGCCGCGCATCCCCGGCCATGACCAGGATCTCGGCGGCGGCCAACCGGACCGGGCGGCTGCGCGGCCACCCGTGGCCGTCGTCGGCGGACAGGGCAGTGGCCGCGGGGACGATGATCCCCGCGGCCACGGCGACGCTCAGGATGAGACGGCGCACCACGAGCCTAGTTCAGGGTGATCTTGGCCGTGGTTTCATTGCCCTTGATGGTCCATTCGGTCATGGAGCCGTCGTAGAGCTTGACGTCCTTGTTGCCCATGATTTCCGAGGCCGCGAACCAGCCGATGGAGGCCCAGTGGCCGGTATTGCAGAAGCTGACCTGCTCGCCCTCGGTCGGCACCCCGGCGGCGTCGAACAACTTGGCGAGTTGGTCGCGGCTGCGGAACTTGCCGCCGCCGTTCTCGGTCATCCAGCTCTGCGGCAGGTTGACCGCCCCGGCGATGGTGCCCGACGCCTTGGCCTTGCCGTGGCGGTTGACGCCCATGTACTGGTCGGCCGTGCGGTTGTCGACCAGCAGCGCACCGCGCGCCGCCATGGCCTTCACGTCGTCGGCGCTGGCCAGCATTTCGGGGCGCAGATTGACCTTGAACGTCTTGGCCTCGGCGGCTCCGGCGCCGCGTTCCATCGGGTTGGTGGGGTTGCCGTCCTTGTCGGCCGGGGCGAGATAAGCCGTCATTCCGCCGTCGAGGATCGAGACCTCGTCATGGCCCAGAACCTTGAAGGTCCAGTAGATCCGGGTGCCCATGCCCATGTCGGAGGAGTTGGCCCCCGGCGGCATCAGGACGACGTGGGTCGCATTGTCGATGCCCAGCCCGCCGATATGGGCCGCCAGCTTGGTGGTGTCGGCCGGGAACAGGTCGGGCACGCCGTCACGGGCTTCGCGCCAGCCGTCCTTGCCGTAGTTGCTGTGCACCGCGCCGGGAACGTGACCGCGCAGGAAGTCCTCGCGGCCGCGCAGATCGACCATGACGATCCCCGGCTTGCCGGTATTCGCCTTGACCCAGTCGACCGATACGAGGGGGTCCGCGGCCTGGGCCGTGGCGCCAGCGGCAAAACTCATGGCCGCGGCAACGAACAGCAACCTGCCTGTGCTCAGAATGGACATGTGCTTCCTCCATGAAAGCGCGGCCGTTTCCCCGGCCGTCGCGGATTGGTTCAGACGCTCAGGACGATGCGAGCCTTCATCAGGGCCGCCACCACGGCGTCCCAGTCCTCGGCCGTGCGCGCCGCCCGCAGGTCGACGCGCCGCACCGGGGTTCCCAGGGCCTCCACCGCCGCGCCCAGGGTGGCGCGATCGGGGAACAGCCCGCTGTCGAGTTCAAGAATTTCGGTCATTGGCGCTCTCCCGTCAGATGCTGACCACATGATCGGCGGCCCTCAGGGCGGCGGCCAGACCGGCGGTGTCGAGCAGCGGCAGCATGGCGGCCATCTCGGGCACGGTGGTTTCCGGCTCCACCTCGGACAGTTCCAGCAATTCGGCCTGCTCGGCGTTGGCCTCGGTTTCCTCCACCGGGCCGGTCATGAAGACCAGACGCACCCGGTGGCCGAAGATCGTCAGGCCGGCAGCCACCCGCATGGCCTCCGTATGGTCGCGGCGACCCAGCACCAGAATGTCTTTTTCATTGGCCATGAGAGGCGTTTCTCCCTTGTGGTGTCCTGGCTGGGTCTACAGGCTGACCACGCGGGCGGCCTGTCCCATGAGGGCGCTGTTGACGGTCTGGCTGCCGCGCTCGACCGGGCAGTCGCGCCCAGCCATGTGCAGATCCCAGGAGTGTTCGCACACCGCCGCCCGGGCGGCTGTGCCCAGGGCGGCGACAAAGGCGGCATCGCCCAGGACGCGCACCCCGTCGTTGGTGGCGAAACAGCCCCAGGTCACCCCTGCCCGGCCCAGCGCCTCGGCCAGGGGCAGGGCGATGGGCAGGGCGTCGCCGGAGGTCACATGCAGAAAAACGTCCATTCGCGGCTATCCTCTTTCAGCAGGATCGGGATGGGTCCGGGCGTCGGCGGGCAGGGGCGAGGCCGCCCATTCCGCCCAGCCGCCCGCATAGAGCCGTGCCGTGGCCCCCTGCACGGTCAACGCGGTGAAATAGGCGAGGCCGTCGGGGGCGCCGTAGGCATAGGCCACCACCGGCCCGGCCGGCGGCAGGACATCGGGCACCGGGCGACCGCGCGAAGCCCGCAGGCGCTCCATCGGCAGGGATTGGGCGCCCGGCAGATGACCGCCACGGACGGCGCGCAACCGGCCGCCCCAGTAGTCTTCCTCCGGCCGTCCGTCGACCACCACCGGGGCTGCGCCGGACCGCAGCAGGGCGGCCAGTTCATCGCGCAGGATCAACAGGTCGTCGCGCATCGGGGCGGTATAGACCACCTCGCGCACAAGTCCGGCCGTCCGGCCCGGACCGCCGGGCGGCAAGGCCGAGGGCGGTGTCTCCACCACCGTCACCGCCGCCTGGCCGGCGATGTGCAGCAGGGCGGCGACGGCATCGCGGGTCGAGGGATCGTCGCCGATCACGGCCACCTTTTCCGCTCCGGTCAGGCCGAGCGTGCCCAGGCGCCACAACAGAACCTTGGGATCGACCAGCCGGCCCTGCGGCCCGAACAGCAGGTTTGCAGGCAGGCAACGGGCATCGGATCCGACGCTGCCTGCCGCGCAGTCCGCCGCCGGGCGGGTATCGATGACGACCTCCGCCCCTGCGGGCATCCCGCGTTGACCGCGCATCTCCGCCGCCGCCGGAGCGGCAGTCACGGCGATGCAGGCGGCCAGCGCCAGGGCGCCCGCGCGCATGGTCAGCAGCCCCCGAAGCGGCGCTGAACCGGCGCGTCGGCCGCACCGCCGCCCACCGGGGCGGGCGGATTGGCAGCGTAGTAGTAGGCCAGTTCGCTGACCGGCATGACGCCGAACCCGTCGCCGACGTCAACCTCTCCCAACTCCTCGGCCGGGGTCGGCTGGCCGTAGGTGCGGGCCTCGGCCTCGGGCAGCATGGCCGCCGGCAGGACCAGTCCCGCCCCGCCCAGGGTCACGACCAGGGCCAGGATGCAGAACACCAGGCTGGGCTTGTCGATATCCATGACGTCTCCTCCCGGTCAGACGCTGTCGCGCAGCAGCGCGAGCCACAGGGCGTACAGGGCGACGACGAAGGCGATGCCCTGGGCAATGGTCTGGAGGTCGATGTCCATGACTCAGCCTCCCTTGTAGTGGCGGATGAGGACGTCCAGGCGGATGCCCTCGCCGGTTTCCGGATGCATGACCAGCGGCGAGAAATGCGGTTGCCCGTCGGCCGTCAGGCGCAGCCCAGGGGGCGGCGCGATGAGGATGTAGGCGATACCGGCCAGACTGGCCAAACCGATGGCACCGCTGAACAGGGCCATTTGCAGGCGTGCGCTCATGGCGCCCCTCCCCTTTTCGTGCGTCAGTCCTTGCGGATGTAGACCTGCCAGCAGCGCTCGGCCTTGAGCGTCTCCAGGTGGGTGGCGCCGATCTCGTCGCACATGGGGGGCAGCGCCTCCATCGACGACGGATTGTCGACCATCACCTCGATGACGTCGCCGGGGGCGACCTGCGAAATGGTCTTCTTGGTCATGAGCTGCGGGCGCGGGCAACTGTCGCCCAGGCAGTCGATCTGGCGAACCACGGTATAGGTCTGACCGTCGCCAAGGGTGACCTGACGGGCGGCGGCTTCCTGAGCCACGGTGTCGCGTTTCTTGAAACCAAACATGATGTCTTTCCTCCTTGGTCGGCGGGATCAGTCGGCGGGGGTGGCCGGAGCGCCCTGGGGCACCGCGCCGCCGGCCCCGGCGCCACTCACCAGAACCGGGCGGGCCGCGCTGTGGTCGCGGGCGGTCTTCTCGTGCATGGCCTTGCCGCGTGCCTCCTTGCGCAGGATTGCGCGATAGAGCGCAAACAGCACGGCGGCCTGGATGATGCCGAAGAAAATGGCCGGGATGCCCAGCTTGGCCTGCAGGGTCTCGGCGTTGGCAAAACCCAGTTGCAGCGCCGCGAGGTTGGGCTCGCCGGTCATGCTGGCGGGCGCCGGCGGCCAGTAGGTGTGCGACCACACCAGCGAGAACAGGAACATGCCGATGAAGGTGAACAGCAGGGCCCACAGGGCGCCGAAGTTGCCCTCGCCACACTTGACCCAGGTGGACACGGTGCAGGCCCCGGCCAGCACCATGCCGATGCCGAACAGGAACAGCCCGGCGAAGGTGTTCAGGCCGACGTCAAAGCGCAGCGTGTTGCCCGCGCCGACGCTGATGAACAGGGTGAAGCCCAGGGTCAGGATGATCATGGCGACCAGTAGGGCCTTGGTGTTGCGGTAGCTCTTGAACAGGATGGCATCCCGCAGGGCGGCGGTGTTGCAGAAGCGTGAGCGCTGCACCAGCAGACCGACCACGGAGCCGAACAGGAATGCGAGCACGCATTCCGCGACGGGAGACAGCAGCATGGCGTTTCTCCTCAGCCTTCAAGAATGCGCTTGTAGATGAGCGATCCGACCCAGGCACCGGCAAGGATGCCGCTGATGGACAGATAGCCCCCCAGGTTCATTTCCGGGGTCATGCCGAAGAAGGTCGACACGTTGCACACGAAGGCCAGACGGATGCCCACGCCCATGAGCAGCCCGCCGATGGTGATGAGCACCCATTCGTTGAGGCGGCGCGGGAAGCGCAGGTAGAATTCCTTGCTGAGGACGGCGCCGACGAAGGCGCCGAACAGCATCCCGAAGCTGATATACATCTTCCAGTAGCCCCAGTCGGGCTCGAAGACCAACGACCAGAACGGGATGCGGGCCAGGGCTTCCTCGCCCAGGACGGCCTTGGCAGCCAGGCCGGTCATCATGGTTTCGCCCCCGCCGACGGTCCACGACCCGATCAGCAGGAACATGAAAATGTTGAGAACCGCGATCGCCGACAGCGCGATCACCGGATCAAGGGTCTTGCGGAAGAGATCCATAGTCTCCGCACCTTTCAGACGTTTCCCCGTTGCGTGGCCCGTTTTCGAGCCTTGGGAAAACGTTACCGACCCATGTTCAGGCAGTGGTAGTATCTATTGCCGACAGGTAAAAAACTTGCGAAAGCACAAAAAACAGGGTGCACCGCAATAAAACGGCGCCCAACGGAGGAGACCGCATGAGCATCTTCCTGAAGGCCGAGGACTTCCTCGGCCACATGTTCAATGCGTGCACGACAAGCCAGATTTCGGAGTTCATTCCCGAAAAGCGGGCCCTGCGCATCCATGGCCACAGCACCACCATCCGCCTGGAGCGCGCCTTCTGGTCCACGCTGGAAGGCATGGCCCGCGACATGAACCTGACCGTGCCCGCCCTGATCGAACGCATCCACGATCAGTGCCTGGTGGCAAACGACAAGAACCTGTCCTCGTGCCTGCGGGTGATCTGCCTGAAGTACGTCAACGTGTACGCCGCCTGAGGACGCCGGGTCTGCGACTGGCTTTCGCGCTGACAGACCCGCCGATCAGTCCCGCCCGAGACACTTTTCGACGCCGAAATTGGTTAGCCCCTCGGAGAGCCTCGCACTCAGGGTTCCAAAAAAATCGGCGGTAAATGCGCGCATGCTGCCCGGGTCGGCGGTCATGATGATGAGCGTCGATGCGCAGGCGCAATCCACTTCATCAACATCCGGCCCGTCCAGACATGACTGCATCAGGCTGACGCCTCCGCCACCGGTTGCGTCGGGCTCTTTCGCGGCGCGCAAGGTGGCAAGACGAACAATCGCATCCTGCGCGGTCCGTACTTCGCTGGAGTCGCATCCGCTACGCCGGACCTGCTCGGCCAGAGCCCGATAGTCGCGCTGGCGTCGCTCTTCCGCGACCGGCCACGCCATGACCTCCAAGGGCGCCTGCACGGCCACGATTGGCAGCGCAGCCGTCTGGCGCATGATCGGCGCCGTGTAGACATCCATCAGGGATTGGGAGACAAACCCGCCACAGGCTTCTTCGAACGCCACCGCAATCCAGTTCACCACCAGTCTCGTCGTGGCGTCGTCCGGAACCGAAGAGACATCGCCGGCGACGAGCGCATTCACGATCGTCTGCGGACCGGGTTCCGGGATCGAGGCGACGAGCGCTGGTTTGTCCGGTTCCGGAACCCGCACCGGGTCGTTGCCCGCGCGGATCCAGGCATCACCCTCGCGGGCCGCCACCTGGAGTCTCTCTCCGAAAACCCCGGCGCGCTCTTCAGGGGTGAGCAGCCGGGCGTACATAAATGAACCATGCGACCGTCGCAGGAACTGCTCCAGTTCCTCCACCGCGTCAGGAAGCGCCTCGGCGCGTTCGGCAAGAAAGTCTTCCCGAATGGCCTGAACCGCCGGATCGTCGCTCAGGTAATAAAAGGGCTGCTCCAGGTTCGATGACAACCATTGCACGCCCTCCATGAACGTCAGGACATAAGGCGGTTCAACCGCCGGGCGGGGCTCGATCTCCTCCAACGCGGCGTCCCTGAATTGCACCAGGTCGCGTTGCACCTCCTTAAGAGCGTCCGGACAGCGCTTGTAGGTTTTTGGCGACACGTAGCCGTAGTAGACGCTGCGGCACTCCAACGCCCTCAATCCCGTCACCTCGGTACAGGACTCCGCTATTTGCTCCTTGGGGTCGTCAAGCAGGTTGATGCAAATGTCCTGTGCAACTTTCGGCTCATCGGGAATGACTGTCGCGGACGCATGCGCGGTTCTGAGCATCTCGATCCCCGCCGCGATTCTCGGCCTGAAAATGCTTTCGGCGATACGGTCCCTCTTCTCGCCCCTCTCTTCGGTGAGAGAGACGACGCCGTTGCTAATATTAAACAAATCATCGGCGCTCATCTGCGCGGCGAGCTTTTTGTCAATACCAGCATTGAACATGGCTCTGATCGACTCGCGGCAGGTGTCTGCGAGATCGACCCCTATCGGAAAATCCGCGGAGGCCGCCTTATCGCAATGCCCTATCGCATTCTCCACGAGACCATGCTCGGTCGCGGTAAGCTCCAGACGTTCCGAGTTGGACGACAGTCGAAAGTGATCGGGAGCCGCACCGCCGATAATAATCTCCCTCCTCGCATGGTTAAAGGCGACCATGACGTCGCCCCTCTTAAAATTTTCTTCCTGGGCGCCGGCTCGGTGCGGTACCGATGTCAGATAAAAGCCCAAGGTGATGGCCAAGAGAATTGCAACAGACTTGGGCATGGCTGCTCTCCTCCCACGTTCAGACGAACAGGCAGCAGTCCAAACTTCTCGTAAAGCGACTGGGAAATAGGAAAACTCGCGGACTGGAAATGGAAAACGCCCTGGGTTTCGGAGAGGTTCCTCGACATTCTGCTCAGAGGTGGTCCGCAAAACTCAGCCGCAAAACTGTCCGAACAAACGCGGCCAATCTCTATCCCGGACCCGCGATGTCGGGCCTCAGCATCCCGCGATGAGTTGGAATGACCGCAGCCTTGCGGTGTGATCGAAGATGTCCGAAACGATCATCAACTCATCGGCTCCGGTCTCGGCGACCAGCGCGTCGATGCCCGCCCGCACCGTGGCGGGCGACCCGACGATCGACCGGGCGAGCATCTGCATGGCCTGAGCCTTTTCCGTCGGCGACCAGTAGCTTTCCATGTCGTCAATCGGTGGCCGGCTCAGGCCCCGCGTGCCTCGGAAGATGTCGGTGAAGGACATCCGCTGCGTGGTCGCGAGACGCTCGGCTTCCGCATCGGTATCGGCCGCGATGATGTTGACGCCGACCATGGCGTAGGGGCGGTCAAGCTGCTTCGACGGCTTGAACCGGCTGCGATAGATGTGCAAGGCCTGCATCAGGTATTGCGGCGCGAAGTGTGAGGCGAATGCGTAGGGAAGACCGAGTTCGGCCGCCAGGGAGGCCCCGAAACCGCTCGATCCGAGGATCCAGAGCGGAACCTCGGTCCCCGCGCCCGGCACGGCCCGGATGCGCTGGCCCGGTTGCGGCGGCCCCAACAGGGCCTGCAACTCCATCACGTCCTGGGGAAAGTTCTCGGCCGCCCCCGGTGCATTGCGCAACGCCCGCACCGTCACCTGATCGGTTCCCGGCGCCCGCCCCAGGCCAAGGTCGATGCGGTCGGGGAACAGGTGCGCCAGCGTGCCGAACTGCTCGGCGATGACCAACGGGGAGTGGTTGGGCAGCATGATGCCGCCCGCCCCAACCCGGATCGTCTGCGTCCCGGCGGCAATGTGAGCAATGACCAGCGAGGTCGCCGCACTGGCGATACCCGGCATGTTGTGGTGTTCGGCCACCCAGATCCGGCGATAGCCCCAGGTCTCGGCGTGCACCGCCACATCGCGCGCGTTGTCGAGCGCCCCGCGGGCATCGGTGGCTTCGGTTATGCGGACCAGGTCCAGGATCGAGAGCGTGACTGTCATCATCCCTAAATAACTGAACAAGGCGCGATGTTCCATCCTTCTCCTGCAGGCCGCGCCGATATCTCATGCCTGGACCTGCTGCCGGATCCGGGCATGATGGAGGAGTTTCTCAAGGCGACCCCGGAGCCATGATGCGCCTTCTCCATACCTCCGACTGGCACCTCGGCCAGGAGTTCCACGGTTTCACCCGCGAACATGAGCACGAAGCCTTCCTTGAATGGCTTGAAGACGCCCTGGAGGAGCACGCCGTCGATGCGCTGCTGGTGGTTGGCGACATCTATGACAGCCAGAACCCGCCCATTTCGGCGCAGCGCCAGCTCTACCGTTTTCTCAGCCGGGCGCGGCGCCGCCTGCCCGACCTGGACGTGGTGCTGGTCGGCGGAAACCATGACTCCGCCGGACGGCTTGAGGCTCCGCGCCCCTTGCTGGAAGAGTTCGGCGTGCATGTGGTGGGCAGCCTGCCGCGCATCACTGGCCGCCCCGACATCGACCGCCTGACCATCCCGCTGCGCAACCGCCACGGCGAAGTCGCCGCCCTGTGTGCGGCCGTCCCCTTCCTGCGCCTGCCCGACCTGCCCGCCATGCCGGCCGAGACGGCGGAGGATGCCCTGGTGTGGGGTGTCCGTCAGGTCTATGCCGAGGTTCTGGACGGCGTCGCCGCGCGGCTGCAGGGCGGCCAGGCGCTGATCGCCACCGGCCACTGCTACATGACCGGCTGCGCCCTGTCGGACCTGTCCGAGCGGCGGATCCTGGGCGGCAACCAGCACGCCCTGCCGGACGACATTTTCGGCGACCGGATCGCCTACGCGGCGCTCGGCCACCTGCACAAGGCCCAGAGGGTGGGCGGCCGGGAAACCGTGCGCTATTGCGGGTCGCCCCTGCCGCTGTCGGTCACGGAGCACGCCTACCGCCATCAGGTGCTGCTGGTTGACCTTGACGGCGGGCAGGCGATGGTGACGCCGCTGCCGGTGCCCCGGTCGGTCGAGGTTCTGCGCATCCCGGCCACGGGCGCGGCCCCGGCCGAAACGGTCTTGCCCGCGCTGCGCGCCCTTGCGGCTCAGGAGGGTCTGGCGTTCGGCCGCCAGCCCTACCTGGACGTGGTGGTGTCTGCGGGCGGTCCCACGCCGGGTCTGCGGCGCGATGTCGAGGAGGCCATCCGGGGCAAGGGGGTCCGCCTCGCCCGCCTGAAGGTCGAGCAGCAGGCCGTTGACCGCGACGCCGCCGCCCTTCCCGCCCCCGACCTCGAAGACCTCGACCCCGAGGATGTCTTCCTGCGCTGCTGGGCGCGCAGCCATGCCGACGCGCCGCCTCAGGCCACCGTGGACGCCTTCCGCGAGTTGCTGGAAACCCTCGACCACGAAGCGGAGGCGGCACAATGAGGATCCTCGCGCTGCGCGGCAGCAACCTGACCAGTCTGGCCGGCCCGTTCGAGATCGATCTGGCCGCTCCGCCGTTGGCCGACGCCGGGCTGTTCGCCATCACCGGCCCGACCGGCGCCGGCAAGAGCACCCTGCTCGACGCCCTGTGCCTGGCCCTCTACGACCGCCTGCCCCGCCTGGAGAACGCGTCCAGGACCGAGGTGGGCAGCCAGGAAGGCGACCAACTGGGCGGCAACGACGTCCGTTCGGTCCTGCGCCACGGCTGCGCCGAGGCCTTTGCCGACGTGGAGTTCATCGGCCGCGACGGCGGCCACTACCGCGCGCGGTGGGACGTCCGGCGGGCGCGCGGCAAGACCGACGGGAAGCTTCAGCCCCAGACCCTGTCCCTGGTCGACGCCACGACCGGCGAGGCCGTGGCGTCCGGCAAGAGCGAGACATTGCGTCTCATCCGCGATCTGGTGGGCCTGGACTTCAAGCAGTTCCGGCGCTCCGTCCTGCTGGCCCAGAACGAGTTCGACGCCTTCCTGCAAGCCAAGTCGGCCGAACGCGCCGATCTGCTGGAAATGATGACCGGCACGGAGATCTACGGCCAGTTGTCCATGGCCGCCCATGGCCGCGCCCGCGACGAGGCCACGGCGCTGGCCCATCTGGACGAGGACCTTCGGCGCATCAATGTCCTGCCCGACGATGAACGCACCGCCGTGGAGGCCGCCGCCGTCGCCGCCGATGCGGAAACCCTCCGCCTTGAGGCCGAGGTGGGGCACCTGACGCAGGCCGCCGCGTGGTATCGCACCGAAAGCGACCTCATCGCCGGAATCGCCGACGCAACGCGGCAGGTCGAGGCGGCGACCACCGCCGTGGCGGACGCGCAGCCGGACCATGACCGCCTGCAGCAGGTCCGCAGCGCCCTCACCATTCAAGGACTGGTCGCCGACGCCGACCGCCTGACCACCGAGGCGGCCCGGGCCGAAACCGACGCGACCGAGGCCGGGGCGGCGCTGGATGAACGGCGGGACGACCACGCCGCGGCCGAGGCCAGGCGGGAAGAGGCGATGCTCGCCGACAAGACGGCCGAGCGGGCGATCGCCGAGGCCCAGCCGCACCTTGACGCCGCAACGGCGCTGGACACCCGGATTGGCGAAAACCACCGTCAGGTCCAGGCGCTCGCGGAGGCGCTGGCGGCCTCTGCGACCTATGAAAAGGACTGCCGCGCCGCCCTGCAGGCCCAGGAGCAGGAACGCGCCAAGGCCGTGGCCGAGGCCGCGCGCCTCGACGACTGGCTGAAGGCTGAAGCCGGGCGCCGCTCCCTGGCCGATCACCTGGACCACTGGCTGAACACCATCAGCAGCCACGCCGAGGCGCAAGGACGCAGGGCTGCGGCCGAAAAAGCTGGAGAGGCCGCCGCCGGACTGGTGGCCCGGATTGACGAGCAGACGGCGGCCGCGACAACCGCCCTGGAGGCCTCCGAAACGGAGGTGGCCGCGCTAAACGACCACTTGGCCGACCTGGACGGCCGGCTGGCCGGTCTCGATCCGGACGCCCTTGAGTCCCAACGGGAGCATTTGGCGGCGCAGGATCTGGCGCTCCAGGGCTTGCTGGACCTGACCGAGGCGGCCTCCTCCCTCACCCGCCGGCGCGCCAACCTGACCGAGCGCGAGGACGCCGCCCGTGCGCAGCAGACCGCCGCGGCCGCCATTCTCACGGCCTGCGGCGAACAGGCGCCCCATTTGTCGGGCCGCCTCAGCGAAGCCCGTGCCGCCCTGTCCCTGGCCGAGGCGGCCGAGAGCGGACAGGCCGACCTTCTGCGGCAGAAGCTGATCGACGGCGAACCCTGCCCGGTGTGCGGGTCGCGCGATCACCCGTTGCACGAGGACGGCGGCGCCCTGTCCGCCCTGGTGCGGAACCATCGGCAGCGCGTTGACGATTTGGAAGGGCAGGTGCGGGCGTTCGACCAGAAAAAGGCCGAAGCCGCCGCCTCGGAAAAGGCCGCGCTGGACGCGCTGCACCACGCCGCCGCCGACCGCCGGGAGCTTGAGGCGGAACACGATGCCGCCGTCCAGCGCTGGAGCCAGGCGGTTGCCGGGGCATTGATGTCGGACCTGCCTAAGACACCCTTTGAGGGCGTGGATCTTTCCGCGCTGAACGCCGCGCGCAGGGCCTGCGCCGCCGCCCTGGCCGCCGTAAAGGAGCAGACCGCCGGGGCACGGGCACTCGAAAAGGACCGCAAGGCATCGGCCGCCAAACTCCACGCGGCGCAGGCCGTCCGACAGGCCCAGGCGGCCACCCTCAGCGCCCTCGCCCCGCAACGCGCCGAAGCCGAAGCGGCCCGGCAATCGGCCGAAAAGGATGCGACGCGCGAGGCCGCCGAAGCTGCCCGCCTCGCCACCGCCCTGGCCGAGCCGCTGGCCTTCCTCGCCGAATGGCGGCAGGCGCTGGCCGACGCCGACGCCCTGGCGCAACGGTGCCGCGCCCTGGCGGCGGAGTGGGTTCAGGCATCCACCGCCTTGGAGGCTGGGCGGCAGACGGCGCAGAAACTCACCTCCCAATGTGACAGCGCCCGCACCGTCCTTGACGGGGCCGAACGGTCGGTCAAGCGCGACGAAACCCTGCTGGCCGACGCCCGCAAGGCGCTCGACGGGCTGATCGCGCAACGGGCAGGGCTGTTCGACGGTCGCCCGACGGCGGAGGTGCGGGGCGCCCTTCAGGCCGCCTGTGCCGATGCCCGCCGGGTCCTGGACGCCGCGCAGGACGCCTGCTCCACCGCCCGCAGCGCGCTGACCGGGGCGGAGGAACGGGTGCAGGCCTGTGACAGCCGCAGGGCCGAGCTTGCCAAAGCCCTGAGCGCCGCCGCCGAAACCCGCGACGCCCACCTGGCCGGCCTTGGCCTGACGTTGGCCGCGGTGCGCGAGGCGATGGCCCTCGGCCATAACTGGGTGGCCGAGGAGGAAAAGCGCCATTCCGCCCTGCGACAAGCCCTGTCCAGCGCCGAAGCGGTGTTGCAGGAACGCCGCCGCACCCTGGCCCGGCACGAGGAACAAGGGCGGCCCGCGCTGGCGCCGGACGCCGTGACGGTCGCTCTGACCGACGCCTCGGCCGGGCTGGAAGAGGCCCGCGAACAGGCCGCGCTGGTGCGCCAACGTCTGGCCGATGATGCCCGCAACCGGGACTCCGCCCGCGACACCCGCGCCCGCATCGTCGTGCAGCGCCAACGCCACGATCTGTGGAAGGGCCTGTCCGACCTGATCGGGTCGGCCAACGGGCAGAAGTTCCGGCAGTTCGCCCAGGGCCTGACGCTTGATCGGCTGCTGGAACACGCCAACGGCCATCTGGCGGACCTGACGCCGCGCTATCTTCTGCAACGGGCACCGGGCGGCGACCTGGACCTCCAGGTGATCGACCGCGACATGGCCGACGAGGTGCGCGGCGTCGCCAACCTGTCCGGCGGGGAACGGTTTTTGGTGTCGCTGGCCCTGGCGCTCGGCCTGTCGAGCATGACCGGCCGCCACGTCATCAGCGAAAGCCTGTTCATCGACGAAGGCTTTGGCGCCCTGGACGCCCACAGCCTGGACGTCGCCATCTCGGCCCTGGAAACCCTGCAGGCCAGCGGCCGCAAGATCGGCGTCATCTCGCACGTCCAGCCCATGATCGACCGCATCGGTGTCCAGGTGCGGGTGAGCAAACAGGGCGCCGGACGGAGCGTCGTGCAAGTTCTCCCTGTCGGATAAGCCGGGTTTCGGCAACTTCGCCGCTTGCCGAGCGTAGGAGGCAGTGAACCCCGGAGAGAATGGAGACAGCCCATGCGACATGGTCATCGCGTTGCGGCCCTTGCCGCCCCGATTGCGCTCCTGGCGTCGACCAGCCTTGCACTGGCCCAGGCCGCCACGGCACCCGCCGATCCTGGCGTAAAGGTTCTGAGCGAGTGGAACTATCAGCCGCTTTATGCGCAGGGCATGCGGGCCAGCGAGCTTCTGGATGCCGAGGTCTATGGGCGCGAAGGCACAGATCCCTACGAAGAAATCGGCAGCGTCGAGAATGTCCTGATCGGCGAAAACAACGAAATCGTTGCCATCATTGCCCAGGTCGGCGGTTTTTGGGACATCGGGGACACCCATGTCCTGGTGCCCTGGGATCAGGTGACGATGACCGGCGAGGGCGTCAGCGTGCCGGTGAACGAGGAAAACGTCGAGGACTATAACCTCTACGCGCCGGACTCCTACATCAGCCAGGCGGTCGCCCAGCAAAAGCAGGTGGTCGATGATGATCTTGCGACCGGCCCGTCGATCTGGAAACTGACCGACCTCGTCGGCGACTATGCCGTGCTGTCCGATGCGCGCGGCTATGGCTACGTTGAAGATGCCATCTTCAGCCAGGAGGGTTCACTGCAAGCCGTCGTCATCGAACCCGATGTCGGTTCCGGATACGGCACCGGTCCCTATGCCGCACCGTTCTACGGCGACGGATGGGATCCGGGGATGAACTACTACACCACCGGCTACGGCGCCGACGAACTGGCCGAACTCGATCCGTTCGACTATGACGCCATCGAAGGCCCGTGGGATTGAGCCCCTGAGCCCTGAAAGACGCCCCTCGCCTTCACCGAAGGCGAGGGGTTTTCCCTGTCAGCCGGGTCAGCCGGGTCCGGCGTCCAGGGGCAGGGCGACAAACGATTTGCCGTCCTCCCGCTGGCGCAACACCAGGATGCTTTCCTTGTCTTCCTTGCGGGCGGCTTCGACGGCGTCCACCACGTCCTGCGGACCCTCCACCGTGGCCCCGCCGATGCGCGTGATGACATCCCCAGGCATGATGCCCTGCTCGAAGGCGGGCGATCCCGGGGCGACATCCGCCACCAGGGCTCCCTGCACATCCTCGGCGATGCCGAAGCGGCGCCGCTGTTCCGGCGTCAGGGGGGACAGCGCCAGCCCGAGGCCGCCCTCGGCATCCGCTGCGGGGGCCGCAGGGTCTAGGCCTTCATCGTCCGCCAGAAGGGCGATCTGCGGATTGAGGGTCGTTTTCTGGCCGTCGCGCCAGACGGTCATCGGCGATTCCTTGCCCAGTGGAGCCGTTGCCACGGCCAACGTCAGATCGCGCGGACCTTCGATCGCTTCGCCGCCGAACTGCAGGATGACGTCGCCGACCTGCACTCCGGCCTCCGCTGCCGGGGAGCCCGCGGTGACGTCGGCGACCAGCGCGCCCTCGGGCTGCTCAAGGCCGAGGCTGCCGGCGATCGCTTCGTTCACCGGCTGGATCTGGACACCCAGCCAGCCGCGCCGCACGTCGCCGGTTTCCCGCAACTGGCGCGCCACGTCCTGGGCAATCGACGAGGGGACGGCAAAGCCGATGCCGACCGACCCGCCGGTGGGCGAAAAGATCGCCGTGTTCACCCCGACGACCCGGCCCTGCATGTCGATGAGCGGCCCGCCCGAGTTGCCCCGGTTGATCGACGCGTCGGTCTGCAGATAGTCGTCGTAGGGTCCGGCCCCCAGGTCGCGCGCGCGGGCGGAGATGACGCCGGTCGTCACCGTGCCGCCCAGCCCGAAGGGATTGCCGATGGCCATGACCCAGTCGCCGATCTCGATTTCGTCGCTGCCCCCCCAATCGAGCTGCGGAAGCGGCTCGTCCGCCTCGACCTTCAGCACCGCGAGGTCGGTGCGGGGGTCGGTGCCGACGACCTCGGCCGGCAACTTGCGGCCGTCCTCAAGCACCACGTCCACGGACTCGGCGCCCTCGACGACGTGGTTGTTGGTCACGACATAGCCTTCGGCATCAATGATGAAACCGGACCCGAGGGCGTTGCGCGCCGGCGGCGGAGGCCCGCCCGGGCGGTCCTGCGGTGGGCCGAAGCGGCGCATGAAGTCCTCCATGCCCGGCGGCATCCGTTCGGCGCCGGGCATCGCTTCTTCCTGCTGCTGCGTCGTGATGATGCTGACCACCGCCGGAAGCTTGGCTTTGGCCAGGGTACTGAAGCTGCTGGGCGTCAGGAAGCGGCCCTGATCCGCAATCGCGGCCTGTTGTTCCGCGCCACGGTCGTTCACGGCCGTCTGCCCCGAAGCACTCAGCGGCATGACCATGAGACCGAGCGCGGTGGTCAGGCAGAGCGATGTCCGCATGTCGACCTCCTATATCTCGGGAAACCTCATAGCCAACGGCTGCCTCAGGTCGGGGTTCCCTCTCGTGGAGGGGCCTCCTGCGCCCGGGTCTTCACCGGACGGTTGAGGCGGACAGAGATTGCCCAGGAACTGAAGGCTGGACGCGCTCCAGGAAAAGCCGGCGGCGTGGTCGCGGCAGGCTGTGCGGGACAGGGCGAGGGCCTGAAGGGCGGCGCGGCCCAGGTCCTCGTCCAGGCACCCGACCGGCGCCTGCCCGACGACATCCAGCGGCCCCGGAACCGGGAAGGCCGCCACCGGCACGCCGCTGGCAAGGGCCTCCAGCAGAACCAGGCCGAAGGTGTCTGTCCGACTGGGGAAGACGAATACGTCGGCATCGGCGTAATGATTGGCCAGATCATCGCCGAACCTGGCACCGACAAAATGCGCCGCGGGATAGCGGTGCTGCAGCATGCCCCGTTGCGGGCCGTCACCGACGACGACCTTCGAACCGGGCAGATCAAGGGACAGAAAAGCCTCGATGTTCTTTTCGACGGCCACGCGGCCGACGTACAGAAAGATCGGCCGCGGCATGTCGTAGACGCCGGGCCGGTCGGGTCGGAACAGCGTTGTGTCCACGCCGCGGCCCCACCGCCGGATCCTGTGAAAGCCGCGCCCCGTCAGGTCATCCTCGATGCTTTGCGTCGCCACCATGACCGCCGAGGCTGGTGCATGAAACCGGCGCATCACCGCGTTGGACCACGCCAGGGGCACTCCGAAGCGGGCCCGCACATACTCGGGAAAACGCGTATGGTAGGCGGTGGTGAACGGCAGCCCTTCGGCCAGGCAGTAGCTGCGCGCCGCCCATCCCAAAGGTCCTTCGGTGGCAATGTGGATGGCGCAAGGCCGGCTCGCCCGGATGAGCTTCCCCATCCGCCGACGGGGAAACAGCGCCAGACGGATCTCCGGATAGGACGGGCACGGCATGGTGCGGAAATCGGCGGGGGAGATCACCTCCACCTGCTCGCCGACGTTCTCCAGTTCCTTCTTCAGGGTGGTCAGGGTGCGCACCACGCCGTTGACCTGGGGGACCCACGCGTCGGTGACGATCACGATGCGCATGGGACGGCCTCTCCCATGGACAGGCCATTGGCGACCATGTCGGTCCAGTGCAGGATTTCCATGCGGCCGTCGTGGTGCTCGACCAGCGCGGTACAGCTTTCCACCCAGTCGCCGCAGTTGGCGTAGAGGAAGCCGTCCTCGTTGCGCAGTTCCGCGTGATGGATGTGGCCGCAGACGACGCCGTCCATGCCCCGCAGCCGCGCGGCGTCCATGATGGCCCCTTCGTACTCGCCGATGAACTTGACCGCGTTCTTGACCTTGTTCTTGAGGTAGGCCGACAACGACCAATACGGATACCCCATGCGGCGCCGCACCTGATTGAAGCGGTGATTGAGGACCAGGGCCGCCGTATAGGCATGGTCGCCCAGAACGGCCAGCCACCGGGCGTAGCACACCACGCCATCGAACTGGTCGCCGTGGGTGATGAGCAGCTTGCGGCCGTCGGCGGTATGGTGGATGGCCTCCTCGACCACGTCCACGGCGCCGAAGCTGTTGCCCAGGTAACCGCGGGCGAATTCATCGTGGTTTCCGGGGATATAGATGACGCGGGTGCCCTTGCGCGCCTTGCGCAGAAGCTTTTGCACCACGTCGTTATGGTCCTGCGGCCAGTACCAACCCCGCTTCAGCCGCCATCCGTCGATGATGTCACCGACCAGATACAGCGTGTCGCATTCAGTAGTTCGGAGAAACTCCAGAAGAAAGGCGGCGTTACACCCCTTGGTACCCAGGTGAACATCGGAAATCCATATTGCCCGGTAACGAGCGGAGAGGATTTCTGCAGTCATGAGTAACTTCCAGACCAGCTTCAGTCTGTTTTGTGATGCTTCATCTCCTGAAGCTGGTCAAATTAATGAATTGTGACCTGTCTTTACGCTACACCGGGCGTCTCGGCCGAGTTAAGGTCAGACATGGAAAGCTTTCTGCAACCCACGGCGGAGATCGACGCCGACCATCCGGCGATCACGGCCCATGCCGCCACGCTGGCCGCCGGGCAGGAGTCTCCGGCCGACATCGCCGCGGCGTGCTTCGCCTGGGTGCGGGACGAGATTCCCCACACGGCGGACCTCGGCGAAGGTCCGGTGCCGTGCCGCGCCTCGGACGTTCTGGCGGCCCGAACCGGCTTCTGCTTTGCCAAGAGCCACCTTCTGGCGGCGTTGCTGCGCGCCAACGGCATCCCCGCCGCGCTGTGCTACCAGCGCCTGAGCATCGACGACATCGGGCCGCCTTTCGCGCTGCACGGCATGGTAAGCGTCCTGCTGCCCGGCACCGGGTGGTATCGCTGCGATCCGCGCGGCGACAAACCGGGCATTTCGACCCTGTTCGCGCCCCCGGTCGAGCATCTGGCCTACACCCCCACCCTGCCCGGCGAGTCCGACCTGCCGGGCCTGTACGCCGCCCCCCTGCCCCAGGTCGTCGCCGCCCTGAACCGCAACGCAACCGTCGCCGCCCTGCTGAAGGATCTGCCGGACGTTTAGGGGGCTATGCCGTCAGGGCCGCATGGCGTTCGGCCAGCGCGGCGTCCTGCTCGGCGTCCAACACCTGGGACAGCGCGGCAAGCAGGCCCATTTCCTCTTTCTGGACGTGGAACGTCTCGCGGTCGATGATTTCCTCGGCCAGCTTGCGGAAGCGCGCCCAGGCGGCGGGGTCGAAACCGTCGGTGGCCCCGGCGCGGGAAACGATGGCGAGTTCCTCGGCAATGGGGCGGATGTCCTCGTGCTCGGCCATCAGCATGTCGACCATGAAACCGGCCCCGGCGGTGCGCAGAAGGGGGAACAGTTCGCCTTCCTCGAACCCGAAGTGGCGGGTGACGTCTTCCTCCAGCACGCGGGCGATGTCGGCCAGGCGGGCTTGCGTGGTGGCGTCGGCGACGTCCGGCGGGCTGCGGAAGCGGGCCAGAAGCTCGAGGTCGTTGAGCGCGGCCAGGGTGGTCTGGTGTTCGGCGTGCAGACAGGCGCCGATGCGGGTGGAACCGAAAAAGCTGCCGTTCATCAATGGTCTCCAGCAGAAACAGGGGCGGGTTTGGGGCCGACGGCGCGCGCGTGGCGCAGGGTCAGCCCGACGACGGAAACAGCAAACACGGCAAAGGCGACCGCCCCCACGGCCCCCAGCACGGCACCGGCCTGAACCAGCACGGGCACCTCGAAAACAATCCCCGGGACGACCAGCAGGAGGGCTGCGGCGTGCCCGGCGGCGTGCACGGTCAGCGGAGGCGCCCAGCCGAGGCGGGTGACGACCGCCGCCTTGGCGCAGGCCCGCACCGTGTGCATGGAGGCCAGGAACGGCAGGATGCGCTGCAGAATGCCGGTCAGCAGACTAAGCAGCCAGCCATGCAGGGCGAGCACCACGACCAGTCCCTCAAGCCGGGCCGGCAGCACCCCGACCGCGATGCCCAGCGCCGTCAGGAGGGCCAGGATCAACAGCGCCCAGGACAGCCGGATGAGACGGAACTCCGGCCCCAGGCGGCGCCGCATACGCTTGGCGAACGTGCGCTCCATGCCCCGGACGTGCAGCCCGGCGGCCACCAGACCGGCGACAATCCCGGCCGCCACGATCTCCGGAACCGCGGTCAGGCTGCCGACGATGCCGAGCAGCCCGCCAAGCACGGCCGCCACGACGGTCCACCGCGCACTCCCCGGCGCCGGAGGCTCGGCCACCGCCAGCATGGGCAGCAACAGTCCGCTGAAACCGATGACCAGCAACCCGATGCCGCCGAACAGCGCCGCCGCCGCGTGGGCCCCGGCCGCCGCCGCATGATCGGGCAGCACCGGATGAGCGTATCCGCCGGCCAGCAGGACGGCCAGCACCACCGCCACGGCAAGCAGCGCCAGCGCCGCCCCCAGGGCCAGCACGCTGTCGGCAGGACCGGCCCGGCGGGCGCCCAGGGTCAGGCGCGCAGCCACTCCCAGGAAGACCAGCAGGCCGACCGCCATGACCACGGCCCCGGCCTGGAGCATGGGCAGCGCGGTGACCGCAAAGCCCACGACCATCATCACGGCACCGCTCGCCAAGGCGGCGAAAACCACCAGCCCGAGCCACGCCGGGGGCGCGCCCTGGAGCGTCGCCACGGGCAGGATCTGCATGGTTGCCCCGGCCACGGTCGGCAACAGGACGCCCAGTGCCACCGCGTGGACGGCGGCCAGCGCCGGCCCCGGCCCGGCCTGCCCGGCAATGATTTCCGGCGCGGCCCAGCCCAGCAGCAGCCACGCCGCCACATGGGCCAGAACGGCAAATCCGAACAGAACCCCCGGCACGATCGGATGCAGCAAGCGTTGCGCCGCGCCGCCCAGGGGCAGGGTGACAGCCATCAGACCGTCTCCCGCGACAGGCGGAGGATGCTGCCTTCGGGTGTGTCGGCCACGTCCTCCCACGCCCAGCCGCGCTCTTCGAGCTCGGGCAGCAGGGGAACCGGAAACTGCGGGGTGTGCAGCAGGATGCTGTCGCCGCCGTCCTTCAAACCGTCGAGAAGACGCAGGGCCTCGATCATCGGCGCGGGCGGCGGCAGGCCGCGCACGTCGAGGTGCAGACCTTCGGCGTCAAACCAGAACCGTGCGCCAGTCGAGGCCGTGGCAGGGTCGGCCGGCGAAGGTTCCGGCGGGCGGCGGATGCGGATGCGCCAGTCCGCCTCGCCCTGTTCCTCGACCCAGGTCTCAAAGCCCCGCTCGGCCAGGGCGCGGCACAGGGGCTGCGGATGAAAAGGGGCGTTGAGCACCATGCCGCCCCCGGCGGGCAGGCTGTCGGCGCTGGCCGTCAGCACCACGAAGGGGCTGCCGCCGCCGGCCACGATATCGGCCAGCCGGTGCTCCACGACCGGAGCGGCATCGACGGCGGCGACCCACTCGGGTGTCTTCTCGGGGGCCTGCTCAACCGGCACATTCATCATCGGCCTCCAGTTTGCGATCCGGTCGGGCATGCGGGCACGACAGGACGAACGCCGCCCCGACCAGCATCAGCAGGGCCGCCGCCGTCACCGCCAGCCCCGGCACGCTGCTGAAGAACACCAGATGCACCAGGCTGGCCCCCATCATGCCGACCGCCAGAAGCTTGGCGTGCAGCGGGATGCGGCGGTGGGACCGCCAGTCGCGCAGCATCGGCCCGAAGCGGGGATGTTCGACCAGCCAGCGCTCCAGGCGCGGGCTGCCCTTGGCGAACGCCCAGGCGGCCAGCAACAGGAACGGCGTGGTCGGCAACACGGGCAAGGCGACGCCAAACGCCGCGAGGCTTACGAACAACCAGCCGATGAAGGTGTACAGCTTCGATCTCATGACCCGTCTCCGACGTCGGTTCAAAGCATGCCCGTTGGAGTCTGCGCCGCCCTTGAGTTTGGTCAAGGAGGATCGACGGTACCTGAACTTCGTTCCGTAGAACGTCCCCTTCCCCCTGCGCGTAGAGAAGTCACGACAGCGCGAGGGAGAACGGCGATGAAGGCACTGTGCTGGCACGGCAAGGGCGACATCCGCCACGACACCGTTCCCGACCCCACCATCGAACATCCGCGCGACGCCATCATCAAGGTGTCGAGCTGCGCCATCTGCGGGTCCGACCTGCACCTCTATGACGGCTTCATGCTGGGCATGGAAAACGGCGACATCGTCGGCCACGAGTTCATGGGCGAGGTGGTCGAGGTCGGCAAGGAGACCACCGGCCTCAAGGTGAGGCGACCGCGGTACTTTCCGTGGCGCCAAGCGTTGACACTACAAAATGTTGTTCATTATTGAATTTTTACGATCATTTCGTTTGGCCACAGCCCTCTTAATCAGAGAGGGGTCAGCATTCCTGTGGGTGTGGGGTCATCCGTTACTCCCATTGCATAACCCCATTTTCCCGCCTGCTTAAGGGTGAGCCCTAGGCCGGCGCCGTTGTGAATGCAGTACGGGATGATGCTTTTTATATCGCGCATTAATTTGGGAGGTCGTCCCAGCCACTTATCGAGGATTCTCTGATCCGCGAAGGCCAGCTTGTTTGGATTTACACTCACCTGAGGCTGTGGCCGCTCAAACCTGCCGTGTGCACGGTTTACTTTAGGGAGAATCCGGATCAAAAGGACATATCCAAATCCCAGGTCTCTCGCAACTTTGCGACTAAGAGAGTGGTCGAAATCGACCATCCACGGCGTGAGGGGGAATACCTTCTTGGCGGCCACACGATAACGCGTGTACATCGGCCGCACATATAAAAGGCGAAGCGGGGGCCGATCAACGACAAAGGCATTCGCCGGATTTATTCGTCCAATTTGATAGGCGGTCCCACCAGTGTAATTAATGATTGCCCGCCGGTTCGCTGCTCCAATCGGTACATCCTGTACAGTTAGACCGATCATCCGCAGGCCAATCCCACGCCAAGTACCTCGTGAGATAGTCTTGGCTAGAGTAACCCCACAAGACACGTTGTTCATGAACCCACACCCTTATAACTCTATAATTCTTAAGAACGTACAATTCTGCGCTCGCAAAAACCAAACTACCCCCGCGCCGCTGCCCAGGCCGCGATCAACTCGTCCCTCGACCGCAGCCCAGGCTCGGGCAGGGCGTGGTTGACCACGGCGTTGGCGGCGCCGTTGGTCACTTCGCGCAGGCGGTTTTCCCACATGGCCTGGTGGAGGTCCGGCAGGTCGTCCCAGGCGCCCAGGAACGGCTGCGGCACGCGCAGCGTCCCTCCTGCGATCATGCGGTTGAGGCCGATCATTTCGGCCGCGTTGGACAGGTGGCTGCCGAAGATCCCGGCGGTCGGCATGTAGATCCGGCGCTGGCGCATCCATACCTGCGGGGCATAGAAGCTGTAGCGCCGCGCCCGGCCGCGCGGCGCCATGTCGCCGATGTAGACGACGCGGCCGGCCTCCGGGCTGACCAGCATGGTGGACCACGCCAGGGTATCCACATGGGCGCGCTCGACCACGATGTCGGGCGTGCCGCGCGGGTTGGCCGACGAGCGCAGGAACTTGCCGACCGCCTGGCCCAGCGGCTTGAAGGTGTCCTCGGTAAAGCGCCGCACGGTTTCCTTAAACTGCGCCGTCTCGCGTTGGGGGTCGGGCAGGTCGGGCATGGTGTCGGGCCACGAGAAATGCGGATGGCGGCGCTTGATCTCGGCCAGGGACACTGCCCCCAGCACGGCGTCGCCAAAGCCCAGCGACAGGATGAAGTCCCGCTCGGCGTCGGTGTCGGTGACGGCGACGATGCGCCCGCCGCCGGCCCGCGCCGCCTCGATGGCGGCCAGGGCGGTGTTGTCGCGCTGGTGGGTGCCGGTGCCGTAGAACACCACCACGGCCTCCCCCGGACGAAGGCCGGCGCGGTGCAGCATGTCGGCCGCCTCGGCGCTGCCCTCCTTGCCGAGGAACGTCATGTGGTAGCCCGACGAAGCGCCGTAGAAGGTCAGCACGCCGCCGGGCGCCAGGGCCTGGAAGGTGCGCGGAAAGGCGGTTTCGCCGGCATGGCTGATGGCGTAATCGACCAGATGGCCGTCGTTGCGCTTGCGGATGCTCTCCACCCAGTGCCCGCCCTTGGCCTCCCAGTCCACGGCCTCCACCGGGTCGGCCGGCACGCGGGTGAAGCGGTTGGACAGTTCCCGGTCGCGCCGGTTGATGGCGGCGGCGCCCAGGGCCTCCACCGCCTCGGCACGGTCCTCGGACGAGACCATGCCGGTGACCGCCAGCCGCGCGGCCAGCCCCAGTTCCAGGCAGAACGCCCCCGTCCCCGTCGCCGCGCCCTCGACGAACAGGCGCTTGCCCGGCCGCACGCCGAGCGTGGTGAACAGCGCGCGATAGGCCGTGCCGGCGGTCAGCATGTACGAGCCCGCCGCCTCCAGGTCGAGGTCCGGCACCAGCGGGAACAACTGCGGCCCGTCGGCCAGCATGAACTGCTGGTGGCTGCCGTCGGGGCTCTGGTAGCCCTGGATATGGAAGTTGGTGAACATGGGGTCGGCCCCGGCGCGCGGGTCCAGCAGGTCCGAGACGCCGGAATAGACGCTGACCAACTGGCCGACCGACAGGCGCCCTTCGGCCTGCAGCCCCTCGCCCAGCCGCACCACCATGCCGACGCCGCCCGAGCCCGTCACATGGACGTCCTCGTCATGCTCGTCGAACAAGGAGATGGGGATGCCGGTCAGCGCCCAGATGTCGTTGTAGTTGATCTCGCTGGCCAGCACATAGACCAGGGCCTCATTGGCTGTCGGCTCGGGCACCGGGATGAGGGCGCGGACCTCGGCCTCCCTGGGGTCGCCGTGGCGGGCCGCGCCGGTGGTGGCATCGCGCACCGCACCCCACGCCCACTGCCAGTCGGGCAGCGGATCAACGCCGGGGATGAACGGGCTGCCGACCGGCAGAACGCCCAGGCGCTCGGCGTCCTCGGCCGTGAACTCCGGACGCGGCCGGGCCGGCAGCGGCGGGCTTTTCTTGTCGAGGAACAGGGCGATGCCCTTGCGGGCGCCATGCTCGGCATCGAGCAGGAAGCGGGCGAAGGCGTCGCGCTCGGCCTTCAGACCGGCCGAGAAGCCCTCCGTCAGGCCCCGCCGCACGAGGTCCACGATGGCCTTGGCAACCACGCCCCGGCCGACGCTTTCGGCCTGATCGAGCAGCGGCTGAACATCAACCTCGGGGAAGGTGCCGGGCTTTTCCCACTCGGCCACCGCCTCAAGCCGGGCGGCCAGGGCGTCATGGGCCGGACCGCCCTTGCCGGCCGCCGCCATGCGGGCCATGGCCTGGGCGACGGAGACGGGATCCTCCGACCCCACGCAGACGTAATCCAGCAGCCCCAGGTTCATGGCACTGCGGGCATCGACCTGGCGGCCGGACAGCAGGATGCGCAGCGCCTCGCCGACCCCGCGGGCGCCGTCCTTGGCGGCCAGCAGGCGCGGCAGGCGTTGCGTGCCGCCGTAGCCGGGCGGCAGGAACAGGTTGATCTCCGGCTGGCCCATGCGCGTGCGGGCGTCGCCGATGCGCAGGTGACAGGCCATGGCGAGTTCGCAGCCTCCGCCCAGCGCCACCCCTTGCACGGCAGCGACGACCGGCTTGCCGAGGCGTTCGATGGCGTCGAACACGCGGTGCGCCTTGGCCGGCAGGGCGCGGGCTTCCTCGACCGTGTTCACCTCGTCCTGCATCTGGCGGATGTCGGCCCCGGCCACGAAGGTCTTGTTGCCCTGCCCGCAGATGACCACCGCCCGCACGTCGGCCCGCCGCCCCAGGTGGGCGATGGTGGTGTCCAACTCGTCGAGCACCCGTTCCGACAACGCGTTGACCGGCGGGTTGCCGATGGTCAGCGTGGCGACCACCCGGCCCTCGGCCACCATGTCGTACTGCACGCGCAGGGACCGCGTCGTCTCGATCACCCGCTGCGCATCGGCGCGGGCCTGCCCGCGTTTCCAGGCGGAAATGGCGGTCTCGATCTCGGGCATGATCTCGGGATTGCGCAGGGTCGAGGTGTCGCCCAGCGGCTCGTCGAGCATCAGCGCCTTGAGGAAGCGGCGCATGTACTTGCCCGACCGGGTTTCCGGGAAGGCCGACACGGCGATGAAGTCCGAGGGCACGGCCACCGCCCCCTTCTCGGCCCGCACCAAATCCTTGAGGCGGCGCTCGTCGTCCATGGTCAGCGTCCTGCCCTTGGCCGGCAGCACGAAGGCGACCGGGGTCAGGCCCTTGTCGCGGTGCGGGGCGCCGATCACGATGCAGTTGCCGACCGGGCTGTCGGGGTTGACCGCCTTGTCCTTGAGGATGGCGCCCTCGATCTCCTCGGTGCCCATGCGATGGCCCGACACGTTGATGACGTCATCGGACCGGCCGTGGAGGGAATAGGACCCGTCCTCGTACCGCACCGCGAAGTCGCCCTGAAGGTAGGCCCACTCCGGCTGTCCGGCGGCGCCCCGGAAGCGTCCGAAATAGGTCTGCGCCCAGCGGTCGGCGTCGCCCTTCCACGCCGGGCTGCCGACGCCTTCGGGATGGCCCCAGATGGTGCGGGCCAAATAGGGATACGGTGAAGTGACGACGATCTCGCCCTTCTCGCCGTCGTCGGCCCGGCGGAAGCCGACCCGGCCGTTCAGGTCATGCTCGCCCTCGGGCAGCCAGACGTCGCCCATGACCCAGGGCAGCGGCCAGGTGTGGGCGTCGGCCCGCAGCGGCTGGTCGGGATTGCCGTAGGGGTGGGTCCACACGATGCCGCCGTGCTCGGTCGCCCAATAGCTGTTGATGTACTGCGGCGTGATGAGGTCCATGGCGAACTGCTGCACCGCAGGGCTGGTCGGCTCGGCGCAGAAGGTGGCGACCTTGACCTTGCCCATGTCCGCCTTGGCGACATCCTCGCGGTCCAGCGGATGGGTCATGATGGACTTCAGGAAGGTCGCGCCGGCCTTGAAGATGGTGCAGCCGTGGCGCTCCAGAATGCTGGAGAACCGCCCGGCATTGGGGAACACCGGGGCGCCCTCGGTCACGATGCCGGAAACGCGATGCGCCAGGGCCGCCGTAATCAAATAGCTCTGGCCGGTGATCCAGCCAGGGTCGGCGACCACGTACATGACGTCCTCGCCGGGCACCGCGTCGAAGCTGACCTTCATCGTCTCGATCAAGCCGGACACATAGCCGCCGTGGACATGGACCACGCCCTTGGGCTTCCCGGTCGAGCCCGAGGTGTACATGATGAACAGCGGGAATTCGGCATCCACGGGCTCGGGCGGGCAGGCCTTCCACAGGGCGGCGGCCAGTTCGGCACCGTCCAGGCCATCGACGCTCCCGACCTCGCGCGCCGCCTCGGCCAGCAGGTCGTGGGCCCACAGGTCGCGGCCCTCGGTCCACGGCATGTCGGGCAGGTGGGCGTGGCGGACCACCACCACATGGTCGATGCGGCGCGGGGTGGCGGCCAGGGCCTCGGCGATGTCGGCCCGCAGGGTGGCGGCGTCCTCGGCCTCCAGCAGGCCCGGCTTGTCGAGCACCCGCCCGACCGAACGCATGACGTCGGCCGGGGCCAGCGTGATCTCGCCCTTCAGCGCGGCTTCGGCGGCGGCCAGCAGTTCGGCGGCAATGGCGTGCCCGGCCTTCTCCTCGGCCACCGCGCGCAGGGTGCGCAGGGCATCGGGAAAAGCCACGAAGCGGTCCAGGGCCGGGTCGGTGTAGGCCTCCTTGAACGGCACCACCTCGGCATTGCGGCTGGCCCCGTCGGCGGTGATGACCACGCGGGCGCCGGCGTTCTCGATGCGGTCGGACAAGGTCTTGTCGGAAAAGCCGCCGAACACCGGCGTGTAGATGACGCCCAGGCGCTTGGCCGCCTCGGTCCACACGATCTGATCGAGGATGTTGGGCATGTTGAAGGCGATGCGGTCGCCCTTGCCGAGGCCCAGGTTCCGCAAGGCCACCGCGGCAATGACCGACTGCACGAACAGGTCGCGGCGGGTCAGGGTGCGGTGGTGGACCGGGCCGCCCTTGCCTGCGTTGGCGTCGGGGTCCCAGCGGTCGCCTTCGTACCAGTAGGCGACCTCGGCGCCGTGGCCGGCCAGGACGTGGCGGTCGACCTCGTTGAAGGCCGCGTTGGTCAGGCCGCCGGCGAACCAGCGGTAGATGGGCGCGGCGCTGTCGTCAAAGGCCTTGTTCCATGGCGTCCAGTCGCCATCCAGGGCGACCGGCGCGCCGGTGGCGGCGTCAAAGCCGGTCCACGCGCCGTCGTCGGACTGGGTCAGCCACGCCTTGCGATCGGGATGGAACCAATGGATGTTGCGCGCCGCGATCGCCCCGTGGAAGGCGCCGGGGTCGGTGGCGCATGCCTCCCGCATGGCCTGCCAGATCTTGCCGTCGCGCACCGGATTGATGCGGACGGACCCCGGAACCGGGGGCGTGAAGACGGCGTCGGCCATGATTTCCTCCTGTTGGGCATGCTTTTTGGTGGTCGAGTGTATACGACCACCGCAGCCGGCTCAAAGGAGTCAATCAGGCAGGACAAGCTCCTCTTCCTTGTACAGCGGCAGGCGGACGCTGAACGTGGTGCCCTGGCCCACCGTGGACTCGACGGTGATGGTCCCGCCGTAGGTCTCGACGATGTCCGAACAGATGGCAAGCCCCATGCCCGTCCCCTGCGCCCCGTCGGCGCGGGCCGAGAAGTAGGGGTCGAAGATGCGGCCCAGGGCATCGGCCGGGATGCCGACGCCGCTGTCGGTGAAGCGGATGACCATGAGGGCGTCCTCGACCGACGCGGTGACGTCCAGCGTTCCGCCCTGCGGCATGGCGTGCAGGGCGTTCTGCATCATGTTGATGGCGACCATGCGGAGTTCCGCCCCGGTCATCCACACGCAGGCCCCGCCGGGCGGCGCGGTGACGCGCAGGGCGACGCCGGTGACCCGGGCTTCGTAGGATAGCAAGGCCTCCACATCGCCCAGGGCCGGGCCGACGGGCACGGCCTCGGGCCCCATGGTCGGCAGGTGGGCGAGGTCGAGCAGGCGGTCGGTGACGCCCAGGCACCGCTCGATCTCGTCGCGCATGAGGGCCAGGTAGCGGGCCAGTTCGGGGTCGGCCACGTCGCCGCGCCGCACGATGCCCTCCAGGGTCAGGCGAATGGCGACCAGCGGATTGCGCACCTCGTGGGCCACGCCGGTGGCCAGTTCGGCGACCTCGGACATGCGCTGGCCGTGGGACACCTCGACGTCGGCGCTCATGTCGCGGATGGCTTCGACGATCAGGTCCCGAGGCGCGCCGTCTTCGTCCGGCACGCTGATGCGGGCCGCCGTGATCTCGGCGAAATAGGTCGAGCCATCGGCCCGCACATGCTGGTGCACCGCCTTGATGGGGCCATGGCCGGGGGTCAGGACGTGCATCGGGCAGGTCACCATGGTGGCGGCGCACGGCCGCTCCCGCTGGTGGCTGGAGGCATGGCAGAACTGGCCGGTGGCACTGCCCGGCGGAACCAGGAGTTGTTCGCAATAGGCGCGGTTGGCGGCGACGATGCGGAACTCGCTGTCGAGCACGCGCACGCCGTCGGGGATGCCGTCGATCAGCGCCTGGAGATAGGCGTCCCGCCGCCGCAGGGCATCCACGGAGCGCTCCAGCGACGCGGCCATGAGGTTGAACGTCGCGCCCAGGCGGCCGATTTCGTCCTTGCCGCGCGCCGGGACGCGGGCCGACAGGTCGCCGCGCCCGATCGCGTCGCTGGCCGCCACCAGACTTTCGACCGGCCGCACCACCAGGGACCGCAGCAGCACATAGATCAGGACCAAGGTCAGGACCAGCACCGTCAGGCCCGACGCGGCCAGGGTCAGGGCGCCGCCCAGCGCCTTGCTGGTCAGCGCCTGGGCGTCGTAGTCGACGAACAGGATGCCGTTGATCGGATTGTCGGCGATCTCGCCATGGCACATCACGCACTGCGGCTTGTTGGCCACCGGATTGACGCTGCGCAACACCTGACGGCCCTTGGCGTCGGTCACGAAGCGGGTGTCCTCGACCAGGGATTCGTCGGGCAGACGGGTTCCCAGCAGAGCCGGATCGCTGGCGAAGCGGATCTCGCGCGTGGGGTCGAGCAGCATCACCTCGGCCACGCTCGGCAGTTCGCCGAGGCGCGTGATGACGGCTTGCAGGCCGTCCAGGTCGCGCTTGAGCATGGCATTTTCCAGCGTCGCCTGGAGCAACCGGTTGATGTGGGCCGACGCATCCGACCGTTCGGCTTCCAACTGAGCACGATACAGGCCTACGAACAGCACCAGGAACACCGCCGACGCCGTCATGAGGACGGCCGCGACGGTCACCATCAACCGGCGAGACAGGCTTCCCGCCAACCAACCCTGCATGAACACTGTTCCCCTAGTCGCGCGACCCATGCGCAGTATAACCACAGAAAGGTCGTACGCCACGCATTTAGCGCGGCGTAGGCCCTCTAAGCGTCGCCAGACCGATGCCCAGGAAGATCAGGCCCAGCCCGACGCCGTGGAACCACCGCACCGCCTCGTTCAGCAGCATGGCGGCCAACAGCGCGGTGAACAGCGGCACCAGGTTGGTGTAAAAGCCCGCCACGTTGGCCCCCACCTTGGCGACCCCGTAGTTCCAGGCGAAGAAGGCGCCCAGCGCCGGAAACAGCGCGGTGTAGGCGATGATGGCGAAGGTCTCCCCGGTCAGCGGAAAGGCGCCGCCGCCGGTCACCAGATCGCCGACATAAAGCCCCGACACCACGATCAGCCCCATGGTGATCTGCATGGTCACGAACACCGGGCCGGTCACCTCGGGCGGCCAGCGGCGCAGCAGCACCGAGAACAGCCCCCAGGCCAGCACCGCCAGCAGCATCAGGCTATCGCCGCGGTGCAGTTCCAGGGCCGCGAGGGCGCCCAGGTCACCGCGTGCGATGACCAGCGCCACCCCGGCGACCGACGCCACCAGCCCGACACTGCGCCACATCCCCAGCGGCTCGCGCAGCACGACCAGTGACAGCACCATGATGACCAGCGGCATGACGGCGCCGACCAGGGTCGCGTTGATCGCCTCTGTCGTCTGCAAAGCCATGTACAGAAAGGTGTTGTACAGACCGACCGACAGCGACCCGAGGACGAAGTACCGCCCCAGCCGGGGCTTGATGACCGGCCACGCCGACACGGTGTCGGCAATCGTGAACGGCAGCAGCACGGCCAGCGCGATGGCCCACCGCCAGAACGACAGCGCAAAGGGGCTCATGTCGGCCATGGCGACGCGGCCGACCACGGCGTTGCCGGCCCAGAACAACGGCGGCAGCACGAGCACGACGTACGGCGATGCGGCGATCCGCCGGGACAGCGGGACTTGGGACATGAGCGGGAGCCTTGACGCGAAAAGGGCGGGAACTGAACCACGTTTGGTCGGCGACACTACCCTACGCCGGTGGCTGGTGACAACGCTGCGGGCTTGGGCCTAGCATGAGCGCCTGGATTCTTCCTTCCCGCAGTTGTCGAGTGGACCCGCCATGAGCCGCCCCGAAACCGCCCGCTTCGCCCTCCATCCCCAGCTTGAGGCCGACACCATCGAGGTCGCCCGCTGGCCCCTGTGCCGGGTCCTGCTGATGAACGACCGCACGTACCCGTGGCTCATCCTGGTGCCCCAGCGGGCCGACATCACGGAGATGCACCACCTGGAGCCCGAGGACCGCACCCGCCTGATGCACGAAATGGCCCTGGCCGCGCGGCTTCTGGAAGGCGCCACCAAGGCCCACAAGATCAACGTCGCCGCGCTCGGCAACGTGGTGCCGCAGCTCCATGTCCACGTCATCGCCCGCTTCCACGAGGACCCGGCATGGCCCAAGCCGGTGTGGGGCGTGCGCCCGGCCGAGCCCTATGACAGCGCCAGCCTGTCGCACATCCTGCGGATGCTGCGCGAGTCCATGACGCCGCCGCGCCCGGATAAACCCAGCCCCCCAAGGTCCGTATGAGGTGGCTTCTGGTCGTTGGCGCCCTGCTGCTGGCCTGGAGCACCAGCGCGACGGCTGAGGACGCGCGCTTTGCCGAGCCCGGCCATGGCTACACCCTGCACTATCCTTCCACCTGGACCCTGAGCGCGCCAGGCCCGTTCGCCGTGGTCCTGCGCCCGCCTCCGGCCCTGGCGGGCGGCGAGGTCGCGGTATCGGTGGAGAACGTCCGCCAGCCCGAGGGCAGCGGCCTGCTCGAAGGCGTCACCCTGCTGGCCCGGCGCTATCTCGACGAACTGGCCGGCCACGCCCGGCAGGTCGAGGTCCACCGGCAGGCGCCGTTCCTCTGGCACACCGGCGACGGGCTGGTGATGACCGGCGAACAGGTGGTGGCGGACTTCGTGCGCGACGACCTGCCCTACCGCCAGTGGGCCGTGTTCCTGCCCAACCCGGCCGGGCCGGTGGTCCACGTCTGGCTGTTCACCGCCCCGCAGGACCTGTTCGCCGACTGGCGACCGGCGGCGGAAGGCATTCTGCAGAGCGTTCAGTCGGTCCGGAAGTGATCCCTCCGATCGCCCTCGCCGTATCGTTGAAGGCAAATAGTCCAAGGGGGTGACAGAATGACCGACCGGCCAGTCCTGGTGTGGTTCCGCAACGACCTGCGCATCGACGACCACCCCGCCCTGCGCGCGGCGGCGGACAGCGGCGCCCCGGTGGCCGCGGTCTACATCCTCGACGATATGCTGGACGGGCGGCGGTTGGGTGCCGCGGCGGGGTGGTGGCTGCACCATTCGCTGGCCAGCCTGCGCGACGGCCTGGGCCGGCTGGGCGTGCCGCTGGTCCTGCGGCGCGGCGCGGCGGCCGACGTGGTGCCGGCCCTGGCGGCCGAGGCCGGGGCGGCAACCGTCCTGTGGAACCAGGGCGCCACGCCCTTCCAGCGCACGGCCGACGCGGCGGTGGCGGAGGCTTTGGGCCGCGCGGGGATCGAGTCCCGGCTGACCGCGCCCGACCTGATCGCCGACCCGGCCTTGGTGCGCAGCGGCTCCGGCCGGCCCTACCGCGTCTTCACGCCGTTCTGGCGCGCGCTGTCCCGCGACCACGCCCCGACCCGGCCGACCGATGCGCCTGAGTCGGTCCGTGGCCTTGATGCACCGCCGGCCGGCGATGCGCTGGAGAACTGGGGCCTGCTGCCGACCCGCCCCGACTGGGCCGGCGGCCTGCGCGAAACCTGGCAGCCCGGCGAGGATGGCGCCTTTGCCCGCCTGGAAGCCTTCCTCGGCGCGGCCGTCGAGGGCTACGCCGTCCAACGCAACTACCCCGCCACCGAGGGCACGTCCCGCCTGTCGCCACACCTGCGCTTCGGCGAAATATCCCTACGCCGCCTGTGGCACGCCGCCCAGGCCGTGGCGGGCGACCGCGCCGAGCCATTCCTGCGCGAAGTCGGCTGGGGAGAGTTCAACCGCCACCAGTTGTTCCAGGAACCCGCCCTGCACGAAACCCCGCTCCGCCCGGAGTTCGCCGCCTTCCCTTGGCAGGAGGACCACGACGGGTTCCGCGCATGGCGCGAGGGCCGCACCGGCTTTCCCATCGTCGATGCCGGAATGCGCCAGCTCTGGCACACAGGGTGGATGCACAACCGGGTGCGCATGATCACCGCGTCGTTCCTGGTCAAGGACCTGCTGATCCCCTGGCAGTGGGGCGAAAAGTGGTTCTGGGACACCCTGGTTGATGCCGACGCCGCCAACAACGCCGGCGGCTGGCAGTGGGTGGCCGGGTGCGGCAGCGACGCCGCGCCCTACTTCCGGGTCTTCAATCCGACCCTGCAGAGCGAGAAATTCGACCCACGCGGCGCCTACATCCGCCGCTGGTTGCCGGAGTTGTCAGGCGTCCCGGATCGCACCCTCCACCACCCCGGCGCAGGCGCCCTGGTGGACCACAACACCGCCCGCCGCCGCGCCCTGGCGGCGTATCAGGAGATTACCGGGGGCTTGGGAGTTTAAAGCGGTTTGCCTTTGATGTGAACCACCGCTTGCGCTCATGCATCTTGGGCTGCCGCCCAAACCCGCTTGGGGCAGGCCCCAAACCCCTTTTTCTTCTTCAAGAAAACAAGGGAGGTCTGGAGCGTAGCTCCAGGCTGGCGGCAGCCATCCGCGACAGCGGACCAATGCGTCAAGTTAAACGCAAACCGGTTTAGGGACGTAGAGAGAGGCGGGCGCTGCCCGCACCCGCAAGGGGCCGCATGGCCCCTTGACCCCCGGAACAAGTAGATGCCGCGCACAGCGCATCCAATTCCTACGGCGCTTGCCTGCGGCGCAAGTGGGATTTTCCCCCAACTTACGGGGTCAAGGGGCCGCTCGGCCCCTTGCGGGTTCGGGCAGCGCCCGAGCCTTCAGTACCCCCCTCGCCCCGCCGCGTCACTTCGCGGCCGGCGCGCTCGCTCCGCGGCCGATGGAGCGGGCCAGGGTGATGTACAGGCGGCCCATGTCGGAGCTGGTGAACACCGCCGTCAGGACGTCACCGCGGTCGTTGGCGCGGGCGGCCCGCAGCAGGGCTTCGTATTCACTCATGTAGCGTTCGGCGTAGGCGCGGAATTCGCCGTTCTGGGCGAACAGCTTCTTGACGGCCGTGGCCTGGGACCGGGTGATGGTCTTGGCGGCGTGGTGCAGGAAGACGTTCTGCTCGCCCTTGTAGTAGCGCTTCCACAGGTCCTCTTCGACCGCCGGCGTGAACAGCCGGGCGATGTCCACGGCGGCGGCTTGCAGACGTTCGAGAACATACGATGTTTCGGTCAGGAAGCGCTGCACGTCGATGGACTCGCGGGCGGTCTCAAGCTCCCGCGCCCGCTGTTCGGCGGTCTTGATGAGCGCCACCATGTTCTCGGCATGGCGGCCGAGTTCGGCCACCGCCTTGCGGGCGCCTTCGACCCCGCGCCGACCGGCCGCGTCGAGCAGTTCGGCATGGCGGTCGAGCGCACCGCTGGCCTCGTCCACCCCGGTGCGCACCTGGGCGGCCGCACGATCCACCGCCTTCAGGCGGTCTTCCAGTTCGTCGGCCCGTTCGACCATGGCGGCGCCGGCATGATGGGCGGTCGCCTCGAACACTTCGGCGGCCAGACGCAGGCGGTCGCCGGCCCGGTTGACCTCGCCGGCACCGCGCGCCACGCCGTCCTCGAACCCGCTGAGGACGGTGTCGAGCTGGCTGCGCAGGGTCTCGGCCCGGTCGAGCGCCTGGTCGGTGGCCGTGGCCATGCCGTTGGCCTCGCCGCGCAGTTCATCGGCCAGGGTGGTGAGGGCCTGCACCGTATCATTGGCGAGGTTGGCGACCCGGTCGCCGGCAGCGGCGAACTCGCCGACCGCCGCCTTGACCGCCTGCCGCCCGTCCTCCATGCCTGAACGAGCCCCGGCTATGCGTCCCATGGCGGCCTCGACCGTGCGGTCGACCACCTGCCCGGCGTCCTGCAGGGCGGTGACCACGTCGCGCACCTCGCCGGTTCCGGCCTTCAGGCCCTCGGACACGGTTTCAATCTCGACCACCGCGCGGGCGGTGGTGCGGGTGATGTCCACGGCGTTGCGGCTGAGCAGTTCGGCCAGATGGCGGATGCGCTCGGCGGCGCGTTCCGAGGTCTGGTGGATGGCTTGCGATTGCTCGTCCAGGGCCAGCCCTGTTCCGCGCACATGCTCGCCCAGGCTGCGCACCGCCTGCTCCAGGCCACGGGCCTGGTTGTGCAACATGCGGCGGACGTTCTCGCCCTGCGCCACGGTGTCGCGGATGGCCCCGGCGGCCACGCGGGCGCCCTCCAGCGCCTCGGTCGAGGCATCGCGGAAGGCGTTGAAGTCGCCCAGCGCCGCAGCCGTCGCGGCATCCAGTTCCTGGGCGGCGGAGCGGCCGGTTTCGGCCACCCGGCGGTTGACCTCCTCCAGTGTGGCGGCGCGGCGGGTGACATCCTCGGCCAGACCCGACACCTGCTCCAGCGAGCCCCGCAGGTCGGCGGCCAGCGCGGCGGCGCGGCCCGAAAGGCGTTCCTTTTCCTCGCGCATCTGGCCGGTGATGCGGGTCAGGCCCTCGATGGCCGCCCCGGACTTGGAGGCCATGGCATCGGCCGCCGCACTGAAAGCCTGCGTGGTCGAGGCGGCGCTGTCGAGCAGCGCTCCGTGGCGGGCCACCACGGCCTCGGTCGCCTGCACCTGGCGGGCGACCACGCCGGCGGCCTTGGCCAGCCCCTCCGACTGCGCATCAAGGACGGCGCCCAGGCGCTCGGCCTCGCGCGCGGCCCGCACGGTCGCCTGATCGAGCGCTCCATGCTGGCGGGTCAGGGCCTGTTCCATGTCGCGCGACAGCCCGGAAACCCGTTCCATCACCCCATGCAGGCCTTCGATACGCTCGGCGACACCTTTGAGGGTTTCGGCCGTCTCGCTGCCGATCTCGGTGTTGAGGCCGCGCAGTTCGGCCGTCTCGCGGGCCAAAAGCTGCCGCAACGTTTCGGCCTGCCCGCCGGCTTCGCGCGTTGCCTGCGCCAGTTCGCGGGTCTGCGCCCGCAGGGAGTCGGAGATCGTGGTGATGCGCCCCTCGGCGGCTTCGGCGGGGTAGGTCAGCAGGGACAGGTGGCGGCGCAATGCCTCGGTCTCGGCGCGCAGTCCGGCGCCACGGTCGGCATAGGCCACGACCAACCACAGGAAGGCGAGCGGCGCGAACACCGCCCCGCTCAGGGCCGACACCTCCAGCGGGGTCAGGGCCAGCAGCCCCGGCAGGCCGATCACCAGCCCGCCATAGGCCCCGGCGGCGCCCAGCCACAGGGCGCTCAGGACACCGCCGACCACGAAGCCGCGCGCCGTGCGGACCGGCGGCATCGGCTCGATTCCGCCGGTTGTCCAGTTGGCCGTCGGCTGCGGCCCAGCCCCACTGCCGCCGCCGTTGCGGGAGAACTGGACGAGCGTCGGTTGCGGTGCGGTCCCGCCGCGCACTTCGTCTGCCATGATGACCTGGAATCCCTAGCACCCGGAGATGAACTTTGGGAGCATACCCGACTCGTTCGGCCACGTCATCGGCGGCAACGTGTTCCTTTACGACCAAAGAGTGATAATACTCCGTTTGCGGTCACGGAAGGGGTTGGGACGGTGCGAACGGACGTTCTCGGCACGGCACTGGACACGCCGACGCTGGCCGAAGCGGCGGCGGAGGTCGCTGCGCGAGTACGGGCCGGCGCGCTGACGGTCGTCGTGCACCGCGATGCCCACGGCCTGCTTTGGGCGCGCCGCAGCCCCGCCGTACGGGCCGCCGAGCGCGCCGCGACCCTGGTCCTGCCCGACGGCATGCCGCTGGTCTGGCTGGCCCGCGCCGCCGGGGCGCGCGGGGCGCAACGGGTCTATGGCCCGGACCTGATGGAGGCCGTGCTGGCCGGCCCGCCGCTGCGCCATGCGCTGGTCGGCGGCGACCCCGGCGTGGCCGAACGGCTGGCCCAGGTGATCGCCCGCCGCTTCCCGCACCAGACGGTGGCCGGGGTGCTGTGCCCTGAAGTTCCCGATCCGACGGTTCCAGACCCGGCCCTTGCCGCCGCCCTGGATGCCCTGAACGCCGATGTGGCGTGGGTGGCGCTCGGCACGCCCAAGCAGGATCTGTGGATGGCCGCCCATCGGCCGGTCCTGCGCACGCCGGTCCTCATCGGATGCGGCGCCGCGTTCGGGTTTCTGGCCGGAACGGTGCCGCAGGCCCCGCGCTGGATGCGGAATTCAGGACTGGAATGGTCGTTCCGTCTACTTTCCGAACCGCGCCGCCTGGCCGGGCGCTATGGCCGCACGGTGCCGCTGTTCGCCATCCTGGCGCTGGGGTGGCTCCTGCGGCGGGGCATTGCCAGGGCTTCCTCGTACACCGCCAGCAGGGATGCGGCACCCCCGGCCGACAAGGCCTCGTAACGCCGCCGGCCCTTGGCTCCCAGGGCGGGGGCGCGGGCCAGGGCGTCGTGCAGGGCGTTGACCAGGGCCGCGCGGTGGCCCGGCTCGACCAGCAGGCCGGCATCGCCGAGCACCTCGGGCAACCCGCCGCTGCGGCTGGCCACGACGGCGGCGCCGCAGGCCATGGCCTCCAGCGCGGTGCGGCCGAACGGCTCGGCCCACAGCGACGGGATCACCACCACGGCGGCCTCCCGCATGGCCTGGAGAGCGTCGGCGTGGGGCACCGACGGCACCCGCAACACCCACGGCGGAGCATCGGCCAGGAGGGCGGCCAGCGGGCCGTCGCCGATCACCAACATCGGCCCCTCCGGCCCCAGGCGGCGGGCCACAGGAACCAGTTCGCCAACGCCCTTTTCCTCGGTCAGGCGGCCGACGTAGAGCACGCCCGAGCGCCGCCCGGTCCCGGGCTTCGGGTCCTGGGCCAGCATGTTGGGAACCACCCGGACCCGCGCCGGATCGATCACCCCGGCCAGGGCGTCGCGCAAATAGGCCGACGGCGTGATGAAGCGGGCAACCCCGGCCAGGGCGCCGCTCCACCGCATCAACCCGGTGGCCAGCAGTGCGCCCGCCGTGGCAACGCGGCTGCCCCGCCAGCATCCCAGGCTGAGGCACGCCGGTCCGCGGCACGGCCCCTTGCCGGGGCGCCACAGCGTGCCGGCCGGGCAGACGAGGCGGTAGTTGCGCACCGTGTGGACGACCGGCAGGCCCGACCGCACCGCCGCCTGCAACACCGCCGCCGACCCGGCCGGAAAGACGTTCTGGACGTGGATGAGGTCGGCCGGGACCTGCGCCAGGCGCTGCTCGACCGCGCGGCCGGCGGCTGCATTCCACAGGGCCGAGGCGCCGGCTCCCTCGGCGATGGGGCCGAGGGTCAGCGTATCGACCAGCACTCCGGCGGCGCGCAGGCATTCGACTTCGGCGGCGACCGAAACGTCTTCACCACCCGGCTGGCGATAGCGGGCGTGAACCATCAGGACACGAAGGGTATGCAGGGGCCTCATGCTCGGCCGACTCCAGAATTTCGAGCATTGCACCCGCCACCTGCCCGGACGTCAAGGCATCCAGGCAGGCGCCCGGCGTTTCCAGGGGGCACTCGCGGACCGGCGCGCCCAGCCGGCCGCAGCCCACGCACTCCATGTCGGCCCGCAGCACCCGTCCGGGAACATCGGGCCACGGCGGGTCCCACACCCGCGCCGACGGCCCGGCCACCGCCACCCACGGCACGCCCAGCGCGGCGGCCAGATGCAGCGGTCCGGAGTGGTTGCCGACAAACCCGCGCGCCTCGCCGATCAACCCGGCCAGCCCGGGCAGCGACAGCCGCGCCGCCATGTCGATGATCAGCCAGGGAAACCCTGTCCGCGCCGACAACGCGCGCGCCGTGGCGACGAAGCGGGCGGGGTCCCAGCGTTGCAGCGCCGTGGCCGCACCGACATGCACCACCCCGTACGGCCCCTCGACCCCGCGCAGGGCCAGCCACGGGCCGGGCGGCTCGACCACCGGCGCGACGCGGGTCAGGGCGAGGCCCGGCGGACACAGGGTGCGCACCAGATCGAGGGTCTGCTCGTAGGGACTGACGCGGTTGTCAAAGGGCAGGCGTTCGCGCAACAGCCCCTCCCCGCGCGCGATGCCGGCCGCAAACCCGACCCTCCGCCGCCCGACCATCCGCGCCACCACATGGACGGTGGTGCACTCGTCGTAGGACAGCAGAACGACATGCTGCTGGCCCAGGCGGCGCACCAGATCGGGCACCTGGCGCAGGCCCGGCCGCCCGGACAGCCCGGCCCGCTCGATGACGACCGGACGCACGCCGGGGACGGCCGCAAAGACCTGAGCCCCGACCGGGCTGCACAGCACGCTGAGGACCGCGTCACGCCGGCTTTCGCGCAGGGCGGCCAAGGCAGGCAGCGCCGACAGGCTGTCCCCCAGGCCCCCGACCTTGCACAGCAGGATGTTCATCGGCCGACAACCCCGCGCGCCAGTTCCACCACCTGGGCCGCCACCGCCTGCGGGCTGCGGCGGACCGCCAGGTCGCGCCCGGCGGCCACGCAGCGATCGCGCAGGGCGGGGTCCGCGATGAGGCGGTCGAGCGCCCCGGCCGTCGCCTCCGCGCCACGGGCGGCAAAGCCGGTGACGCCGCCCTGCAACCACGCCTCGCTGCCGGCAAAGGGCGTGGCGACCACCGGCACGCCGCTGGCCAGGGCCTCCCATGCGACCAGGGCATCCGTCTCGTACAGCGACGGCAGCACCAGGGCGTCGGCGATGCGGTAGTACGGCGCGGTGTCGGCCTGCCAGCCCACCGCGTGGACGCGCGGCGCAATGCCCAGCCGCGCGGCCTCGGCCCGCAGGGCGGCCTGCGGGCCCGGCCCGACCACCAGCAGCCCGGCCGGGGCCGACAGCGCCGCCATGGCCCGAAGCGCCACGCTCAGGCCCTTGCGCTGCCACGCTCCGCCGACGAACAGCACGATCGGCCAGTGCTTCGGCCAGCCGGCAGCAGCCCGAACGGCGGCATCGAGGTCCGGCTCCGGCGTCTGCCGGAAACGCTCCGTGTCGATGATGTTGGGCACCACGGTCAGGCCCGGCAGCGCGCCGAACCGCGTCTCCAGCCGCCCGGCGAGCCCCGCCGACACCGGCAGAAGGCGTGGCCCCCGGCCCCGTGCGGCGGCGCGATAGGCCCGGCGCTCCAGCGGGACGGCCATGGCATGGCGCACACGGTCATGCCACAGCCGCAGGCGCAGGCGCCAATCGGCCGGCGGAGGATCGGCACGCGCGGCGGCCCGCCAGTCCAGGGACAGGAAGTGCACCGCCGCCAGGTCGCCGCCGCCCAGCAATGGGGACCCCAGGTACACGACCTCGTCGGGAACCGCCCGGCGCAGGCGCCGGTACAGGCTCCAGGCCAGACGGAAACTCAGGAAGCGCAGGGACAGGTGCCACATCGGCAGGCATGGCAGGCGGACCACCGTCACCCCCGGCGGCAGCGGCGCCGGCCGGGTTCCGGTGACCACCCGCAGGGTGACGTCGGGCCTCTCGGCCAGCGCCTCCACCAGGCGGTACACCGCGCCGTCATGGCCCGAGCGCCCCGGCCGCAGGTCGGGATGAACAACGGTCAGGGTGATCATGGCGGCGCCGCCGCCCGGCTCACCGCAACGCCCAGGAACCCCCAGGTCAGGGTCTGCAGCAGCGCGGACTTGGCCCCCAACAGGCTGGCCGCGATCAGGAACGCCAGGCAGAACGCCAGGGCCGCCCCGCGCACGGGATCAATTCCTCCCCCGCTCGTGGCCTGTCCGGCAAGGGCCAGGACCACCGGCAGCGCGGTCAGGCCGAGCAGCACGACGCCGCCATCCTGCACCAGATCGAGCAACCGCGAGTGATGGACGATGGCCGGTCCCGGCGCGGCGAACCCGAACTTGGCCGCCGCCGATCCGTGGCCACCAAAGCCCTCGCCAAGCAGCAGGATGGACGGCTGTTCGGCCAGTTTCCCGGCATAGGCCGCCTGAGCCTCCGCCCGCTCGCCGTAGGTGCCCATGACGAAGGCCCGGCCCCACAGGCTGGCGCTGTCGCCGAGCACCGGGGCGACGGTCAGGAACACCACGCCGGCCACCGCCAATCCGCCCCCCAGCAGGCCGAGCAGAACCGTCCGGCGCAGTTCTCCGGCCACCCCCAGCACCGCCAGGATCACCATGCCGAGCGCCAGCACCACCCAGGTGAAGCGCACCACGCTCAACAGCACTCCGGCGACGCACAGCAGCGGCAGCGGGCGCAGCCAGCCGCGTATCCCGCCGCCCGTCGCGGCCACCGCCAGCAGGGCGACGGCGCCCAGGAACACCCCGAAGTCCGTGCCGTTGCCAAAAAAGCCGTAGGGCCGGATCCAGCCTGAGTCCAGGTTGCCCAGGCCATGCGCCCCGGCCACCGCATCGACCCCCGTCGCGAGCACCGACCGGCCCGACGCTATCCACGCCAGATCCACCGCCAGGGGTCCGTCCAGGGCCTGCCACAGGGCCACCGCCACCGCCGCCACGGCCAGCCCGCCAAGCAGGCCCGGCCGGTCCAGGGCGTGCGGCCCGTTGAGGCGCGCCAGCGCATAGGCCCCGACGTAAAGGTATTCGTCCTTCCAGTGGGCGGCGCGGACCTCCAGCGGCACCCGCACGTCGGCCACCGCCAGCACCATGCTGACCACCACCAATGCCGCCACGGCGAGGTCGGCCGAGCAGAGCCGGGGCAGCCCGTCGGGTCGCGCGGCGCTCATGACCAGTAGCAGCACGAACACCAGGTCGCCCAGCAGGATGAGCCCGAACCACGCCAGCGGCTCGGCCCCCAGCGCGGGGTCCAGGAACAGCAACCGGCGCAGGCCGTAGTTACCGGCGATCACCACCAGCCCGCCGACCAGACGCGCCCGTGGCCCCGTGTAGGCCGCCACCAGGACGGCCACATGCAGGGCACCGATGACGGCCAGCACCGCGAGGCCGCTCAACATGCCAGAACCTCCCGCCGGTGGGGGGCTGCGCACAACGCCAGGGTCTGCACGGCGATGTCGCTCACGCGGCCGGCCAGAAGCGCAATCGCGGCTCCGGCGACCCCATGGCGGGGGGCCAACGCAACGGCGCACACCAAGGCCACGCCCCCGCCGATGGCCGAGGCGACCGCCACCGCCCTGCCCCGCCGGACGGCGCGCAGGGCCATGGCGGGACCTGCCCCCCAGGCGCCGACGATGGCACTCAGCGCGATGACCGGCAGGACCGGCGCGGCATGCAGATACTCCGCCCCGAGCAGGGCATCGATCATGGCATCCGGCGCGGCGGCCAGCAGTACGCTCCACGGCGCCGCCAGCAGGGCAATCAGGCCGCCCCACCCGAACGCCGAACGGCGTGTGTCCGCCAGCCGCGCGGCCGAGGCCAGACGGGGCTGAACGGCTGTCCCGATGGCGGCCGACAAATGCGCCACCGGCAGGGCCAGCAGCAGCAGGGCGCGCAGGGCTCCCGCCGCGGCCTCGCCCTGGGCAACGGCCAGGACGAGCAGCGGCGCCTGGGTCGCCACCACCCACGGCACCGCCGAAATCAGCAACCAGCCGCCGAACCGGCCGTGGTGGGACCACGCCGCCCGCACCACGCGGCGGCCGGGCCATCGGACGCTCCGCCCCAGCATGACGGCGCCGGCAAGCCCTGCCCCGCCGGCCAGAGCGGCCAGGAAACCTTCGGCCGACGTGGCCTGCGTAGCCAGGAACAGCGTCGGCGGGACCGACAGAGCCGTGGCGGCGGCGGCCTCGGAGGCGTGGCGGCGCAGGTGGGCGGCCCGCCGCGCCAGGGCCAGCAGGCCCGGCCCGGCGGCAGCGGCAAAGCCCAGCGCGCCGGCCGCCGCCAGCGGGCCCAGCCCCGATGCGCCAGCCGCCACCACTCCCGCCACCCCGGAAACAATCACCCACAGCCCGAGCGCCGCGCCCAGCGTCGCCGGACGCACCCGCCCCCGCGCCGTCAGCGGGTCGAGCACCAATGCCGTGTGAACGGCCAGTCCCGCCGCCAGACCGGCCGCCATCAGGGCCAGCCGGCCATGCTCGGCGACCGGCAGCAGCCACACCGCGGCAAGCGCCACGGCAAAGGGGTTCGCCGCCGCCACGGCCTGCTCAAGGCAGGCCCAGATCAGCGCGGTCGAGGGAACGGCGGCTGACGATCGGTTCTGCGGCGTGATGTCGACCTCCCCTCCCGGCTTCACAACCGTTCTACTGGCAGAACAACCTGGGGTCCACATTTTAGGACCTGTGCATACGGCATAAGACCATTACTCGCAGGGCGGGTAGACACAACTTTTCACCCTGAAAACGACACTTCCGGTGGAACTTCAAACACCTTCTCCCGCGCCGGTACGCATGATAAACAGGGTCTCGTGGGGGAATAAAAGCGATGATGACCAACAATTCGGCGGCGCCACCCGCCCGGTCTCCCGACCTTGATCTGGACCACGCGCTGCGGGCACTGTGGCGGCGGCGCTTCGTTCTGATCGGATCGGTCGCGGTTGTCGTCGCCGTTGCCCTGCTGGTGGTTTTCCAGATCCCCCCGCGCTACACCGCGACGACCCTGGTCATGCTCAGCCCGCGCGCCCCGCAGGTGATGGATGCGGCCGAGGTGATGCCGGCGCTTGGCCTGGACTCATCGGCCGTACACAGCGAAGTGGAAGTCCTGCGGTCGCGCGCCCTGGCCGAAGCGGTGGTCGACGCGGCGGACCTTCTGGGCGACCCGGAGTTCAACCCCGACCTCACCCCGCCCCCGCTGTGGCGCGCCGCGCTGGGTCTGGGTCCCGCGTCTTCGGAGGTGGCGAGTCCGCTGTCGCGCGAACGGGTGGTCGAAGCCTTCCGCGACGCCTTGAAGGCCGACCCGGTCAACCGCTCCCTGGTGGTTGCCGTCCGGGTCACCGCACGCGACGCCGCCAAGGCCGCGCGACTGGCCGACGCCACCGCCGGGCTGTACCTGGAGCGTCAGGTGCGCGCCAAGCTGGCCGCCACCCAAGGCGCCGCCGACTGGCTGATCGACCGGGTCGAGACCCTGCGCCGCGAAGCCACCGCCGCCGAGGCTACCGTCGCCGCTTATCGGGCCCGCCACGGCCTGGGCCAGGGGAACGAGTCCTCGCTGGCGGCCGATGACCGCAGCCGCCTGACCGCCACGCTGGCCGAGGTCCGCGCCGCCCGCGCCGACGCCGAGGCGCGCCATCAGCGGCTGCGCCGCGCCCTGGCCACCCCTGACGATGGAACGCTGGCCGCCGTCGGCGAGGTTCTGGCCTCGCCGCTCATCCACCGCCTGCGCGAGCAGGAGGCCCAGGTCGGCCGCCGTCTGGCCGACCTGTCGGCGCGCTACGGCCCGCTGCACCCCAAGCTGGCCGAGGTTGCGGCGGAGCGCGACGACGTGCGCGGCCAGATCACCGCCGAGGTCCGCCGCATCGCCGCCGGGGTGGCCGACGAGGCCCGCGTCGCCGCCGTGCGCGAGGCCGCCTTGCTCGATACCCTGGCCGGCCTGGAGCGCCACCGCGCCGACGAGGGCGCCGCCTCCGCCCCGCTGGCCGCCCTGGAGCGCGAGGCCGCCGCCGCCCGCGCCCTGCATGAAAGCTTTCTGCGGCGGTCCAAGGAAGCGGCCGAACAGATCGCCCTCCAGGGTCCCGACGCCCGCATCGTGTCGCCGGCCGCCGTGCCGGTCCGGCCGAGCTACCCACGCAAGACCCTGACGGTGTTCGGGGCGGCCGGCGTCGGGCTGTTGATCGCCCTGGCCCTGGTGTTCGTGCTCGAACGGCTCGACCGAGGCCTGCGCCGGCCCGAGGACGTCGAGCGCCGCCTGGGTCGCCCGGCCATCGGCCAGGTCCCCCTGATGCGCCGCAACCCGGACGTTCCCGATGCCGTGGCGGCCGAGGAAATGCGCCAGATCCGCACCGCGCTCAGCCTGTCCGCCGGCGGCGCGCCGCAGGTCGTGGCGGTCACCTCGTCGCTGCCGGGCGAAGGCAAGACCACCCTGTGCCTGTGGCTGGCCCGCACGGCGGCGGCCGGGCGGCGGGTCGTGCTGGTCGATGCCGACCTGCGCCGACCGCGCCTGGGCGCCCTGGCCGGGGTCAGCGACGGACCGGGCCTTGCCGCCGTTCTGGCCGGCGAGGCCACCCTGGACGACGCGTTGCGGCCCGGCCCGGTGGACGGCCTCAGCGTGCTGCCCGGCCGGCCGCTGGGCGGGGCCGCCGCCGAACTGCTCGGCGGCCCGGCCATGCAAGGCCTGCTGAAGGACTTGCGGGCGCGGTTCGACCTTGTGGTGGTGGACACGCCGCCGGTCCTGCCGGTGGCCGACGCCCGCGTCCTGGCGCCGCTGGCCGATGCCGTGCTCTATGCCGTACGCTGGGAAAAGACGCCCGACGACGTGGCCGCCCAGGGGCTGGCCCGGCTGGCGGCCGGGGGCGTCCTGCCGCTGGTGGTGCTGTCCCAGGTCGACCTGAAGCGGCAGGGCTCCTATGGCTACGGCGGCTATGTCCGCTACTACGGGCGCTATGGGGCTTATTATGCGGAGCCGTGAGGCCGTCGTCGTGGGCGTGGCTTTGCTGGCCCTCGCCCTGCCCCGCCTGGGCGCCGCCATCGCCGAACTTCCAGGCCGTCCTGTCTTGGAAGCGCTGGAGGCCGGGCACCCGGTAGACGCCGCCGCCCTGCACCGACTGGCGGCGGCGGCGGAACGCTCGTTCGCCATCGTGCCGAGCGGCGACGCCAAGCGGGCCGAGGCTGCGGCGCGGGTGCGCCTGGGGGACGGCGCAGCGGTCCTGGTCGAGGGGCTGGCCCTGTCGCCGGCCGACCCCTACGGCTGGCTGCGGCTGGCCCATGTCACGGGGGATGCCCGCGCGCTTGTCCTGTCCCTGCGCACCGGCCCCTGGGAGCGCGAACTGGCCCATGACCGGGTGGCCGTCGCGGCCCGCCTGCTGCCCGCCCTGGACGATGCCACGCGTGCGGCGGTCCAGGCCCAGATGGTGTGGCTGTGGGACCTCGATGCGCCGCGCCTGATGCGCGCCCTGCCGCCCGGCGCCCATTGGCCGCTTTACCGGCGGGCGCTGGCCGACCGGCCGGAGGCGCTGGCCGTGGTGGCCGCCCGCGTCGGCATGGACTGAGCCACCCCCACCCCCGCCAGCACGGCCAGCCACAGGGCGTTGGCCGGCATCTGCAGGGTGAAATCCACCGTCGCATGGGCGCCCGCCAGAACCAGCGCGGCAAGGCCAACCGCCGGGTAGACCCTGTGCCGCCGCCGCACGATCAGCCCCCGCACGGTCAGCACCGCCACCGCGACCAGCAGGGCGTACAGAAGCGCCGTCGCCGGCAGGCCCAGCTCGAAGGCGTTCTCCAGATAGCTTGAATGGGCCTTGTCCCAGTGCTGGTCGAGGTCGGGCGGCCGGTGCGCCGCGAACGCCCGGTTGAAGCTGCCCAGGCCATGGCCGGTCCACGGCCGCTCAAGCACTGCGACGGCAACGGCGGCATGGACCGGCGCGCGGTCGGTCGCCGCAAGATCGGTCGCAGCCAGCCGCGCGCCCACGCCGCTGCCCGCCGCCGCGCCGAGCACGCCCAGCGCCAGTGCTCCGGACAGCGCCCAGCGGCGCAGCCTGCGACCCGACGGCCGGCGGGCCGCGGCGACCGCCACGACCAGCACCAGGGCGCCCAGCAGCCCGGCTCCCACGCCCGCCCGCGACTGGGTGAGCAGCAGCGCCGCCGCACACAGGCCGCCCGCCGCCGCCGCCCAACTCCGGCCCTCAAGCACCAGGGCGAGCGCGGCCAGCACGCCGAACCCGAACAGGGTGGCCGCCGCGTTGCGGTTCACGAAGGTCGCCGTCAGGCTGTCGTGGTACGTCCACTTGTCCCACCACAGAACGGTCCCGAAGCCGCCCAGGTGGACCACCAGCCCATACAGCGCCACCACCCCGCCCCCGGCCGCCATCGCCATCACCAGCCGGCGCGCGATCAGCACATCACGCCCCAGCACCACGGCCAGAACGAAGGCCGTTCCGTAGCTCAGCAGGCGCATGGCGCCGTCCATGGCAAGCGCGGGGTCCAGCGCGACCGCGCCGCCGAACCCCGCCTCGGCCCACAGCGGATGATGCCACGCCGCCGGAGTCCACGGCGCCGCCTGCACCAGCGCCCAGCCGACCACGGCCAGCCACCCCGCCGCCAGCCAGCGCACGGCACGCGGCACGGGCGCCCCGCCGCGCAGACCCCACGCCACCAGCAGCAGCCCCAGCCCCACGGCGAGCGCCGTCCAGGCCAGCGGCCGGTTGCTGCCCAGCGGAATCGGGGCCAGCACCAGAAGAAGGGCGAGAACCCTAGAACAAACGTTGGCGGACACGAATGACGTCCCCCGGCCGCACCACGGCCTCGGCCGGCATGACCTCGGGCTCGCCGCCGCCGCGCGTGACCTGGATGTCGTCCTCATCCGCGCGGTAGGTGTAGCCCCCGGCCACCGCCACCGCCCCCAGCACGGTCAGGCCATCGGCGTAGGGATAGGCCCCCGGCGTGCGGACCTCGCCCAGGATGTAGAACGGCCGGCGGTCGAGCACCTCCACCGCCACGCGCGGGTCCTTGAGGTAGCCCTCGGCGAAGCGGCCGGCGATGGCCTGTTCGGCCTCGGGCGCGCTCAGGCCGCCGACCGTGACGGTGCCCACCAGCGGCAGGGCGATGCGCCCCTCGCCGTCGATGTTGAAGGTTCCCGACAGGTCTTCCTCGCCAAACACCAGGACGCGCACCCGGTCGCCCGAGCCCAGCCGATAGGCTTCCTGCGCGCCCACTCCGCCGCTGGCCACCATCAGGGCCAGGACAAGCACAACGACTGCCCGCACCATAAATCGTCTCCCCTTGCTAAAGACGCGCCCCCAGGCGCAGGGTCATGCGTGTCCGTGTAAATCCCCCGTCGCGCACGGCGCTGACGCGGTCCTCCCACCGGCCGTCGAGGCCGACGAACCAGCGGTGGTCGATGCGATACTCGCCACCCGCCTGCACCGCGATGTCCTCTTCCCACAGGTCCCCGGCGACCCCGATGTAGCGCCGCCGGGTCCGCCCGCCGCCACCGGTCAGCACCAGTTGCCGCAGCAGTTCATGCTCGACGCCGATGTGCCAGCCGGTCTCGACCACGGCGGCTTGCAGCAGCGCCCCGGTTTCCTCGACCGATTGCCACACCCGCCCGGACAGCGCGGTGAGCGTCGTCAGGCTGACCTTCACGGCGCCGCGATAGATCGTTTCGGTGTGTGCCGGAAACAGGGGCGAGGCGTACTGGCGCAGGCTGCGGCCCCACATCACCTCGCCAGCCATGCGCTCGGTCATGTCGAGCGCCGCGCCGACCAGCGTGTCATTCGACGCCGAACTGCGGTCCAGGCCCAACAACGGCGTCAGGCGGTCATAGCGGCGCAAGCCCTGGCGCGTCTCCACGAACAGGTCGAGCATGGAGGTCGCCGAAAACCCGGCCCGCTGGCTGACGCTGATCTCCCAGCGGTCGCGGTGGCGCTGGTCGATCATGCCGCCACCGACCGCCTCCACGTCCGTGTAGCGCAACCGCGTCACGGTCGCCGCACCCCCGACCAGGAACCGGCCGGAGCGCGCCAGGAGCGCCGCGTCGGCCGTCGTCCTGTCCACCGGCACCGGCAGCGCGGCGGCGCCCGGCGCATCGGTGGAACCCGGCAGCTCGTGCCGGCGGCCCCAGGAAAGGTCCACATGGGCTCGCGAGCGGTCCCAACTCTCGCCGCTCATGCGCACGGCGGCAGCCAGGTTGCGGTGGTCGAGCGCGGCGTTGTCGGCGTGCCGCACCTCGTCGGCGGCCAGCGACGCCTTGACGTGCCACGGATGCGGTCCGCTGGCGGCCGACAGCCGGGTCGCCACGGTCAGCACCTGGTCAGGCACCGGGCGGGCGGCAGCGATCACGTTGTCGTCAAACGTCAGGCGGCTTTCGATGCCGCCGTGCAGCATCAGGCCCCGGAACGGAATTCCCTTGGGCTCCAGCGCGCGAAGCCGCTCGTCGGCCTCCTTGAGGGCGATCACCACGCGCGGGTCGCCTTCCGCCGCCCGGGCCGAAAATCCGGCCAGGACAAAAAACGCGACCGCGAATACAGCCGGCCGCATCACGACCCGCTCGGCACACGGAAACGGCTTTCGAGAACGGGTTCCTGACGCTCGGTCGGCGGGGCCTCCGGGCCGCCTGAGGCAACGCCGCCCGCTGCCGTCCCCGACCCCGGCGCCGGCACCGGCGCAAGGCCCTCCCACACACGGACCCAGGCAACCGCACGCGCCGTTGCGGCACGGCCGACAGCCACCGCCCGCGCCACGGCAGGCGGCAGGCCCACCGTTTCGGCATTCAGGAACCCCGCCGGCGTGCCATGGGCAAGGGCCTCGGCGAACACCGTCTCGACCCCGTCGAGCAGGGCGGCATCGGCATCCGGAGCAGCCTGGCGCACGGCCCGCGCCACGGCCTTGCTGTGCCGCCCGTCGAGCGCCGACAACACCGCCGCCAGCACGCCCGGCGCCGCCGGACCGGGGCCGGGGACGGCGTTCAGGACCGCCTCGGCCACCGCATCGCCGAGCCACGGGGCGAGCAGGGCGGCGGCGGCGGCGATGTCGGCGGCATGACCTGGCCGGGCCGCGCTCTCGGCCGTAACAACCGCAAGGAATCCTTCGCGCCGGCCGGCATCCACCGCCTGGGCGAGGTCGGCCAGCACCGACGGCGGCAGCTCCTGCCCCAACACCCCAGGCGCGGCCCCAGCCGCCGCCCCGCCCGACACCACAGCGCCGATGGCGAACCAAAGAAAAAGAAACCAAAGAGTGCGCCACTTGCACACGAATACAAACACGGCGTTCCCCCAGCCCACTTTCTACCCACGGTCATAGCAGAAACGGCCAAGGAAATGAAAGACGGCAGCACCGGCGGGCGTCGCCCCCAAACATTATTCGCCTTCACTCGATTTTCCGGCCTCTATCCGTTTCCGCGATACTCCTTTTGCGGCACTTTTCTTCACCACGCTTCCTTCGCGCGTGAATGAGTCCGCAGACAGTGGAGAATCGCCATGACCGAGACCCCTTTCATCCCGCACCGCCCCGATCCGGTGGACGTCCATGTCGGCATGCGCCTGCGCATCCGCCGCGTGATCCTCGGCCTCGGCCAGCATCAGCTGGGCGCCGCCGTGGGCGTCAGTTTCCAGCAGATCCAGAAGTACGAACGGGGCCACAACCGCGTCTCCGCCTCCCGCCTGTTCGATCTGGCCGACGCCCTGGCGGTGCCCATCGACTACTTCTTCCGCGACCTGTCGGCGGACGCCGCCGGCCGGCCGCAGGCGGAGGCCCCCGCCACCCCGCCCCTGTACGAGCACGACCCGGGCGTCCGGGCTGAAACGCTCGGTCTGGTCGAAGCCTACTGGCACCTGCCCGACGACGCGTTCCGGCGCAGCGTGCTCGATTTGATGGGCGTCCTCGGTGCCCAACGCTAACCCAAGGGAGGAACCGTCATGTCCACACCCCGCATCATCGATCTGGTCGAGCGCCTTGACGCCGCGCCCGATGCCGAAACCCTGCGCACCCTGCTCCTCGACGCCCTGGCGGATCTGGGACTGCCGCATGTGGCCTACTGCAACCTGTCGGAGTTCCAGAAGACCGGCGACCTCGCCGCGCTGCAGAAAATCATGACCTTTCCCACCGACTGGACCACGTACTACCGGGCGCGAGGGTACGAGGACATCGATCCGGTGTTCCACGCCGCGCGCTTCCGGCGCCGGCCATTCCGGTGGCTGGAGCTGACCACCCCGCGTGGGTCATTCAATGCGCGTCAGAGGGGCATGATCAACGAGGCCGCCGCCGTCGGCATGGCGCATGGCCTGACCGTGCCGCTGTTCGGCCCCGACGGCGAGCACGCCATCCTGTCGGTCGCCTCGCCCGACCGGCTGGAGGACTGCCCCCTGCAGCCGGCCTCCCTGGCCGCCATCGCCACCCAGTTCCACATGATCCACCAGGACCTCAGCGACACGCCGGAGGCCGTTGAACCGGAACCCGTCAGCCTCTACCCGCGCGAGCGCGAGGTGCTGATGTGGTGCGCGCGCGGCAAGACGTCGTGGGAGATCGGCCGCATCCTCAACCTGGCCGAACGCACCGTGGACCATTACGTGGAAGGCGCCATGGCCAAGCTGCACACGCCCAACCGGGTCGCCGCCGTGCTCAAGGCGGCCCGCCACGGCCTTATCGCGCCCTAGCGGTAAACCAAACCCTCGACCCGCTTCGGTTTATCAAGCCCGGCCCCAGGGCCGGGCTGCCCGAGGCTCCGATCAGGCGCACTTTTGCCGCCGGTTTCGTGAGCTGAGGGGAACCCTCCATGATCGACTGTTTCAGCTGGGCCGACGCCCACGCCTTTGGCGATTCGCTGGCAGAACACTACCGGTTGCGCCACCGGGTGTTCGTTCAAGACCTCAATTGGCGCGACATGACCACCGTGAACGGCATGGAGTGGGACCGCTACGACCGGCCCGACAGCTGGTATCTGGTGGCCCGCGACGCGTCCGGGGCAATGGTCGGCACGCTCCGCCTGCTGCCGACCACCGGCGCCTACATGATCAAGGACCTGTGGCCCGACCGTGTCCACGGCGGCCCGCCGTCCAGTCCCACCGTGTGGGAGGGCAGCCGGTTCTGCACGGCCCCCGGACTGCCGGTGCGCGAAAGCCAGCGCATCGCGGGGCTGGTTCTGGCCGGGGCGGTGTCCTTCGGCGCCCGCTTCGGCATCGAGACCATTCTCGCCGTCACCTCCCCCACCGTGGTGCGCGGGGTGTTCGACCGCACCGGCCTGCGTTCCCGCCCGGCCGGCCCGCAATGGCAGGTCGAGGGCCAGACCGTGCTGGTCAACGCCACCCGCACGCGGCCCGAGGACTACGCCGCCATCGCCGCCCGCATGGCCTTGCCGGCCGACCCTCTGGTGTTCAGCGATCCCGCCACCCGCGTGGCCGCGGCGTGAGCAAGCCCATGGACGACGACACCCCGCGCGAGGCCCGGTTGCGCACCCTGTGCCGGATGTTGCGCCACGCCCAGGGCGAGGCCGACGCGCTGGACCTCGACGACCTCATCCCGCGCCTGGAACAGGCCCTGGACATTGCCCTGGCCACTCTTCCCGAAGACGCCTCAACCACACCAGCCCGGAGACTGCAATGACCGCTCTGACCCAAACGTCCGCCGACACCTCTGCCCTCTCTCAGCGCGGCCTGACCGTTCTGGACGGCCGCACCGACTGCACCGCCGCCGCCCTTGAGGCGCTCGACCGCGACGGCGCCGTCATCCTGACCAACATGGCCGATCCGGACGTGCTGGCCGAGATCGACGCCGAACTCAGCCCCTACATGGAGGCCACCCCGCCGGGCGCCGGCGCCTTCTTTGGCCGCCGCACCGTGCGCTTCGGCGGCGTGATCGTGAAGTCGCGGGCCAGCCACGCCCTGTGCCTGAACGACACCGTGCTCGGCCTGGTCGAGTCCATGCTTCTGCCGGCCTGCGAGGCCATCCAGATCAACCTGACCCAGGCCATCTCCATCCGTCCCGGCGAGCCCGAGCAGGTCCTGCACGCCGACGACGAACTGTGGCGCACCCCGCGCGACGGCACCGAGTACATGGTCAACGCCATGTGGGCGCTCGACGACTTCACCGTGGAGAACGGCGGCACCCGCGTCGTTCCCGGCTCCCACCGGGGCGAGATGAACCGCATGCCCGACCCGGCCAGCGTGGTCAACGCGGTGATGCCGCGCGGCTCCGTCGTCCTGTGGCGCGGCACCACCATCCACGGCGGCGGCGCCAACCGCTCGGACGCCCCGCGCCGCGGCATCGTGATGAGCTACTGCCTGGGATGGCTGCGCCAGTCGGAAAACCAGTACCTGACCGCCCCGCCGTCGGTCGCCCGAACCTTCGCGCCGCGCCTCCAGGACCTGCTGGGATACCGCGTGCACGTCCCGAACCTGGGGCACGTCGAGGGCCAGGACCCGGCCGTCCTGCTGCAGGACACCGACCTGTCCACCCCGCAGCCGTTCCAGGATTTCCTGCCCGAGTGGGCCCAGGAACAGGTGCGCCAGTACTACGCCGCCCAAAGCGCCGCAGCGGAGTAACGATTTACCAAACCACCGACGAATAACAACCCCGAGACGTCGTTCCCGCGCAGGCGGGAACCCAGGGCCGTGGAGAAAATCTCATTGGCCTTCATAAGGCATTAATGGCAAACGATTTTCTCGGCGGCCCCTGGGCACCCGCCTACGCGGGTGCGACGGAGCCTTTTGGTGGCGAAGGCGGAAACCTTGACGAAATCGGGAGCCGGGTCAGCCCGGCTCCTTTTCCGTGTCGGGGGGCGTGGTCAGGAATTCCCGGCGTTGGCCGAACACGACCAGCGCGGTCAGACGGCCCGAGGCATAGGCGCCGGTGTCGATGCCGATGCGATGGGGCCGCACCTGGGGCTCGGCCGAAACCGTGTGGCCGTGGACCACGACCCGGCCGCCAAAGGTTTCCTTGGACGACAGGAAGGGTTCGCGGATCCACAGCAGGGTTTCCGGCCCCTGGCGATGCAGGGGCAGGTCGGGATCGATCCCGGCGTGGACGAACAGGTAGTCGCCGCTGGCGTGCACCAGATCCAGCCCCTCCAGGAACCGCCGGTGGGCGGGCGGCAGCAGGGCCGCGAAGGCGGCCGCGAGGTCGCTGCGCCGCAGGGCCGGAATGGCCTCCTCGGCAATGCCGTAGCTCTGCAGGGTTTCCTTGCCGCCATTGACCAGCCACAACATGCTGTCGGTCGGCTTGTGCAGGAAATCGAGCAGGAAGTCCTCGTGGTTGCCGCGCAGGCAGACCCGCTCGAACCCCGGTGGCGGCGGCCGGCACAGCAGGTCCAGAACGCCCCGGCTGTCCGGCCCGCGGTCGACGTAGTCGCCCAGAAACACCAGGCGGCGGCGCACGCCGTCGGGCAACGTGGCCGAATGAGCCACGATCCGGTCGAGCAGCGCGGACAGCAGGTCACTGCGTCCATGCACATCGCCGATGGCATAAATGCAGACCCCGGGCTCGGGTTCGGGCATCGGCGGTTGGACCAGGCCGGAACTCACTCTGTTGCCTCCCTCTGCGGGTTATTCCCGACCAAAACCATCAACAAAAAATATGGCGCGGGCTCTTGACCCGGGCTGGTATCGCCCTACGTTGAGGGGGACCAGACTCCCCCTAGTTGGTCGACCCTCCCGACGGCGGCAGATTTCCCCCGATCTGCCGCCGTCATTCTGTCCGGGAGGCGTCAGCTCCGGCGCATTGTGGGGGTCGGCGGCCATACCTCCTAATCATTCCACGAAAATAAAAACGCCCGCGCGATCTGCGCGGGCGGAAAACGAATAACGGCACCTCCTCCCACCGGGAGGGGATGCCGCTATTGGATGACTCAGGCTCAGGAATTCAGGCGGGCACACCATGGCGGGCCGTGCGTCGGCGTCAATTTCGGCGGCTGCTGTCGTCGGAACCGTTGCCGTGCCCTTCGACCGTGTCCCCCGCGCCGCCTCCCCCGCCACCCCCGCCGAACCGCGACGGGATGTTGGCATGGGCGTTGGCGAAGGATTCCAGGTCCTTTACCGATACCCTCCAGTCGCGCCCCACCTTGATGGCGCGCAACTTGTCGTGACGGATCCAGTCGCCCACCGTGCGGGGGGTGACCTTCATGCGATCCGCGACCTCCTGAACCGTCAGCAGTGGCTCTCGAAACATTCCACATTCTCCGGCGACGCGCGAAAACTGCGTAGGACCGATCTATTAACGCCTCGCACCCGCTTTAAGGTCCCGGGCCTGATGTGGCCCATGTGGTCCGTTTGGTGCTTCCGGCGCCCGACTCCCACCCTGAACGTTCGTTGTAAGTGGGCCGTTGCACCTTGCATTTAAAGGCAACCGGAAAGACGGAAAAGGCTTCGAAAGGCGTAGACCGCGCTAAGGCAGCGTCTTCAGGACGTCGGACAGCGTCGTGAACAGCTGATCCATGTGGCCATCGTCGATGATGAGCGGCGGCGACAGGGCGATTGTGTCGCCCGTCGTGCGCACCAGAAGCCCGCGCGCGAAGCACTCCAGGAACGCCGCGAAGGCGCGCTTGCCCGGACCGTCGTCCATCGGCGCCAGTTCGATCGCCGCGACCAGCCCCATGGCCCGCACATCGATGACATGGGGCAGCCCGCGCAGGGCGTGGGCGGCATCCTGCCAGCGCGGCGACAACGCCCCGGCGCGCTCGAACAGCGCGTCGTCGGCATAGACGTCCAGGGCTGCCAGCCCCGCCGCGCAAGCCAGCGGGTGGCCGGAATAGGTGTAGCCGTGGAACAGCTCGATCAGGTGCTCCGGCCCGTGCATGAAGGCGTCGTGCACCGTGTCGCGCACCACCACCGCCCCCATCGGCACGGCGCCGTTGGTCAGGCCCTTGGCGACCGTCACCAGATCCGGCACCACGCCGAAGGCATCCATGGCGAACGGCGCACCCAGGCGGCCGAATCCGGTGATGACCTCGTCGAAGATCAGCAGGATGCCGTGGCGGTCGCAGATCGCCCGCAGGCGCTCCAGATATCCCTTGGGCGGCAGCAGCACGCCGGTCGACCCGGCCACCGGCTCGACGATGCAGGCGGCGATGGTCTCCGCCCCATGCAAGGCGACCAGGCGCTCCAGATCATCAGCCAGTTCCGCCCCGTGCTCCGGCAGGCCCCGGCTGAACGCGTTGAGGTCGGGCTGGTGGGTGTGGCGCAGGTGGTCGACGCCCGGCAACTGCGCGCCGAAGGCCTTGCGGTTGGCCACCATGCCGCCGACCGAGATGCCGCCGAAGCCGACTCCGTGATAGCCGCGCTCGCGCCCGATCAGGCGGGTGCGGCCGCCCTCGCCGCGCGCCTTGTGGTAGGCCAGGGCAATCTTCAGCGCCGTATCGACGCTTTCCGAGCCCGAGTTGGTGAAGAACACATGATCCAGCCCCTCGGGCATCAGGCGGGCCAGCCGGGCGGCCAGCTCGAAGGCCGCCGGGTGGCCCATCTGGAACGGCGGCGCATAGTCCATGCGCGCGGCCTGCTCCTGGATGGCCCTGGTGATCGGTTTCCGGCCGTGCCCGGCGTTGACGCACCACAGCCCGGCCGCGCCGTCCAGGATCGTCCTCCCGTCCGCCGCCGTGTAGTGCATTCCCTCGGCCGCCACCAGGAAGCGCGGCGCCTTCTTGAACTGGCGGTTGGCGGTGAACGGCATCCACAGGGAGTCGAGGTCGTTTACACTTGAGGAGGTCGGGGCGGGCATGGGCTCTTCCGGTCGTTTTGGGGGATGTTCTGAAACGGTGCGCGCGTCGGCCGAAGAGGTCAAGCCATCATGATGAAGGTTTTGAGACCCCTTCGCACAGAGTCAAAAACACCCTGTTCCGTGCTAGTGGGCCCGTACATGAACAACTCAATGGGATAGTATTCCACCACTAAAGACAGTCGATCGAAAGTGGTTATACCTTTGCCGTCTTGAGGGACAGACCCTTTGAGGTATGTAATGCCCTCACCAAACGGGATACTATCCCTCCGGCACCAAGTAGCTACCCTGAAGCATTATGGCGGTAGCGAGGCAAACGGGGTCCCCCGCGTCCGGGGAGCCTAGGCAAAAGGCGCAGCGACATGACGGTTTACATTTTTCGACGCATCGTTGGTGAAGAGCAGCAGGGCTGGGGCGTGTACCGCGTCGACCAAAACGGCCGGCAGGCCCTGGTCGAGCAGTTCGAGAACGCCCCCCAGGCCAAGCGCCACGCCGACGAAATCCGACGCATGGTAACCGCCAACTAAGAATATCCAAGGTTTCCCAGATGGAGCCGGGTCCTCCCCCCGTGTTCCCACCGTCGGCGGGGTCCTTGGGGCCTCCCACCACAGCGGCCCCGCCGGCCCTTTTCCCCTTCTTGACCTGACGACGGCGACGCGCCTACAACGGCCCATGCCGACACCCGACTCCTCCACCCGAATCATCGCGTTCCACAAGCCGTTCGATGTCCTCAGCCAGTTCACGGCCGAGGAACCCGGGCAGCGCACGCTTGCCGAATTCGGGCTGCCGGCCGGAGTCTATCCGGTCGGGCGCCTGGATCGCGACAGCGAGGGACTGCTGCTGTTGTCCAACGACGGGCCGTTCATCAAGCGCGTCCTGGACCCCCGGCACGGCCATCCCCGCACCTACCTCGCGCAGGTCGAGCGGGTGCCCGATGCCGCCGCCCTGGCCGCCCTGCGCGGCGGGGTGGACCTGCGCATCGGCGGCAAGGTGCATCGGACCCTGCCGTGCAAGGCCGACCTGTTGGAGGACGAGCCCGATCTGCCTCCGCGCACCCCGCCCATCCGCTTCCGCAAGGAAATCCCCACGGCGTGGCTGCGCCTGGTCCTGACCGAGGGCAAGAACCGGCAGGTCCGCCGCATGACCGCCGCCGTCGGGTTTCCGACCCTGCGCCTCGTCCGCGTGGCCATCGGCCATCTGGGCCTGGGCAGCCTGGCCCCGGGCCAGTGGCGGGAAGTCAGCCGCAAGGACGTGATGGGATGAGCCCGCTGGCGTGGCTCGCCGGCGGGATCGTGCTGGCTGCCGCCGCCTTCGTGGCCGCCGTCTACGTGGGGTTCCGGGCGCCGCGCGAGCCTGAAACCGGCAGCCCCGCCGACCTCGGCCTGCCGTTCGAGGCCCTGAGCGTGCCCACCACGCGCGGCAAGCGCCTGTTCGCGTGGTTCATCCCGGCCGAGGATGCGGCGCCCGCTCCCGCCGTCGTCATCCTGCACGGATGGGGCGCCAACGCGGAAAAGATGCTGCCGTTCGCGCCGCCCCTGCACGCCGCAGGCTTTTCCGTGCTGCTGGTCGATGCCCGCAACCACGGGCGCAGCGATGGCGACGGCTCATCCTCCATGCCGAAGTTCGCCGAAGACCTGTCGCACGCCGTCGATTTCCTGCGCACCCGGCCCGACATCGACCCGGAACGCATCGCCATCATGGGCCATTCCGTGGGCGCGGCGGCCGCCCTGCTGTGCGCGTCGCGGCGCGATGACATCGCGGCCTGCGTCAGCCTCGCCGCCTTCGCCCATCCCGAGGACGTCATGCGGCGCATCATGGCGCGCGGGCGCATCCCCTATGTGCCCATCGGCTGGCTGGTCAACCGCGTGGTCGAGGTCGCCATCGGCCACCGCTTCGCCGACATCGCCCCCATGGTCACCATCGCCAAGGTGCGCTGCCCGGTGCTGCTCGGCCACGGCACGGCCGACGTGTCCGTACCAGTGGCCGACGCACGGATGCTGCTGTCGTGCGCCGACTCCAGCACGTGCCGGCTGGTCGAGCTGCCCGACGTGGACCACGGGGCCAACCGCACGATGGATCGCGTCACCGGCCCCGTCGCCACGTTCCTGACCGAGGTGGTTCAGAAACGGCCTTCCTGATAGTCCCGGATGGCCTGCCTGATTTCCTCCTGCGTGTTCATCACGAAGGGGCCGTGCCAGGCGATCGGCTCGTTCAGGGGCCGCGCGGCGGCGATCAGCAGGCGGGTGCTGGTGGAGCCCTCCACTGCAACCGCATCCCCCTCGCCCAGCACCGCCAACGTTCCCGCCGTGAGGTCCCGGCCGCCAAGGCGCACCGCGCCATCGGCGATGTAGGCGAACGCCGTATGGCCCTGGGGCACCGCGACCTCGACATTTTCGCCCTGGCCAAGATGCACATCCAGCAGCAGCGGATCGGCGGCAATGCCGCCCGCCGCCCCCGCCACACCATCGAACCGGCCGGCGATCACGCGGACCCGGCCGCCGCCCGGAAGCGGCGCCTCGGGAATGTCTTCGGCCTCCAGGTTCTGGTAGCCCGGCGTTGCCATCTTCTGGGCGCGCGGCAGGTTGACCCACAATTGCAGGCCCCGCAGCAGGCCGTCCTCCTGCTCGGGCATCTCCGAATGCACGATGCCGCGCCCGGCGGTCATCCACTGCACGCCGCCCGGCCCGATCACGCCGCCGTTGCCCTTGTTGTCGCCGTGCCGCATCCGGCCGTCGAACATGATGGTGACGGTTTCCATGCCGCGATGCGGATGGTCCGGGAAACCGCCCACATAGTCCGCCCCCTTCACCGACCCGAACTCGTCGAGCATCAGGAACGGGTCGAGAATGCCCGCCTCGGTGCCGTGACCCAGAACCCGGGTCAGGCGAACGCCGGCGCCATCGGACGTCGCCCGGCCGCGCGCGGTGGAAACAACAGGTCGCAAGGTGCTCATGGTCGTTCTCCGGTATGACCGTCTGAACACCAAGATGGCTGTTTCCCCAGGCCCCCGCAATCCGGCGCGATGGAACAGGATTGTTTCTGAAGTGCGTACAAAGACTGGCGGGCTGCCGCCCGCGCCCGCTCGGGGCAAGCCCCGAACCCCTTTTATTTTTTCAAAAAAACAAGGAGGTCTGGAGCTTTGCTCCAGGCGGGCATGGGTGGCAATCCATTTCGCGTAAGCGAACTTGCCGCCTCAGGCGCCGCGCCGTTCGCCCACTCCGGTGAACACCATGACGCTGAACGCCAGCGCCGCCACCGCCAGGGCCGGGGCGAAGCCCATGGCCAGCAGGATTGCCCAATCGACCGCGCCGCTCACGCGGCCCAGCGACCCAAAGGTCATGCCCGGCACGATGAGCACGGCAAGGCCCCACACGGCGACCCCGATGACCAGCGGCAGGCGGGCCTGGCGGGCGAAGGAACCGGCCATCAGCGCCCGGCGCAGGGCGAGGATGCCGACCACGGCCAGCAGCAGCCCCAGGGCGATCAGGGCGAGCAGCAGGTTGGCCCCGACCATTTCCTGAAACATCACGTAAACGGCAACGATATCAAACGTCTTCATGGTTCAGGACTCCTCTCAACCGTGGCCGCGCAGCATGGCGAGGTAGGCGGGCTTGAGGGCCTGCTCCTCGATCGTCCACGACACCCACAGTTCCTTGAGCGGGTCGATGAACGGGAAGGACGGGGTCAGCCGGTTTTCGTAGTCGAACTCGACCAGCATGGCGCGGCCATAGCCCGACACCATCGGGCACGAGGTATACCCGTTGTAGACGGCGGTCATCTCCTTGCCGGTGATGAGCGCGGTGAGGTTCTCTGCCACCACCGGCACCTGCCATTTGACGCTGGCCGCCGTCTTGCCCTTGGGCACCCCGGCAATGTCGCCGACCGCGAACACGTTGGCGAAACGCTTGTGCTGGAGGCTGGACGTGTCCACCTCGATCCAGCCGTCGGCCGCCAGCGGGCCGTCCTGCCACGGCAGGGCGCTGTTGAGCACGGCATCGGGGGCGCGCATGGGCGGCACCAGATGCAGCAGGTCCCAGCCGACCTCCTTCATGCCCTCGGGCGTCTCGAAGGTGGCGATCCTGTGCGCCGGATCGATGGCCCGCAGGGTGTGCTTGTAGTGAAAGCCGATCTCGCGCTCGGTGAACAACTGCTCGACCTTGGTGTGCACCGGAGGCACGGCGAACAGGTTGGTGAACGGGGCGTAGTAGTTCAGGTTCACGGCGTCGCGACGGCCGCGCAGGCGGGCGCGGTCCTCGGTCAGGAAGGTGAACTTGAGCGGCGCGCCGGCGCATTTCATCTCGGTCTGCGGACGCAGGAACACGCCCTCGCCGCCCTTGCCGACGAAGTCGTCCATGACCTCGAACGAGGCCCGCGCCGCTTCCGGCCCGGCATAGATCGAGGTGATGCCATGCTGGCCGATCAGCGACCGCTCCATGCCCTCGATGCGCTCGTAATCGAGCATCAGGCCGGTGGCGACCACCAGATAGTCATAGGACACGGTCCGTCCGCCGGACGTGGTCACGGTGTTGGAGTCGGGGGCGAATCCGGCAACCTGCTCCTTGATCCACTCCACGCCGTCGGGCATGTAGGCGGCGTTTTCCACCTGCACCCGGCTGGCGTCCCAGATGCCGGCCGCAACCAGGGTGAAACCGGGCTGGAACCAGTGCGTCGTCTTGGGGTCGATCACCGTGATCGAGGCCCCGTCCAGGCGCCGCCGAAGCTGCGACGCCATCGCCACGCCCGCCGCGCCGGCACCGGCCACGACAATGCGCGCATTCGTTTTCACCGGCGCCGCCTGAGCGCCAGACCCCAGCGCCACCCCCGAAAGAGCCGCCGCCGCAGCCGACAGCTTCAGAAAAGCGCGCCGGTCAATCTTATGTGTCGTCATATGGAAGCTCTCATCCCAGTTCCCAGAACAAGGCTTCCTCCCCGTTGTTAAGCACCTTCTAATATGCAGGCTGGTATTTTTCCAGAGAAAAACGAACGACCCACCCCGATGGGCGGGTTTCGGGAATTACGAGAGGTGGGGAACCGCAAAGAAAAACCCCCGGACCTTTAGGGTCCGAGGGTTCATGGTGCCCAGGGGCGGATTCGAACCACCGACACCGGCATTTTCAGTGCCGTGCTCTACCAACTGAGCTACCTGGGCGAAGGCGTTGTGCGCGTTGGGAGGCCGCTTATAGGAGATATTTTTGAGGCTGTCCAGCCCCTGTTGAAGGTTTTTTTCAGTCTTCGGCGTCGCGCTCCTGGGCAAGGCGCAATTCGGCCTCCAGCAGGTCGGGATCGGGCACCTCGTTGGTCGGCATCCTGTAGACGCCGCCCAGCCAGCGGTGCAGGTCCACGTCGGCGCAGCGGCGCGAGCAGAAGGGCCGGTAGCGGGCGCTGTCGGGCGACTTGCTGATCGCGGCGTTGCAGATCGGGCAGGTCGCCCTGGAAACCCGCACCTTTTCCAGGCCGCTGTTCTCGGAGTCGTCGTGTTCGTTCATCGTCCGGTTCCGTTGCTGACGTCGATTCCCTCGCCGCCGGTCCGTTCCACCACCTCCAGCGGGTGGCCCAGGATGCGTTCCGCCTCGGCCACAGCGGGCGCCAGGGGGCCGCGCAGCACTGCTGCCACCGCCGTCGCCACGGTGACTTTGGGGCGGCTGCCCGGCACCGTGCGGGCGTGGTCCACGGCGCGCCGCAGGGCCTCCAGCGCGACGGCAACGGGGGCCGGGGGCTGGGCCTGGGCGGGGCCGAGCAGCAGGTCGGATAGCGGCGGGCGCACCCGGTCGCGACGGACCTCGACCAGCCCCAGGCCCGAAACCCCAACCACTTGGGGACGCGCCGGGTCGTGCGCAAGCGCCTGGCCCAGGGCGTCGGCCAGCTTGCGCTTGGCCGCCATGGCACCGCGCGGCGGGGCGGCAAAGTCGATCACGATGGCCCCGGCGAGGGCGCGCAGGCGCATCTGGCGGGCGATCTCGGAAATGGCGGCGGCGTTGACGGCGTCTTCGCCGCGCCGGCCGCTGTCCACGTCGATGGCGGTGACGGCGGCCGTCGTTTCGATGGTCAGGGCGCCACCGCCCGGCAGCGGCACGCGGCGGGCCAGCGCGGCGTCGATGGCCTCGGGCACGCCCTCCTCGGCCAGCAGGCCGGCGCCGCACACCCGCACGGCGTCGGCCAGATCGGGCCGGGCGCGGCGGGCCTCGTCGGCCAGGGCTGCACCCTCGCACAGCACGCGGTCCACACTGCGGCCGGCCAGGGCGGCGGCCAGCGGCGGTTCTCCGGGGCGCACACGGCAGGGCGGCTTGAGGGTGCGGCGCAGGCGCTCCACCTCGGCCCAGGCGGTTCGGGCGTCGGTGAGCGCGGCGTCCAGGTCGGCCTCGGGCACCTGGAAGGCGGCGGTGCGCAGGACCACGCCCTCCCCCTCGCCCACCGCGGCCTCGGCCCACGCCTGGAGGCGCTTGCGTTCAGACTTGTGGGTCAGGCGCGACGACAGGCTCACCCCGGCGCGCAAGGGTGTGTAGACCAGAAGAGGACCGCCCAGCGAGACCGCGCCCGTCACCTTCGGCCCCTTGCCCGGCCGCTTGGCCTGGGCGACCTCGACCAGCACGGCGGAGCCTTCGGGCGGCAGGCCGCCGGGCATGTCCTCGGCCGGCAGGAAGGCGTCGGGGCCGCTGCCCAGGTCGATGAAGGCGGCGGCGGTGCCCGGCACGCGCGCCTTCAGGCGGCCCAGCCACAGGTCGCCCGGCAACGGCAGGTGATCGGGGAACAGATGGACCTCCCACACCACGCCGTCGGCCGCCAGGGCCACGCGGGTCAGTCCGGGAGAGCGGTCAATGAGAGCGGTATCGATCTGTGCGGTGTTTGGCCGCATGGGCGTCTACCCCCGGCGCAGGCCGAGGCCGCGCATCAACTTGTCGGTTTCGTGCAGCGGCAGCCCGACCACGTTGGTGTAGGACCCGCTGATCTGGCGCACATAGGCCGCCGCGAGCCCCTGGATGGCATAGCCGCCGGCCTTGCCGTGCCATTCGCCGCTGGCGATGTATTCCTCGACCTGGAAGGCCGACAGGCGGGCGAAAATCACCGCCGTCTCGACAACGCGCGTCACCACCCGGCCGTCGGGCGCGATCAGGCAGACCCCGCCGTACACCCGGTGGCGGCGCCCGCCGAGCAGGTCCAGGCAGCGCCGCGCGGTCGCCTCGTCCTCGGCCTTGGGCAGGATGCGCCGGCCGACCCCGACCACCGTGTCGGCGGCCAGCACGAAGGCCCCCTCGTGGCGGGGGGCGACGGCGCGGGCCTTTTCCTCGGCCAGACGCTGGGCATGGGGACGCGGCAACTCGCCCTTGAGGGGAGCTTCGTCGACATCGGCCGGGTCCACCGCATGGGGAACCACGCCGACCTGGGCCAGCAGGTCAAGCCGTCGCGGAGAGGCCGAGGCCAGAACCAGACGATGGAGGAGAACCGGAAGGACTTCGGGGAGAGAACCTGCCATAAACCCTTCTACTTGAACCGGAATGTGATCCGACCCTTGGTCAGATCATAGGGCGTCATTTCGACCGTGACCTTGTCACCGGCCAAAACACGAATGCGGTTCTTGCGCATCTTGCCCGACGTGTGGGCGAGGATGTTATGCCCGTTTTCCAGCGTCACGCGGAACATGGCATTGGGCAGCAGTTCAGTAACCACGCCCGGAAATTCGATCATGTCTTCCTTGGCCATTACCGCTCCGCAGGGCCCGCAGACAGAGAAAAACAGGATTGAATGAATGTTGCCAAGCGCGGGCAACGTCAAGAACTTTCTCGCGCCCCGCCCGCCCTACAACCGGGGTATCTTGGCGACCGGGAAGCGTTCCTGGATGCGGTTCATCAGCTCGTCGCGGACGGCGCGGTAGGCTTCGAGGCGGACCTCGCGGCTGCCCTCGACCAGGGACGGATCGAAGGTGCGCCAGAACTCGACCTCGCAGGCCACGGTGCGGGTCAGTTCCACGGCCTTGTGCTGGGCTTCGGGCGACAGCGATACGACCACGTCGAAGCTGTCGTCCTCCAGGTCCTCGAACACCTTGGGGCGGTGGGTGGTCAGGTCGATGCCGATCTCGTCCATCACCTGGATGGCGAAGCCGTCCACCTCGCCGCCTCGCCGCGCCCCCACCGAATCGACGAAAATCCGCGTGCCGTGCAGGCGGCGCAGGATGCCGGCCGCCATCGGCGACCGGATGGCGTTCATCGTACAGGCGAACAGCACGGCGGAGGGCAGTCCGTGCATTCGGCTCAGCCCCTGATGTGCAGGACGCAGACCAGCGTGAACAGTCGGCGGGTGGTGTCGCCGTCGGCTTCGATGCCCTTTTCCAGCAGGCGCTCGCGCAGCATTTCGGCGCCCTCGTTGTGCAGGCCACGGCGGCCCATGTCGATGGACTCTATGGCACTGGGTGACGCCGTGCGGATGGCGCTATAGTAGCTTTCGCACACCATGAAGTACTCCTTCACGATGTTGCGGAAGCCCTTGAGCGACAGGAACGCGGCGCACAGCGGCATGTCGGACTGGTCGTGGACATCGACGCACAGCTTGTCGCCGTCGATGGACAGGTGCAGCGTGTAGGGGCCGGTGACCGAACCGTCGAGAACGTGGAAGTGGTTTTCCTCCAGCAGGTCGTAGATGGCGACCTTGCGTTCATGCTCGACTTCCGGGCGGCGGCGCACGAGGGTCTTTTCGTCCAGGCGGACGTCGATGATGACCTCGGTTTTCGAGCCCTGCCCCATCCCCGGTTCCCCTTACAGGTTCAGGCGCAAGGCGACGCTCAGGCCGTGCGCCTGGAGCCCTTCCGCCTCGGCCAGGGTGACCGCGGCCGGGCCGATGGCGCGCAACGCCTCGGGCGTGCAGCCCAGCAGCGAGGTGCGCTTCATGAAGTCCAGCACCCCCAGGCCCGACGAGAACCGCGCCGAGCGCGCCGTCGGCAGGACATGGTTCGGCCCGCCCACATAGTCGCCCACGGCTTCGGGCGTGTAGCGGCCGAGGAAGATGGCGCCGGCGTTGCGGATGCGGTCGGCCAGGGCCATGGGCTCCTCGACGGCCAGTTCCAGGTGCTCGGGCGCGATGCGGTCGGTCAGGGCCACGGCCTCGTCCATGTCGCGCACGACGATGAGGGCGCCGTGGTCGTTCCAGCTCTGGCGGGCGATGACCGCGCGCGGCAGGGTCTGCAGGCGGCGCTCGACGGCCTGCTTGACCGCCTCGGCAAAGGCCGCGTCGTCGGTGATAAGGATGGACTGGGCGGCGGTGTCATGCTCGGCCTGGCTCAGCAGGTCGGCGGCAATCCAGTCGGGGTCGTTGGCGCCGTCGGCGATGACCAGGATTTCGGACGGCCCGGCGATCATGTCGATGCCGACCGTGCCGAACACCTGCCGCTTGGCGGCGGCGACAAAGGCGTTGCCCGGCCCGACGATCTTGTCCACCGGGGCGATGGTCTGCGTCCCGTAGGCCAGCGCGCCGACCGCCTGGGCGCCGCCGATGCGATAGATCTCGTCCACCCCGGCCTCGCGCGCGGCGGCCAGCACCAGCGGGTTGAGGATGCCGTCGGGGCTGGGCACCACCATGACCAGGCGCTCGACGCCCGCCACCTTGGCCGGCAGGGCGTTCATCAGCACCGACGACGGATAGGCCGCCGTGCCGCCGGGCACGTACAGCCCGGCCGCGCCGACCGGCGTCCAGCGGCCGCCCAGGGTCACCCCGGCGGCGTCGGTGGTCAGGGTGTTGGTCGGCTTCTGCTGGGCGTGGTAGGCGCGAATGCGTTCGGCCGCCGTGCGCAGGGCCGCAATCAGGTCGGGCGGGCAGCGATCAGCCTCGGACGCGATGGTTTCGGCCGGGATGCGCAGGGTTTCCGGCGTCAGATCCAGGCGATCGAACTTGCTGGTGTAGTCGATGACGGCGGCGTCGCCGCGCGCCCTGACGTCGGCCAGGATGCCGGCGACGACGGCGTTGACGTCCGGGTCGGACTCCCGCTTGGCGCCCAGCAGGTCGGCGAAGGCGGCCTCGAACCCGGCGTCCGCGGTGCGCAGATCAACAGGCATCGACAACCTCCCGGAACTTGGCGATCCAGCCGTTCAGTTCAGCCGAGCGGGTCTTCAGCGCCGCCCGGTTGACGATCAGGCGCGACGTCACGTCGGCGATGTGCTCGACCTCCACCAGACCGTTGGCCTTCAGGGTCGAGCCGGTCGACACCAGGTCCACGATGCGGTGGCACAGGCCCAGGTTGGGGGCCAGTTCCATGGCGCCGTTCAGCTTGATGCATTCGGCCTGCACGCCACGGGCCGCGAAGTGGCGGCGGGTGACCTCGGGGTACTTGGTGGCGACGCGGATGTGGCTCCAGCGGGCCGGATCATCCTCGGCCGACAGGTCCACCGGCTCGGCCACCGACAGGCGGCAGGCGCCGATGCCCAGGTCGAGCGGGGCATAGATCTCGGGATAGCCGAATTCCATCAGCACGTCGTTGCCGCACACGCCCAGATGCGCCGCGCCGAATGCCACGAACGTCGCCACGTCGAAGGACCGCACCCGGATGATGCGGATATGCGGATGGTTGGTCGAAAAGGTGAGCGCGCGGGACGACGGATCATCGAACGCAGCCTCCGGCTCGATGCCGGCGGCACGCACGAGCGGCATGCATTCGCTGAGGATCCGCCCTTTGGGAAGGGCAAGAACCAACTGTTCGGGGCTCATTTCGACTCGGCTCTTCAGGACGTGGACGATGGCGTGTGCATTTGGGGGCGCATGTTTACACGGAACCCCGGCCAGTCACCAGCCCCTATTGCCCGGAAAGCGCCATGCCTGCCTTAGCCCTTGGCCATGCCTGCCTTAGCCCTTGGCCATGAACGTGACGCCGAAAAAGCCCAGCGCCACGGCAACCACGCTGGCCAGCAGCACGATCATGACCGTCTGCAGGACGCTCATGCCGCCGCCGCCGGCCTTGGTCTTGCCCTTGCCGTTGATGGCGTCCTGCAACTCGTTGATGCGGGCCTGCATGTGGCCGCGCGCCGCCTTCTGCTTTTCCGGCGGCAGGCGCTGGTACATGGACTGCAAACGCGCCAATTCGCGAACGTTATCATCACGCGAGCGTGTCTTGAGATTAGCCATAGCCCCCTCGTATGGATGCGCTCCCTCAAGCGCCGCGACGCCGCGTGGTCCCCTGAACCGACGCGACGGCATACATCTTAATTACTAGTCGCGTTTTACACCGCGTAGATGGGAATGCTACCACCAGATGCCGCCGCTTCCAAGCGGCCAACCCACGTCGGCCGCCCGGAAGCGTGGAAAAGATCAGCCGCGCAGTCGTTCGATGGTCGCACCGCAGGCCGCCAGCTTGGCCTCCAGGCACTCGTAGCCGCGGTCGAGGTGGTAGATGCGGTTGACGATGGTCTCGCCTTCCGCGGCCAGCCCGGCCAGGACCAGCGACGACGAGGCGCGCAGGTCGGTCGCCATGACCGGGGCGCCCGACAGCTTGGGCATGCCGCGCACGATGGCCGACGAGCCGTGCACGTTGATGCGCGCGCCCATGCGGGTCAGTTCCGGCACATGCATGAAGCGGTTCTCGAAAATCGTCTCGGTGATCATCGAGGCGCCGCTGGCCGTCGCCATCAGGGCCATGAACTGGGCCTGCATGTCGGTCGGGAAGCCGGGATAGGGCTCGGTCATCACGTCGATGCCGCGAATGTCGGCCCCGTCGGCCTTGACGCGGAAGCCCTTTTCGGTGGCCGTCACCTCGACCCCGGCCTCGACCAGCACGTCGGTGACGGACTGCATCAGGTCGAGCCGCGCGCCCACCAGTTCCACGTCGCCGCGCGTGATGGCGGCGGCGATGGCGTAGGTGCCGGTTTCGACCCGGTCGGGCACCACCGAGTACTCGGCGCCGTGCAGCTTGTCCTTGCCGCGCACCCGCATGACGTTGCTGCCGATGCCCTGGATGTCGGCCCCCATGGCGACCAGGCAGTTGGCGAGGTCGATGACCTCCGGCTCCTGGGCGGCGTTGACGATGACCGTCTCGCCGTCGGCCAGGGCGGCGGCCATGAGGATGTTTTCGGTGCCGCCCACGGTGACCTTCGGGAAGATCACGTTGGCGCCCTTGAGGCGGCCGCCGTTGCGCTCCTTGGGGACGCGGGCGTGGATGTAGCCTTCCTCGAGCGCGATCTCGGCCCCCAGGGTCTCCAGCGCCTTGAGGTGCAGATCGACCGGCCGCGTGCCGATGGCGCAGCCGCCGGGCAGGCTGACCCGCGCCTCGCCGCAGCGCGCCAGCAGCGGGCCGAGAACCAGGATGCTCGCCCGCATCTTGCGCACCAGGTCATAGGGCGCGGTGGTGTTGGTGATGTCGTGCGCCGTCAGGTCCAGCACCCGGCCGGAACAGTCGCCGTTGCCCGCGCTGTCGCCGTTCATGGACATCTCGACACCGTGCTGGCCCAGCAGATGGGCCATGGTGGTGATGTCGGCCAGATGCGGCAGATTGGTCAGGCGCAGCGTCTCGTCGGTGAGCATGGCGGCCGCCATCAAGGGCAGCGCGGCGTTCTTGGCCCCGCCGATGGGAATGATGCCGCGCAACGGGTGTCCCCCGACGATGCGGATACGGTCCATGGTCAAACTGTCCTTACTCTTTTGGGTGCGGGGGATATCTGGGGGCGCATCATACAGGCAATTGCGGCACGCGCGAGGCGTTTAGAGGGGCACCTACAGTCTCGGCAGCGTCACGCCCTGCTGGCCCATGTACTTGCCCTTGCGGTCGCCATAGGACACCTCGCACAGGCTGTCGGCCTTGAGGAAGATGAACTGGCAGGCGCCCTCGTTGGCGTAGATCTTGGCCGGCAGCGGCGTGGTGTTGGAGAATTCCAGCGTCACATGCCCCTCCCACTCCGGCTCCAGCGGGGTCACGTTGACGATGATGCCGCAGCGGGCGTAGGTGGACTTGCCCAGGCAGATCACCAGGACGTCGCGCGGGATGCGGAAGTACTCCACCGTGCGGGCCAGCACGAAGCTGTTGGGCGGAATGACGCACACGTCGGTCTTGCGGTTGACGAAGCTCTTGTCGGAGAACGCCTTGGGATCGACCACCGCGGAATCGACGTTGGTGAAGATCTTGAACTCGTCCGCCACCCGCGCATCGTACCCATAGGACGACACGCCGTAGGAGATCACCCCGTCGCGGTTCAGGCGGTCGGTGAACGGCTCGATCATGCCCTGGCTTTGCGCCTGGGCACGGATCCAATGGTCGGGCATGACGGGCATGAACGGGTCTCCTGGTCAGAAATACCCACATCTTGTAGACCAGGATGGCGCGACCTACAACTCTTCGGAACTCGGTACCTCACCAGGGCTGGCCTGCTCCTCGCGCGCCCGCACCTGCTCCTTGCGGCGCCGCAGGTTGGCGCGCAGAGCCTCGGCCTGGCGGGCCTGCCGCTCGGCGACGCGCTCCTGGCCGGCCGGACTGATGCGGGTGGGGGTGGTGGTACGGATGGGGGTGGGGGGACGCGACGGATCGGTCATGGCTGAGGTGCTGCTTTCATAGGGGCTGAGGCGCCATCGTGCAGCCCCCGCCCCGCCCCGTCAACGACCACCGCGCGGCAAAAAACGCACCGTCTGTCGTTTTTGCAAACAGAGTGCTTGCACACCCTAAAACCCTATGCCATAAAGCGCGCCTCGACGCCGCCGGGAACCACGGAAACCTTGGCAAACAGCGGCACGGGACATTTGTTTGATCATAGTTTGCTGCCGTAGCTCAGTCGGTAGAGCACTCCCTTGGTAAGGGAGAGGTCGAAGGTTCGAATCCTTTCGGCAGCACCATTTTCAAAGCCCCGCAGGTCCTTGGACCGCGGGGCTTTTTTTATGTCCTCGGTGCCGAATTTGCACATCGGACAATACCGGAACAGACAGGAACATCCGGGGACCATCTGGCCGAAGTCGTGTAAAATCCGCGTAATGGTTCTAGCGGTGGGTCGCCTCACCTCTCTCCAGGCCAGACACTAACAGCATACTATATGTTGCGCCATCATCCACACCCACACACAATACACTATAGACAATTGCAGGAAGCAGCGATACTCTTGACGCGAATCGAACTCGCTCACAAGCGGCCTGTGGTTGCAATCAAGCCGCCATGTCATGAGGGTATTCATAGGCCGGATCGTCGCATCTGGTCTGTGAAGCAGCGACCCGCGACAACGGTCACTGAGAAGCGCCCGGCTCCGAAAAGGACGGGCAGGTAGTCAACCAACCATCCACAGATTGCGCAGGGCGGGAGCCTTATGAGGGGGAATATTTTCAGATTGGATTAGATAGGAAACGGCTTCCATGAAAAATACCATGTGGCTTACAGTCCAACTGACAGACTTCAAAAATACAGATGCCAGAACCGTTCTTAACGCCATGCACGGCAACGCGGAGCTTCGGGAAAGCGGTCGCTTCTCAACATTCATCATCGGCCCCAGCGAAGACGTCCGCACAAGCATGTCTCAAATACCGCGACTGAGCATCGATCATGCTCGGATCAACTTGTCTGTAAGAGATTGCGTGCGCTGGACCCAGCCTGCCCCTTACGAACTCGCCGGCATCTGCCGCTCTCGCGGTTACTTCGACGCAATTGCTAATATTAATCAACTGGAAAAACAGTCACGCATTCGGCGCGATTTCGCGGACCAACTACGATCGACGGTCCAACAACTCGCATCGATGCCTGTATGGGATGTCCGCGGAGCACACGGCCCGAAGCCACTGCCTGAGCGGGTGCGCACCAACACCATGATCGATTGAGCCCGCAGTGCGGCATCCGCTGCGGTCCACCCTTAGCCGCAGGCTGTGTGCGCTTTTTCGCCAACACCTCGTTCGGCAGCACCATTTCAAAAGCCCCGCAGGTCCACGGACCGCGGGGCTTTCTTTATGTCCGCCTCACGCCCGGCGGCGGCCGATGTAGACGAGGTTGGATGCGGTGACGCCGCTTGGCGTGTTCCGGATGGTCACGTCGTGGGCCGAAACATCCTCGAAGACGCCGCGCATCACGGCCATGAAATCTTCGTCCTCGGCGTCGTTGGACCACAGGGCGAACACCCCGCCGGGGCGCAGGTGGCCGGCCAGGGCGGTCAGGCCCTTGGGCGTGTACAGCGCACTGTTGCCGGGATGCAGGACGTTGCGGGGCGAGTGGTCGATGTCGAGCAGGATGGCGTCGAACCTGCGGCCAGGCTCGTCCACGACGAAGCCGGCAACCGGGTCGGCGGCCAGGGCAAAGAAATCGCCGTGCACCAGCCGGCAGCGCGGGTCGTCGGCGACGGCCTCGCCCAGCGGCACCAGGTGGCGGCGGTGCCAGTCGATGACGTCGGCCAGCGCATCGACCACCACGACCGACCGCACGCCGGCGAAATCGAGCGCCGCCTTGGCGGTGTAGCCAAGGCCGAGGCCGCCCACCACCACGTCCGCCCCCACATCCAACCGCCCACCGTGCGCCGCCGCCAGCCCCAGGTCGGCCAGGGCGATCTCGCCGTCGACGTACTGGCTGGACATCAGAAAGTCGTCGCCCAACTTGACCTCATGTATGTCCCTGCCCGACGCCAAGTCGGTGCGCCGTCGCAGGCTCAAGTCGCCGATGGGCGTTGCACGGTAGGCCAGTTCCTCGAAGGCGGGTTTCATAACGCAAGGTCCTCGGTTTCTTTGTCCGGTCCGGACAGTGTCATATCCGGACCACAAATGACACCAGTGCACCCCCGCCTTTTTTTTTTGGAATGCGTGGGGGCGCAAGCGTGGTCTGAACCGCCCCTTTGAGCGTAGTGTAGTGATATGGTTGCGTCAGGGGATTTGTCATGTCGCGGTTTTCCATCAACGTTCCGGTCTTTGCCGGGTCCGTCGCGCTCATCATGGTGTTCGTGCTGGTCGGCGCCATCTGGCCGCAGGCGGCCGAGCAGTGGTTCGGCACCTTGCAGAGCGGGATCCTGGGCAGTTTCGGCTGGTTCTACATCCTGTCGGTGGCGATCTTCCTGATCGTCGTGCTCATCCTGGGCCTCAGCCGGTTCGGCAGCCTGAAACTGGGGCCGGACGACGCCACGCCGGACTTTCCCTTTCCCTCGTGGGTCGCCATGCTGTTCGCCGCCGGCATGGGCATCGGGCTGATGTTCTTCGCCGTGGCCGAGCCGATGATGCACTTCGCCGCCCCGCCCGAGGCCAGCCCCGGCACCATCGGGGCGCAGCGCGAGGCCATGCTCATCACCTTCTTCCACTGGGGCATCCACGCCTGGGGGATCTATGCGGTGGTGGGGCTGGCGCTGGCCTATTTCGGCTACCGCTACAATCTGCCCCTGACCGTTCGGTCGGGGCTGTACCCGCTGCTCAAGGACCGCATCAACGGGCCGATCGGCCATGCGGTCGACATCTTCGCCATCGTCGGCACCATGTTCGGCATCGCCACGTCGCTGGGCTTCGGGGTGTTGCAGATCAACGCCGGCCTGACCCATCTGGTCGGGCTGCCGCAGGGCATCACCACACAGATCGTGCTGATCGCCATCATCACGGCCATTGCCTCGGTGTCCGTCGTCACCGGACTGGATCGCGGCGTGCGGCGGCTCAGCGAGGTGAACCTGGGCCTGGCCGTCGCGCTCATGCTGTTCGTCCTGGCGGTCGGCCCGACGTCCCACCTGATGAAGACGTTCGTCCAGAACATCGGCCTGTACCTGGACAGCATCGTGCTCAAGACGTTCAACATCTATGCCTACGAGCCGCGCGAGTGGATCGACGCCTGGACGCTGTTCTACTGGGCCTGGTGGATTTCCTGGTCGCCCTTCGTGGGCATGTTCATCGCCCGCATTTCGCGCGGCCGCACGGTGCGGGAATTCGTCGTCGCGGTGCTGTTCATCCCGGCCGGCTTCACGTTCCTGTGGATGACCGTGTTCGGCAACACCGCCATGCTGATCGACACCACGGCGGCGGCCGGAGCGCTCGGCGAAGCGGTGGCGGCCGACGTGTCGGTGGCGCTGTTCCAATTCTTCGAGTACCTGCCGCTCAGCGCCGTAACCTCGACCATCGCGGTCATGCTGGTGACCATCTTCTTCATCACCTCCTCGGACTCCGGCTCGCTGGTCATCGACACCCTGGCGGCCGGCGGCGAGACCGACACCCCGGCCCTGCAGCGCCTGTTCTGGTGCGTGCTCGAAGGGGTGGTAGCCGCCGTCCTGCTCATGGCCGGGGGCCTGGCCGCCCTGCAGAGCGCCACCATCGCCAGCGCCCTGCCCTTCACGGTCATCATGCTGCTGCTGTGCTGGAGCCTGTTCAAGGGCATGAGCGCCGACCTCGCCCACAGCACCGCCGCCGCCAAGACGGCCCCGGCGGTGTCCCATCCCACGGTCGAGCGGTCGTGGCAGGGGCGCCTGGCGCGCATCCTGCACACCCCGTCCCGCACGGATGTGGACCGATTCATCGAGGCGACCATCGCCCCGGCCATGGCCTCGGTGGCCGAGGAACTGACCGCCAAGGGCCGCACCGCCACCGTCCAGCGCGACAGCGACGCCGGCGCCATCAGTCTGGTGGTCCCGGCCGAGGGCGTGCGCGACTTCGTGTACGGGGTCCAGCGGGCCAGCCACCTGCTGCCGTCGTTCGTGGTCCGCGACACCACACGGCCCGAAACCAGCGGCGCCCGCGAGTACGAGGCGCGCACCACCTTCAGCGACGGCAGCCAGGGCTACGACATCATGGGCCTGAGCCGCGACCAGATCATCAGCGACATCCTGCACCAGTTCGAGCGCTACCAGATCCAGGTCGCCTCGCCGCGATCCGCGCTGTTCGCCGGCGCGCCCGAGCATGATCAGGCGTAGGGATCACGGCGGGCCGGAGGTCCAGGCCTGCTGGTCGAAGCGGGTCCACAGCCCGTCCGGGCGTTCGCGGGCCTCATAGTTGAAGGGGATGGCGTTCCAGCACAGGATGTTGTCGTGCAGGTTGTCGAGGGCCAGCGTGCCCTGCGTGGTGGCGACCAGCAGGACGACGTGCGGGAACATCTCGGTGCGGTGATGGACGATGGCCATGGTCATGGCCGCGCGTGGCACCCCGCGCGCGGCCAGCCTCTCGCGCTTTTCCAGGGCGAAATCCTCGCAGTCCCCGCACCCGGCCAGGGGAAAGTCCCAGTGCTCCTCTTCGCCCCGCCATTCGATGTCGGGGATGAACCTGACCTCGGCATTGACGGCCGCGTTGACCTCGGCAAGCACGCGCCGCAGGGCCGGCGTATAGGGGACTTCCGACGGCCCGCTCATCACGCAGGCGGCAGGGTGGCGGACGCAGAACTCGACGTACTGGGTCGGAGCCTCGACCACCCGCTCCACCGGCAGGTCGAGGGGCGTGCAGTCCGGACCGGCCGCCAGCGCCCCGGACGCGGCGGCGATCATCCAGCCGATGACGACCGCGGCGCCGGTGCAAGGGCAGATCAACGTCGGCCGGACCATGATCGCTACCTGTCCAGTGTCAGGTGTTCCCGGAGACATCCGGCTTACGAACCCGGCCCGTTCGGGCTTTCAGGTCCAGGCCGCGCCGATCGCTGCGGTGCGCATCCAGGCCTCGAGATCGGCGGCGCGCGCCGCGCCCTCCTCGGGGGCCCAGGCGGCGAAGTCCTTGTCGGCCGTCGGGCTGTAGGGACCGGGCTTGACCTCGAAGACCACGGTTCCGGCCTGCACCGACACCATGCTGTGCCACGTCCCGCCCGGCACGTCGATCAGGCCGACGTCCTGCCCCGGCCCGATGAGCGTGGCGCTTTCCACCCGCCCGTCGTCGTCGAAGGTCAGCACCCGCATGGCGCCGCGCAGCACGGTGAACACCTCCCAGCGCCCGCCGTCGTGCCGGTGGGGTCGGATATAGGTGCCCGGCTCCACGGCGTTGCACAGGCGCTGGATGGGGTCCTCCGGAGCGTCGTGCAGGTTCAGGTTCCTGCGCCGCCGGGGGAGGCCTCGGGCCTCCGCCGACAGGGCGTCCAGGGCGGCTTGGTCGAATATCCTCATGCCTTCAGGATGCCTCTACCGGACGGCCGGGTAAAGGCCTTGCCCGCGTCCGGGCCGGCTGGTAGAAGATTCGGGTCCGCGTCGTGGCGGACACCTTCACCTTCACCACCATCACCACCGCGCCTTGCCGGCCCGTACACCACGGAGTCAGCAGGGCGTTTTGTGCCATGGCGAAAAAAAAGACCGGAACCACGGGGTCCGGTCTTTGAGGTATTTCAGGCAACGGGGAGGAAGCCTGTGAAGCCGGGGACGTCGCGCTCGGCTGGGCCGGGCGGATGTCCCGCGAAGACACCGTCAGTTAACCTTCAAACCGCTCCGGCCGAATTGATAATTCGCAATCGCACAAAAATAATTCCAAGCGCAAAAAGGCGCTTGCAAGGCATCGGGCTGGTGGGTATAACGGCGCCTCTTCGGGGCGGGAGTAGCTCAGTTGGTTAGAGTGCCGGCCTGTCACGCCGGAGGTCGCGGGTTCGAGCCCCGTCTCTCGCGCCATTCTCCGAAGAAAAACAGGCCGCTTCCCCGGAAGCGGCCTTTTTCGTGCCGGCACGGCGGATTTCGGGCCGCCGCTCCGGGTCCGACAAAGTTTCTTTTCTTGCGGCGAATTTAGTCCTTGCGCCAACGCCGAGCCCTGGATATAACGGCGCCTCTTCGGGGCGGGAGTAGCTCAGTTGGTTAGAGTGCCGGCCTGTCACGCCGGAGGTCGCGGGTTCGAGCCCCGTCTCTCGCGCCATTCTCCGAAGAAAAGCAGGCCGCTTCCCCGGAAGCGGCCTTTTTCTTTGTTCCCAGGCATTTAGGCTAGCATCGTCGGCGCGGAAAACCGGGTCCACTTTTCCGCACGATGCTCCCCCTACGGAACGGCCGGAAGGGTCAGGCGGAAGGCCACCCCCTCGCCGTTGGGGCCGCAGCCGCCCATGGTGTCCACCCAGATGCGGCCGCCGTGCTGCTCGACGATCTTGCGGCAGATGGGCAGGCCGATGCCGGTGCCCGACGTGACGTCGCCACCCTCGAGGCGCTGGAACATGATGAACACCTTGTCGGCGTAGGCCGCCTCGATGCCCCGCCCGTTGTCGGCGACCGACACCGTCCATTCGCTGCCGGTCCGCTCGGCCGACACGCGGACGTCCGGCGGCCGGTCGGCGGCGCGGTACTTGAGCGCGTTGCCGACAAGGTTCTCGAACAGGCGGCACAGGGTGTCCGCATCGCCCAGGACGGTGCCCAGGTCGCCCACCGCCTCCACCGTGCCGCCGGTCTCGGCCAGGCGCTGGCCGAAGGTCCGCCGCACGTCGTCGAGCAACGGCCCCAGGGCCACCGGGCGCGGTGCGGCGCGGGCCTGGCCGACGCGGGCATATTCCAGCAGATCGACGATCAGCCGCTGCATCCGCCGCGCGCCGCTGATGGCGAAGTTCATGAACTCCCGGCCCTCGTCGGTCAGGCGCGGACCTTCCCGGCGCTCCAGGAGCTGCAGATGGCTTGCCACCGCCCGCAGGGGCTCCTGCAGGTCGTGGGACGCCACGGCGGCGAACTGCTCAAGCTCCCGATTCGACGCCTCCAACTCGGTCACCAGGCCGTGCAGCCGCGCCTCATAGGCCTTGCGCTCGGTGATGTCGGTGATGCCGGTCAGCAGGGCCGGGCCGACGTCCAGCTCGACCGTGCGCACCGACATCAGGGCCCAGAAGTCATGACCGTCCACGGTCAGAAGGTGGGCCTCGAAATCGTCCACGGCGCCTTCGTGACGCAGGTAGTCGACCATCGCGTCACGGCGGCGCGGGTCCAGCCAGAAATCGCGCGACAACCGGCCGACCATGGTCTCGCGGGTGGCCCGGAACAGCTTCCGCGCCGCCTCGTTGGCGTCGATGATTTCCGAGGTGTCGACGCGCGCCATGAGGAACGGCACGGGAGACACGTCGAACACGAAGCGCAGCTGGCGCTGGCTGCGGTTGGCGGCATTTTCCTTGACGTGGACGTCGGCCAGGACCTCGGCCAGGCGCTCGACGGACCGGCCGACGGCATCCAGTTCCTCCAGGCGGGCCGGCGGCAGGCTGACCATGCGCTGGCCGCGCTGCACCGCCTCCAGCGCCGCGTGGGCGCGCAGCACCGGCGACGCCACATGGCGCAGCAGCAGCCAGGCGGCCAGGAACAGGGCGACGAGGCCGCCGCCCACCGCCGCCACGCCGACGGCGATGCCGTTCCGGCCGTGGTCCACGATGTCGGCCGAGCTTTGCAGGGCCGCCGCCGCCGCGTCGGCCGACAAGGCGTTGGACAGGGCGGCGAGCAGGCCGCGGGCGGTGACCGCCTCGTCCGCCATCTGCCGCTGCACCATCAATTGCTCGCGGCGCAGGCCAAAGACCACGCCAAAGCCGTTCAGGTCCCGCAGGTTGAAGGCCCGTCCGCCGGTGTCCGGCATGGACATCACGCCGGCAATGTCGCGCATCTCCGCATTGAGGACGGCAAAGCGGTTCTCAAGGGAATCGAGGAGGTCCGGGTCGTCCTCCTCGACCGCGCGGTAAAGAACGTGCCGGATCTCGAACAGCAACTGGGTGGCATAGGGCTCCGACCGGCCGTGCATCCCGCCGAGCGGCGGCAACAGGCTGTCCAGGCGGTCCAGATGCGCCATGCCCGATTCGCGCAGGGCGTCCAGCACGTCGCCGCGGTAGGCGCTGCGGCGTACCGCGTGGACGGCGGCGTCCAGGCGGCCCATCACGGCCACGTCGGCCCGGCCGGCGATTCGCTGGGCCACCGCCTCGACCTCCTCCAGCGCCTGACGCCGGTCGGCGCGCGAGCGGGCGCCCAGGATGACCTCGGTAAGGCGGGCCAGTTCGATGGCGAGGATCGCCTGTTCCTGCTGCTCCAGAACCAGCGGAACGACCTCGTCGCGGGCTTTCTCGGCAATCCCGACGATGCGCAGGAACGCCCCGACGATCAGCGTCGCCACCACGGCGACCAGCAGTGCACCGATGACCGCGCCGATCACCGCCGTGGTCGCCAGCCGCAGGCGGGGCGTGCCCCCGGCGTCCGGCCCGGCTGTCGATGCAGCAGGTGCGGCGGGTTGGGGGATGTCGAGGAAAACATCCTTCATTGGCGGTGCCCGCGGGTCCCCAGAGTGGTGTGCTTCACCCATTCAGCCAGAAGCCGCCCCCGATTGCATCAAGCGATTGAAAATCGCACCTGAACCTCTGGTATCCAGCAGGCGGAGCAGCCATACTCGGCCAATGTCGCGCACACTTCGCCGCCTGATCTTCGCTTGCGTGGTCATGCCCTTCCTCGGCTGGGCAGCCGCCGCGCATGGGCAGGATGGGGGGCAGGATGGGGGGCCGACCGGGGCGCCTGAGGCGGCCGGCGGAGTGCCGGTGACCCTGCAGTTGCCCTGCGACACTCCGCGGTTCAAGTGCGCAGGCTACTACGCCGCGCACTGGAAAGGCTTCTACAGCGCCGCCGGGCTCGACGTCGACATCCGCGTCGGAAACGATCAGGAAACGGACAGCTTCGTCCTTGCCACCGCCGAAGTGGCGGCGGGCCGCGCGCAGTTCGGCGTCGGGTCGGCCGACATCCTGCTGGCCCGCGACCAGGGCGAGGACCTGATTGTTCTGGCCTCCATCTTCCAGACCAGCCCGACCGCCCTGTACGTGCGCAAGGACGCACAGTTCCGCACCCTGGGCGACCTGCGCGACCTGACGGTCTATCGGCAGCCCGGCAGCGCGCACGACATCGAATTCAGGGCCATGCTGCTGGCCCAGGGCATCGACCCGGCGACCGTGACCTATGCCGGCTCCATGAACGAGCCGGTCGATGCCGTGATGGGCAGTTCCTTCACCCTGCCGTTCATCCTGGAGCGGCGCGGCATCCAGACGATTCCGGTGCGGCCGCGCGACTATGGCGTCAACTTCTACGGCGACAGCCTGTTCACCACGGGAGCGCTGGCCAGAGCACAGCCGGAACTGGTCGATGCCGTCGTCGATGCGACGCTGCGCGGATGGGACTACGCCCTGCGACACCCGCACGAGATCGCCCGCGGGCTTGCCGCCGCCTTTCCCGATCCCCGGCCCGAGGTCAACGCCCTGGCCCTCAACCGCGCACAGATCGAGCCTGTCCTCGACCTGACCGGTCATCCCGTCGTCGAGCCCGGCCACATCAATCCCGAACGCTGGCAGCGCATGAACGAGACGCTGATGCGCCTGGGCATGGTGTCCACTCCGCTGGATCCGGCCGCCTTCATTTATGGCGAGGTGCGTGAACAGGTCGCTCGCGAGCAGACGGTGCGCAACGTCTTTCTTGCGATCGCCGGGGCGATGGCCGTCATGGCGCTGGCGGCGGGAGTCGGCGCCATCGTCATGCGCGAGGTACTCGGCCGCCGGGCGCGTGCCCTGGCCCGCAGCGAGGAAAGCTACCAGCTTCTGGTCGACAATCTGCGCGACTACGCCATCCTCGGCCTTGGCCCTGACGCCCGCGTGACAAGCTGGAACCGCGGCGCCGAACGAATCACCGGCTTTTCCCGCGACGAAGTGGTCGGCCGCCACGTCTCCATCCTGTTCCCCGCCGCCGACGTCAAGAACGGCCTGCCACAGCGCGAAATCGACCAGGCGGCGCAGTTCGGCCGCATTGAGGTCGAGGGAATGCGCGCCCGCCGCGACGGCAGCACGTACTGGGCCAACGTGGTGCTGTCGGCCCTGCGCAGCCCGGGCGGCGTGCTGCTGGGTTTTGCCCTGGTCATCCGCGACGCCTCGCAGCGCAAGGCCCAGGAGGACCGCATCCGGTTCCAGGCCGCCCTGCTCAACCGGGTGCGCAGCGCCGTCATCGCGATCAGCGCCGAGGGCCGGGTCACCTACATGAATGCCTATGCCGAGGCGTTGTTCCTGCTGCCCTGGCGGGAGGCCGACCAACGCCCCCTGGTCGACCTCGCCATCCTGCCGGAGGACGCGATCAGCCCCCTGGGCCTGCGTGAACGCGGCGAACAGGAGGTCACCGCCCACCGCCGCGACGGCGTCTCGTTCCCGGCCCTGCTGCTGGCCTCGGTGACGCCCGATCCGGCGGGCCTCGCGCAGTCGGCGGTGTACGTCATCCACGACCTGACCGAGCGCAAGAAGCTCGAGGCGACGCTCCAGCATTCGTCGAACCTGGCACTGCTCGGCCGCATGTCGGCCAGCCTGGTTCACGAGATCAGCCAGCCGATGAACGTCATCCGCCTGACCGCCGAGGGCGGGCTGCTGCGCCTGGCCGCCAAGCCGATCGACACCGACGACCTGGCCCAGCGGTTCCGCACGGTGTCGGAGCAGGCGGCGCGGCTGTTCGACACCATCGACTTCATGCAGACCTTCAGCCGCCGCGACGCCGGACGCGTCGATGGCACCGCCGGGCCACCCTTCGACGTCGGGCTGTCGGTGCGCAAGGCGGCCGAGATGATGACGGAACGGTTCGAGGCGGCGGGCATCGGCCTGGAACTCGACCTGCCGGAAGCCACCTGCACGGCGCGCGGCCGGACCCGCCAGTTCGAACAGGTCCTGCTCAACCTTCTGGCCAACGCGCTGCACGCCCTGCGCCTGCGGGCCGACCAAGCCGATCGCCTCGTCCGCTTGCGTCTGGTCGTTCCGGAGAGCCTGCCCGGCGACCTGTGCCTGAGCGTCGAGGACAACGGCCCCGGCGTGCCCAAGGCCCTGCGCGACCAGGTGTTCGAGCCGTTCTTCACCACCAAGCCGGCCGGCCAGGGCACCGGCCTCGGCCTGTCCATCAGCCTGGGCATCGTGCGGTCCATGGACGGCACCATGGACATTTGCGAGTCCGAGGACCTGGGCGGCGCGGCCTTCGTCATCATGCTGCCGGCCGATTACGTCGGACCGGCCGCCGGCGACACAGCGCCGGCCGGACCCAAGGACAATCTTCTGGTGGCGCCGAAGGCCACCGCCCCGGCCCGCCCGCCGTCCCGCGCCGCCACGGCGTCGAACATCGTTCCGGGGGGACCGCATGTGCTGGTGGTCGATGACGAGGAACTGGCCCGCCGCGAGGTCGCCGACTACCTGAGCGCCCACGGCTACCGGGTGAGCCAGGCGTCGGGCGGCATCGAGGCGTTGGAGATCGTCGCCCGCTGCAACGCCGACACGCCCCTGTCGGGCATCGACTCGCCGCAGGTCGATGCCGTCATCACCGACATCCGGATGCCGCGCGGCAACGGCAAGGAACTGATCGCCAACCTGGCCGAGGCCTATCCCCAGGTCTTCATCATCGTGATGACTGGCCAGCCGCTGCACGATCGCGAGGACCTGGAGGACATCGGCTCGGGCGCCGACCACGTCCTGCGCAAGCCGGTGTCCCTCAGCGAAATCGACAACCGCCTCAGCGCCCTGTTGAGCGAGGCCGATCAGGAAGAATGAACGGCAGCCTGCTCCAGCAGCGCCAGCAGCCGCGTACGGACATGCGGCATGCGCTCGAAGATGGCCTCGCCGCGCAGCAACAGGACGTTGAGGCTTTCGGGCACCGCGTCGGCGTCTGCTACAGCTAATGCCACAGGCGGCCGCTGGATGTCACCCAGGATGCCGTCCACCTGAGCCGGAATGTCGGCCACGCCGACGTCCTGGCCGTCCTGCAACGCCTTGAACAGCAACAGCATCGAGATCGCCGCCGTCGCCCGGTTGGTCAGCCGAGACAGTTCCTGCGACGCCCGCATGCGCGCCGTCGGCGTGATCTCCACATCGGCGTAGCGCACCGCGCCGTCGGCGATGTGGTCGCGCGCCGCCTCGATAAGGGCGAGCGTGTCGTCGAACGCGGCCTGGACGAAGGCGGCGTCGGCGGCGGGAACATCGAGGGGGGGCATGGCGGCTCCATTGTGCCGGGCGAAAAGGGCGGGCAGTCTGGCACCTCGACCGTAACGGCGCAACCCGGCGGCGCCGCGTAAGGACCACACGTTGACGCGGCGGGGTGCAGGCCACACCTTACTCTGAACACGTTTGTTGGCCCGCCCCCTCTTCCCGTCCCCCGCCCTGCGCAAGGATCCGACGATGGCCCCGCGACTGCTCCCGCTGATGGCGGCCCTGGTGATGTTGCCCGCCGCAGCCATGTCGGCATCCCCCGGGGCAGCGTCCCATCCGGAACCAGCCGTTCCCGACAGCGGGTGGACCTCGGGCTACCAGAGGTCCCACCCCCTGGTCGGGCGCCTGTGGGACACCGCCAGCGGCACCTTCATCAGCGAGGGCGACCTGATCGAGCGGCTGGCCGGCGCGCGCTTCGTGATGCTGGGGGAAAAGCACGACAACCCCGACCACCACGTCCTGCGGGCCCGCCTTGTGGCCGGCATGGTGGCGGCCGGGCGCAAACCCGCCGTGGCGTTCGAGATGCTCGACGACAGCCAGGCCCCTGCCCTGGCCGCGTATCTGCGCGATCATCCGGGCGACGCGGCGGGGCTGGGCGCCGCCGTCGGCTGGGCGGATACGGGCTGGCCGGCGTGGGAGTTCTACCAGCCGATTGCCGCCGCCGCGCTGGCCGCCGACCTGCCGCTGGTCACCGCCAACCTGTCGCGCGACGCCGTGCGCGCCCTGGCCCGCGAAGGCCTCGACAGCCTTCCGGCCGACACCCGCAAGGCCCTCGCCCTGCCCGAAACCCTGCCGCCGGAGATCGACCAGGCCCTGCGCACCGCCGTCGTCGAAGGCCACTGCGGGATGATGCCCGAGGCCATGGCCGACCCCATGATCCGCGTCCAGGCCGCCCGCGACGCCCTGATGGCCCGCGCCATGATCGGCGGCGCCGCCCTGTCCGGCACCGACGGCGCGGTGCTGATCGCCGGCAACGGCCACGTCCGCGCCGATGCCGGGGCGCCGTGGCACCTCAAGCGCCTGAGTGGTGGCGACACGGTCGTCACCGTGGCGATGATGGAGGTTTCCGACGACGTCACCGACCCGACCGAATATGGTCCGCGCTACTGGACCAGCGCCACGCCGTTCGACGTGCTGTGGTTCACGCCGGTAATCGACATGGGCGATCCGTGCGAGGCCATGCGCCGCCATATGGAAGGGGCGGCCCGACCTTCCGCCGAACCGCCCCCGAAGCCCACCGAATGAGCGCCGCTTACTGCAGCGACTGCAGGTAGGCGATCAAGTCCTGGCGCTTGGCGTCGTCTTTCAAACCGGCGTAGGTCATCTTGTTGCCGGGGATGGCCTCCTTGGGGTTGGCGAGGTAGGCGTCCAGCATGTCCGCCGTCCACGCGCCATCGGCTCCCTTGAGGGCGTTGGAGTAGTTGTAGCCCTCCTTCGACGCGATATCTTCGCCGAACACCCCATGCAGGTTCGGCCCGACGCGGTGCGGCTCGCCCTCCTTGAACGTGTGGCACGCGGCACAGACGCGGGCTGCCGCCTGACCGGCCGCCGGGTCGCCAGCCACGGCACCGGCCGCGGCCTGCTGCGGCTCGGCTGCGGGTTCGGGGGCGGCTTCCTGCTGGGCTTCGGCCTGGGCCGCCTGCCCTTCCTCGGTCGGAATCACCTGCGTCTGATCGGTCACCGGCTGGCCGCTGGCTTCGCTACCTTCGGTGCCGAGCGAGGTCTGCGGCGTGGGGATGACCTCGGGCGTGGTTTCCACACGGGGCGCATCCTGCCCCGCCTGACCGACATCGGCCTCGGTGACGGTGGGCGTCTCGGGCAGCGGTTCGCCGCGCACGTCCTCGGCCGTCTGCGTGGGCGTGTTCGCGTCGTATACCAGATTGCCGATGACGTTGATGGCAACCACCAGCACGATGGCAGCCGCAACCGCGGCCAGGATCTTCCAGATCATAACTTTCCCCCATTGTGGGTTGGACTAGGGACGGGTCGCACACCTCATGCGTACATAGGCGCCCAAGAGCGCATGATCCACCCTTTCCAGAACAACGCGCGAGAGGCACGCTCTGTTCATTGATCTTCTACAGCCGGTAGACGGCCGCGCCCCACCCGCCCAGGCGGCCGTTGTCAGGCACCTCGAAACCGGGCACCGTCACCGCCACGCCGTCGTTCCACGGCAGGTGTTGGGGGGCGCCGTCCAGGTTGAAGACGCACAGCAGGCGCTCACCGTTCTCGGCCCGCTCGAAGGCCAGCAGCGGCGCCTCGGCCGGGCGCAGGGTCAGGCTGCCGGTGCGCAGGGCCGGCTGCGTCTTGCGCCAGGCGAGCAGGCCGCGCGACGTCGCCAGCATCGAGTCGGCATCGGCCGCCTGGGCCGCCACGGAAAGATCCAGGTGCGCGTCGGGCAGCGGCAGCCAGGCGTTTCCGTTCACGGTGAAGCCGCCATGCGGCGCCTCGGCGGTCCATGGCATCGGCGTGCGGCAGCCGTCGCGGCCGGCGAACTCCGGCCAGTAGGTCAGGCCGAACGGGTCCTGCAGGCGGTCGAACGGTACGTCGGCCTCGGGCAGGCCCAGTTCCTCGCCCTGGTACAGGCAGACCGAGCCGCGCAGGCACAACAGCAAGGCCATGTAGCAGCGCGCCGCCCGCATGTCCCCGCCGCCCCAACGGCTGCCCACGCGGGCCACGTCGTGGTTGGAGAACGCCCACACCAGCCAGCCCGTGCCAGCCTCCGCCTCGGCCTCGGCGATGAAGGCGCCAAGCCCGGCGGCGTCGCCCGGCTGCTTCATCATGCGCAAGGAATAGGCCATGTGCATGGGGCCGCCGTCGGCGTGGGTGTAGTGCCCGGCGCGGGCCAGCGGCGTGGCGCGGGTCATCTGCGAGCCGACCTCGGCCATTGCCACGGCGCCCGGATAGCCGTCGAGCAGGCCCCGGATGGCGGCCAGGATGTCCACCGTCTCGGGCGCCGCCATGTCGTGCAGATGGTCCTGCATGGCGAACGGCTTGGACGGCACCTCGGCCAGCGGCCGGGCCGGGTTGTCGGGCAGCGCCGGATCGTGCGCCATGAAATCGATGGCGTCGAGCCGGAAGCCGTCCACCCCGCGCTCCAGCCAGAACCGCCCGGCATCGAGAACGGCGGCCAGGGCATCGGGATGGCGCAGGTTGAGCTTGGGCTGTTCGGGCAGGAAATGGTGCAGGTAGTACTGGCGCCGGCGCGGCTCCCACGTCCATGCGCCGCCGCCGAACACGCCCAGCCAGTTGTTGGGCGGCCCGCCGTCCGGCCGGGGATCGGCCCACACGAACCAGTCGTCGCGCCCGCCGCGCCGCGCCCGGCTGTCGGCGAACCACGGATGAGCGTCCGATGTGTGGCTCCACACCTGGTCGATCAGCACCCGCAGGCCCAGGCGATGGGCCTCGGCCACCACGGCGTCGAAGTCGTCCAGGGTGCCGAACTGCGGATCGACTCCGGTGTAGTCGGATACGTCATACCCGAAGTCGCGTTGCGGGCTGGGAAAGAACGGCGCGATCCAGATGGCGTCGGCTCCCAGGTCCGCGACATGGCCGAGCCGCGCCCGCACGCCGCGCAGGTCGCCGATTCCGTCGCCATCGCTGTCCTGAAAACTGCGCGGATAGATCTGATAGATCACCGCCCCGCGCCACCAATCGGTCACTGCCGCCCCACTCTAAAGATGCCGCCTACGCCGTCAGTGGTAGCTTTGAAAGGTGGCCGAAGCAAGGCATGCGGCCCAACACGCTCGGAACCCTGGAGGCCGACGGGACGTTGTGAAAGCGGCGGCCCCAGTCGGGCGAAAAGGGAATGGGCTGGTCGAAAGGGGAAACAACCACCCGCGCATGAACAATGGCGGGTTGACGTGGGCAGTTCCTGCGCCAAAATAACCCCAAGACATCGAATGCTATTCGCGGGACGATCACGCCGCCGTAGAAATCCTTTTCACGGAGACCGGGTGCTTTCATGAGCCAAGCTGTAGGTCCCAGAGGCCCCCGCATTTACAATCTTTTTCCGCTTCTCGTCGGCGCGATTTCCGACTGGATGACTCATCTGCCGCGCATCCAGGCGATGGGGTTCAACTGGGTGTACGTGAACCCATTTCACTTCCCCGGATTCTCCGGCAGCCTCTATGCGGTCAAGGACTACTATCGGCTGAACCCCACGTTCCGGGGGGCCGGCTACGAGTCCGACGACGACCTCATCCAGGATTTCACCACGGCCGCCGCCGCCCATGGCATGGGCGTGATGATGGATCTGGTGATCAACCATACCTCCAAGGACTCGGTGCTGGCCCAGCAGCATCCCGAGTTCTTCATGCGCGACGAGGCCGGCGAGCTGGTGTCCCCCTTTGCCGTGGACCAGGACGATCCGACCAAAAAGACCGTGTGGGGCGACCTCGCCGAGATCGACTTCAGCGAGCGGCCCGAACGCGACGCCATGATCGCCACCTGGGAAGACCTGGTGCGGCATTACGTCCGGCTGGGCGTGCGCGGCTTCCGCTGCGACGCCGCCTACAAGGTACCGGCCGACGTGTGGCAGCGGGTGATCGCCGCAGCGCACGCCGAAAACCCCGACGTTTTGTTCTTTGCCGAAACCCTGGGCTGCCGCCTGGACGAGGTCGAGGCCCTGCGCCCGGCGCGCTTCGACTACATCTTCAATTCGGCCAAGTGGTGGGACTTCGGCGCCCCGTGGCTGCTGGAACAGTACGAGCAGTTCCGCAACATCGCGCCGTCTATCGCCTTCCCGGAAAGCCACGACACGCCGCGTCTGGCCGGCGAGATGATCGCCCAGGGCATCACCGACACCCGCAGCATCCAGGCCGTCTACAAACAGCGCTACCTGTTCACGGCGGTGTTTTCGGCCGGGGTGATGATGCCGATTGGGTTTGAATACGGCTTCGGCAAACCGGTCAACGTGGTGACCACCCGCCCCAATGACTGGGAGGAACCGCGCTTCGACCTGTCGGACTTCATCGGCGAGACCAACCGCCTCAAGGCCGAACTGTCGGTGCTCAACCAGGAAGGCCCGCAGCGGCGCATCGCCTCGGACAGCGGAGCGTTCGGGCTGCTGCGCCGTAACGATGCCGGGGCCGAGTGGGTCCTCATCGTCATCAACCCCGATGACAATGGCGCCTGGAGCCTGGAGACCGACGGATCCGATCCCGTGGCCGCCCTTGCCGTGAAGGGCCAGGAGGTCACCCCTGGCCGGCCCCGTGGCGCACCCGAACTGGACGGCAGCGGCGGCCTCGCCCTGAAGGCCGGCGAGATCCGCCTGTTCGCCGGCAGCAGCAGCGTGGAGTAAGCTGATGACCGAGAGCCATCCTTCGGCGACGCCCCATGATCTGGAAGGATCGCTGCGCAGCCGTCGCATCGTCATCCAGAACGTCACGCCATCCATCGACTGCGGCCGCTTCCCGGTCAAGCGGGAGATCGGCGACGCCCTGGACGTCACGGCCGAGATCTTCAAGGAAGGCCACGGATACCTGCAAGCCGTCCTCAAGGTCCGCCCCAACCCCAACACCGCATGGGCCGAAGTGCCGATGACCCTGGCCAATCCGGGCCTCGACCTGTGGACGGCCAGCGCGCCGCTCGACTCGCTCGGCCGCTGGCAGTTCACGGTGGAGGCGTGGGAGGACGATTACCGCTCCTGGGCCTCGGACACCGACAAGAAGCGGGCCGCCGGGCAGGACGTCGCCCTGGAACTGGACGAGGGGTTCGCCCTGCTCGAAGGCGCTTGCGGCCGCGCCGAAGGCCCGAACGCCGACCGCCTCAACGACATCCTGGCCCGCGCCCGTGCGGCCAGCGCCGACGAGGACATCGAGACGCTGGCCGACGTGCTGCTGTCGCCCGACCTGCACCTGCTCATGGACCGCTGCCCCGACCGCTCCAACAGCATCGAGGCGGACGCCCCGCTGGAGGTCACCGTCGATCCCCTCAACGCGCGCCATGCCGCGTGGTACACGATGTTCCCCCGCTCCCAGGGCACCGACCCCAACAAGGGCGCGACCTTCGACGACTGCATCAAGCGCATTCCCGAGGTCGCGGCCATGGGCTTCGACGTGCTGTATTTCGTGCCCATCCATCCCATCGGCGAGCAGTACCGCAAGGGCAAGAACAACACCTTCCCGGCCAAGCCCGGCGAGCCCGGCAGCCCCTATGCCATCGGCTCCAAGCACGGCGGCCACAAGGCCATCGACCCCAACCTGGGCACGCTCGAGGACTTCCGCCGCGTGGTGAAGGAGGCCGACAAGCACGGCATGGCCGTGGCGCTCGACATCGCCATCCAGTGCTCCCAGGACCATCCGTGGCTGACCGAGCATCCCGACTGGTTCATCTGGCGGCCCGACGGCACCATCAAGTACGCCGAAAACCCGCCGAAGAAGTACCAGGACATCGTCAACGTAAACTTCTACGGCGGCCACCAGCATGAGCTGTGGGAGGAACTGCGCAGCGTGTTCCTGTTCTGGTGCGACCAGGGCGTCCGCATCTTCCGCGTCGACAACCCGCACACCAAGCCGTTCCCGTTCTGGGAGTGGGTCATCCGGGAGGTCAAGGACCTCCACCCCGACGCCGTGTTCCTGTCCGAGGCGTTCACCCGCCCGACCATGCTCAAGATGCTGGCCAAGGCCGGGTTCTCGCAGTCCTACACCTATTTCACCTGGCGCAATTTCAAGGGCGAGCTGACCGACTACCTGAACGATCTGGTCCATACCGAGGCGCGGGAGTACCTGCGGCCCAACTTCTTCACCTCGACGCCCGACATCCTGCCCGACTTCCTGCAGCGCGGCGGGCGCCCGGCGTTCATGATCCGCGCCGTGCTGGCCGCCACCCTGTCGTCGGTCTACGGCATCTACAACGGCTACGAGCTGTGCGAGAACCGCGCCCTGCCCGGCAAGGAGGAATACCTGGATTCCGAAAAGTACCAGTACAAGGTCTGGGACTGGGACCGGCCGGGCAACATCAAGAGCTATATCACCACGATCAATCGCATCCGCCGCGACAACGTCGCACTGCACGAACTCCATAATCTGGAGTTCCATCGTTGCGACAGCGACAGCGTCCTGTTCTACTCGAAGACCTCGGCCGACGAGTCCAACATGATCTTCATCGCCGTCAACCTCGATCCCTTCGAGCCTCACGAGGCGGCGCTGGAGTTTCCCCTGGACCGCATGGGCCTGCGCGGCAACGACAGCTTCGCGGTCGAGGAACTGTTCACCGGGGTGCGCCGCCTGTGGCGCGGCGCGCGCCATGCCGTGACGCTCGACCCGGCCGAAAACCCGGCCGTGGTGTTCCGCGTCCGGCGCTGGAAGTCGGTCGACTACGTCGATCCGTGCTACGGCTGATTATGGAGACTGCCCGCCAAATGGCCGAACCGATCCCCGCCCCCGACTCCGAGCCGACCCTCGCCGCTGATGACCCCTTGTGGTACAAGGACGCGATCATCTACCAGCTCCACATCAAGGCGTTCTTCGACTCGTCGAACGACGGCATCGGCACGTTCGAGGGCCTGACGGCCAAGCTCGACTACCTGGTCAGCCTGGGGGTAACGGCGGTGTGGCTGCTGCCGTTCTACCCGTCGCCCCTGCGCGACGACGGGTACGACATCGCCGACTACAAGAACGTCAATCCGTCCTATGGCTCCGTGCGGCATTTCCGGGACTTCGTGAAGGCGGCCCACCGGCGCGGCCTGCGCGTCATCACCGAACTGGTCATCAACCACACCTCCGACCAGCATCCGTGGTTCCAGCGCGCCCGCCGGGCCAAGCGCGGGTCGGTCTACCGCGACTACTATGTGTGGTCGGACGACGACAAGCAGTGGCCGGAAACCCGCATCATCTTCTGCGACACCGAAACGTCCAACTGGACGTGGGATCCGGTGGCCAACCAGTACTATTGGCACCGTTTCTTCAGCCACCAGCCCGACCTGAACTTCGACAACCCGCGCGTCATCGAGGAAATCCAGCGGGTCATGAAGTTCTGGCTGGACATGGGCGTGGACGGGATGCGCCTGGACGCCATCCCCTATCTGGTCGAGCGCGAAGGCACCAACAACGAGAACCTCGCCGAGACCCATGCGGTCATCAAGCAGTTGCGCGCCTGGGTGGACACCTACTATCCCGGCCGCATGTTGCTGGGCGAGGCCAACCAGTGGCCCGAGGACGTCCTGCCGTACTTCGGCGAGGGCGAAGGCGACGAGTGCAACATGGCGTTCCACTTCCCGCTGATGCCGCGCATGTACATGGCGCTGGCCCAGGAGGACCGCCACCCGATCACCGACATCATGCGCCAGACGCCCGACATTCCGGCCAAGGCGCAGTGGGCCATCTTCCTGCGCAACCACGACGAACTGACCCTGGAGATGGTCACCGACCGTGAGCGCGACTACCTGTGGAACTACTACGCCGCCGAGCCGCGCGCCCGCATCAACATGGGCATCCGCCGCCGCCTCGCGCCGCTGGTCGACAACGACCGCCGCAAGATCGAACTGCTCAACAGCCTGCTGATGTCCATGCCGGGCACCCCCATCGTCTATTACGGCGACGAGATCGGCATGGGCGACAACATCTACCTCGGCGACCGCGACGGCGTGCGCACCCCGATGCAGTGGAGCCCCGACCGCAACGGCGGGTTCTCGCGCGCCAATCCGCAGAAGCTGTTCCTGCCGGCCGTCGGCGACCCGGTCTATGGCTTCCAGGCGGTCAACGTGGAGGCCCAGCACGGCAACCCGTCGTCGCTGCTCAACTGGATGCGCCGGCTGATCACCGTGCGCAAGAACCACCAGAGCTTCGGGCGCGGCCAGCTTCGGTTCCTGTACCCCGGCAACCGCAAGGTCCTGGCCTATCTGCGCGAGCACGAGGGCGAAACCATCCTGTGCGTCGCCAACCTGTCGCGCGCCGCCCAGCCGGTGGAACTGGACCTGTCGGAGTTCCAGGGCCGGGTGCCGCTGGAACTGATCGGCCGGTCGTCCTTCCCGCCGATCGGCGAGTTGCCCTACTTCGTGACCCTGCCGGCCTTTGCGTTCTACTGGTTCCTGCTCGCCGACGAGGCCGAGGCGCCGGCCTGGCACGAGGACTACCTCAACCCGTTGCCCGAATTCATCACCGTGGTGACCACCGAGGGCTGGTCCGGCGTGCTGTCCGGGCGCGGCGCGCACAGTCTGCAGGATCAGGCCCTGCCCGCCTTCATGCCGAACCAGCGGTGGTTCGGCGCCAAGGGGGCGCGCATCGATGCGGTGGACCGTTCGGCCGCCCTGCTGTTCGACACCCCGTCGCAGGCCTACCTGCTCAGCACCTGGAAAGTGTCCCTGCGCGGCCAGGAGCCGCAGACCTACCTGCTGCCGCTGGGCATGGCGTGGGAGAGCCGCGACTACGAACCGCTGCTCCACCTGGGCGCCCAGACCGTCGCCAAGGTTCGGCGGGGCGCGCGGGTCGGGGTCATCTTCGACGCCGCCTTCGAGGACGACTTCGCCCCCGCCTTTGCCCGCGCCATCCTGTCCGGCGGCCGGGTGGACGGCGGCGACGGCACGACCCTGCGCCTGGAACCGACCGAGGCCGGCCGCGCCCTCACCATTCCCGAGGACTGCCAGGCCTCGCGGCTGGGCAAGGAGCAATCCAACACCTCGGTCCGCATCGGCGAGGACATCATCCTCAAGCTGTACCGCCGCCTCGACACCGGCATCCATCCCGAGGTCGAATTGGGCCGCTACCTGACCGACGTGGCCGGGTTCACCAATACACCGCCGGTCTATGGTCATGCGGTGCTGGAAGCGGCCGACGGGGCGCCGGAACACTCCACCGCCGTGGCCATCCTGCAAGGCTTCGTGCGCAACCAGGGCGACGGCTGGACCTATGCCATCGACTACCTGGATCGCTTCTTCGACGAGGCGGAACTGAACGGACCGACCGAAGAGGAAGGCCCGCCGCACGCCTATTTCCAGAGCCTCGCCCGGACCCTGGGCCTGCGCACCGGCGAAATGCACCGCGCCTTCGCCCTGCCGACCGATGATCCGGCCTTCGCCCCCGAACCGGTCAACGAGCAGGACCTTCAGGACTGGCGGGCCCAGGTCCATGACCAGGCGCGGCAGGCCGAGCAGGCCCTGCGCAGCGCGGCCAGGACCGCCGAAGGGGCGCGCCGCGAGGAGATCGAGGCCGTCCTCAACGGCTGGGACATCATCACGGGGCGCATCGACACCCTGCTCCAAGGTCCGGTGGATGCCGTGAAGACGCGCTTCCACGGCGATTTCCACCTCGGCCAGGTGGTGCTGGTGCGCGATGACTTCTACCTGCTCGATTTCGAGGGCGAGCCTGCCAAGGCGCTGTCCGAACGGCGGCACAAGCACAGCCCGCTCAAGGACGTCGCCGGCATGGTGCGGTCGTTCGACTACGCCGCCTGGGCCGCGCTGTTCAAGCGCACCCAGTTGAACCCCGCCGCCCTCGACATCCTGGCGCCGCACGCCGAAGCGTGGGAGGCCCTGATGGTGCGGGCCTTCCTGGACGGCTATCAGGAGGCCGTCACGGCGAGTCCCGACTCTCCGGAACTCATTCACCGGCTTATGGACGCTTTCGTCCTTGAAAAGTCTCTTTACGAAGTTTGCTACGAGGCGGCAAACCGTCCAGACTGGCTGCGCATCCCGCTCAAGGGGTTGCGCCGCGTGCTGTCAGAGGAAGCTCGATGAAACGTCTCGTCCCCCAGGCCCAGATCGACGCCGTCAAATACGGCGACGCTCACGATCCGTTCAGCATCCTGGGCATGCACAGCCCCAGCGCCGACGGCCCGGTGCAGATCCGCGCCTATGAGCCCCGCGCCCAGCGCGTGGAAGTGCTCGACGGGCCGACCGGCGACGTCGTGGGTGAACTGCCCAAGATCGACCCCGATGGCTTCTTCGCCGGGCAGATCCCCGGCCGCGACGCGGCGTTCCACTACCGCCTGCGGGTCCACGAGGGCGACACCCACCGCGACATCGAGGACCCCTATCGATTCGGCCCCTACCTGGGCGAACTGGACTGCTATCTGCTGGCCGAGGGCAACCACCTGCGGCCCTACGAAAAGCTCGGCGCACACCCGGTCGAGATCGGCGGCGTGCGCGGCGTGGCCTTTGCCGTATGGGCGCCCAACGCCCGACGGGTGTCGGTGGTCGGGTCGTTCAACAACTGGGACGGCCGGGTCAACCCGATGCGCAACCGCGCGGACTGCGGCGTGTGGGAGATCTTCATTCCCCACATCCACCCCGGCGAGGTCTACAAGTACGAGATCAAGAGCCGCGAGGGCGTCGTCCTGCCCCTGAAGTTCGACCCCTATGCGTTCTATGGCGAGCAGTCGCCCGGCAACGCCTCGGTGGTGCATGGCCTGCGCGACTACGACTGGGGCGACGACCACTGGATCCGCCAGCGCGAGGAGGCCCACAACAGCCCGACCGGCGGCCTCGACGCCCCCATGAGCATCTATGAGGTCCACCTGGGGTCCTGGCGCCGCGTGCCCGAGGACGGCATGCGCTACCTCACCTACCGCGAGATGGCCGACCAGATGGTGGGCTATATCAAGGACCTGGGCTTCACCCATATCGAACTGCTGCCGATCCACGAGTTCCCCTTCGACGGGTCGTGGGGGTACCAGCCGATCGGCCTGTTCGCGCCGACCAGCCGCTTCGGCACGCCCGAGGACTTCAAGTTCTTCATCGACCGCTGCCACCAGGAGGGCATCGGCGTCATCATCGACTGGGTGCCCGGCCACTTCCCGACCGACGCCCACGGCCTCGGCTTCTTCGACGGCACGCACCTGTACGAGCATTCCGATCCGCGGCTTGGGATGCACATGGACTGGAACACGCTGATCTACAACTACGGCCGGACGGAGGTTCAGAACTTCCTGATCGCCAACGCCCTGTACTGGATCGAGCAATTCCACATCGACGGCCTGCGGGTCGATGCCGTCGCGTCCATGCTGTACCTGGATTATTCCCGCAAGGAAGGCGAGTGGATCCCCAACCGCTACGGCGGCAACGAGAACCTCGACGCCATCGCCTTCATCAAGCGCCTGAACGAGATCGTCTACGCCCAGGGGCGCGGCGCCATGATGATCGCCGAGGAATCCACCGCCTGGCCGATGGTCAGCCGGCCGACCTACCTGGGCGGCCTGGGCTTCGGCTACAAGTGGAACATGGGGTGGATGCACGACACCCTCGAATACTTCAAGAAGGACCCCATCCACCGCCGCCACCACAACAACCAGCTCACCTTCGGCCTGCTGTACGCCTTCAACGAGAACTTCCTGCTGCCGCTGTCCCATGACGAGGTGGTCCACGGCAAGGGCTCGCTGCTGACCCGCATGGCCGGCGACCGCTGGCAGAAGTTCGCCAACCTGCGCGCCTACTACGCGTTCATGTACGCCCATCCCGGCAAGAAGCTGCTGTTCATGGGCGCCGAGTTCGGGCAGGAGCGGGAGTGGAACCATGACGGGTCGCTGGACTGGCACCTGCTCGACGATCCGCTGCACGGAAAGCTCAACAGCCTGATGCGCGACCTCAACCACATTTATGCTGGCGAACCGGCCTTGCACGAGGTCGATTTCGACCCGCGCGGGTTCGAGTGGATCGACTGCTCCGACACCGACCACTGCATCTTCTCGTGGGTGCGCTGGCCGCGCGAGGAAGGCGGCAAGCCGGTGGTGGTCATCTGCAACCTGACGCCGCTGGTCCACCACGACTACCGCATCGGCGTTCCGGTCGGCGGCATCTTCCGCGAGGCGCTGAACACCGACGCGCTCGGCTACGGCGGCAGCGGCGTGTCCACCGGGGCCTCCGTCGGGGCGGACGCCATCGAGCAGCACGGCCGGCCGTTCTCGTTGAACCTGACCCTGCCGCCTCTGGCGACCGTTTACTACACGCCGGAGGACTGAACATTGGATCCCGTCATTCCCGCGAAGGCGGGAATCCAGGAGTCACCGGGGAGAAAGCGACGCACCGCGTGCTTGTGACCCTGGGCACCCGCCTGCGCGGGTGCGACGTTTTCTAGTTGGGGATTGAAGAAACGGGGGGGAGGAACGTCATCCAGCAGGAGGAGGTCCACCCCATGAGCCGCTATCACCGTATGCCCTTCGGCGCCGAGACCGGCTATGAGGGGACCCGCTTCGGCCTGTGGGCGCCCGAGGCCGATGCCGTCGAGCTTCTTCTGGAAACCCCGGAAGAGGCGCCCGACGGGTCTCCGGTGCCCGGCGGCGGCCGCGTCATCGCCATGGATCCCCACGGCGACGGGTGGTTCCAGTGCATGGTGTCCGACGCGACGGAGGGCACCCTCTACCGCTTCCGCCCCCACGGCCCCCTCAACCCCGACGGCCTCGCCGTGCCCGACCCGGCGTCGCGCTTCCAGCCGCGCGGGGTCCACGCCGCCAGCGAGGTCATCGACCCCGACCGCTATTCGTGGGGCGATGCCGGCTGGGTCGGCCGGCCGTGGGAGGAAACCGTCCTTTATGAACTGCACGTCGGCACGTTCACGCCCGAAGGCACCTACCTGGGTGTCATGGAGCGCCTGGACCATCTGGTCGACCTGGGCATCACGGCCATCGAACTGATGCCGGTGGCGGCCGGGCCGGGGCGTTTCGGCTGGGGCTACGACGGCGTCAACCTGTTCGCCCCCTTCGCCCCCTATGGCCGGCCCGAGGAACTCAAGCAGCTTGTCGATCTGGCCCACCAGCGCGGGCTGATGGTGTTCATGGACGTGGTCTACAACCACTTTGGGCCGGAGGGGAACTACCTGCACCTCTACGCCAAGTCGTTCTTCGACGAGAGCCGCCATACGCCGTGGGGTGCTGCGATCAACTTCGACAAGCCGGGCAGCCGGGCGGTGCGCGATTTCTTCATCCACAACGCCTTGTACTGGCTGGACGAATTCCACATCGACGGGCTGCGCCTGGACGCCGTGCACGCCATCGAGGACAGCGGCCAGCCGCACATTCTGGAGGAACTGGCCGATGCCGTGCATCGCGGCCCCGCCGTCGGCCGCTACGTCCATCTGGTGCTGGAGAACGACCGCAACGAGGCCCGCTTCCTCAGCCGTGGCGAGGACGGGCGGCCCACCCACTACGCCGCCCAGTGGAACGACGACATCCACCACTGCTTCCACACCCTGCTGACCGACGAGGACCAGGGCTACTACGCCGACTACGCCCACTATGCCGAAGGGATGCAGGGCGCCCCCGGTGCCCCCGAGGAGAAGTCCAGCGGACCCGGCATCCTGCTCGCCCGCTGCCTGTCCGAGGGTTTCGCGTGGCAGGGCCAGCCGTCCGACCATCGCGGCGGGGAATTGCGTGGCGAGCCCAGCGGCCACCTGCCGCCGACCGCCTTCGTCAGCTTCATCCAGAACCACGACCAGATCGGCAACCGGGCCTTTGGCGAGCGCCTGACCGACCTCATCGGCGGTCGCGCGGTGGAGGCCGCCCAGGCCATTCTGCTGCTGGCGCCCCAGGTGCCCCTGATGTTCATGGGCGAGGAATGGGGGGCGGAAAACCCCTTCCTCTACTTCACCGACGTCGGGGACGATCTGGCCGACGCGGTGCGCGACGGCCGGCGCGGCGAGTTCAAGTCGTTCCCCGAATTCGCCAGCCCCGAAGCCCGCGAACGCATCCCCGACCCGCTGGCCGAAAGCACGTTTACCCGCTCCCGCCTCGCCTGGCAGGACCTCGACCACGAGCGCTGCGCCCGCCGGCTGGCCTTCGTGCGCGGCCTTCTGGACCTGCGTCGGCGCGAGGTCGTCCCCCGCCTGCGGAATATCCCCGGCGGCAAGGCCGAAGCGTTCTGGCACGCCAAGTCGGTGACGCGCGGCCGCATCATCGAGGCCCGCTGGACCATGGGCGACGGCTCCCGGCTGTCGGTCCTGTCCAACCTCAGCGCCGAACCGCAACCCCATGCCACCCGCCCCGAAGGACTGCTGATCTACGAGAGCAACACCGACCCCTGGCCTGATGCCACCACCATGCCCGAGTGGACCACGGACTGGTTCCTGTTCGACGGGCGGACCTGATGGCGCGGCGCATTCCGGCGGCCACCTACCGCCTGCAATTCCACGCCGGCTTCACCTTCGACGACGCCGTCGCCGCACTGCCGACCCTGGCCGCGCTGGGGGTGAGCGACGTCTACGCCTCGCCCATCCTAAAGGCGCGGGCGGGGTCGCTGCACGGCTACGACATCACCGACCACAACGCCCTCAATCCCGAACTTGGCGGCACCGATGGCTACGCCCGGCTCATCAAAGCCCTGCGCGCCCACGGCATGGGCATCATCCTCGACGTGGTGCCCAACCACATGGGCATCGGACAGTCCGACAACGCGTGGTGGCTGGACGTCCTGGAATGGGGCGAGGCCAGCCCCTTCGCCACCTTCTTCGACATCGACTGGGCGCCGGCCAAGGCGGAACTGAAGGACAAGGTGCTGCTGCCGGTGCTGGGCGACCACTATGGGGCGGTGCTCGAACAGGGCCAGTTGAAGCTGGCCTTCGACCCCGCCAAGGGCGCCTTTGATGTGTGGTACTGGGACCACCGGTTCCCGGTCGCGCCGTCGGTCTACGCCGCCATCCTGGCCCAGGCGCTGGAGATCGGGTCCTCCGCCGACCTGGAGGACCTGACCGCCAGCTTTAGGGAACTGCGCCGACGCGGCCGCACGCGGCGCTCCGAAACCCTGCGGCGGAGCAGGGGCACGGCGTTGAAGGACCGTTTGGCGGCCCTGGCCTCGACCACGCCGGCCGTCGCGGACCTGCTCGACCGGGCGGTGGACCGCTTCAACGGCACGCCCGGAAAGGCGACCACGTTCCGGCCTCTGCACCGCCTGCTGGAGGACCAGAACTATCGGCTGGCCTTCTGGCGCGTGGCGTCCGACGAGATCAACTACCGGCGGTTCTTCCAGATCAACGACTTGGCCGGGCTGCGGGTGGAGGAGCCCGAGGTGTTCGACGCCACCCACGCCCTGACCCTGGACCTGGTGGCCGAAGGCACCGTCACGGGCCTGCGCATCGATCACATCGACGGCCTGTTCGCGCCCCGCCACTACCTGCACCGCCTGCAGCAGAAGGCCTGCGCGGCGGCCGGCCAGGACTCCCCTTTCTATGTGCTGGTCGAGAAGATCCTCGGCCCCCACGAGTTCCTGCGCGACGGCTGGCCGGTGGCCGGCACGACCGGCTACGACTTCATGACCCAGGTCAACGGCGTGTTCATCGACCCGGCCGGAGAAAAGCCCCTGACCCGCCTGTACCGGCGCCTGCTGGGCGGCGTGCTGCCCGACTTCGAGGATGTCGTGTACGAGGGCAAGCGCCTGGTCATGGGCCAGGAACTGGCCGCCGAGTTGCGCGTGCTGGCCAACGGCATGGAGCGCGTGCTGGAGCAGGACTGGTACAGCCGCGACTTCACCACCGCCAACCTGCACATTGCCCTGCGCGAGGTGGTGGCCTGCTTCCCGGTCTACCGCACCTACGTCAACCGCGAAGGCACCGCGCCCGAGGATGTGCGCGACATCGACTGGGCCATCGCCCGCGCCCGCCGCACCCGCGCCACCGCCGATCTGTCGATCTACAGCGTGGTGCGCAGCCTGCTGACGTCCGACTACGCCCGCGTCAAGGAGCGCCGCCGCCTGCTGCCCGAGGTCATCCGGCTGGGCCGCAAGTTCCAGCAGTACACCGGCCCGGTGATGGCCAAGGGGGTCGAGGACACCGCGTTCTATCGCTACAACCGGCTGGTGTCGCTGAACGAGGTGGGCGGCCATCCGTCCACCTTCGGGCAGTCGGTCAGCGCCTTGCACCGCCAGAACCAGGACCGCCTGCGCCACAGCCCGGCCGGGATGCTGGCGACCGCCACCCACGACCACAAGCGCGGCGAGGACGCCCGCGCCCGCATCACCGCCCTGTCCGAAATGGCCGGCGAATGGGACAAGCGGGTGCGCCGCTGGATGACCCTGAACCGCCGCGCCCGCCGCATTATCGACGACGCCCCGGCCCCCCACCCCAACGACGAGTACCTGTTTTATCAGGCTTTGGTTGGGGTCTGGCCTCTGGACGGCGAGACCGAGGGACTGGTCGAGCGGCTGACCGGATTCATGATGAAGGCCCTGCGCGAGGCCAAGCTCCGCACCTCGTGGACGGCACCCGACGAGCAGTATGAACAGGCCGTGGAGCAGTTCGTCGGCCGTGTTCTCGATACCCAGCGGGCCAACCCGTTCCTGGCCGACTTCACCGCCTTCCGCGCCACGCTGGCCCCGGCCGGGATGCTCAACGGCCTGGGACAGGTGGTGCTCAAGCACGTCAGCCCCGGCGTGCCCGACACCTACCAGGGCACCGAGTTGTGGGACGACAGCCTGGTCGATCCCGACAACCGCCGCCCGGTGGACTACGGCCGCCGCAAGGCCCTGCTCGACAGCCTGCCCGCGAATGCCGTTGATCTCCTGGCCGACTGGACCAGCGGGGCGATCAAGCTGCACATCGTGCGCGCCCTGCTCCACCACCGCCGCGCCCACCCGGACCTGTTCACGGCCGGCGCCTATGTGCCGCTGGAGCCCGAAGGCCGCCGCGCCGACCACCTCATCGCCCTGACGCGGTCCGACGGGGCCGGAAACTGGCTGATCGCCTGCGTGCCCCGCCTGACCGTCCGGCTGCGCACCGACGACAGCCCATGGCCCCTGGGCGACGCCGTGTGGGGCAAGACCCGCCTGCCCCTGCCCGAAGGCGCCCCCACCCGCTGGCGCAACCTGCTCACCGGCGAGGAGGTCACGGCCGAGGACGGCGTCCTCATGGCCGCCGACGCCCTGCGCACCCTGCCGGTCGCGGTGCTGGTGGCGGAGGTGTCTAAACGTGGCGACATGTAAAGTAATAACCACAGAGGCACAGAGACACCGAGGAAGTCACAGAGATTTCAGACCACATAACCGCGCGCAGCGCCTTAAATACCCGTGGGTAGTTTTATTGCCTGCGGCGCAGGCTCCGCTCTCTCTGTGACTTCTCTGTGCCTTCTCTGTGTCTCTTTGGTTCCCCTCTTCACTTTACTCAGGGCACGGCCGATGCCAAGCCCCCAACAGCGCCTGCGCGGCATGGCGGGCCTGTCCGGCCGCCTGTTTGCCGCCGACCACCGGGGCCATGGCGCTGGCGCCTTCCATCAGCAGGACGAGGTCCCAGGCGCGGGCTTCGGCGTTGGCGATGCCGGCGACCTCCAGCCGGGCCTGGAACCAGGGGCCGGCCTTTTTCTTGCGGAAGGCGGCGTCGCCGGCCACCGCCACGTCGTGCCCCGAAAATTCGCCCAGCGCCTTGCTCAGGAAGTCGCCGTGGCTGCCCGGCCCTTCGAGCCAGTCGCCCAAGGCGTCGAACACCGCCAGGATATCGCCATGATCGGCCGCCATGGTTTCCATGTGGTCCCAGAACCGCGCGTCGCGGCGCTCCACCACGGCCCTGACGAGGGCGTTCTTTGTGGGAAAATGAGCATAAAACGTCATCCGGGCGATGCCGCTGTCGGTGACCAGGCGGTCCACGCCGGTGCCGTGGAAGCCCAGGCGGTCGAACAGTTCCTCGGCCTGGGCGATCAGGGCCTCACGCTTGGGTGATGGGCGCTTGGGTGATGGGCGCTTGGGCGATGGGCCCTTGGCGGGTTCAGCCTCGGGCGCGGGGGATGAGGCTTTCGGGGATGCGGTGCGGCGGGCCATGGGGTCTTCCGGTGCTGTACAGAACGTTCTAGGCACCTATTCATGCACCACCGACGCCCCGTCAGCAAGCGCGAAAGAGTAAGTGACAGCACGGGGCCGCCGGGTCGAGCGTTGACTCCTGGAGTTCCAACAGGGTGGCCCTGATGCGCCCGCGCCTGCTCTCGCTACGCACACACGTGGCACTGGTCATCGCCCTGGTGGTCGGGCTTCTCTCGGCCAGCCTGAGCGTCGCTCTCGGCATGCGCGCCTCGGCGGACATGCGGACCGCCTTGGGCACCGGACTGGTCGAGATCGCCCATCAGGTATCGGACGAGTTCGTGCGCGGCCTGCGCGCCCGCAGCACGCACTTGCACCTCGTGGCCGGCCTCGACGTGCTGCACCCTCCCTACGACGCCGCCCGCATCGAAACGGTCATGGACCTCTTGATCCAGCAGGTCGACGCCTTCGACAGCGTCGTCCTGGTGGCGCCGGGGGAGCGCATCGTGGCCTCCGTCGGGCCGCTGCCGTCCGACGCCGACCGGCAGGGGCGCTCCCTCAACGCGCTGGACCTCGAAGCGCCGGTCCCCTCGGCCGATGGCACCGAGGAAGCCGTGCTGCGCGCCTTCCTGAGTTGGGAATGGGCGGAGAACCTTCATGCCGCGGTGCTGGCGCCGTTCCAGCGGCGTGCCGCGCTCGACGTCGTGGTGGTCAATCCCGAGGGCATCATCGTGCTCGGTCCGGAGCATCTCATCGGTCAACCACTCAACCTTGCGCTTCCCAGCGTGGGCCACTGGATGGTGGCGACGTGGCCCGACGGCCGGCGGTCGCTGACCGGGTTCGCCCCGCCGACGGAAATCACCGAGGGCGCCGGTCCCACGGGATGGCGGGTGGTGGCGCGCGAACCCGTCGAGGTGGGCCTTTCCGCGGTGGCCGACCTGCAGCGCGCCGTGGTGCTGTGGGGGGCCGCGCTGGCCGTCGTGTTCGCCGCGCTGGGCTGGCTCTCGGCGGGCTGGGTCTCGGCGCCGCTGTGCCGCATCGCGGCGGCGGCCGACCGCGTGCGGGCCGGGCAGCGCCACGACCTCCCCCTGGTCCGTGGCCCGCGCGAGATCGAGGCCCTGTCGGCGTCCCTGCGCGCCCTGGTCCACGACCTGCTGCACCGCGAGGCCGCCTTGGTCGAGATGGAGGACCGCGTCCAGACCGACCCGCTGACCGGCCTGCTCAACCGCGTCGGCCTGCTCAAAGGTCTGGAAATGCTCATTCCGCCGGTGGCCGGCAGCCGGCGGGCCGGCGATCAGGTGGCCTGCCTGTTCATCGACCTCGACGGCTTCAAGGCCATCAACGACACCTACGGCCACGCCGCCGGAGACACCCTGCTGCAAGCCGTGGCGCGACGCCTGGAGCGCTGCCTGCGCGGGCGCGACATCATCGCCCGCATGGGCGGCGACGAGTTCGTCATGCTGCTGCGGGTCACCCAGCAGACCGGCCTGGAAGAAGCCACCGTGGTTGCCGAACGCGCCCTCAGCGCCGTCAGCATGCCGGTTGCCATCGGCGCCAACACCGTCACCGTGGGCTGCAGCATCGGCATCGCCCTGTGGCCCGACGACGCCACCACGGCCGAAGACCTGCTCCACATGGCCGACGAAGCGCTCTACGCCGCCAAAAGCCAGGGCCGCAACCGCGCGTGCCTGCACCCTTCGCGCGAGGCGGCGACCGGCGAGAACGGCGGGGTGTAAGCGTCAGCCACCCTCCACCTGACCTTCGAGGGAGCGGCGTTTCCAGTCGCTCCAGGTTCCCGCTTCGGCGCGGGCGGCGTCCACTTCGGCGGCCAGCCATGCCAGGGTGTCGGGCACCGGACCGTAGATCGCCGCTTCCGCCGCCGGCCCGGTCAGGCAGGCGAGGTGCGCGGCCTCGACCTCGGGATAGGTGACGAAGGACCGCGACAGGGCCGGGCGGGCGGTGCCGAGCGACCAATCCATGGCGACGCCGCGCTCGTCCTTGCGCGCGCGGTAGTCGAAGAACGCCATGTAGCGGTGGGGGGCGACGCCCATGAACGGCTCGAACGCCACGGCGTCGGGCTGGGCGTCCACGTCATCCTCGATACGCACCCACTTGCGGTACATTTCCTTGGCGAGGCTTTTGGGATAGGGCTCGATGTAGACCACCTTCTCCAGGCCCGCCGCGATGATGTGGCGGGCGCACATATGGCAGGGGAAGGTGGTGCAGTACAGGATGCGGCCCTGCACCTCGGCGCCGCGCCGGGCGGCGTCCATCAGGGCGTTCATCTCGGCGTGGACGATGCGGCCGTATTCCAGGGCATTGGCCGCCCGCGCGTTCTTGAGGAAGGCGCCGTCGCCGCCGCGCAGGGCGCTGTCGAGCATCGCCTCGACGCCTTTTTCGGCCACGTTGCGGGCCAGCCAGCCATTGTCGCGCAGCAGTTCGAACAGCTCGGTGAGGTTCTGCTCCTTCCACTTCGCGGTGGAATCGTAGCCCAGCCTGAAGTCGCGGTCGTCGCGGTCTTCGGCCTCGCCTTCCCAGAAACTGCCGCCGCCGCCGCTGGGCACCTCGTTGCAGCCGTTGGCGATGATGCTTCCCCGTTGGTCGAGCACCACCGCCCCGACCTGCCGCGACAGGTCGGACGACCGCAGGGCCACGGCGCGGGCGTGGAACATGCCGTACTCGTCGCGGGTCGGCGTGGCGAAGGGGTTGCCGAACACCAGCCCGACGAAACGTTCGACCTGGGCTTCGACATCCTTGCTCTTGCCGAGCGGCACGAAGTAGTCGGCCTTGGGGAAGGTGTCGCGCACGTTCTGGCCGAGATCGGTGCCCGGCGCCTTCTGGTCCTTTTCCATCAGGCCGACGGCCAGCGTCGTGAAGGTGTCGCGGTCCAGCGCCTTGCGCGACTTGCGGATGAGGTCGCTCAGCCGCTCCAGCCGCTCCGAGCGGGGCGCATAGCCGGCAATGGCGAGGAAGTTGTCGCCGTAGATGCGGCGCAGGGTATCGATCTCGCGCGGGTGCTTCAGGCTGTCCAGGACATAGGCCACGTTGGCCTGCGGCCGCCCCGGATCGCCATGCGCCACCCGCCGCAGCGCGCGGATGCGGCCGAGCGCCAGCAGCGCCACGGCGTCGCCCCGGTCGAGGTCCTGGCGCAGGCGGTCGCCGGCCGCCATGTGGGCGTCGATGCGCATGTCCTCGGGCGCGGCGTCGCCGCCTTCGGGCGCATCAAAGCACGCCGTGCCCCGGATCAGCTCCGACAGGCGCACGAGGATGACCTCGTAGCCGGCCTTGCCCAGATGCTTGCTGAGATCGGGCAGGATGTCGCCGCGCAAATTGGTGCCCACCGCGCCAATCAGGCCGATGATCAGTTCCGGTCCGTCATGCATAGCAGTTCATCCCCGTTCAGCGTGCATGAAGCATAGTGCAGCGTCCCGCCGCGTCAACACGCCGGGCCGCGCCCCGTCGGCTCGGCGTCGAGGAGATGGCCGCCCGGACCGAAGGACAACCGGCAACATCGTTCCAGTTCCCCGCGCACCATCCGCCGCGCCCGCTGCACCCGCGCCTTGGCGCCCGACAGGGACAGGTTCAGGCGGTCGGCCACGGCCTGCTGGGTCAGGCCCTCCAGGTCGGCCAGGCGCAGGGCCTCGGCATAGGGCGCGGGCAGCGCGGCGAGGACAGGGGCCACGCAGCCCGACAGGTCGCCCAGGGCATCGCCCTCGGGCGGAGGAGCGGCCGGCAGATCGTCCGGCAGATCGACCGACACCCCGCGCGCCGCGCGCGCCCGATAGTGGTCGATGATGGCGTTGCGGGCGATGCCGTAGAGCCACGGCCGCAGCATCTGCCCGGCCCGCCCCGCTCCGGCCGCGCGGTGAACCCGCATCATGATGTCCTGGAGGATCTCGTCGGCATCCTCCGGGCTGTCCACGCGGCGGCGGATGAACGCGTGCAGGGCTTGACCGAACTGGTCCCAGGCGATGGAGGCAACATCGGTCGACACTTCGTGCGTCCTTTCGGCAGACGGTCCGTCTTCATGGAGGACCAAGCAACACCTCATGGAGAGTGATCATGTCCGACTGCGGATGCAAGCCCGCCCCCGCTCCCGCCCCTGGCCCCGCCCCCGCTTCAGAAGCCCGGCGCGCGGTCAGGGTGGACCTGTTGTACATCGACATCGAAACCTGCGACCGCTGCCAGGGTGCGGCCCGGCACCTCGACGCCGCGCTGCTGTCCCTGCGCCCGGTGCTGGATCTTCTGAAGGTGGATGTGGCGGTGACCGACGTGCTGGTGGACACGGCCGCCAAAGCGCAAGACCTGCGCCTGGAATCCTCGCCCACCGTGCGCGTCGACGGACGCGACATCCACGCTGTGCGCGAGAGTCCCTGTGGGGCGTGCAGCAGCCTGACCAGCGCCGGCGGCGTGGACTGCCGCGAGTGGACATGGCGCGGCGAGGTCTACGCGTCCCCGCCGGCCGGCATGCTGGCCGAGGCCATCCTCCGTGCCGCCCTGGACGACCGCCCGGCCGAGCCGGCCAGTGGCGGCAGGCCCTACGCCCTGCCCGACAATCTCGACCGGTTCTTCGCCAACCGTTACGATGCCGGGCCGACTCCTTGTTGTAGCCCGGCGACATAAAGCGGCAGGGCGCCGCCCCGGCCTCCTTGCCTGGCGTTAGGGTTCCGACAGGCAAGGAGGCTTATCATGGCGTTCACCGACGACGCGTTCCTTCAGGCGGCGGGCTTGTCGCTTGCCGCCTACGGCGCCCGGCCGCTGCCGACCGGCGAGGACGGCTGGACTCCCCTGCCCGCCGGCGCCCTGGGGCTGCGGCCCCTGGGCCAGGCGGCCGACGGCATTTATCGCATGACGCCCGGCGTCTACGTCCAGACGGACGGCCTGAGCGACGCCGCCGCCCACGTCTATGTGAACGAGGAGGACAACACGCTGGCCCTGGCCTTCCGGGGCGCCAACGAACGGTTGGACCTGCTCGACCAATTGCAGGTTATTGACCACTACGCACGGTTCGAGCCGCTGATGGCGGCGGTGGCCGACTATGTCGACGACCCCGCCAACGACATCGATCAGGTCCTGGTGACCGGGCACAGCCTCGGTGCCTCCATGACCACCACCGCGATGATCGACCAGGGCTGGACCAACGACGCGCGGGTTCTGGGCATCGCCATCGCCTCGGACGGCACCGACCAGAGGGTCGCCGACCTCGCCCCGGCCGAGGTCACCAACCTCATCAACGTGCTGCACGAGGATGACCGCACGCTGCTCGGCGAGGTGCCGTTCGCCGGCCTGTTGACCTTTATGCGCGGCGTCGCCCCCCTGGGTGCGGAACCCAACGAGCGGGTCGGCATCGACCTGTGGATCGATGAACTTCCCAATCCCGACGTGGCGGCCGGACTGATCCTCGACACGCGGCTGTTTGACGTGACCCGGCAGCCGGCCGGCACCCACGCGCTGGCGGACTACACCGAGGCGCTGCAGATCCTCCATGCGGCGGGGGTGCTCGATCCGGCGGTCCTGGCCGAGCAACAGGAGTGGCGCTTCACCATCGACCCGCGCACCGGCCAGGTGGTTGACCCGGACACCCCGCAGCAGCCGACCTTCCTCGACCTCATGCGATTCGGGACCGAGGTGGAGCGCCAGTTCGAGCTGCGTCAGGCCGAGGTGGAACAGGCCTTCACCCGCCTGCAGCCCGACGTGGAGCGAGAGTTCGCGCGGGCTCAGACGGACGTTGAACAGGCCTTCGCCCGGGTACGGCCCGACCTGGAGCGGGAGTTCGCCGGCCTGCAGGCGGACGCGGAGCAGAGCGGTGCCCTGCTGCGCGCGTCCGCCGACGACCTGTTCGACACGTTCGGCTAGAGCATCGTGTTTTCAACGAGCTAGAGCTTCGGATGTGAACCTGCGTTCACGACCGAAGCTCTAGAGGCGCCTCAGTTCGGCAGGCGGCCCTGGACGCCCTGGACGTACCAGTCCATGGACAGCAGCTTGTCGTCGCCGAGGGTTTCGCCTTCCTTGACCACGACCTCACCGGTCTGGTTGGTGATCGGGCCCTGGAAGGGGTGGTGCTTGCCGGAGCGGATGGCCTCTTCCATCTTTTCGGCGGCGGCGCGGACGTCGGCCGGCATCTTGTCGTTGTACGGCGCCATGACGACCATGCCGCTGTCGAAGCCGCCCCAGGTGTCGGTGGACGTCCAGGTGCCGTCGATGACCGCCTGGACCCGCTCGGTATAGTACGGCGCCCAGTCGTCGACGATGGACGTCAGGTGGGCGTCCGGCCCGAAGCGGCTCATGTCCGAGGCCTGGCCGAAGGCCAGCACGCCCTTTTCCTGGGCCACCTGCACCGGCGCCGGGCTGTCGGTGTGCTGGCTGAGGATGTCGGCGCCCTGGGCGATCAGGGTCTCGGCGGCCTCGCGCTCGCGGCCGGGATCGTACCAGGAGTTGGTCCAGATCACCTTGACCTCGGCCTTCGGGTTGACCTCGCGCAGGGCGATGGTGAAGGCGTTGATGCCGCGCACCACCTCGGGGATGGGGAACGGGGCGATGTAGCCGATGACGTTGGACTTGGTCATGTGGCCGGCGATGGTGCCGATGACCGCGCGGCCCTCGTAGAAGCGCGCCGCATAGGTGGCGAGGTTGTCGGCCCGCTTGTAGCCCGTGGCGTGCTCGAACTTCACCTTGGGGAAGCGCTTGGCGACCTTGAGGGTCGGGTTCATGAAGCCGAACGAGGTGGTGAACACCAGATCGAAGCCCTGCTGGGCGAACTGGTTGATGACCCGCTCGGAATCGGCGCCCTCGGCCACGTTCTCGACGAAGGCCGTCTTGACCTTGTCGCCGAAGTGGGCCTCAAGCTCCTTGCGGGCCTGATCGTGCTGGTACGACCAGCCGTGGTCACCCACCGGGCCGACATAGACGAAGCCGACCTTCACGGGGTCGGCGGCCAGCGCCTGACCGCCAATCAGCAGTGCCGCGGCCATGGCGGCGAAACGGGTAAAACGGGACATGGAGCAAAGTCTCCCTCTGGGAACCGGCGTCAGCCGCCGGGATGAAACGTCTTCCCGATACTGGCCGGGGCGTTGAGGCGAATGCGCGTTGCGTCACGCGATATGAGCACCAGGACAAGGATGGTGGCAAGATAGGGCAGCATCGACAGCACCTGCGAAGGGACGGCGACGCCCGCCCCCTGGATGTGTAACTGAACAATGGTCACTCCGCCAAACAGATAAGCGCCCAGCAGCACCCGCCGCGGTTTCCAGGTGGCGAAGACGACCAGGGCCAGCGCGATCCAGCCGCGCCCGGCGGTCATTTCCTCCACCCACATGGGCGTGTAGGCCAGCGACAGATAGGCCCCGCCCAGCCCGCACATGGCGCCGCCGAACAGCACGGCGCCAAAGCGGATGAGGCGCACCGGATAGCCGATGGAGTGCGCCGCCGCCGGGTTCTCGCCGACCGCCCGCAGGACCAGCCCGGCGCGCGTGCGGGTCAGGAACCACCACAGGCCAAAGGCTGCAGCCAGCGACAGGTAGACCATGGCATCATGGCCGAACAGCACCGGGCCGATCAGCGGCAGGGTGCTCAGGCCGGGGATGCTCAGGCGGGCCAGCGGCTCGATGGGGGTGCCGACGTAGTCCTGGCCGATGAAGGCCGACAGGCCGATGCCAAAGATGGTCAGGGCCAGCCCGGTCGCCACCTGATTGGTCAGCAGGCCGAGCGTCAACGCCCCGAACAGCGCCGCCATCATCAGCCCGACGAGGGCGGCCGCCAGCATCGCCAGGGCCGGGTTCCCGGTCGCCACGATGACCATGAAGGCGCTGACCGCGCCCATCAGCATCATGCCCTCGACCCCCAGGTTGAGGACGCCGGACTTCTCGGTGATGAGTTCGCCCAGCGCGGCGAACACCAGCGGCGTGGCGGCCCGCATCATGGCCACCAGCAAGGCGGCCAGAGCATCGATTTCAGGGATCACGAGGCTACCTCCCGCGGCCTTTTGCCGCCCAGGCGCACCCTGTAGCGGATCAGAATGTCGCAGGCCAGCAGGAAGAACAGCAGCATGCCCTGGAACACGCCAGTAACGGCCAGCGGCAGGCCCAGGCCGATCTGCACCGCCTCGCCGCCCAGGTAACTCAGGGCCATCAGCAGGGCGGCCAACAGGATGCCGACCGGATGCAGGCGCCCCAGGAAGGCGACGATGATCGCCGTGAAGCCATAGCCCGGCGACACCGTGGGCTGAAGCTGGCCGATGGGCCCGGCCACCTCAATGATGCCCGACAGCCCGGCCAGCCCGCCCGACACCATGAAGGCCAGCCACACCACCCACTTCTGGCTGAACCCGGCATAGCCCCCGGCCTGCGGGGTCATGCCCAGGACCTTGACCTGAAACCCGATGAAGGTGCGCGCCACCACGAACCACGCCGCCACCACCGCCGCCAGGGCGAACGCCGCGCCCAGGTGCAGGCGGGTTTCCTCCCACAGGATGGGCAGCGTCGCGGCATCGTGGAACAGCCGGCTTTCCGGGAAGTTGAACCCCTCGGGATCGCGCCACGGCCCATGCACCAGCCACGACAGAATAAGCGCCGCGACATAGGTCAGCATCAGGCTGACGAGGATTTCCGAGGTATGGAACCGGGTCTTGAGAAAGGCCGGAATGGCTCCCCACGCCATGCCGCCGAGCACCCCGGCGACCATCATCAGGGGCAGCACGAACCAGCCGTCCACGTCGTACAGGGCCAGCGCCACACCGCCGCCGGCCACAGCGCCCATCACCAGTTGCCCCTCGGCCCCGATGTTCCACACGTTGCCGCGAAAGCCGATGGCCAGCCCCACCGCGCACAGGGCCAGCGGCGTCGCCTTGACCGCCAGTTCGGCGATGCCGTAGGCCGAGTTCAGCGGCGACAGGAAGAACACGCCCAGCGCCTCCAGCGGGTCGAACCCGAGGGCTGCGAACAGCACTGCGCCGGCCACCAGGGTCAGCCCCACGGCCAGCACCGGCGCGCCGTACACCCATCCTGCCGCCGCGTGGCCGCGTGCCTCAAGCCGGACCATGGACCACCCCCGCCTCGTCGCTCAGGTCGAACAGGCCGCCCATCATCAGACCGACCTGCTCGACAGAGGTATCATGGGCGGCGCGCGGCGACGACAGCCGACCGCCGCTCATCACGGCGATGCGATCGGCGATGGTGAACAGTTCGTCGAGGTCCTGGGAGATCACCAGCACCGCCGCCCCCTGCTCCCGCAGGTCCAGCAAGGCCTGGTGGATGGCCGCCGCCGACCCGGCATCGACCCCCCAGGTCGGCTGCGAACAGATGAGCAGGCGCGGGTTCTGGAGAATTTCGCGGCCGATGATGAACTTCTGCAGGTTGCCGCCCGACAGGCTGCGCGCCTCCGCCCGCCGCCCGTGGGCGATGACGTTGAAGGCCCCGATGATGCGGTCGGCATAGTCGTTGACCCGCGAGAACCGGATCATGCCCCGCTGCACCAGGCTCTGCCGCCCGTACCCCGACAGCAGGGCGTTTTCGGCCAGACTGAGGTCGGGCACCGCCCCCCGGCCAAGCCGTTCCTCGGGCACCAGCCCCATCCCCAGGTCCCGGCGGTCGCGCGGCCCCAGGCGGCCGACCGGGCGGCCCTCGATGCGGATGGCCTCGTGAACCGGGGTGCGGTGCTCGCCGGACAGGGCCAGCATCAGTTCGCCCTGGCCGTTGCCGGCAACCCCGGCAATGCCGAAGATCTCGCCCGGCCGCACCGCGAAGCTGACCTCCTTGAGGTCCGTGCCGAACGGATGGGAGGCCGACAGCGACAGGTTCTCGACCACCAGACGGGGTTCGCCCGGCCGTTGCTCCTGCGCGGTGCGGCGGGCGGCGACCAGTTCCGAACCGATCATCATCTGGGCCAGCGACCGGGCGCTTTCCTGGCGCGGGTCGCAGGTCGCCACCACCGCGCCGGCCCGCAGCACCGTGGCGCGGTCGCACAGGGCGCGGATTTCCTCCAGCTTGTGCGAGATATAAAGAATCGTCCGCCCCTCGTCGCGCAGCCGGCGCAGGGTCTCGAACAGCTTGTCGACCTCCTGCGGGGTCAGCACGCTGGTCGGCTCGTCCATGATGAGCAGCTTGGGGTCCTGCAGCAGGCAGCGCACGATCTCCACCCGCTGGCGCTCCCCCACCGACAGGTCGTGGACGTGGCGGCGCGGGTCCAGCGGCAGGCCGTAGTGCGTCGACAGGTCGGTGATGCGCCGCGACAGAACGTCCAGGCTCTCCTTGGCGTTCAGGCCAAGGGCGACGTTCTCCGCCACCGTCAGGCTGTCGAACAGCGAAAAATGCTGAAACACCATGCCGATGCCCAGGCGCCGCGCCTCGGCCGGGCTGCCCACCCGCACGGGCTGGCCGTGCCACAGAACCTCGCCCGAATCCGCCGTCGCCACGCCATAGATGATCTTGACCAGGGTGGACTTGCCGGCCCCGTTCTCGCCCAGCAGGGCATGGATCTCGCCCGCCCCCAGGGCCAGCGAAACCGCCTTGTTGGCATGGCTGCCGGGATAGCGCTTGTCGATGGCGCGCAATTCCAGGCGGGGCGGGGACATGGCGGCTCCTCAGGCGGACGGATTTCTCCGTCGGCGCACTTGGGTTCGGTGGAAAAACGCTGCAAAGTTATGACAGGGTTGCGCCCGCGTCCACTGTGAGCCGCTCACGGTGTATTTCTGTATCAATCGGGCGGTTTCGCTTGCCGCAGGGGCTGTGGTATAGGGTCTACCCGTTCGGGCTGTTATCGCCCGTCAATCCCTTATTCAGGAACGTCCAAGCCATGACGAACTCTCTGAACCTGACGCAGGACTTCCCGGCGGTTGACTACCAGTCGTGGCGGGCCTTGGTCGAGCAGGCGCTCAAGGGCGCCGACTTCGACAAGAAGCTGACCACCCGCCTGTACGACGGCATCACCCTCCAGCCGCTGTACACCAAGGCCGACTGGGACGCCCAGGGCGATCCGTCGGGCTTCCCCGGCTTTGCGCCCTTTGCGCGCGGCGGAAGTGCTGCCAACGGCGTTCAGGGATGGGACATCCGGCAGGTGTTCCTGAACCCCGACCTCAAGAAGACCAACCGCGAGATCCTCAAGGACCTGGAACGCGGCGTGACGTCGGTGCTGTTGCGCCTGGACGCCGCCGGGCGGGCCGGCCTGGACCCGGACAGTGACCTGGCTGGCATTGACGGCGTGATGATCGCCACCGCCGATGACCTCGACTCCGCCCTCGGTGGCGTGCTGCTCGACATCTGCCCGGTGTCCCTGGACGCCGGAGCCGGCGCCCCTGCCGCAGCCGCCATGCTGGCCGAGGTGTGGCGCAAGCGCGGCGTGACCGCCGACGACGCCATGGGCGCCTTCAACATAGACCCGCTGGGCACCCTGGCCGAACAGGGCAGCCTGCCGACCTCGCTGGACGCCGCGCTCAAGCGCATGGCCGAGATCGCCGCCCACACCGCCGCCACCTGGCCGAACGTCACTGCCGTCGGCGTGGACGCCGGGCCGTATTCGGACGCCGGGGCGAGCGATGTCGAGGATCTGGCCTGCGCGCTGGCCACCGGCGTCGCCTACCTGCGCGCCATGACGGCGGCCGGCATGGGCATCGACGACGCGTGCCGCCAGATCGCCATGTCCGTCCCGGTCGGCACCGACTTCTTCCTGGGCATCGCCAAGCTGCGCGCCGCGCGCATGCTGTGGGCCCGCGTGGCCGAGGCCTGCGGCGCGTCCGAGCATGCCCGCTCGGTCATCCTGACCGCCACCACGGCCAGCCGCGTCGTCTCCAAGCGCGACCCGTGGGTGAACATCCTGCGCGTCACCGTGGCGAGCTTCGCCGCCGGCGTGGCCGGGGCCGACAGCGTCACCGCCCTGCCGTTCGACGCCGCCCTCGGGCTGCCGTCGGATCTGGCGCGCCGCATCGCCCGCAACACCCAGATCATCCTGCAGGAAGAAAGCAACCTGACCCGCGTCATCGACCCCGCCGGCGGCTCCTGGTACGTCGAGACGCTGACCCGTCAGGTGGCCGAACGCGCCTGGGCCGAGTTCCAGGCCATCGAGGCCGAGGGCGGCATGGCCGCCGCGCTGACCTCGGGCGCCCTGGCCGCCCGCCTGGACAAGAGCTGGCAGGCTCGCCGCGCCGCCGTCGCCAAGCGCAAGGACGCCCTGACCGGCATCAACGAGTTCCCCAACCTGACCGAAAAGCCGGTCGAGACGGAACAGCCCAACCTCGCCGCCCTGCGCAAGGGGGCTGCGGCCCGCCTCGCCAACGTGCGGCGTTCGGCCACCGTCGGGGCCATCGGCGAGCTGTTCGTGCAGGCTGCGGACGCCACCCTCGGCGCCCTGACCGCCGCCCTGTCCGATGGCGGCGCGGCCACCATCACGCCCCTGCCCGCCCATCGCCTGGCCGAGGAGTTCGAGGCCCTGCGCGATGCGTCCGACCGCTGGCAGCAGGCCCATGGCGGCCGCCCCAAGGTATTCCTCGCCAACATGGGCCGCGTGGCCCAGCACACCGGGCGCGCCACCTTCGCCCGCAACTTCTTCGAGGCCGGCGGCGTCGAAGCCATCCCGACCGACGGCTTCGACGATGCCGCCAAGGCCGCCGCCGCCTTCAAGCAGACCGGCGCCTTCGTGGCCTGCATCTGCGGCACCGACGCCCAGTACGACGAGCATGCCGAAGCCTTCGCCAAGGCGCTCAAGGACATGGGCGCAAGCCGCGTGTTCCTGGCCGGCCGGGCCGGCGACAAGCAGGCCGCCTATGACGCGGCCGGAGTGAACGACTATATCTATGTTGGGTGCGACGCCCTCGGGCTGTTGCAGGCCCTGCACGCCCAGCTGGGAGTGAAGTGAGATGACGACCATCCCCGACTTCTCCAAGATCGCCTTTGATGCCAAGGCCAGCGGCGATGCCAAGGCCTGGGCCGAGCGCCTTCAGGCCGAAACCGGCGAGAACTTCGACGACCTGACCTGGGAAACGCCCGAAAAGCTGATGGTCAAGCCGCTGTACGCGGCGTCCGACATCGCCGATCTGGACCACCTGGAGACCATGCCGGGCATGCCGCCGTTCCTGCGCGGCCCCTACCCGACCATGTACGTGCAGCAGCCTTGGACCATCCGCCAGTACGCCGGGTTCTCGACCGCCGAGGAGTCCAACGCCTTCTACCGCCGCAACCTGGCGGCCGGGCAGAAGGGTCTGTCGGTGGCCTTCGACCTCGCCACCCATCGCGGCTATGACAGCGATCATCCGCGCGTGGCCGGCGACGTCGGCATGGCCGGCGTTGCGATCGACAGCATCTATGACATGCGCCAGCTTTTCGACGGCATCCCGCTGGACGAAATGAGCGTGTCCATGACCATGAACGGCGCCGTGCTGCCGGTCCTCGCGCTGTACATCGTGGCGGCCGAGGAACAGGGCGTGTCGCCCGACAAGCTGTCCGGGACCATCCAGAACGACATCCTCAAGGAGTTCATGGTCCGCAACACCTACATCTACCCGCCGCAGCCCTCCATGCGGATCATTTCGGACATTTTCTCGTACACCTCGCAGAACATGCCGAAGTACAATTCGATCTCGATTTCCGGCTACCACATGCAGGAAGCCGGCGCGACGGCCGACCTGGAACTGGCCTACACCCTGGCCGACGGCGTGGAATATGCCCGCGCCGGCATGGCGACCGGCATGAGCATCGACAAGTTCGCGCCGCGCCTGTCGTTCTTCTGGGCCATCGGCATGAACTTCTACATGGAAGTCGCCAAGATGCGCGCCGCGCGCATGCTGTGGGCGCGCCTGATCAAGCAGTTCGACCCCAAGAGCGACAAGTCGCTGTCCCTGCGCACCCACTGCCAGACCTCGGGCTGGTCGCTGACCGCGCAGGACGTGTTCAACAACGTCATCCGCACCCAGATCGAGGCGATGGCCGCGACGCAAGGCCACACCCAGTCGCTGCACACCAATGCGCTGGACGAGGCGCTGGCCCTGCCGACCGACTTCTCGGCCCGCATCGCCCGCAACACCCAGCTTTTCATCCAGCAGGAAACCGGCACCACCCGCGTCATCGACCCGTGGGGCGGCAGCTACTACGTCGAGCGCCTGACCCGCGAACTGGCCGAGAGCGCCTGGAAGCACATTCAGGAAGTCGAGGAAACCGGCGGCATGGCCAAGGCCATCGAGGCCGGCATCCCCAAGATGCGCATCGAGGAAGCCGCCGCCCGCACCCAGGCCCGCATCGACGCCGGGCGCCAGTCCGTGGTCGGCGTCAACAAGTACGTGCTGGACGAGGAAGAGAAGATCGACGTGCTGAAGGTGGACAACTCGTCGGTCCGCGCCCAGCAGATCGAAAAGCTCCAGCGCCTGCGCGCCGAACGTAATCCCGCCGACGTGGAAAGCAAGCTCAACGCCCTGACCAACGCGGCGTCCAGCAAGTCGGGCAATGTGCTGGCCCTGGCCGTTGACGCCGCCCGTGCCAAATGCACCGTGGGCGAGATTTCCGATGCCCTGGAAAAGGTCTACGGCCGCCATCAGGCGACCATCCGGGCCATCTCGGGCGTCTACTCCAGCGAGGTGAAGGGCATGGACGAAAGCTTCGAGAAGGTCCGCGCGCTGGTCACCGAATTCGAGAAGAACGACGGCCGCCGCCCGCGCGTGCTGATCGCCAAGATGGGCCAGGACGGCCACGACCGCGGCCAGAAGGTGATCGCCACCGCGTTCGCCGACCTGGGCTTCGACGTGGACATCGGGCCGCTGTTCCAGACGCCGGGTGAAAGCGCCCGTCAGGCGGTGGAAAACGACGTCCATGTGATCGGCGTGTCGTCCCTGGCCGCCGGCCACCTGACCCTGGTGCCGCAGTTGCGCGAAGAACTCGCCAAGCTGGGCCGCGAGGACATCCTGATCGTGGTCGGCGGCGTCATCCCGCCGCAGGACTACGATGCCCTCACCGCCGCCGGCGCCGCCGCCATCTTCCCGCCCGGCACCAAGATCAGCGTCGCCGCCCAGGACCTCATGGACAAGCTGAACAAGCAGCTTGGGTATGGGGAAGCGGCCTGACATTTCGTCAGGTTGCTTTGAACCACAGAGACACAGAGGCACAGAGATTTCAGAGAGTACCGCGCCGCAGGCGCAACAGCGTCACCACCGGACCATCTGCGCTGCGCGCGGCCTGTCTCCGGCGGTTCTGCTGGTGCGGCGCCCTCTGTGTCTCTGTGCCTCTGTGGTTCAAATACGGACACTGATATGACCACGCCGCCGACCTCCCCCCGCCGCCCGCCCAAGACCGCCGATGACTACGTCGAGGGCGTGCTGGCTGGCGACCGGGCGGCGTTGGGTCGCGCCATCACCCTGGTCGAAAGCCGGGCGGAGCGGCATCATGCCCTGGCGCAGGAGGTCCTGACACGCCTGCTGCCCCACGCCGGCAAGGCGCACCGCATCGGCATTTCCGGGGTGCCCGGCGTCGGCAAGTCGACCTTCATCGAAACCTTCGGCACCAACCTGACCAAGGCCGGACACAAGGTCGCCGTGCTGGCGGTGGACCCCACGTCGTCGCGCTCGGGCGGGTCCATCCTCGGCGACAAGACGCGCATGGCCAAGCTGGCCGCCGACGAGAACGCCTTCATCCGCCCCTCGCCCACCCAAGGGCACCTGGGCGGCGTCAACCGGGTCACGCGCGAGACCATGCTGGTGTGCGAGGCGGCGGGCTTCGACGTGGTGCTGGTCGAAACCGTCGGCACCGGCCAGAGCGAAACCGAAGTCGCCGACATGACCGACTTCTTCCTGGTCCTCATGCTGCCCGGCGCCGGCGACGAGTTGCAGGGCGTCAAGAAGGGCATCCTGGAACTGGCCGATCTGGTCGCCGTCAACAAGTGCGACGTGGACGAGCGCAAGGCGCGCGGCGCCAAACGCGACTACGAGAACGCCCTGCACATCATGACCCCGGCCAGCCCCAACTGGCGACCGCCGGTCATCACCATTTCGGGCATTTCGAATATCGGCCTCGACGTGCTGTGGGACAAGATCGTCGAGCATCGCGCCGTCCTGACCGAAAGCGGCGAACTGCCGGCCAAGCGGCGCGGCCAGTTGCGCCACTGGATGTGGGCGCTGGTCCGCGACCGCCTGGTCCACGCCCTGGAGGTCCACCCCAACGTCGCCGACCGCCTGCCCGCCATCGAGGCCGCCGTGGCCGACGGCAGCCTGCCCCCGACGCGCGGGGCGGAGGAACTTCTTGCGGCTTTTGGGCTGACCGACCGAAACTAAAAGGCGAATCGGCGGAACTTCTGCTAAGACCGGGTGTCCGGGAACGGGACAAGCCAGTCCGTGCAGGAGTCCGCCTCATGAACCTAAGAAACATCCGCCCGTTCCTGGTCCTCCTGTCAGTGCTGCTGGCCGTCACCGTGCCGCCGGGCGCGGCGGTGGCCGGAACCTACTCGTTCACGGGGAACTACGAGTTCATCCTGTCCAACACCCTCCCGAAGGAGATGGTGGTGGACTTCAAGTACACCAGTGTGGCAACCAACCAGGAAGTCCGCGAACGCTATGTCGTACAGGCGCGCCAGACGCTCCGTTTCGCCTATGTCTGCGAAGTCGGACCCTGCAATCAGGCGTACGTGAACGTTCTCGGGCTGGATGGCTACGTCGCCTGCACAGGTCCGCTCAAGTTGACGGGCGGCACCGTCGCCCTGACGCTGAACGATGCGGAGGGGAACGGGTTCAACGCCGCCTTTGCCTGCCACTTCCAGGGGGACGGCTTGTTTCAGACCGACACGCAGTACGGTGTCTACGGTATCAAGAAGATGTTTTGAATGACGGCGGCGCTCTCTTACCACACCTCCCCCGTCCGCCCCGCGCGCCTGCTGATCGTCGAGGATGATCCGGTCAGCCGCGCCACATTGGCGGCCTACATGGAGCGGGAAGGCTACGACGTCGCCGAATGCGACGGCGGCGAGGCGATGGATGCGCATCTGGCCCGCCGCCACATCGACCTCGTGCTGCTCGACATCACCCTGCCCGGCCGCGACGGGCTGACCTTGCTGCGGGAGCTGCGCGGCCGCAGCGACAGCCTCGGCATCATCATGGTGACCGCCAAGACCGACACCGTGGACCGCGTGGTCGGGCTGGAACTCGGCGCCGACGACTACGTCGCCAAGCCCTATGAGCGGCGTGAACTGCTGGCCCGGGTGCGCAACGTGCTGCGCCGCCTGATGGTCGCGGCGCGCGTGGACGAGGGCCGCACGGTGTTCACCTTCGAGGGCTGGATGCTGGACGCGGCGCGCCGCCAGTTGACCGCCCCGGACGGCACCACGGTCCACACCACGAGCGGCGAATTCGACCTGCTGGCCCTGCTGGTCGCCAACGCGCAACGGGTGCTCGGCCGTGATCGGCTGCTCGATGCGGTGGCCCAGCGGTCGTGGTCGCCGTCCGACCGCAGCATCGATGTCCTGGTCGGCCGGTTGCGCCGCAAGCTGGGCGACGACCCGGCCGCGCCGCGCTTCCTGATCACCGTGCGCAATGCCGGCTACGTGTTCGCGCCCGAGGTTTCCTGAGGCCGGCTGCGCGGCTTGGCAATGGGCACATTGTGCCGCCGGGCGAAAACCTCCACGGCGGCCAGACTGTCGGCCACCACCGCTTCCATATGCGCCACGGCGGCCCGAGCGGCCACCAGATCGTCCGCCGCGCGCTCGATGGCCGTTGCGCCGTCGCTGAGGCGCTTGGCCCCGATGACGGCGGCCGCGCCCTTCAGCGTATGCGCCTCGCGCCGCAGGGATGGGACGTCCCCGGCCGCGACACAGGCGCGCAGGCGATCCAGGTGACGCGGCGCGGCGTCCTGAAACAGGCCGAGAATGCGCCCCAGGCTGTCGGCCCCCAGATCCCCCAGGCGGCTTTCCAGAAGATCGAGGTCCTCCGGCTCGCCGGCACTGCCGGACGGCGCCCGGGCCACCTCCTGCGGCGCATGGCGCTGTCCGCGCAGACGGTCCAGGGTGGCGAACAGGTCGGCCGCCTCGAACGGCTTGGTGAGGAAGGCATCGGCTCCGGCGGCCAGCCCCCGCTTGCGCGCCGCCGCCGTGACGTCGGCCGACAGCAGGATGGCCGGCACCCCGGCGCGCGCCGGGTCGGGCAGCGCGCGAATCCGGCGCAGGGCATCGGCGCCATCCAGGCCCGGCATGTGAAGGTCGAGCAGAACAATGTCGTAGGGCGGCTCATCCTCGGTCACGCAGGTGACGCCTTCGACCCCGGACGCCGCCGAGGCCACGGCGTGCCCGGCCGCCCGCAGGATTTCCATGGCGACGAGACGGTTGACCGCATCGTCCTCGACCACCAGGACCCGCAGGCCGGCCGGCCCGGTCGGCCCGGTCGGCCCGGTTGGCGGCGCGGCAACGGGCACCGGCGCGACGGCAACCGCCGGGCGCGGCGCGAAGATTTCAAGAAAGCGGGCCAGCGGCGGGGCCGCCACCAGAACGCCCAGGCCCTGCGCCAGCGCCCAGCCTCCGGGGCCGCCCGGCAGCGCGAAGGCACCGGCAAGGGCGGCGGCGATCAGCGCCGTCCCCCCGGCCACGCCCAGGATCTCCAGCGCGTCGCTGGTCGGCCCGGCGACGCCATGCGCGGCGCGGCGCAGATGAGCCGTGCCGACAGCCACCAGCGGCGCCAAGATCCCGACACCCCAGGCCAGCGGCTCCACGTCGCCGACCACGAGGCCCGCCACCGGGCCCGCCACGGGGCCCGCCACGAGTCCGGCCAGCAGCGCAACGACCAGCACCCCCAGCACGCCGGCCAGGGCGGGCCACGCAGCGGCCAGGACTGTCGCCACCACAACGCCCGACACCAGCGCCAGCGGCGGGCCTTCCGGGGTCATGGGGGGCAACGCCGCAGCGGCGGCAAGGGCGGCAGCGGCAAGCGCCCCCGGCACCGCGCCGCTCAGGAGTCCGTTCATCCCACCCCCCACCACGCCAGAAACTCCTCTAATGATATACCTGTACGCCCGATGTCGGTCCATCATGCGAATGCAGGAATCACACGGCCACGCGGTCCCGGCCGGCCAGCTTGGCCGACGCCAGGCGCTCGCCGGCGCGGACCAGGATGTCCTTGACGTCGAGGTCGTAGTCTTTGGCCACGGCAACGCCGATGCTGACGGAAAAGGCCTCCTGCCCCCCGTCGGCAGCCCGCGTGGCCACACGGACGGCGTGGTGGATCTTGTCGGCCACCAGCGCCGCGCCGGGTGCCGTGGTGCCGCCCAGTTGCAGGGCAAAGGTTCCGCCTTCCAGGCGCGCGACGAGATCGCCCGGCCTGACAAACTCCGTCAGCACGGCGCCGAGCACTTCCACCGCCTGATCGCCGGCCACCGCGCCCTGGGCCAGGTTGAGGGCGCCCAGGCGATCGATGTCCACCAGCAGCAGGGCGATGGGCGCGCCGGTCCGCCGCGCCCTGGCAAGTTCCTGGTCGCCGGCGCGCAGAAAGCCCTCGCGGTCGAGCAGGCCGGTCACGACGTCGCGCCGCTGGGGAGCCCCCGCGGCGCGCTTCCCGGTACGGCGCGCCGACCGCCACTGCGCCATCATGACCCCGCCAATCCAGCCGATGAAGAGGCTCAGGGACGCGCTTCCGCCCCGCAGGGACCAGGCCAGCGCGGTCGGTTCCTGCCAGCCTCCGACGGGGATGCCGGACAGCATCCAGGTGGCGCCGGGCACGGAAAGGGTTACCGTCTCCGGCTCCGCGTCGAGCACCGCCGGGTCGCCGAAGAACACCGCGGCATCGGTGCCGCGGTTGGTGACGACGCGCAAGACCGGACTGATCGGCAGCGGCCCGTCCACCCCGGCCCGCCGCATCACGGCGCTGAAGTCGATCACCGTGCTGACCACGCCCCAGTAGCGATAGCTCTGGCCGCGCGGCGCCGGGGCATGAACCGGCACGCGGGAAATCAGCACCATGCCGCCGCCCTGGATCGGAACCACCGGCGGGCCCACCATGGGCATGCCCCGCTCGATGGCGTCGCGCAGGGCCGGCCACTGGTCGGGCAGATCCCGCAGGTCGACGCCGAGGGCGGCCTCGTTGCCGACGCGCGGGTAGATGTCGGTCACCACGGTCCCGTGGATGAGGGCGACATGGCGGACCTCAGACCGGTGGCCGAGCAGGTTGCGGGCAATCGCCTCGAACTGTCCGTCGGCCAGGTCGCCGCTCGCCGCCACATAGTCGGCCAGGCCCTGACCGACCAGCATGTTGGCTTCCAGGACGCTGCCCAGGCGGGCGCTCAGGCCGGACAGGGTCTTGAGCACCTGGGCCTGCTGCAGGACATGGTGGCTGCGCATGGCCACCCGTTCGGCCGCCCAGCCAAGCGCCAGGACGAAGGCTGCCAGCGCCAGCCCCACCAGAAGCGGGACAAGGTCACGTCCATGGGACGGTTCGCGACTGCCGGTATCCGCCATTCCCCCTTCCCCCAATCGCTCCTGACGGCACGCGCAACCAGTGTACTCCTTGATGCGGAGGATACGCCAGCGTTGCAGCCGTCAGGGGTTCGAGCCCGGGGAAGGCTTCAGACGCCTGACGGCAGGGCCCTTTCGTGACGCAGAACCCGCCGGCCGGCAATCAGGCCCGCCGCCACGCCCAGGAGCGGGGCAAGCCACAGCACCTTGGCTGCGAGATCCATGTTGTTCCAGAAGATCACGCCGTCGATGACGGCGACACCGGCGGCCACTTCCGTGCCGACGATCAGGGCGACGGAGAAGGCGGCGATCAGGGCCCGCATGAACGGACTCCATAGTTGGGCCAATGGAGTTAAGCCAATGGCTTGAGGTCCCCGCAACGGAGGAGACTGTTCCGCAACGAAATCCGCCGGTCCCACCCCAGAAGGGCGGAACCGGCGGATGAAACATAAGGGGGCTTCGGGCGTTGCGCCAGAGGCTTCTTCAGCAGCAGCCCAAAGAGTCCTCAGGCCGCAGAACGCAGTTGATCGAGCGTCATCGGGACGGCCGGCCGCAGGATGACGGTATCGTCCACCGACACCCAGATGGTGGTCTCGAACCCGTTGAAGCGGGTGCGCAGGGCGTTGGAATAGGCGCCCATGCGGCCGACCTCGACCCAGTCGCCTTCCTTGACGTCATCGGGCAGCCAGTGCGGACCGGGCATGCTGTCGATGCTGTCGCAGGTCGGGCCGTACAGGTCGAACCCGGTCAGCCGCCCGCAGGCGGGCTCCTGCCCGGCCGGACGCACCACCCGCATGGGGAAGCAGTTGCCCAGCCACCGCAGTTCGGCCAGACCGCCGTAAGTCCCGTCGTTGATGTACAGGCTGTCGCCACGGCGCAGCTCGACACGGGCGATCACCGACACGCCGTCGCACACCAGGGCGCGGCCGGGCTCGCACTGCAGCCGGGTTCCGCCGGGCGTGTTGATCGCAAGGCCGATCTCGTCGCAGGCTTCGACCACGGCCTCGACGAAGGCGTCGAAGGCCGGTTCCTCGCCGGTGTATTCGCCGGGAAAGCCGCCGCCGACATCCAGGACGTCCAGCGGCACGCCGGCTTCCTCGATGGTCCGGCCGCACATGTGCACGGCCTCGGCATAGGCTTTGGGATCGACGCACTGCGACCCGACGTGGAACGTCAGGCCGGCGCGGCAGCCGGCGGCATGGATGCGGCGCAACAGGCGCGCCCCTTCCGACTGGCCGGTGCCGAACTTGCCGGACAGGCACAGCATGGCCTTGCCGCGCGGCATTTCCAGGCGCACGGACAACGTCATGTCGGTGGCGTTTTCGGTCACCTGGAAGATCTTGTCCAGTTCGTCCTCGTGATCGAGCACGAACGACCGCACGCCGTGGGTGAAGTACGCCTCGGCAATGGCCTCGCGGCTCTTGACCGGGTGCATGAAGTGGCACTCGGCATCGGGATACCGCTTGGTGATGGCGCGCACTTCGGCGATCGACGCGGTGTCGAAATGGCGCAAGCCGCCCGCATACAGGGCGTCGATGACGTTGAGGTCATCGTTGCATTTGACCGCGTAAAGAACGTCTCCGGGGAACGCACCAATGATGCGCCGGGCCTGTGCGGCAAGCACCCGGGGGCGCACCACAAAGACCGGATCCTGAGGACGAAGGGTGTTGACCACTTCCTTCACGGAAGCGAAAAGCTGGCTCATGGCGTCTACTCCCCACCAACCCGAACCGTCGCGGATGAAACTGCGAAGGTGCAGCATCGATAAGAGAGCCGGCCGCCGTGCGTACTCGTTGACAAAAACTTGATTGTGTCGGTGAGCCGCCGTGCTTGGGCAATCTTTCGGAGGCCGTTATATGAAGCCTATGCCCCGCCCCGTAAAGCAAAAACTCCCCGGAAATCCTAAAAAAAACCATTGATCCCGCTGAGTCGCGCAGGTTTCGGTCCTTTGACGGCGCCCTCGCCCAGAGGCGCACCCCGTGCGCAACATGAAGAATTCGTGTCAGAGGGTGCGACTCGGGGGGGTTATACCGTCAGCCGCCGGATCCACTCCGGCAGGGCCAGCGCCCCGAAGTGGATGTCGGGGTTGTAGTAGTCGGTCACCGCCCCGCTGGCCTGCCAGCGCCGCGCGATCTCGTCCGGGGCGACGCTGCCCAGGCGGGTTTCGCGCGACCCCCAGGTCAGGGCCATGAAGCCGCCGGTGTAGGTCGGGGTGACGGTCAGGTAGCAGCCCGACTGCGCGAACACCGACCGCAACTGCGCCATGGTGTCGACCAGTTCGTCGGGCTGATAGAACGGCGTGCCGTTCTGGAACACCACCACGCCCTGGTCGGTCAGGGCGTCGCGCACCAGTTCATAGAACGAGGTCTGGAACAGCACCTCGGCCGGGCCGACGGGGTCGGGACGGTCGGCGATGATGACGTCGAAGCGGCCCTTGGTGGCCGGTTCCTTGAGGAACTCGAAGGCGTCGCGCAGGTGCAGCGTGAACCGCGGATGATCGAACGCGCCGTTGTTGACGTGGCCCAGGTGCGCCTTGCACGCCTCGACCACGCGGCCGTCGATCTCGCACATCTCGACTTCCACGTCGGGGTGCTTGAGGGCTTCCTCGGCCACCGCGCCGTCACCGCCGCCGATGATGAACACCCGCTTGACCGCACCGATCTCCATGACCGGCAGGTGGACGAGCATTTCGGAATAGCTGGCTTCGTCGCGGTCGGTGATCTGCACGATGCCGTCGAGCGCCATGATGCGCCCGTTGAGCGGCGTGTCGAAGATCTGGATATGCTGGAACTCCGACCGCTCGTCGACCAACATCTCGCCCTTGACCTCAAAGGTCTGGGCATAGCCCTTGTGCAGGACTTCGGCAAAGGTCATTGCCATCGGCGGCTCCTCCAGTCTTCTCGCGCAGTACGCCGCAAGGTATAAGGGGAGCGTTCGCCGAAGGGAACCCCGGAAGGGGTCAGGGGAGGATTGTCACGAAACCTTCCGTGGCCGCAGCGTCTCGAAGGTCGATGCATTGGGGCAGAACAACTGCGCCCCCTCGGCCGTGACGCCGTGGGCCAGGGCGTCCATGCACAACCCCTTGGCCGCGCACTGCCGGCAGCGCGATTCGAGCATTCGGAAAAGGTCGGGGTTGTTGGCCGACAGCGCCGACCGGTCGAGGTCGAAGCGCTCCATCATGGTCGGCATCAGCAGGGGCGCAAGGTCCGGCTTGCCGCTCGGTGGCGGATGGTTGCCCAGGCCAAGCGCGGCCGCAACCCGCGCCATGATCCGTTCCCGCAGTGTTTCGCGTTCCCCCGGCGTTTCGCGTTTCATGAGTCCTCCCGAAGTAGGAGACGCGGTCAGCCTTCGGGAACCAGCCAGCGCTGCGTCCACCCGGCGCCGTCGTCCAGGGCCAGCAGGCCGCTCAGGAACGGCATGACGCGCTCCAGACCGGCCAACATCCCATAGGGTGGATTGATGAACACATAGCCGCAACCGTCCAGGCGGGGCAGGCCACGGCGCGAACGGCGCACCATCAGATCGATAGAGAGCGTCTTGGGCACGCCCAGTTGTTCAAGGCGGGCGTGGAAGTTGGCGATCTCCAGCGCGTCCTTGATCGGATACCACAGCGCGAAGGTGCCGCCGGCGAACCGCTTGATGCCATCCACCACGGCCTGTTCAAGCGCGGCGAACTCGTCGCGCCGCTCATAGGGCGGGTCGATCAGCACCATGCCGCGCCGTTCGGGGGGCGGCAGCATGGACTTGATGGCGGCATAGCCGTCCTGGGCATGGACCTTGACCCGGCGGTCGCGGCGCATGGTGGCGGCCAGCGCCTCGGCATCGGCCGGATGCAGTTCGCACAGGGCGACCCGGTCGCCGGCGCGGGTCAGCGCCTTGGCCACCCACGGCGAACCGGGATAGTACCGCGTGCCGCCTGCCGGATTGAGGCCGCGCACGACGTCGAGGTAGGGCGCCAGTTCGGCCGGAACGTCGGCCGCCTCCGTCAGGCGCCCGATCCCATGGTGCCACTCGCCGGTCTTGACCGCTTCCTCGCTGGCCAGATCGTACAGGCCGATCCCGGCGTGGGTGTCGAGCACGAAGAACGGCTTGTCCTTGCCCTTCATGTGCTCCAGGCACATGGCCAGAAGCGCGTGCTTGAAAACGTCCGCAAAGTTTCCGGCGTGGTAGGCGTGCCGGTAGTTCATGCGTGTTCGTCCCCGTACTTCATGCGTGTTCATCAACGTGCTTGGCGACCATGTCGAGGGCCTGGTGCTCGCTGAGGCCGGCGTTCATGAGGTCGCGCTTCATCGCCTCGCGCCTGCGGTCGCGTTCGCCCTGGGCGGCGGCGGTGTCGTCCACCGGCTCCTCGTGGATGGCGAAGTTGAAGGCGCGCTCCGGGGTCTCGAACACCGAATAGCTCAGTTCGGACGACACCGTGTTGTCGCGGTTGAAGGTCAGGACCTTGGGGTGCAGGCTGTACAGCTCGGTCGGCTGGACGTAGCTGCTGGCCGCGATGATGACCTCGTCCCCGGCATGGCAGGTGCGCGCCGCCGCCCCGTTGAGGATGCAGCACCGCGAGCCCGGCTCGCCGTAGATCACGTAGGTCGAGATGCGGGCGCCGCTGGCCTTGTTCCAGATCTCCACGAACTCCAGCGGGTAGATGCCCGCCCGCTGGCAGATTTCCGGATCGAGGGTGATGGAGCCATGGTAATGCAGCTCGGAATCGGTCACCCAAAGGCCGTGCAGCTTGGCGCGAACAACCTTGATCATCGCAGGGTCCAACACTGGGGAAGAAAAAACCGGCCGCACATATAACACCGCCCAACCGCCCACGCATCAGGGAAAGTGGGCAGCCAGATTGGGCTCCGCCCAAACCCGCAAGGGGCCGAGTGGCCCCTTGACCCCATGAATAAATCTCCAGGTTAAATTTCGGCCCCTAATAATAAACACGTCGTTCCCGCGAAGGCGGGAACCCAGGGTCACAGAGATAATATTTCGGCCTGCGAAAGACGAAAGCGGGAGCGTCTTTGTTGACGGCCCTGGGCACCCGCCTTCGCGGGTGCGACAACCCTATATTATTAAGAAAGCTGGTCCGCATAAACAGAACCTCGCCTCTCATTACCGAGGCCCAGGAGACTGAGTCTCCTGGCGGGCGCGGGCAGAGCCCGCTTTCCTACCGTGAAATCAACGTGCGTCCAGGCGGCGGATGAATTCCTTGAGGATCCGCCGGTACAGCTCGTCCTTGAGCTTGAGGTCTTCGACGCCGCTGTCGATGTTGGGGTTGTCGTTGACCTCGATGACGAACACGCCCTTGTCGTTCTGCTTCATGTCCACGCCGTAGAGGCCGTTGCCCATCAGGCGGGCGGCCTTGACGGCGACATCGATGACCTGGCGCGGGGCGTCCTCGACCAGCATGGTCTTGAAGCCGCCGCTTTCCGACTTGCCGTTGGCGTGGTTGTAGATCTGCCAGTGCTTCTTGGCCATCAGGTAGTGGCAGGCGAACAGCGGTTCCCCGTTGAGCACTCCGACCCGCCAGTCGAAGCTGGTCGGCATGAACTCCTGCACCAGGATGAGGTCGGACTCATCGAGCAGCAGCTTGGACTGGGCCATCAATTCGTCGCGGTTGTCCACCTTGACCACGCCGCGCGAAAAGGCGCCGTCGGGGATCTTGAGGACCATGGGATAGGAGAGATTGTTCTCCATCTCCTTGATGCGCCGCCGCCCGGCGATGAAGGTCTTGGGGGCCGGAACCTTGTTGGCGCTCAGCAGTTCGGCCAGATAGACCTTGTTCGTGCAACGGATGATGGACAGCGGATCGTCGATCACCGGCATCCCTTCGTCCTCGGCCTTCTTGGCGAAGCGGAAGGTGTGGTGGTCGATGTTGGTCGTCTCGCGGATGAACAGGGCGTCGTATTCGGCCAGGCTGTCGTAGTCCCGCTTGGTGATAAGTTCGACCGCAAGGTTGAGGTCCGCCCCGACCCGCACGAACTTCTCCAGCGCCTTGGCGTCGGACGGCCCCAGGGGATCCTTGGGGTCGTGCAGGATGGCGAGCGTATAGCGCGGCGACTTGGGCGCCTTGCGGGTCCGCCAGTTGACCTTGGTGTAGGCGTCGAGCGCGGCCCAGAACTCGTTGCGCTGGTCCATCCGCAAATCCTTGATGGACAGCGGCTTGACCCCCTGGATGTACCAGCCCCACTTGTCGTCCCACTTCACCCGCAGGCGCAGGATCGGGCAGCGGAACAGGTCGAACGCCTGGCTGGCCAGTTTGTGGAAGCGCGCGTCGTCGGACCGGCCGAACGACACGGTCAGGGTGAACGGCCCCTCCGGCTGTTCCTTCAGGCGCTTGAGCGTGGCGCTCAGGGTCACGTCGAGCTTTTGCAAGGCGCTCCACGACCGTCCACGCTGCCACATGTCGATCAGGGTGGGTGCGGCCGGCATGACGTGGTGCCCGCGCGCCGCCGCCAGCAGCGAGGCATAGTAGCCATAGCCCAGGTACGAATAGTCCCGGCACAGGTTGATGACCCGCACCGCGCGCTTGTCGGTCGGCGCCGTGGCCGAGATGTAGTCGCGCACCGGCATGACCGTGCGCCCGGCCGGATCGCCCTGGAAGTCTTCCGGCTGGTCGACGAGGATAAGTACGCGCGGCATCCGGTCCCCTCTGGTTCTAGCGTTTCCTGATGACGACGGCGGCCCGCAGCCCGACCCGCCCGAACCGGGCGGTGCGGTCGAACTCCCGCCGCCCGATCGGAACATTGATGCAGTCGATGGCGGTTTTATGGAAATCCTCGTCCACGTCGGGATCGTGGAAATAGATGAAGCGGTCGTCGAACCCGGTGACAACCACCCAGTGCGGCGCCTTCTCGCTGGTCATGCGGTACTGGGAGATCAGGACCAGCGGCACGGCACCGTCCTCGACGGCGGCCACCAGGCCCTGCACGGTCAGCGGAGCGTGGTGGACCTCGATGCCGGTGACCTGGACCTGCTCCTTGAAGTCCTCGTGGACCATGCGGATGACCTCCTTCTTGCGGGGGTCGCGCACGGTGCGCACGAACAGCGGGCCTTCCTCGGACAGCCACACGTCGGCCCCAAAGCCGCGCTTCCACGCCGCCAGCGCCAACCCAAGGGGCCCGCACCCGCCATGGCCGGAGGTCATGAAGATGGTCGTCGCCTCCCGCCACAGGGCGATTTCCAGGCGCGTGCTGAACTCCACCGACGGATCGAGCGCCTGCATGGCCATCATCAGGCTGGCCGGGCCACAGGTGAAGTCGGTGTTCTGGCGGTGGAACGGCACCGGAAGCTGGGTCTGCCCGGCCCCGTGGGCGATGCGCTTTTCATAGCGCACGGCGGCCGAGTGGTCCTCGTAGTAGTCGGGCAGCACGGCGAACTGGCGGTATCCCAGGCGTTCATACAGCGCAATGGCCCCGGCGTTGTCGGGCCGCACCTCCAGGCGCATGGACACGCAGCCCTCGGCCACCGCCTGCCCCTCAAGGCCCAGCAGGAGCCTTTCGCCCAACCCCTGCCCGCGCGCCCCGTCGTCCACGGCCAGGGAGTACAGGCGGGCCAACGACGTTCCGGCGTGGAACAGGACCAGGCCGTAACCGCGCAGGTCGCCTTCAGGGCCTTCGGCCACCAGGAGGACGCCGTGCGCCTTGGTCAGCATGTGCAGGAAGCTGCGCCGCGACATGCGGTCGCTGTCGAAACACCGGTTCTCCAGCGCCACCAGGGCCGGAATGTCGTCCTGCCGGCCGCGCCGCAGGACCGCTTCCCCGACTGTCGCGGGGACCACCGTGTTCATGACCACTCTCCCGATCAGGCGTCCACGCCGGACAGCCCGGCCAAAGCCTGGCGGACCACCTGGCGCCCCCGGAAGAGTACCATCTCCCGCCACTCCGGCCCATCGGGACAGAAGGTGCGCATCAACTGCGCCTTGATCGACCGCGTGCGGGCGGCGTCCCAGTCCACGCTACCGTGGGCGTGCAGCCAATGGTCGGCGCGCAGGGCCGCGATGACCTCGGTCAGCGGGCGGGTGCCGAATTCGAGGGTCAACATACAGCCGGCGTCGCCCACCAGCCCGTGCCAGAAGTAGTCGACCAGCCCGACCTTGGGCACCGACGACGACGTGCCGAGCGCCGGTTCCGTCACGCTGTCGCCGAACCACTGGCGGGCCAGGGTCACCGGCAGGCTGCCCGGCGGGTGGTCGCAGATCAGCTCGCCATGGCCATACGGGCCGAGGCCGGTGTGCAGATCGAGGACGCACAGCGCCGCCCGCCCGCCGACATCGTAGTCGAGCGCGATCTCCTCCAGGGTCAGGCGCGACCACGTCGGCGCCGTCCCGCCATGGAACAGGCCGCGCGCATCGACGAACTGGCCGCCGCTGATGGCCTGCTCATACGCCGCCTGTCCGTGCGCCGCGCGATAGGCGTCCAGCCGGGCTTGCGCGGCATCAAAGGCCGGTCCCTCCAGCGCCGGCGGCAGGATGGCATCGGCCAGTTCGGCATAGCCCTCGTTGACCGGCAGCGGCTGGGAGAAGTCGATGAAATTGCGGTTGAGGTCCACGCCGTCCTCGGTCACCCGGCGCACCCAGGCAAAGCCATGCGGATTGATGGCGTGGACGAGCAGAACCGCGCAGCCGTCCGGCAGGCGATCGGGGCCGCCCGACCGCAGCCAGTCGACCTGGATGGCCGACCCGCAAAATCCCTCCACGCCGTGGGTTCCCGACACCATGACCAGCACCCGGCGCGCCGCGCGCGGCCCGGCCCACGCCACATCGCAGGCCAGCACCGTTCCGTCGGGCGCCGTCAAGGGATGGCGCCGGCTGTCCACCCTCAACCCGGCCCGCAGGCAGGCGTCGAGGAAGCAGCGGCGCGCTTCGCCATAATCGGCCGCAAAGGCGACGGACGCGGCATCAAGGAACAGGGTGTCGCAGGACGGCGTTGTCATGGAAGTTCCCGGACTCCAATGGTGGACGCAAGCCACCATTTAGGATCACCCCGGCCCGGCCAAGGAACGGAATTTTCGCAGGCCCCCCTTTCGCCAACCGCTGGGCTCGGGTATGGCTGGAAAGGCCATCCCCCACCGCAGGGTCATAATGGTACGTCCGATTGTTTCCCTCGCCGCCGTCATTGCCGGAGTGACCCTGCTGCAGGGCGCACAGGGCCTGCTGATCGCCCTGTTGCCGTTGCGCATGGTCGAGGCCGGGCTGTCCACCCTGACCATCGGCCTGGTCGCTGTCGGCTATGCCGCTGGCTTCCTGCTCGGCTGCCTGTTCTCCGGCCGCATCATCCGGGCCATCGGGCATATCCGGGCGTTCAGCGTGTTCGCCGCCGTCCTGTCGGTGGCCTCGCTGGCCTTTGCGAGCGAGGTCCACCCCATCGGCTGGACCGCCCTGCGCTTCGTCACCGGCATCTGCCTCGCCGGGCTGTTCACCGCCGCCGACAGCTGGATCAGCGATGCGGCGCCGGCCGGGCGGCGCGGCCGGGTGCTGTCGCTGTACACCGTGTTCAGCAAGCTGGCCCTGGTCGGCGGGCCGCTGGCCCTGGCCCTGATGCCCTACGACACCCCGTGGCCGGTCATGCTGATCGCCGCCCTGATCTCGCTGTCGCTGGTTCCGGTGGCGGCCACGCCGGGACCCAGCCCGACCCTGCCCGACCCCAAGCCGATGGGCCTGCGGGAGTTGTTCGACCTCGCCCCGGCGGCGGTCACCGGAGCCTTTGCCGCAGGCCTTGCCAACTCCGCCGTCATCAGTCTGGTGCCGGCCTGGGGCTCGGGCCTCGGCATGGGGGCCGCCGTGGCGGCAGGGCTGGTGGCGACGGTGCAACTCGGCAGCCTGCTGGGGCAGTGGCCGCTGGGCTGGGCGTCCGACCGCTTCGACCGCCGGCGCGTCATCGTCGCCGTGTCGGCCTTCGCCGCCGGAGCCGCCCTGCTGACCGCCGCCCTGCCGGTCGTGATGCCCGGCCTGCCGACCTGGGTGCCGGGCACCCTGGTCGGCCTGTGGGCGGCGGCGTCGTTCTCCATCTACTCCATCTGCATCGCCCATGCGGCCGACCGCGCGGCGCCCCGGCAGGTGGTGGCGGCGACCAGCGCCTTGCTGTTCACCTGGGCCGCCGGGTCGATCATCGGCCCCGCCGTCGCCGCCCTCAGCATGGAAGCCGCCGGCCCGGCCGGGCTGTTCCTGTATGGCGGCGCGGTGTGGGCGCTGATTACGGTCTTCACCGTCTGGCGCCTGCGCCGCCGCCCCGCCGCACCGCCGCCCAGCGAAGGCTTCGTCGCCATGCCGCAGGGCAGCCCGGTCGTTGCCGAACTCCACCCCGCCGCACCGGCCGAGCCTCAGACCCCGCCGTCAGACGGCATCAGGTAGCGGTCGAGCAGGCTGCGCAGGTCGTCCTGGATGACCTTTGGCGGGGCCTCGGTCACCTCGCGGTGGAGGGCCGGTGCGATGGCCGTGAAGCGGTCCACCAAGTCGGGGTCGAAGTGCGTGCCTTTGCCAGCCTGCAGCAGGTCCAGAGCCTGGGCGGCCGTCATCGGCGCCTTGTAGGGGCGTTGCGTGGTCAGGGCGTCGAACACGTCGGCGATGGCGAACACGCGGGCGGTGATGGGGATGTCCTGGCCGCGGACGCCCCTGGGATAGCCGGTTCCGTCGACCCACTCATGATGGCCGCCGACCACCTCCCGGCCCTCGCCCAGCCATACGGAGCGCTCGACGATGTCCAGGCCGTGGCGGACGTGACTGCGCATGACGTCCTTCTCGTCGGGCTGCAACGGGCCGGCCTTGAGCAGCACCGCATCGGACACGGCGATCTTGCCGATATCGTGCAGGAGCGCCCCCTTGGCCAGCCGCCGCATGGCGTCGTGGGACAGCCCGGCCGCCTCGCCCAGGCGCAGGGCATAAAGGGTGACGCGCATGCCATGCTGCTCGGTCCCGGCATCCCGCTTGGCCAGGGCGCTGCCGAGGACCTCCAGGGTGTCGGTGTTGGCGTGCAGCAGCCGCTGGCTGCGCCACAGCAGACGCCGTACCAGGCCCATGATGACCGGATAGAACGCCAGCACCGCGCCGCCCAGGATCGCCGCGACGGCGGCCACCGTGACCAGCACCTCGCGCCGCACGGCGGCCATGGCGTCGTCGGCGAGCAGGAACACGCCGACCACCCGTCCCAGGTCCTCCCTCTCCGGCCCGTACAGGCCGAACGTCACGCCGATGACCGCCGGCGCACGGCCCAGCACGGCGCTCACGGTCAGCCCCCTGGGCGCGACGCGGCCGTCGTTCACCTCGGGCGGCAGGCGTTCGTCGGGGATGTGCGCCGCCGCCACCACCGATCCGTCCGGCCCGTACACCCGCCCCGACACGAACGAGCCCAGCCGTCCGCCCGTGCCGGCGGCCAGGAAGCGCGTCAGGGCGCGGCTGATGTGGTGCGGGTTGGCGGCCAGCAGGCCTTCGGTGAGGACTTCGGGATGATCGTGGGCATAGGCCTCGGCCTCATGGATGGCCAGCGCCTCGATGAACCGTTCCAGCCGGTTGACGTAGGTGACGATGATGCCGCCGGCGACCACCGGAACCAGCACCAGGAACAGCACCACCAGGCGCCGGACGATGGCCCGCCGCAGTGGTCCGACCAGTGCGCTCGTGGTGACCCGCACGGCCCCGTTCCCTCGCTGTGACCTCACGATGCACCAACACCGGGCCGGCCACGGAGTTCCGGGTCAGGGCTTCAGGTCGCCCGCGACATCCTGGGCGGCGCGCCGCTCATCGTCCGGCAGGGGCACAAGGCCGATATCGACCAGAACGCCGTCGGGACCGATGAAGTCTTCACTGACCAGCGACCGGATGAAGGCCGACAATCCGGGGATCTGCCCCAGATGCGCCGTCTTGACGTAGACGAACAGACGCCGCACCAGGGGATAGGTGCCATCGGTGATGGTCGAGAAGGTCGGCATCACGCCGCCCACCGGCGCCGCCTCCAGGCCGCGCACGTCCTCCAGCACATGGAACCCGACGATGCCGAGGGCGCGCGGATTGGCCGACACCCGGCGGGCCAGGGCGTCGTCGTCCTCGCCGGCCTCGACGAACGCGCCGTCTTCGCGGATCTTGCGGCAGAAGGTCAAAAGCTGGTCGGCCGGCAACAGGCGCATGACGTCGGGATGCTCGGCACAGCCGGGCTCCAGGACCATGCCGGCCAGCGCATCATAGGTGCCCGAGGTCGGCGGCGGGCCGTAGATCAGGATCGGAAGATCGGGCAGGTGCGCGCCGATCTGCTGCCAGCGGGTGTAGGGATTGGGCACCAGCCGGCCGTCCACCGGCACGCGCTCGGCCAGGGCCAGCCACAGGTCGCGGCGGGTGAAGGCGAAGGCCTCGGTGGCCGGGCTGGAGCCATGGACGATGATCACGCCGCCGGTGCCGATGGGAATGGCCGGAACCGGGCCGACCGAATTCGCCTGGCACAGGGCGCGTTCCTCGGAGGCCATGCGGCGGGAGGCGACGACGACGTCGGGCGTGTTGAAGCCGACCCCGCCGCAGAACAGCTTGAAGCCCCCGCCGGTGCCGGTCGACTCGATCACCGGGGTGCGCACGCCGGCGCTGCGCCCGAACCGCTCGGCGGCCGAGGCGGCCATCTTGAACATGCTCGACGACCCGACCACGCGGATGGTCTCGCGTTGCGGAGCGGCGGCGGCCGGGCCGGCTGCCTGCGCCGTCAAGGCGAGCAGCGCCAGCAGCACCAGGGGTCGCAGGAACAGCATTGGCGGTCCTTTAAAAGAAGATCTCCATGGCGAAGAACAGCCCGGCGGCCAGGGCGGCGGCAAGCGGCACCGTGATGATCCAGGCCGCGACGATGGTCGACAGGTACTGCCGGCGGACCAGCTTGCGGCGCTGGCTCTTTTCCACCTTGCGCAGCATCCGCTCGGCCGCGAAGGAATCATAGTCCACGGCCTCTTCGTGCGACACGCCGGCTTCGCTACGCCGGTACTTGACGGCGCCGGGATCCACCGGAGCGTTGACCACGGCGTGGCCGTTCTCGGCCCGGCGGCGGTGCTCCATGTACTCGCGCAGGAAGCCGACGCCGAACACGCCGCCCACCGCAATATGGGTCGAACTGACCGGCAGGCCAAGCTGGCTGGCCACGATCACCGTGACCGCCGCCGACAGCGCCACGCAGAAGGCGCGGGTGGGGTCGAGCTTGGTGATCTTGGCGCCCACCGTGTGGATGAGCTTGGGCCCGAACAGGATGAGGCCGATGGCGATACCGACCGCGCCGACCAACAGCACCCACCACGGAATGCCCACCGCTCCGGTCAGCGGCGTCCCCGCCTCCATGGCCCCGACCGCCGTCACGATGGCGGCCAGCGGGCCGACCGCGTTGGCGACGTCGTTGGCGCCGTGGGCGAACGACAGCAGGGCGGCCGAGACGATCAGCGGAATGCGGAACAGGCGGGCGACGCCCTTGCGGCTGTTCTCGATGGTCGCCGAGGCCCGCTCGACGGCCTTGCGGGTGATGACCCCGACCACGGCGAAGGCGATCAGCCCGGCCACCACCCAGACGGCCGGCGAGGTCTTGATGAGGTGTTTGACGCCCTTGGCCATCAGGTAGGCGGTGAACGCCCCGGCCATCAGCCCGACCAGCACCGGCACCCAGCGCCGCGCGGCGTTGACGCGGTCTTCCTTGTTGATCACCGCGACTTCGATGAACAGCAGGAACATTGCCGCGATGAAACCGCCGAGCACCGGAGAAATGACCCAGCTTGCCGCGATGCCGCCCATCACCGGCCAGTTGACGGCCGACATGCCGGCCGCGGCGATGCCCACGCCGACCACGCCGCCAACCACGGAATGGGTGGTCGAAACGGGCGCACCGACGAATGTCGCGAGGTTGATCCACAGCGCGGCGGCCAGCAGGGCGGCCAGCATGGCACGCACGAAGACCGCCGGCTCGCCGACCGCGTTGACGTCGATGATGCCCTTGGAGATGGTGTCGACCACGTCGGCGCCGGCGATCAGGGCGCCGGCCGCCTCGAACACCGCGGCGATGATCAGCGCGCCGACCAGCGTCAGGGCATTGGCGCCGACCGCCGGTCCGACGTTGTTGGCGACATCGTTGGCGCCGATGTTGAGCGCCATGTAGCCGCCGATGACGCCGGCCGCCATGATGAAGAAAAGGCCGGGGGAAGGCCCGGCCACCACTGCCGTGAACGGCAGGACAAGAACAAGGAACAGGAATCCGTAAAGCAGGGCCTGCTGACGGTTGGGCGCATGAGCTGCCTGCTCGAGCGCCGCGATCTTCTTGAGATCCTTGTCGAGCGAGGTTTTCTTGGTCGGTGCGGTTGCCACAGGACACCCAGTCGGCCGTTGCGGGACGCGCGCGGGCGGGCTGTCGAAGACGCTCCCCCCGCGCCGCTTAGGGCGTAACGAAACTGACACACTAATGCAACAGTTTCGTCATGAGTTCCCACGTCGCCGCCATTTCAGTCCAGCGGAGGCCATGGCGAGACGCCGATCACCGGCTCGTGCAGGGCCAGGAGCAGGCGATAGAGCACCGCGCCAAGGAGGACGATCATCACCGTGCCACCGGTGACATGCAGGCGCGGGCGGGCTCGTCCGGTCAGCCAGGCGGCAAAGGGCCATGCCGATGTTGGCGCCGCCAGCCGCTGCCATTCGCGGGTGCCCAGGTCACGCCGGCGCTTGGCGTCCAGGCCGGCCATCCCGGCCAGGCTGAGGACCAGCAGCAGCCCGAACAAAATCCACGCCGCGAGGTCCCCGTTGGCCGCCATGTGCGCCGCCGCCCACAGGGCCATGGCCCACGGCACCGGATGGCGCACCACCGCCAGCAGGCCGGGGCGGGACGGATCGAAGCCTCCCCGCCGCACGCTCAGCGACAGGGGGTTGGGCCGCAGCAGGCCGGCCACCAGCAGCAGGACCGCCGGAAACATCAGCACCGCCGGAACCCAGGCCAGGCGCGGCTCGTAGTCCCACAGCGGAACGTAGGGCGCCTGGGCATAGGAATGCCCGACCCACCCCAGCACCGCCAGACTGAGAACCGAATAGCCGACAAGATAGGTGCGCCGTCCCAGGGCGGCGACCAGCCCGGCCCGCAGCCGGGGCAGCGCGGGCACCAGATGGGTCAGCAGGAACACCGTGATGGCAAGGATGAGCTGTGTCATGGGGCTACTCTGGCGAGGATGGGGCGGGACCGCCTTGATCGGCGTCAAGGCGTGCCTGCTGGACGCATCCCAGAGTGACGCCCAAGCCCTTTCACCGCAAGGCATCCGGTCATGACATTTGCCACTTCACCGACAAAGCCAGTTGCTCAGCCGCCGCTGATGCTGTCCATGGGCTTCCGGCCCTTCTTCCTGCTCGCCGGGCTCCACGCCGCCCTCGCCCTCGCCCTGTGGGCGCTGTGGCTGGGGGTGCATATGGCGGGCGGCCTGATCGAAGCCTTCACCCTGGCGCCGCCGCCGTTCCAGTGGCACGCCCACGAGATGCTGTTCGGCTTCGCCACCGCCGCCGTGGCCGGTTTCCTGCTGACCGCCGTGCCCAACTGGACCGCGACGCCGCCGGTGCGCGGCGGCCGCCTGGGACTGCTGGTGGCGGCATGGCTGGCCGGACGCGCCGCCGTGTGGCTGTCGGCCAGCCTGCCGGCGTGGCTGGTCCTGGCGATCGACGTCGCCTTCCTGCCGCTGCTCGTCCTGATGCTCGGCCCGGCCATCGTGCGGGCCGGCAAGCTGCGCAACATGGTGTTCGTGGTCCTGCTGCTGACCCTGGGCGGGGCCAGCGCGCTCAGCCATCTGGGCATGATGGGGGTGCTCGACGGCGGGCCGCAGGTCGGCCAGCGCCTGGCCATCGACGTCCTGGTGGTGTTGATGACGGTGGTCGGCGGGCGGGTCACCCCGGCCTTCACCGGCAACTGGCTGCGCGGCCGCGGCATCACGGCAGGCGTCACGCCGACGTGGCTGAACAGCGCGACGATTGCCGCCGTCGTCGCCTTCCTCGTGGCCGGCGTGCTGACCGACGCCTTGGCCCTGCCCGAGGCCGTTCGCGGCATTGCAGCCGCCGCCGCCGCGGTCCTCACCCTGGCCCGCCTGCTGACCTGGCGCGGCTGGACGACGCGCGGCGAACCGCTGCTGTGGGTGCTGCACCTGGGCGGCCTGTGGCTGGCCATCGGGTTTGCCCTCAGCGCCGCATCCTCGCTGGGGGTGGGCGCGGTTCCGGCCGGCGCCGCCCTGCATGCCTTCACCGCGGGCGCAGCAGGCACACTTATTCTAGGGGTGATGAGTCGGGCCATTCTGGGCCATACTGGCCGCGCCCTGGCGTCCAGCCCCGCGTTGACCACTGCGTTCGCCCTGATCGTTGCGGCGGCGGCGCTTCGGGTCTTCGGCCCGATCCTCACGCCGCAGTGGTATCTTGAGGTGGTCGTGGCCGGTGGGGTGCTGTGGATCCTGGCATGGATCCTGTTCCTGGTCCGCTTTGCGCCGATGCTGGTTGCACCGCGTACCGACGGTCGCCCCGGCTGAATCCCGCACTAAATCGTTTGGGTTGTCCGGAAGAGCGCTCCTCCACCCGTCAAGAGCGCTTTTCTGGTCGCCCTTTTCTTTTTATGCTTGCGCACAGATGCGCAAACGAGGCATATGCGCAAAACGGGAAACACACGAAATAGTGGGCCCAGGGGCTGGACGGGAAACTTCCAATGCGCGCGCTGATCGCGGACGATCATTCAATCGTTCGCCTGGCACTTCGACATATCCTGAGTGAACTGGATCCCGCCGTCGAGTTCCTTGAGGCAGGGGATGCCAATCAAGCGTTCACGCATCTTGCGAACGCCGACAGGAACGGGCCCCCCGTGGACCTGATCCTGACCGACATTTTCATGCCGCACTCCGACGACGCCTACGTCGCCCGCCTGGTCAAGGCGGCAGCCCCCGCCCCCGTCGTCGTCCTCACCGTGTCCGAGGACCCGCGCTTCGCGCAGGCGGCCATCGCCGCCGGGGCGCGCGGCTTCGTGCCCAAGAGCACCGCCGAAGGATTGTTCGTCAACATCCTGCGCCTGATCCTGGCCGGCGGGCTTTACCTGCCCCCCGCCCTGACCCTGGCGTCAGCCAGCGATGCGGAGCGCTGCGCCAGCGCCGGCGCCCGGCGCGCCCTCGGCCTGAGCGGCGAAGGCCCGTTGTCCCAGGTCAGCCTGGACGGCACCCCGTCCGGGCGCCTGCCGCAGCTCACCCCGCGCCAGCGCCAGGTCCTTGAACTGATGTCCGAGGGCATGTCCAACGCCGACATCGGCCAGCGCCTGGGGCTCAACCTCAGCACCGTGAAGTCCCACGTCACGGGGGTCCTGCGCGCCCTGAACGTGACCAGCCGCACACAAGCGGTCCTGGCCTTCAAGCAGGACCACTACTAGTCCTCCCGACGCGGCCCGGCGGCCGGCGCAGCGTGCGCAGCACGAAACGGCCCGGATGGACCGCCTCCCACAGGTCGCGGGCGAGCGGCAACGCATCGCCCGCCATCAGCGCCGCCAGCGCCTCGCCCAGCAGCGGCGCGGTCTGGAAGCCGCGCGACCCCAGACCTCCCAGCACGAACAATCCGCCGGCCAGCGGCGCGGCCGGATAGGTCCGCCATGCCCGGCCATGGTGCCGGTCGGCGTAGGCCTCGCGCCAGGCCGCCGCGTCGAACAGCGGCCCCATGACCGGCAGATGGTCGGCGATGGTGGCGCGCAAGGACACCCGCCCCCCCTCCGCCGGGTCCCCGGCCCACTGCGCCCGCAGCCCCGGCAGGGCATCGGCCAGCAAGGACAGGTTGGCGGCATGGTCCTCGTCCCGAACGGTGCGCCATGCCGGGTCGTCGGGATCCGGAATGCGGCCGTAGGTCGCCCCCAGGACATGCCGCCCCTCCGCCACCGGCGGCGACAGATAGCCACCGAAGGACAGCGCGGCGCGCGGCGCTTCGGGCGCGGCGGGCAGCAAGGTGATCTGTCCGCGATTGGCGTGAATGGGCAACTCGGCGGCCGGCCACAGGCGCGGCGTCCACGGCCCGGCGGCAAGCACCACCGCCGCCACCTCGGCCACCACGGCACCCGCCGCATCGCGCAGGCACCAGCCGCCGGACACCGGCGCCATGGAGGCGACGGCGGCCACCCGCACGCTCACCCCGTCGGCCAGCGCGGCGCAGACGGCGGCCGGGTCGATGCTCCCGGCCCTGGGGAACCACAGCCCGCCGAGCGGCGCGTCGATGCCGGTCAGGTCACGGGCCTCGGCCGCATCGACCAGGGCGATGTGGTCGGCCGGCAGGGTCCCGGCCAGCCGCTGCATGGTGGCGGCCTCGTCGGCATCGCGGGCGACCGACAGGATGCCCCGGCCGAGCCAGCCGCCCAGGCGATCAAGCGTCTCCACGGCGTAAAGGTAGCCTTGGCCGAAAAAGCGGCCGTGCAGCCCGCCATCGGCGGTCAGGCGCGGCTTGAGCAGCCCGCAGGGATTGCCCGAGGCCTCCGCCGCCAGGTGCCCGGCCCGCTCGACCAGCGTCACCGCATAGCCCGCCCGCCGCAGCGCGCCGGCGGCGGCACACCCGCCGACGCCGCCGCCGATCACGGCGACCGGCGCCCCGCGCGGCACGGCCGCCGGGCGGCGGAACCACGGCGCTTCGGTCATTCGCCCTTACTCACTCTGCGGAGGCCACGACGCGCGCCGCGCGGGCCAGGCGGCGGGTCGCGGGAAACTCGATGGCGGCGGTGGTACCCCGGCCGAGCGCGCTGGTCAGGCGCAGGGTGCCGCCGTGCATTTCGGCCATCGCCTTGACCAGCGGCAGGCCCAGGCCGGTGCCCTCGTACTCGCGCGACAGGCGGCTGTCGACCTGGGTGAAGGGCTCCAGCACGCGATCCAGGTCCTCCTCGGCGATGCCGATGCCGGTGTCGACAACGGCGATGGTCAGGCTGCCGTCGGGGGCGCTCACCGCCCGCACCGTCACCGCGCCACCGGCCTGGGTGAACTTCACGGCGTTCGACAACAGGTTCAGCACCATCTGCCCGAAGCGCCGCGGGTCCAGGCTGTAGGGCGGCAGCGGCTCCAGGTCCTCGATCAGATCGACGTCCTTCTGGGCGGCCCGCTGGCGCAGCATCTGGACCTTGGCGCGGATGGCGGCGGCCACGTCGACCGGCTCCTCGCTGAGCTGGCTGTGGCCGGCCTCGATCTTGGCCATGTCCAGAATGTCGCTGATGAGGCTGGTCAGGTGTTCGGCGCTGGACCGGATGTCGCCGATATATTCAAGCTGCTTTTCGTTGAGCGCCCCAAAGAACTGGCACTCCAGGCTCTCGGAAAAGCCCGAGATGGCGTTGAGCGGGGTGCGCAGTTCGTGGCTCATGGTGGCCAGGAACTCGGACTTGGCGCGGTTGCCTTCCTCGGCCAGACGGCGGGCCTCGCGCAGTTGCCGCAGTTCCTCGCGGCGGCGCGACACGTCCTGGTGGGTGCCGACCACGCGCAACGGCCAGCCGGTGGCGTCACGCTCGGTGACCTTGGCGGCGCCGCGCACCCATGCCCAGGTGCCGTCGGCCCGGCGCATGCGGTATTCGTGTTCGCCGGCGTCCATGCCCTCGTTGAGCAGGAAGCCACGCATCCAGGCCAACACGCCGGCGCGGTCCTCACGATGAACGAGGCGCAGGAAAGTCCGGAAGACCGGCGGCAACGGCGCATCGGCCGGATACCCGAGCATGGTCTTCCACCGCGCGCTCAGGAACAGGTCGCCGCTGCCGACGTCGAGATCCCACAGGCCGTCGTGCGTGGCCTCCAGCGCCAGACGCAGGCGTTCCTCGCCGTGGCGCAGGTCGGTGATGTCGTGGACGGTGCCCGACATGACGGTGGGATGCCCGTGGGAATCCCACGACGCCTGGCCGCGCGCCTTGACCCAGCGCCACGTCCCGTCGGAGGCGCGCAGGCGGTATTCGGTGTCGAAGGCGGCGTGGGTTTCCAGGTGGGCGCGCATGGCCCCGAGAACCCGCTCGCGATCTTCGGGATGCAGGTTGTCGCGCCATGTGCGATAGGGGTCGCGGACGTCCCGCCAGCCCAAAAGGTCCTCCCACTGCGGCGCCAGATAGCCCTCGCGGGTGCGCAGGTCGAACTCCCACATGGCCGCCGTGGACCCGGCGATCGCCCGCTCGAACCGCTGCAGGCTGACGCTCAGGGCCCGCCGGCTGCTGGCCAGCGCAACATCGACCCGCTGACGGCGGCGCCACTGGCTGGCCACCACCAGCGCCATGCCCCCGATGACGATCGCCACCGTGAACCCGATGGCCAGACTCCGCCACAAGGCCGCCCGCCAGTCGGCCAGAACCTGGTCGAGCGGCACGCGGGCGATGACGTAGAGGGGAAAGCGCGGCGCCGGGACGACCACTTGAATGTCCTTCGCCCCGTCGGTTCCCGTGGTGATCTCATTCAGAAGCGCCGGGACCGACAGCAACCGCTTCATGTCGGGCACGGCGCTCAGGTCGGTTCCGATGTCGGCCTCCCTGAAGGGGGCGCGGGCCAGCAGGACGCCATCGCGGCGCACCAGGGCAATGGTGCCGTTCTCGCCCGGCCGCACGGCGTCGAACAGGGCCAGCAGGGTCTCGATGTCGATCAGCGCCACGGCACCGCCGGCCAGCGCGCCGACACTGTCGCGGATGGGCCGCGACACCGGCAGCACCCACTGCCCCCCGGCCAGCGAGCGGACCGGCGTGCCGACGAACAGCGTGTCGGCCGGGTGGGTGTCCATGGACGTGACGTAGTCCCGGTCATTGACGTCCATGTCATGGCCGACCCCCATGAAGTCGCCGGTCTCGTCGCGCACCACCGCGTGGCGGATGATGCCATCGGCGGCAAAGACGCCCAGCCCCGACACCTGGCTCACATGGTCGATGGCGCGGGGCAGGCGCTCCAGGAACCGGGGGTCGTCCGGATTTTCCGCAAGCCCGTGAAGGGCCGCCACGTCAACCGTCCGGCCGAGCACCAGACGCGCGTTTTCGAGGGTCGCCGACAGGTGCGCCTCGAGCGACTGGGTCAGGGCGGCGACATCCTTGCGGGCGGTTTCCTGGATCTGGCCGCGCAGCACCCACAGGGAATGCCCAAGCACCGCCCACACGGCGCAGATGACCAGCAGTGCGAACCCAACCATCTGAACGGCCGGTTCGGAAGCGGTCTTCCGCCACTGCCGCCACAACATCCCCGCCCCTCCACCTGTTTCGGCCTGCGACCATCGGCCGGCCGTCAGTTTAACCACCGCTTGAACCCGGTTTCAACGACAACGCCCCGCCATCCGTAAGGAGAGCGGGGCGCCGGCAAGCCAGGGGTTCAGCGGGTCACAGACCGACCCACACGTAGATCCAGATAAACAGGAACACCCACACAACGTCCACGAAGTGCCAATACCATTCGGCGCTTTCAAACCCGATGTGCTTTTCGGGCGTGAAGTGTCCGGCCAGGGTGCGGAAGAACATCACGGCCAGCATGCACACGCCGACGAAGACGTGGAAGCCGTGGAAGCCGGTCGCCATGTAGAAGGCCGACGCATAGATGCCGTCGTTGAAGGCGAACGCCGCCTCGCCGTACTCGATCATCTGCAGGGCGAGGAAGATGATGCCCAGGACGATGGCGCCGCCCAGGCCGATCAGCAGGCGCCGGCGGTCCCCGGTGTCGAGGCCCTTGCGGCCCCACATCAGCACGAAGCCCGAGGTCACCAGGATGATGGTGTTGATGAACGGCAGGCCCCAGGCGCTCAGTGTCTCGATCTCGGGCGGCGGCCAGATGTCCTCGACCACCGGGCTGACCAGCAGGGCGTTGTGGAAATAAGCCCAGAAGAACGCCACGAAGAACATCACTTCCGAGGCAATAAACATCAACATGCCCATGCGCAGACCGTGCGACACGGCGCCAGTGTGGGCCTTGTCGACGATGCTTTCGCGGATGACGTCTCGCCACCAGCCGAACATGGTGATCAGCACGATGGCCAGACCGACGAGCAACACCCACGGCGCGCTGCCGTGCATGAAGTTGACGGCGCCGATGGCCATCACGAAGGCCCCGACGGAGCCCACGAACGGCCACGGGCTGGGGTCGATGATATGGAACGGGTGCTTGCGCACCGACGGTTGGCTCATGAATGCGGTCCTCCCTCAGGCGCTTCCCCGGTCCTTTTGCCAGTCACAGTCCTGTTTGCAGTCTGGTCCTTGCGAAAGAAGGTGTAGGACAGGGTGATGGTCTTGACGTCCCGGACGTTGGGATCGTCGGCAATGGCCGGATCGACATAGAACGTCACCGGCATGTCCACGGTCTCGCCGGGCTTCAGGGTCTGCTCGGTGAAGCAGAAGCAGTCGATCTTGGTGAAGTACTGGGCGGCCTTCAGCGGCGTGACGTTGAACGTCGCCGTGCCGGTGACGGGCGCCTCGGACGTGTTGATGGCCGTGTAGTGGGCCAGGCCCTGCTCGCCGAGGTGCACCACCATCGACCCCTGGACCGGGGCGAAACGCCACGGCAGGCTGCCATTGACGCTGGCATCGAAGCGCACGGTCATGGTGCGCTCCAGCACGGCCGGCATGGCGCTGCCGGCCCCGGCGATGGCGGGCGTGCCGCCATAGCCGGTGATCTGGCAGAACAGGCGGTAGGCCGGAACCGAGGCGAACGCCATGCCCACCATGCCGACCGCGACGACGGCCAGCGTCATGCCCAGGCGGGTGTTCTTGTTGGCCATGGCGGGTGCCCTCTCCTATTCCGCGGCGTGGCCGCTCGGCCCTATTCCGCGGCGTGACCGCTGGGGGCCGGGGTGGGAATGTGCGGCGGATCCTCGAACGAGTGGACCGGCGGCGGCGAACTCAGCGTCCATTCCAGGGTGGTCGCGCCCTCGCCCCACGGGTTGTCGGCCGCCTTGGCCCCGCCCACGAAGGTCCGGAAGATCACGTACAGGAAGAACAACGCCCCGAAGGCCGAGATGTAGGCCCCGATGGACGCCACGTAGTTCCACCCCGCGAAGGCGTCCGGATAGTCCGGCACCCGGCGCGGCATGCCCGCCGCCCCCAGGAAGTGCATGGGGAAGAACGTCAGGTTCACGCCGATGAACATGATCCAGAACTGGATCTTGCCCAGGGTTTCCGGGTACTGGCGGCCCGACATCTTGCCGATCCAGTAGTAGAACGCCCCGAACATCCCGAACAGGGCACCCAGGCTGAGCACGTAGTGGAAGTGGGCCACCACGTAGTAGGTGTCGTGCAGGGCGATATCGACGCCGGCATTGGCCAGCACCACGCCCGTCACGCCGCCGACCGTGAACAGGAACACGAAGCCGATGGCGTACAGCATCGGCGTCGCCATCACGATGGACCCGCCCCACATGGTGGCGATCCACGAGAACACCTTGATGCCCGTGGGCACCGCGATGGCCATGGTCGCGGCCAGGAAGTAGGCCCGCGTGTCCACATCCAAGCCGACGGTGTACATATGGTGGGCCCACACCGCGAAGCCGATCACCCCGATCGACACCATCGCATAGACCATGCCCAGGTAGCCGAACACCGGCTTGCGCGCGAAGGTCGAGATGATGTGGCTCATGATGCCGAAGGCCGGCAGGATCATGATGTAGACCTCGGGGTGCCCGAAGAACCAGAACAGATGCTGGTACAGAATGGGGTCGCCGCCGCCGGCCGGGTCGAAGAACGTGGTGCCGAAGTTGCGGTCGGTCAGCAGCATGGTCAGCGCGCCGGCCAGCACCGGCACGGCCAGCAGCAGCAGGAACGCGGTGACCAGCATCGACCACGCGAACAGCGGCATGCGGTGCATGGTCATGCCCGGCGCCCGCATGTTGATGATGGTGACCAGGAAGTTGATGGCGCCCAGGATGGACGACACGCCGGCCAGGTGCAGGGCCAGGATGGCGAAGTCCACGCTCGGCCCGCCGTGCCCGATGATGCCCGACAGCGGCGGATACAGCGTCCAGCCGGTGCCCGCCCCCATGCCGGTCAGGGCCGACATGAGCAGCAGCGCGAAGGCCGGCGGCAGCAGCCAGAAGCTGATGTTGTTCATGCGCGGGAACGCCATGTCCGGCGCCCCGATCATCAACGGCACGAACCAGTTGCCGAAGCCGCCGATCAGGGCCGGCATGACGACGAAGAACACCATGATGACGCCGTGCGCGGTGACGAACACGTTGTAAAGCTGATGGTCGCCGCCCAGAACCTCGCCCCCCGGCGTCTGGAGCTGCATGCGGATGACCACCGACATGGCGGCACCGATCAGGCCGGTGATGATGGCGAACACAAGGTACATCGTGCCGATGTCCTTGTGGTTGGTGGAAAACAGCCAGCGCTTCCAGCCCGAGGGGGCGTCGTGCGCGTGATCATGGCCATGTGCGTGGTCGGGTGCGTGGTCTGGACCAGCGGCGGAACCGGACTGATACATGCAAACTCTCCCTGCCTGTTCAGTTGCCGGCCGCCTGGGCCAGCCGGGTGGGGGTTGTTACGTCTGGCACTTGAGCAAATCGCTCCTGCGCTTCAGCCACCCATTGTTCGAATTCCTCGGCCGGCACCCCGCGCACCGCGATCGGCATGAAGCCATGGTTGACGCCGCACAGTTCGGAGCACTGGCCGTAATAGACGCCCGGCCGTTCGATGCGCAGCCACGTCTCGGTCAGGCGGCCGGGCACGTTGTCGGTCTTGACCCCCAGCGCCGGCACGGCCCACGAGTGGATGACGTCCTGGGATGTCATGATGACCCGCACCGTGGTGCCGACCGGCAGGACGACCTCGTTGTCGACCGCCAGCAGGCGCGGCTCGCCGGGCTCGAGGTCGTCGGGGTATTTCATGAAGCTGTCGAAGGCGAAGCCGCCGTTGTCGGGGTACTCGTAGGACCAGTACCACTGGTGGCCGGTGACCTTGATGGTCATGTCGGCGTCCTGCGCACGGTCCATGAAGTACAGCAGCTTGAACGACGGAATGGCGATGATGACCAGGATGACCACCGGGATCGCCGTCCACCCGAACTCCAGAAGCTGGTTGTGCGAGAATCGCGCCGGGACCGGATTGCGCTTTTCGTTGAAGCGCCACATCACGTAACCGAGCAGCGCCATGACCAGCAGGACGATGGCGGTCGAGATCCACACCAGGAAGCCGTGCAGCGACTCGATCTGATCCATGACCGGGGTCGCCGGGTCCTGATGCCAGATCTGCCAGGGCTCGGGCTGCCCCGCCAGCGCCGCCATCGGCAGTACGGCCACCGAAACCAGCGCGGCGGCAACCGGCAGCGCGGCGGCCATGCTCTGTCTTGTCATATCGTCCTGCCTCCCTTGGCGGGTCCTTCCCAGGGTGGAAGAGCCCCGGTCGAAATATGTCCAGTAGCCCGGCAAGTATGCCTGCGGCTGTCACGCGAACGCAATAGCCTACCAATTTAGTGCGTTTTTAACGTCATTGGGATTATGGATATTCCCTCACGCGCAGGCCGTTCCCGGACGGGAACCGGGCTGCATTTCCACCTACTCCACAGGGAATAAAACACTCTGAGCCGAGAGAGGTTCCGGATGATACGCCGCTTGAGCACTTGAACCGGAGGCCGCTCCGGCGCGACCGTGGGCTGACTTTGCCGAACCCGACGCCGACTCAGCGCAGGGAGCGCCCCTTGATGTCGTCCAAATCTTCTTCTTCCGTTCTCGCCGCGGCTATTTTCTGCCTTGCCACGGCGACCGCCGGCCCGGCTGCCGCCCAGTCCTCCTGCGGCGACAGCTACACCATCCGGCCCGGCGACACCTTGTCGGCGGTGGCCCGCCAGTGCGGCGTCGCCCTGCCCGAGATCATGGCGGCCAACCCGGGGATCGAGCCGCGCCGCCTGGGCGTCGGCCAGATCGTCAAACTACCGGGAGCCCCCAAGGCCGCGCCGGAAACCGCCGACGCCGCGCCGGCGGACGATGCCGCCCCGGACGCTCCCGGGGGACCTGGCAAGGACGGCGAGCCGTGGCGGCCCTCGGCGGCTGAATGGGGCATGATCGACCCCGAGGACGACGCCTCCGACCCCGATGCACCGCCCGGCGCCAACTATGTGGTGCGGGCCGGCGACTCGCTGCCCGACATTGCCAAGCGGTTCGGGATCAGCGTGGCAGAACTGGTGCGCGACAACCCCCAACTCATCCGCCAGAAGGAACTGCGGCAGGGCCAAAAGCTGCTGGTTCCCGGCGCCGGTGACGCCGCGGACTCCGTCGTCGCCGGCGAGAGCGCCGAAGAGGTCGGAGCCGCGACTTGGACGGCGCCGCGCTATTCCCTGGGCGCGGCGGCCGAAGTGATGCCCCGCCGGGTGGCGGTCGGCGACCCGGTGACCATCTACGCCCGCGGCCTGCCCAGCCGGACGCGGGTCGAGATCGCAGCCGGGGATCCCGACGGCCGCATGGTGGTGATCGACCGCGACACCACCGACCACTACGGCACCGTCCGCGCCCGCGTGCGGCTGCCCCGCGACCTCGACCCCAAGGCCCCGCTGGCCATCGTGGTATCGACCAGCGACCGGGCCTATGGCGCCAAGTCCCGCGAACTCGAGGTCGGCGCCGTCGGCACCACGACCGCGGCACGGGCCGGCGAGCGCATCGAGGTGACCGGCACCCTGACCACCGAGGGCACGCTCTGCCCCGCCCTGCGCACGCCGGACGACACGCTCTACACCCTGAGCGGCGACATCGGGGATCTGCAACCGGGCGACCGCGTGCGCGTTGTGGGCCTTGTCGCGGGCACATCGCAGTGCAACCAGGGCATCACCCTGTCCACCGCCCGCATCGAGCGCGCCGTTCCGAGGCGCGCCGAGCGATAGCTTGAAAGTCCCGAAGCGCGCCGAGCGGTAATCTAAAATATTTCCGCCCTGCCACACGGCGTAGTGATTCATCCCTATGGAACGGGACGCACCCCATACGCGTTCTCAGGAAGGCCCGCAGTTCATTGGCCGGAGGGAGCTATGCCACAGGGAGGGCGCCCCAGTGTCTTTACAATTCACTACCCCGGCCGAAGCCCGGTGGATGCGTCGGCGGCCCTCAGAGCGGCGGCGTTCCTGGGGATGCTTGTGGTGGCGGCCGCAATCGCGGCTCCTGCCGCCCTGGCCGAGGAGGCAGTCTCTGCCACTCCGCGCGCGGTCGCTCCGGGGTCCGAGGTCACGGTAACCGCCACCGGCTTTCCGCCAATGGTCGCCGTCGAACTGGGCGCCGGCCCCCCGGCGTCGGAATATGTGGTGATCGACCACGGCCGGACCGACCGGGCGGGCGGCGTGCGTTTCGACGTTCGCCTGGACGACGCGGCGCCGGTGGGGGCCAGCGTCGTCTTCGTCGTGGCAACCGAAGACCTCGCCATCAGTGCCGCCAGCGAGCCCATCGACATCATCGCCCCCTCGAGCATTCCCATCGCCCACCTGGAGAGCGTGCCGGGAAGCTAAAGCGGGTTGCGCCTGACGTGACCCATTTGTCCGCTGGCGCGGATGGCTGCCGCCGGCCTGGAGTGACCTCCAGACCTCCCCTTTTTTCTTGAAGAAGAAAAGGTTCATCGCGGATTTGCGGGAAAGGCCAATTCTCAGGGCGCCGTCCCAAAAGGCGGTTGTGTGTGATGCACACGTGGATGGCCGGGTATGCGGATGAAGCCCGGCCATGACAAGATATGTTTAAATAACAAATACTTGTCGTGCGCGGGCTTGACCCGCGTACCCACGTGGTGGGGCTGGGAGCAGTCGGCTGTCAGCTTGGAAAAGCTTGCAGCGCGAAGAGGATCTTCCCGCTGATCCGTGATGAACCGAAGAAAAAGGGGTTTGGGGCTTGCCCCAAGCGGGTTCGGGCGGCCGCCCGTCCGCGTCAGCGGAAGCGCCTGCCTCAAACCGCTATCGAGGCCACTCAGGGGTCCGGGGCGGCTGCCGTTTGTTCGGCCGGCTCGTGGATGACCACGGTGCCGTTTTCCCACGCGACGGAGGGGGTGGCCCTCGGCGCCGGGCGGGCGTCCCGATCCAGGCGGGCCAACTGGGCGCCGGCCCACAATCCGACCAGGGCGAGGAGCACGAAGAAGGCGGCGCGCTTCGGCCTCAGGGCGGGTGGCGGCTTGGCCTTCGGGAGTCGCGGTGCCATGGGCGCCTCCTACTGCACCAGGACATTGGCGAACTGCCAGGGGTCGGACGCGTCGACCGGTTCCGGAAACAGGTCGCCGCGGTCGTCCAGCGGCGTCCAGTCGGTGTAGGCCCCGGTCATGGTGCCCAGGTACGGCCGGGCGAGGTCGAGGATGCGGCGGTGGTCGATCTCGTCGGCCTCCATGATGCCGGAGCGCGGGTTCTCGATGCACCACACCATGCCTGCCAGCACCGCCGCCGTCACCTGGAGCCCGGTGGCGTTCTGGTGCGGGGCCAGGACGCGCGCCTGCTCGATGGTCAGTTGCGAGCCGTACCAGAAGGCGTTGCGGGCGTGCCCGAACACCAGGACGCCCAGTTCATCCATGCCGGTGACGATCTCGTCGTTCATCAGACGGAACTCCGGCTGGGCGCGCCAGTTGCGCCCGGCCATCTCGTGCAGGCTGAGCACCGCGTCGTCGCAGGGGTGATAGGCATAGTGGACGGTCGGCCGGTAGGCGACCACGCCGCGCTCATCGCGCAGCGTCAGGAAATCGGCGATGGAGATGCTTTCGTTGTGGGTGATGAGGAAGCCCTGGTACGGCCCCTCGCCCGGCGTCCACGAGCGCACCCGCGTTCCCGCCCCCGGCCGCTTGAGGTAGATCGCCGCGCCACAGCCCGACGGGTGGTGGGCGCCTTCGGCCGGCATCCCGTTCTCGTGGGTGCCCCAGCCCAGTTCGGCCGGCTGAAGGCCCTCGGCCACGAAGCCGTCCACCGACCAGGTGTTGACGAACTCGCCGCGCCGCTTGGGGACGTGGGCGATCTGGGTGTCGCGCTCGGCGATGTGGATGCCCTTGATGCCGATTGCCTCGGCCAGCCGCGCCCATCCTTCGCGGTCGGTCGGCATGGCGGCGGGGTCGCCGACATCGCGCGCCACGGTCAGCAGCGCCTCCTTGACGAAGTGGCTGACCAGCCCGGGATTGGCCCCGTGCGCCACCAGGGCCGTCGGTCCCTGGCGACCCCAGGCGCGGCGGAGTGCGAGGATGTCCTCGCGCAGGCCGTAGTTGGTCCGCTCGCTCAGCGGCTTCGACGGGTCGGTGTAGCCGCCCGGCCAGGGTTCGATGCAGGTGTCGATGTAGAGCGCCCCGCAGGTGCGGGCGACCTCCATCAAAGCGTGGGACGACACGTCCACCGACAGGTTGACCAGAAACCCACCGCCCCGGCCGAGCAAAGGCTCCAGCACCGTCCGCACATTGTCGCGGTCGAGCGCCTGGGCGATGAAGCGGACGCCGTTGTCATCGGCGATGGCCCGGCCCGAGGCGTCGGGGCAGACGATGGTGATGGCGTCGCGCGCCACGTCCAGATGGCGCAGCAGGAGCGGCAAGGCTCCCTGGCCGATGCTGCCGAAGCCGACCATGACGATCGGCCCGCCAAACGCCGCGTACGTCCGCCAACCTTCACCCATTCGGGCACCTCCCTGATTGCTCAGGCGGCGACCTGCCGCACCTCCTCCATCATATGGGGTGCGGGAAGGGCCGGGACCAGCACGGGCGCCCGGCCGGGCAACACCATGCCGGCCGCGCCCGTCAAGGCGCCGGCGGCAAGCTCAAGGCCCAGGAAGCGCGCGCGGTCCACCGGCCCCGGCATCAGCATGCCGAGCGTGACCTCGGGCGAGAACCCGAACTTCGCGTAATAGGGCGCGTCGCCGACCAGGATGACGGCCCGATGCCCGCGCAATGCCGCCTGATTCAAGCCATAGCGGACCAGCTTGGCGCCCCAGCCGCCGCTGCGGTGATCGGCCTCGACGGCCAGCGGGCCGAGCAGAAGCGCCCGGTGACTGCCGCCAATCGACAGGTCCCAGAACCGGATGGTGGCGATGACCTCCTCCTCCCGGCGTACAACGAATGCCAGCCCGTGAGACGGCGTGTGACCGTCGCGCAGCCGCTGGCAGGTCTTTGCGTGGCGCTCCGGACCGAACGCGCGGTCGAGCAGCCGCTCGACGGCTGCGCCATCGGCCGCCGTCTCGTGCTCAAGACAAAACATGGGCGTGCCCCACCGAAGGGGTCCGCCGCCCCCATCCGTCACAAGGACGGAGGGGGCGCGGGCCTATGGACTGGTCAGATGTAGAACTGCTGCAACGGGGGGAAGCCGTTGAACGCCACCGCGGAATAGGTGGACGTGTAGGCTCCGGTTGCCGCGATGAGCACCTTGTCGCCGATCTCCAGGGAGATGGGCAGCGGGTACGGGTTCTTTTCATACAGCACGTCGGCGCTGTCGCAGGTCGGGCCGGCCAGGATGCAGGGCTCCAGCGCGTCACCGTCGCGCGGGGTCTGGATCGGATAGCGGATCGCCTCGTCCATGGTCTCGGCCAGGCCACCGAACTTGCCGATGTCGAGGTAGACCCATCGAAGGCGGTCCTCGGCCGACTTCTTGGCGATCAGCACCACTTCGGCCTGGAGCAGGCCGGCGTTGCCGACCATGCCACGGCCCGGCTCGATGATGGTTTCGGGCAGACGGTTGCCGAAGTGGTTCATCAGGCTGGTGTGAATGGCTTCGCCATAGGTCTTCACGGCCGGCACGTCACGCAGGTAACGGGTCGGGAAACCGCCGCCCATGTTGACCATCTTCAGCTCGATGCCGCGTTCGGCCAGGGTGCGGAAGATGCGCGCGACGATCGCCAGCGCGTCGTCGTAGGCGTGGACGTTCTTCTGCTGCGAGCCGACGTGGAAGGAAATGCCGTGCGGCTTCAGGCCCAGGCGCCAGGCGCGCTCGAGCAGTTCGATGGCCATGTCCGGCACGCAGCCGAACTTGCGCGACAGCGGCCATTCGGCGCCTTCGCCATCACACAGGATGCGGCAGAACACCTTGGCGCCGGGCGCGACGCGGGCGATCTTTTCCAGTTCGGCTTCACTGTCGAAGGCGAACAGGGACACACCCATGCCCCAGGCGCGCTCGATGTCGCGTTCCTTCTTGATGGTGTTGCCGAAGGAGATGCGGTCCGGGGTGGCACCGGCGGCCAGCGCCATCTCGATTTCCGGCATGGAGGCGGTGTCGAAGCACGAGCCCATGTCGGCCAGCAGGGACAGGACCTGCGGGGCCGGGTTGGCCTTCACGGCGTAGAACACGCGGGTGTCGGGCAGGGCATTGGCGAAGGTGGTGTAGTTGTCGCGCACGACGTCGAGATCGACGACCAGGCAGGGGCCTTCGGGCTGGCGAGCGGACAGGAATTCGCGGATACGGTCGGTCATGGCAGCGTCCCTTGGCTGGGAGAGAAGGTCAGGTCGATCACGGAGATGCCATCCGATAGACGAAGCCACCGCGGTGGAGGCGGTAGAGTCATCCCGGACCCCCGAAGGCTCCGCGCCAACGGGAGAGAGATTGCTGTTCGTGGCCAACGACCAGTCCTCCGGGGGTTGCCGGGAAGAATGCTCTGGACGTCAGTTTTTCGGAACGGAGAAGACCCGTTCCGCACGCTTGGCAAGAAGTAAGAGCCTCTTCAGTGTCACCAGCCTGTGGACGGACCGGCAGAGACCAAAAAAGCCGCGTTACGTCGTTGCTTTAAGCCGCAGGTACTAGGATGGGGGAGACAAACCCCCCGGTGCGACAACAGGCACGTGCGAATACGGTCTATTGGCTAGATATACCCCCAAGCCCCCCCATGCAACGTCTTTTTCGCCATGCCCCGAAATTATCATGATCGGAACGAAAAAAGCCGCTTTTCGCCTTGGCCGATCAAGGGGTTAAGACACGCTGTTTGGGGGCTTACCGAGGCCTCCGACGGGCCGCCAAAAGGCCTAGGACAAGGCCTGCGGCGCCAACCGACAGGCCCACGGCGGCACGCAGCACGTCGGCGTCCACGTCCCACACCTGACGGCGGGCCACCGCACCAAACCGACCGCGCGTCCCGAAGCGACCGGGCACCGGAGCCTCGAGGTTGTCGGGCCGCGACGAGTCGAGCGGTTGCTCGCCCTTCTGGCCGGCAATTCCCTGCCGCGCCATCATGCGGTCGATCAGTCCGCCGGGCAGCAGCATGGCCGCACCGATCAGCTTGAGCGACGAGCGCCCCACCCACACCTCGCGCTGGCGGCCATAGACCGCCCGCACCACCGCGTTGGCGCACGGCTCGGGCTGATAGATGGGCGGCACTGGCTGCGGTTCCTTCTTGAGCTTGCAGCGCGCCCAGTCGAACTGCGGGGTGTTCATGGCCGGCATCTGGACCATGCCGACATGAATGGCGGACTTCTCGGCGATCAGTTCGGCCCGCAGGGATTCAAAGAATCCGCGCACCGCGAACTTGGCGGCCGAATAGGCCGACTGCAACGGCAGCCCGCGATAGGCCAGGGCCGAGCCGACGAACATGATGGTCCCCCTGCCCCGCTCGCGCATGGGGCCGAGTGCCGCAAGGGTGCCATGAACCTGACCGAGGTAGGTGACCTCGGACACCCGGCGGTATTCCTCGGCGGTCATCGCGGCCACCGGCGAGAACACCGTGACCATGGCCGAGTTGACCCACACCTCGACCGGCCCCAGCTCGCGCTCGACCTGTTCGGCGGCGGCCTGCATGGCCGGCCAGTCGGCCACGTCGGCGACCAGGGGAATGGCGCGCGGGCTGCCCTTGGCGACGCAGTCCGCCGCGGCCTCGGCCAGCCGAACCGGGTCGCGGGCGATCAGGCCGACCTTCCAGCCGTCGCGGGCGAAGCGCACGGCGATGGCCCTGCCGACTCCGGCCGACGCCCCGGTCACCACCACCACGGGCGCATCTCCTCCGCCAAACCGTCGCGCCATCAACCGTCCTCCCAACCTTCCTCGGCGTCAGCCTCATGCTCCTGTCGGCAACGGAAGGCGCCCCGCCACCGTTGCACGAACAGCGCGATGTTGACCCGGACAGGAGCTTCCCATGGCGAGCAAGACGGCCAGTGACGTCCTCTTGGACACCCTTATCGACTGGGGCGTGGAGGTCATCTTCGGGCTGCCCGGCGATGGCGTGAACGGCGTGATCGAGGCCATCCGCACCCGCCAGGACAAGATCAAGTTCATCCAGGTGCGCCACGAGGAATCCGCCGCCTTCGCCGCTTGCGGCTATGCCAAGTACACCGGCAAGCTCGGGGTCTGCGTGGCGACCTCCGGCCCCGGCGGCATCCACCTGATGAACGGCCTGTACGACGCCAAGCTGGACGGCCAGCCGGTGCTGGCCATCACCGGGATGCAGCATCACGACCTGATTTCCACCCACACCCAGCAGGACGTGGAGCTTGATCGCACCTTCATGGATCTGGCGGTGTACAACGCCCGCGTCATGGGGCCGGCGCACATGCGCAACGTCGCCACGCTGGCCTGCCGCACGGCGCTCAGCCAGCGCGGCGTGGCCCATATCACCATCCCGGTCGACACCCAGAGCGAGCCGGTGGACGAAGACGATTTCGGCAAGCGGAACGTGCCCGGTCACAACGCCGACATCTTTTCGAAGGGCGCCGCCCTGCCGCGCGAGGACGACATCCAGCGCGCCGCCGACATCATCAACGACGGCAACAAGGTGGTCATCTTCGCCGGGCGCGGGGCGCTCGGCAGCGGCGACCTGATCGAGGAAATGGCCGAGAAGATCGGCGGCGTCGTCGTCAAGGCGCTGCTCGGCAAGGGCGTGGTGCCCGATGACAGCCCCTACACCACCGGCCAGGCCGGGCTGCTCGGCACCGAACCGTCGCAGGACGCCCTGGAGGACTGCGACACCCTGGTCATGGTCGGCACCTCGTTCCCCTACATCGAATTCCTGCCCAAGCCGGGGTCGGCGCGCGGCGTACAGATCGACCTCAGCCAGGCGCGCATCGGGCTGCGTTACCCGGTCGAATGCGGGCTGGTCGGCGACGCCGGCAACGTCATCAAAGCCCTGATGCCGCGCCTGCGCGCCAAGGACGACAAGCCGTTCCTTCACAAGGCCCAGAAGGGCATGGAGAAGTGGAACGCCCTGATGGAGCAGCGCGGCACCCGCACCGACATCCCCATGAAGCCGCAGGTCCCGGCCTGGGAACTGGGCAAGCGGCTGCGGTCGGATGCCATCGTGTCCTGTGACTCCGGCACCATCGCCACATGGTGGGCGCGCCAGATCCGGGTCAAGAAGGGGCAGATGCACTCGCTGTCGGGCAACCTCGCGACCATGGCGCCGGGCCTGCCCTACTCCATCGCCGCCCAGGTCGCCTACCCCGACCGCCAGGTGGTGGCATTCGTCGGCGACGGCGGGTTCTCCATGCTGATGGCCGACTTCGTGACCTGCGTGAAATACGGGCTGCCGGTCAAGGTGGTCGTCATCAACAACCACTCCCTGGGCCAGATCAAGTGGGAGCAGATGGTGTTCCTGGGCAACCCCGAGTTCGCCTGCGACCTTGCCGCTATCGACTTCGCCAAGATCGCCGAGGCCATGGGCGGCCATGGCTGGCGGTGCGAGGACCCGGCCGACATGGGCCGCGTGCTGGACGAGGCGCTGGCCCACCCCGGCCCCGCCATCATCGACTGCATCGTGGACACCCACGAACCGCCCATGCCGCCCAAGGTCACCTTCAGCGATGCCAAGCAACTGGCCAAGGCGATGGCGCGTGGCACTCCGGCGCGCGGCAAGATCGCCAAGACCCTGGCCGGCGACGTGGCACGGGAGATCATCTGATGAGCGACGTTCGGCCTGATGCCAAGGTCGACCGCATCCGCGCCGCCGCCTACCGGGTTCCGACCGACGAGCCGGAGGCGGACGGAACGCTCGCCTGGGACACCACCACGATGATTACCGTCCATGCCGAGGGCGGCGGGCTGCGCGGCTTCGGCTACGGCTATGCCGACCCGGCGGCGGCGGTGCTCATCAACGAGACCCTGGCCCCCGCCCTGACCGGCTGCGACGCCCTGGCCCCGCAGGCCGCCTGGGACATCGCGCGGACCCGCCTGCGCAACAGCGGCCAGGCCGGCATCGGGGCGTGCGCCGTGTCGGTCGTGGACAGCGCCCTGTGGGATCTCAAGGCGCGGCTGCTCGACATGCCGCTGGTCCGCCTGCTGGGCCAGGTGCGGGCCGACATCCGCGCCTACGGCAGCGGCGGCTTCACCACCTACGGCGAGGCGCGGTTGCGCAGCCAGCTTGAGGGCTGGGTGGCCGACGGCATGGACGCCGTCAAGATCAAGGTCGGCGGCGGCGGCATCCGCGACATCGACCAGGTGGAGATCACCCGCGAGACCATCGGCCGCGAAGCCGACCTGTTCGTGGACGCCAACGGCGCCTATTCGACCAAGCAGGCGCTTGGCTATGCCGCCCGCTTCGCCGATTTCGGGGTGACGTGGTTCGAGGAGCCGGTGTCGTCGGACGACCTCGAAGGCCTGCGCATCGTCCGCCGCAACGGCCCGGCCGGCATGTCCATCGCAGCCGGGGAGTACGCCTGGAGCCTGCTCGACGTGCGCCGGATGCTCGAATCAGGGGCCGTGGACGTTATGCAGATCGACGCCACCCGCTGCGGCGGCGTGACCGGCTTTCTCCAGGCCGCCGCCCTGTGCGAGGCGTTCCACACGCCGCTGTCCACCCACACCGCGCCCAGCCTGCACGCGCCCCTGTGCTGCGCCACCGGGCGGGTCCTCCATGCCGAGTACTTCCACGACCATGTACGCCTGGAGGCGATGCTGCTCGATGGAGCGGCGACCGTGCGCAACGGCCGTCTGGCGCCCGACACCACGGCGCCCGGCCTGGGGCTGACCCTCAAGCAGGCGGACGCCGATCCGCACAGGATCGCTTGATGGAGGCCCCGATCTAATGGAGGCACTGGAACGCGCCCTTCGGGACACCGTGGACGGCGAGGTCCGCTTCGGCGACGGCGACCGCGCGCTGTACGCCACCGATGCCTCCAACTACCGGCAGGTGCCCATCGGCGTGGTGGTGCCGCACACGGTCGAGGCGCTGGCCGAAACCGTGTCCGTGTGCGCCGAGCATGACGTTCCGGTGGTCCATCGGGGCGGCGGCACGGCCCTGGCCGGACAGACCTGCAACGTCGCCGTGGTCATCGACAGTTCCAAATACTGCAACCGCGTCCTTTCCGTCGATCCCGAGCGGCGCGTCGCCGTGGTCGAGCCCGGCGTGGTCCTGGACGACCTGCAAGCCGCCGTGCGCCCCCACGGCCTGCGCTTCGGGCCGGACCCGTCCACGCATTCCCGCTGCACCCTGGGCGGCATGATCGGCAACAACTCCTGCGGCGTGCATTCGCTGGCCTATGGCCGCACCGTGGACAATGTCGAGGCGCTGGAGATCATGACCTATGACGGCCTGACCATGACGGTCGGCCGCACCAGCCCCGACGAGCGCGCCGTCCTCCAGGCCGAGGGCGGCCGGCGGGCCGAGATCTACGACGCCCTGGCCGGCATCGCCGAGGCCAACGCCGGGCGCATCCGCGACGTCTTTCCCGACATCCCGCGCCGGGTGTCGGGCTACAACCTCAACCAGCTCCTGCCCGAGAACGACTTCAACGTGGCCCGCGCCCTGGTCGGGTCGGAAAGCACCTGCGTGACCATCCTGCGCGCCCACCTGAAGCTCCACCCCGAACCGCCGTGCAAGGTGCTGGTGGTGGCGGGCTTCAAGGACGTCTGCCGGGCCGCCGACGAGGTGCCGTTCATCCGCACCTTCAACCCGCTGGGCTGCGAAGGCATCGACTTCCGCCTGACCGAGTTCATGCGCAAGAAGGCCCTGCACGTCGAGGAACTCGAACTGCTGCCCGAAGGCTGCGCGTGGCTGCTCATCCCCCTGGGCGGCACGGACAGGGCCGAAGCCTGCGGCCGGGCCGAAGAGTTGTTGGACGCCCTGCGCGGCCGCCCGGACTTCACCGCCGGCCGCGTCGTCGCCGACCCGTCCCAGCAGGACCGCATCTGGGAGGTGCGCGAAGCGGGGCTTGGCGCCACCGCCTTCGTGCCCGGCGCGGCGCGCGACACATGGCCGGGATGGGAGGACTCCGCCGTCCATCCCGACCGCCTGGGCGAGTACCTGCGCGCATTGCTCAATTTGTATGACAAATACGGCTATGACGCTTCGGTCTACGGCCACTTCGGTGAAGGACTGGTCCACACCCGCATCGACTTCGGCCTGAGCACCAAGGACGAGGTCGCCACCTTCCGGGCCTTCCTGGAGGACGCCGCCCATCTGGTGGTGGGCATGGGCGGGTCCTTGTCCGGCGAGCATGGCGACGGGCAGGCGCGCGGCGAGCTGCTGCCGATCATGTTCGGCGACGACCTCGTGCGCGCCATGGAGGCGTTCAAGCACGCCTGGGATCCCGGCAACCGCATGAACCCCGGCAAGATCGTCCACGCCCGGCCGCTCGATGCCGACCTGCGCCTTGGGCCGCGCTTCACCCGGCCGGAGGAAAAGGCGCTCGACCCGCAGTTCGCCTACGCCGGCAGCGACCATTCCATCGTCCGCGAGTTCTCGCGCTGCGTCGGGGTCGGCAAGTGCCGGCAGATGCGCGGCGGCACCATGTGCCCCAGCTACCGCGGCACCCACGAGGAAATGCACTCGACCCGTGGCCGCGCCCACCTGTTGCAGGAAATGCTGCAGGGCGACCCGGTGCGCGACGGCTGGAACAGCCCGGACGTGTGGGAGGCGCTGGACCTGTGCCTCGCCTGCAAGGCCTGCAAGCGCGAATGCCCGGTCGACGTGGACATGGCGACCTACAAGGCCGAGTTCGCCTACCACTACTTCAAGAAACGCTGGCGGCCGCGCGCCGCGTGGTCCATGGGCCAGATCCACCGCTGGACGCGGCTGGCCGAGCCGGTGCCGTGGCTGGCCAACCTCGCCACCCAGACGCCGGGCCTGACGCGCATCGCCAAGGCGGTGGCCGGCATCCATGCCGAGCGCGCCCTGCCGGCCATGGCGCGGCGCTCGTTCCGGCGGAGTTGGAGGGGCACGCGGGGAGCCGGTCAACGCGTGGTGCTGTTCGCCGACACCTTCAACAACCACTTCACCCCGCCGCCCCTGCACGCCGCCGCCGAGGTGCTGGAGGCCGCCGGCTGCCGGGTCGAGATCCCGGCGCGCAACATCTGCTGCGGGCGGCCCCTGTTCGACTTCGGGTTCCTCGACCAGGCGCGCACGACCCTGCGCGGCGTGATCGAGGCCCTGCGCGCGGCGGTGGACGACGGCGCCTTCGTGGTCGGGGTGGAGCCAAGCTGCATGGCGACCCTCAAGGACGAGATGCTGAACCTGTTCCCCGACGACGCCGACGCCCGCCGGCTGTCCGACCGCTCCATGATGATCGGCGACTTCCTGGCCGAGCACACCGACTGGCAGCCGCCCCGCCAGACCGGGCAGGCAAAGGTGTTCGCCCATTGCAACCAGCACGCCCTGTTCGGCGCGGCCGGCGACAAGACCATGCTGGAGCGCGCCGGGCTGGAGGTCGACGTGCTCGATGCCGGGTGCTGCGGCATGGCCGGCTCGTTCGGGTTCGAGCACGACAAGTACACCGTGTCCCAGACCATCCTGGAGGACCGCCTGCTGCCCGAGGTCCGCGCCCTGGACGGCGCGCGGCTGGTGGCGACCGGCTTTTCCTGCCGTGAACAACTGGTGCAGGCCACCGGCACGATGTTCCCCAGCCTGCCCGAGGCTTTGAAAGGAGAGCGCCATGAGTGATGCGATCGGAGCCCGCCGCTGGGTCATCGCCGAAGGCTACATCCCGCCCGGCAGCACCGGCCCGGCGCCCCAGATGACCAGCCACGAAACCGCCTGCATCCTCAACACCGGCGACACCGACGCCGCCGTGACCCTGACCCTGTACTTCGCCGACCGCGAGCCGGTCGGCCCCTACAAGGTCACCGTCGCCGCCCGCCGCACGCTGCACCTGCGCTTCAACGCCCTGCAAGACCCCGAACCGGTCCCCGAGGACACCGACTACGCCTGCGTGATCGACTCCTCCACCCCCATCGTCGTCCAGCACACCCGCCTGGACAGCCGCCAAGCCGAACTCGCCCTGATGACCACGATGGCCTATCCGGCGGGGTGAGGGGCAGCCCCCTACCCCACCGTTCGCGCCTGCAGCCTTACCGACGCCGCTTCGTGCAGGTGGGCGGCCAGTTCGGCGGCGCGGTGGCGGGCGGTGTGGGCGCCGAGGACGCGGGCGCGGGCGGCGTCGCCGATGGCGCGGCGGCGGGCTTCGGGCATCTGGGTGACGATCTCGGTGACGGCGTCGGCGCTGTCGCCGATGAGGATTTCGGCGCCCGGCCGGAAAATGGTGTCGAGGCCTTCCCACCAGTCGCTGATGATCGGCGTGCCGCAGGCGGCGGCCTCGAACAGGCGGACGCTGGGCGCCCAGCCGGCCCGGATCATGTCGGCCCGCGTCACGTTCAGGGTGAAGCGCTGGCCGGTGTAGAACGCCCGGTGCTCGGCCGGCGGCAGGTGGTCGATGCGCTCCACGTTGTCCGGCCAGCCGATGTGGGCGGGGTACTGCGGCCCGGCCACCACGAACCGCTTGTCGGGCACGCGGGCGGCCGGTTCGCACAGCAGGCGGTCCACCGTCGGCTGGCGGTCGGCCGACCATGTGCCGAGGTAGCCGAGATCCCAGGCGGCCGGCGCGTCGTCGGGATAATAGGCGTCGGGATCGACCGAGCAGTACAGCGGCCGGGCCATGGGCGCCCCGAAGTCGTGCTCCAGCCGCCGCAGGGTCGGCCCGCCGGTGAACGACAGATAGAGGTCATAGCCCCGGATGAGGTCCGGTGTCAGGTATTCGTGGTCGCCCCGGCCCAGCTTGGCCAGGGTCACCGGCGTGTCGATGTCGTAGAACGCGACGGTGCCGCGCGCCACCTCCTGCGCCCACGCCCCGACCTCCACCCCGTCGGGCACGAAGGACCCGACGATGACCGCGTCGGCGCTTCGCACCAGCGCCGTGAAGCGGGCCTGAAGGTCGGGCACGCTGTCATACAGGTGGGTGCGGCACCACGGCGGATTGGGCAGGTCGCGGTTGTCGGCGTACCACGGCACGTCGCGCTCCAGGAACGTGACGCGATTGCCCTGCGCGGCCAGGGCGCGGATGAGGGCGCGGAAGGTCGTGGCGTGGCCGTTGCCCCATGACGAGGTGATCGACAGCCCCAGAAAGACGATATTCAGGTTCGGATTCAGGCTCATTCCACCACCTCCCGCACGGTGGCCGAGGCCGCGCTTTCGGGGTTGCCGGTCAGCAGGGCTTCCACGTCGGCCGCCCGGTGATCGTAGGTGTGTTCCGCCAGCAGCCGCTTGCGCGCCGCCATCCCGATGCCGCGCGCCTTGTCGGGCGTCAGGTCGCGCATCAGGCGGGCGACCTGCTCGCCGTCCTCGGCCACCAGGACTTCGGTTCCCGGCTGCAGGAAGCGGCTGATGCCCTCCCAGGCGTCGGTAATCAGACAGGCCCCGGCCCCGGCCGCCTCGAACACGCGGGTCGGCGGCGAAAAGCCGGTGCGGGCCATGCTGTCGCGGGTGATGTTGAGCACGCAGCGGGCGGATACGTTGAAGGCATTGTGCTGGTAGGTGTAGACGTGGCCCAGGCGGCCGACGTTGGGCGGCATGTCCTTGTCCTCCCAGCCGGACCCGCCGATCAGGAAGGACTGCTTGGGCAGGATGGCGGCCGGGCGCAGAAAGAACTCCTCGACCCGCGCCTCGCGGTCGGGCAGGCGGTTGCCGAGGAACCCCAGGTCGCAGTCGAACGCCCGCTCGGGCGGCACCGGGTGGTGGGTGCTGGGTTCCAGGGCGTTGTAGATCGGCACGCAGATGCGCGCGCCCAGCGCCTCGTAGGCCTTCACCACCGGGGCGCCGCCGCCGTAGGTCAGCACCATGTCGAAGGTCGGGATCAGCGGCCCCAGAAGATCGTCCTCGCTGTTGTGGATGGACTCCAGGGTGGCCGGGGCATCGACGTCCCAGAACACCACCTTGCGCCGGTCGCTCTTGAGGGCCGGAACGTTGGCCTCCAGCCAGGCGTCGAGAACGCCGACACCGCTGGCCTTGACCACCACGTCGGCCCCGGCGGCGCGGTCGAGCATGCGGGCGGCATCCTTCTCGGTCGGCTCGTAAACCACCACATCGGCCCATGAGGGCGGATCGATGTCGCGGTGCTGCTGGCGGTCGAAGGCGTCGGGCTCATAGAACGTGATGCGGTGCCCGCGCCGCGCCATGGCCCCCAAAATCCCTCGGTAATAGGTGGCGGCGCCGTTCCAGTAGGCCGAAACCAGGCTGGATCCGAAAAAGGCGATATGCATCAGGCGACCTCCCTCTGTTCGCTGCGCAGGTCAGCCAGGATGTCCAGCAGTTCGTCCACGCGGTGGGTGCAGGTGTGCCGGGCGAGAATGGTTTCCCGCCCGCTTTCGGCCATGGCGCGCGCCCGGTCCGGGTCGGCCAGGACGCTGCGCAGCAGGCGCATCATGTCGGCCCCGTCGGCGGCGACGAGGTAGTCCTCGCCGGGCCGGAACAGGCCCTCGGCGTCATCCCAGGGGGCGGTGATCAGCGGGATGCCGCAGGCCAGGGCCTCGAACACCCGGATGGTCGGGATGCCGGGCAGGTGCGTCGCATAGAAGCGCCGGGGCACATGGACGGTCACGCGGTGGGCGGCAAAAACCTCGGGCACCGTGTGGTTGGGCAGCCAGCCGCCGTGGGCGATGCCCAGTCCGCGCAAGGCCGTCCGCACCGCTTCGGGATAGCGCACGCCGTGGATGCGGGCCGACAGGCCGAGCTTGCGCACCGGCTCGATGAGGAATTCGGTCAGTTCGGCGGTGCGCTCGCCGTCGCCCCAGTTGCCGACCCAGACCAGATCTCCCTCGGCCTCAATGCCCTCGCGCGGGCCAAAGACCGTGGTGTCGGCCGCCTCGTGCCAGGTCCAGGCGCGGCGGCCCCAGCCTTGGCGCTCGTACAGGGCGCGGATGGTCTCGCCAAAGGCCAGGACGCCGTCGAAGGCGTCGAGGGTATAGGCCGCCATGTCCTCGGGCGCACTGACCGAGCGGTGGTGGGTGTCGTGGAACAGCAGCCGCCACGGCGCCCCGCCGGCCCGGCGCCGGTTGAGGGCGGTGACCAGGGCGGGGTCGGACCACTCGTGAACGATGACCACGTCGGCGCCGTCGAGCGCCCGGTCCAGATCCAGCGTCTCCGGCCGGTACAGGATGGAGCGCAGGTCCGGGAAAGCCGCCGCGATGGCGTCCAGGGCGCCCTGGCCGTGGTCGGCCAGCAGGTTGGCCCGCGACCAGCCATCGGCGGGCTCCCACACGTCCACCGCATGGCCGCGCGCCGTCAGGTCGCGGACGATGCCGCGCAGGAAGTGCGCGTTGCCATGGTTCCAGTCGGAGAACAGGGAGTGCGTGAACAGGACGAACTTCACGAGAGCGTCTTCCTTTGGGCTGAAGATATCACTGGGCGGCCACCCCCGGCCGTCGCAGGCTGAGAACGTCGCCATAGGCACCGAGCGTGCCTGCCGTCAGGGCGGCGGCGGAATAGGCCAGGCCGCGCCGCCACGCCTGACGCTGCAGCACGGCGCGGCGGGCGCCGTCGCGGGCCAGCCCGTCGAGGACGTTGGCCCAGGCGTCGGCATCATCGGGGGGCACGAACACGGCGGCGCCGCCCCACAACTCACGAAAGGTGGGAATGTCCGACAGCACCAGGGCACAGCCCGACAGCGCCGCCTCCAGCACCGCCAGACCGAACGGCTCGTAGCGGGCCGGCGAGGCGAAGATGGCCGCGCGGGACATCTGGCGGGCCACGGCCTGCGCGGGCAGCCGGCCCAGCGCCTGGACGCCGGGCAGCGGGCGGTGCCGGCCATCGGGCGCCACGCCGTCACCGGCCACCGCCACCGGCCAGGAGATGCGCTCCGCCACCCGGCCGAGCAGGGACAGGTTCTTGGCCTCGTCCCACACCCGCCCGGCGGCGAACACCAGCGGGTCCTTGTCCGGCAGGGCGGTGAAGCGCTCGGGGTCGAGGCCGTTGGGCACCACGCGGGCGGCCGGCAGCGGCCCATACAAAAGGTCGATCTCGTCGAGGAAGGCCCGCGTCGGCGCCGCCACCAGGGTGGCCGCCCGCAGGCCGCGCGTCACAGCCCTGGCATAAGGCTGCCACTCGACCGGAGCATCGCAGCCCTTGACCGCGCGCCACCACGACAGCACGCACGAATGCGCCACCACCAGCACCGGAGCCCGCCACGGCAGGGCGCCATGGGCGTATCCGTTGAGGTGGATGACATCGGGCCGCCAGCGCCGTTCCAGGGCAAGCAGCCAGTCCCCGGCCGGTTCCTGGTCGCCGGCCGCGCCGTCCATCCATTCCAGGGCGAAGGGGGCGTCCTCCAGGAGCACGCCGCGCAGGCGGGCCGCCTCGCGGCGCTGGTCGGCGTCGGGCGGCGGCCCCATCACCGCCAGCACCACCCGCACGCCGTGCCGGCCGAGGCCCTCGGCCAGATCGACCGCATAGCGCCACACGCCGCCCACCGCATCGGCCGTCATCAACACGGTACGCGGCAGGCTCATTCGGCGGCCTCCCCCTCAAGCTGGGACAGCGGAAGGGGGCGTTCGTCCTGGATGTCGCTGAAGCGGTCGAACAGCGACAGGTAATGCTGCACCGCGCGCTCCCAGGCATGGTCGTCGGGCAGGCCGAACAGGCGGCGGTAATCGGGCGTACCGGGATAGGGGAACAGCGGAACCGGGTCGTTGGCCCAGATGCCCAGGGACCGCATGGCGTCGCGCCAGCGGGCGACGTGGGCGGCGTCGTCGGTCGGCACGGCGATCAGGTTGGCCTGCACGAAGGGCACCCGACGGCGGGCATGGACCAGCCGCTGGGTCAGGGTGTCGGTGTCCATGCGGCAGTCCTTGGCCAGCATGGCCCGGCCCTCGGCGGTGAGGCTTTCCATGCCGGCCTCGATGGACACGCACCCGGCATGGCCGAGCAGGTCCAGCATCTCGGGCTTCCACAAGTCAATGCGGGTCTGGATGCCGAACTTCAGGCCGCGCCCGACCAGGGCCTCCAGCAGGCGGCGGTCGGGCAGGAAGATCTCGTCGATGAAGTACAGGTACTCCACCCCCTGGCCGCGCAGGGTGTCGATCTCCAGCAGCAGTTCGCCCAAATCGCGGCGGCGGTAGGCGTCGCGGAAGTTCTCCTTGGCGCAGAACGAGCAATGGAACGGGCAGCCGCGCGAGGCCTCGACCTCCGCCCCAGGCCCCCAGTCCGCGCCATCGCCGTCGAAACGGTGGTGGTGGTGACGGTGGCGCGTCACCCAGTCGTCGGGCCACAGCAGGGCCGGCAGGTCGGTGAAGGTGCCGGCATGGGGAACACCCTGCACATGCTCCCGCCCATAAGCGTCGCGCCAGGCGATGGAGGGGATGCTTTCCAGCGGTTCCGAGCCGCACAGGCGCAGCACGACCTCCTCGCATTCGCCCATCACGACGATGTCGGCGCCGAGCTTACGCAACGCGGTGCGCGGCGTCGCCGAGCCGTGCGGGCCGACCGCTACGAGCTGGCCGCCCTTGCCCCGCAAAGCGCCGAGCATGGCGCGCGGCACGCGGACCTCGGGCGGGGCGCAGCGCCAGAACAGGTAGGTCGGCGCGGTGGTCACCACCGTCATGTCCGGGCCAGTGGCCTCAACGCGGCGGGCGACGTCGTCGATGCTCAGGCCGTGCAGATGCGCGTCGATGATCTCGGCCTGGTGGCCGGCGCGCTCCAGAAGGGCGGCGCTGTAGCCGAGCTCCAGGGGCAGATGGGGCTCGCGGCAGCCGAAGTAGATGCTGCCGTCGAAGGTCCATGGCGGATTGATCAGGCAGATTTTCATACGGCGAGCTTTCGGGTCTGAGAGTACGCACGATCCACCCCGACCAGCCAGTCGTGCAGCCGCCCCAGGCCGTCGGCCACGCCGATCTGGGGCGTCCAGCCGGTCATGGCCTGGAAGGCGCGGGTGTCGCTGACGTACCAGGGCTGATCGCCCGGCCGCCATTCGGCGAAGGACACGTCGGCGGGCTGCCCGGTCAGGCGCCCGATGTGCTCCAGGGTTTCGAGCAACGACACCGCGTTGCCCGGCCCGCCGCCCAGGTTGAAGGCCCGGCCGCGCACCCGGTCCATATGCTGTTCGGCCAGCCGCCAGGCGGACACCACATCCTCGACGAAGAGCACGTCGCGGACCTGCTTGCCGTTGCCGAACAGGGTGATCGGGCGGCCGGTCAGGGCGCTGATGAGGAAGTGCGCCACCCAGCCCTGGTCCTCGGTCCCGAACTGGCGCGGCCCGTACAGGCAGCTCATGCGGAACACGGCGGCGGGCAGCCCGTAGATGCGCGCGTAATCGAGCACGTACTGATCCGCCGCACCCTTGGAGCAGCCATAGGGGCTGTGCAGATCCAGCGGATGGCGTTCCGAGACGCCATGGCCGTGCAGGGCGTCATCGACCGGGCGGAAGGCGTGCTCCCCCTCCTCCACCGCCACGTCGGCCAGGGCGCCATAGACCTTGTTGGTGGAGGCGAACACCAGGCGCGGCGGGTTGGCGTGCAGGCGGGCCGCCTCCAGCACGTTGAGGCTGCCCCCCAGGTTGACGTCGAAATCCATGCGCGGGTCGAGGACCGAGGTGGTGACCGCCACCTGGGCCGCCAGATGGAACACCGTTTCGGCGTCGGACATCACCTCGCGCACCGCCCAGCGGTCGCGGACATCGCCGCAGACGCCTTCGATGCGGTCGCCGTGGCGCTCGCGCAGCCAGGCGAGGTTTTCCTCCACGCCCGGCCGGGCCAGGGTGTCGAAGATCCGCACGGTGCGGCCGTCGGAGGCCAGGGCGTCGGCCAGATTGGCGCCCAGGAAACCGGCCCCGCCAGTGATCAGCGTGACCGGCCGGTCATGGCGCACGAAGGGCGCGCCATCGGCCAGGACCGCCACCCGTCGGACCTCGCGCACGCCGCCCTTGGCCAGCAGGCGGCCGAGCAGCTTGCGTGACCCGTCGGGTCGGGTCAGGCCGAAATGGTAGTGCCGCTCATCGACATGGAAGCCTTCCTGGCTGGCGATCTCGGGATGCAGGTCCTGCCAGGCGTACCAGTAGACGCGGTCCACCGGCGCATCGAGCAGGTCGAGCAGGACCTCGATCTGGCCGCGCTCGTCGTGGCTCCAGGTCGAATAGCCTCCCTCGGTGATCCAGATCTGCACGTCGCGCGCCGCCTCGGGCAGGACGGCGCGCACGTCGGCCACCTGTTTTGCCCACGACGCCTCGCCATGGGTCCAGGTGCCGGGAAAGCCGTGCAGGCTGATGGCGTCGATGTTCTCCAGGGCGCCGGCCTCGCCGACCACGCGGATCCAGTTGGGATCAGTCGGGCACATGCCGCCCAGCACCGTCTTTTTGCCGCGCTGGCGCATCCAGTAGGCGGCCTTGACGATCATGTCGGAGAACATCCGCCACTCGGGGTCGAGCCGCCAGTCCCAATCATTGATGTTGTTGGGCTCGTTCCACAGCTCCACATACTCGAAATGCCGGCCGTAGTCGGTCACCAGGATGTCCAGGAAGTCGGCGTAGGCCTTGGTGTCGCGCGGCGGGGACGAGGTCTTGGGCTGCAATCCGATGGACGGCGGCGTGAAGGTGACGCAAGGCAGCACCTCCACCTCGGCAGCCAGCCGGGGCAGCATCCAGTCAACCCAGGCCCTGCCCTCGGGCGTGTAGTAGTCGGCCCACGACACGCCGGTGCGCAGGTGCGACACGCCCATGGCCCGCAGATCGGCGATCAGGCGCTCGACCCTGTCGTGGTCGCCGGGGCGCAGCCATTCCACCAGTCCGAGGTGAGGTCCCTCGCTCTGTCCCTGCGTCATGCCACCAGCCCCCGCCGCCGCAGTTCGGAGGCCGCGAGATCGGCATGGTCGGCCGCCTCCTGGCTGGCCACCCACTCGACCAACTCGGTCAGGCCGTCCTGGAAGTCCACCTGCGTCGAAAATCCCAGCAGGTCGCGCGCCTTGGTCATGTCGGCGAAGCAATGGCGGATGTCGCCCTTGCGGCACTCGCCGGTGACCTCGGGGGCGATGTCCTCGCGCCCCATGGCGGCGGCCAGGCGCTCGGCCAGTTCGAGGACGGTGTAGGTGTTGCCGGACCCGACGTTGAACACCTCGCCCTTGGCGGCGTCGAGTTCGAGGGCCAGACGGCAGGCGTTGGCCACGTCGCGCACATGGATGAAGTCGCGCAGTTGCCGGCCGTCCTCGAAAATGCGCGGCGAGCGGCCATTCAGCAGGCGCGAGGCAAAGATCGCCAGCACGCCGGTATAAGGGTTGGACAGCGCCTGCCGCGTCCCGAACACGTTGAAGAACCGCAGCGCCGTGGTCGGGATGCCATAGGCGTCGCCGAAAATCAGGCACATGCGTTCCTGCACGTACTTGGACAGGGCATAGACCGAGGCGAGGCTCGGCGGCTTGCTCTCGGGCGTGCCGACCGGGACCAGCGGCACCCCGTTGGCATCCACCGGATCCCATTGCCCGGCCGCCACCTGATCGGGCGCGCGGACCACCTGATCCACCGGGCTGCCGTCGGCCCTGCGATACAGGCCCTCGCCATAGATGCTCATGGACGACGCGACCACCAGCCGGCCGACCGGCCGATTGATGAGGCATTGCAAGAGGTTGGCGGTACCCAGGTCGTTGACGGCGACATAGTTGTCGATCTGGTACATGCTCTGGCCCACGCCGACCATGGCGGCCAGATGATAGACCGCGTCGACCCCGGCCAGCGCCCGTTGCAGGGCCTCGGGGTCGCGGACGTCGCCACGTTGCACCTCGACGTCCTTGGCGAGGTATGCCGGCACGGCACCGCCCGGCCCGTGGACCTGCTCGCTCAGGCTGTCCAGAACGCGGACGTGGTAGCCGGCGTCCAGCAGCGTGTCGGCCAGATGGGACCCGATGAAACCGGCCCCGCCGGTGACGAGAACTGTTGCAGACATGATGCCTCCCGTAGGTCACTGTCTGCGAACGCCCGCTTCTGCTGCCCGGTTCCTTCCACGGCTCAAGATAATGAAGAAGATCAACAACTTAGCGTCATATGGAGTACCTACTACCCCGTCTGCCGCCGTCTGCTCTCAAGAGTCCCGCGAGACCAGCTTGAAGAACCGGCTGGTGCCGCCATCCTTGGTCTTGTCCTGATAGAGGAAGGCGAGCTTCTTCTGCTCGAATTTGTCGAAGAATTCGTCCCAGGTGATGTCCTCCAGGCTGTCGCCGGAGTCGCCGCCGGCGAACTCGATGCGCAGGATGCCGGCATCGTCGCCGCCATGGGTCTGGCGCACGGCGGCCGGACGTCCGTCACGGGCCTCGGCCCACTTGCGGATGGTGTCGTGGTCGGTGGTGGTCGTGGACTCGCCTTCTTGCATGGCTGAAACCTCCCGTTTTGCGTCAAAGGCATAACGCGGAGCCCGGCGTGGGGTTCATGTGTGACCGTCGTTACTGGCGGTTAAGGAAAGCGGGCGTAAGATCGAGTCGTCCAAAAGCTCGCGGCATCCACAACCGGACCATCACCATGAAGACGTTGTTCAAGCGCATTCTGCGGGACCAGGCGGGGGCAACGGCGATCATCGTCGGGCTGACCCTGCCGGTGGTCGCCGGCATGGGCATGTTGGGCGTCGACGCGGCCGTGTGGTACTCGGAGCGCCGCGACCTGCAGACCGCGGTCGATGCCGCCGCCCTGGCCGGAGCCCTGCACAAGGCCTATGGCTATGGGGTGAGCAGCGTCACCAACATCGCCACGCGCGACGCGCAGCGCAACGGCTTCACGCCCGCCAACGGGTCCATCACCATCAATGATCCGCCCCCGAACGGTCCGGGCGCCGGCGACCCCAGCGCGGTCGAAGTCATCCTGGTCGAAAACCTGCCGATGTTCTACGCCCGCCTGATCGGCGAACAGGCTGCCACCGTCTCCGTGCGGGCGACCGCCGGAACGACCACGGACGACGAGTTCTGCATCCTCGGCCTGGACCCCACCATGGATGCCTCCGTGGACGTGCAGGGCAACGCCACGGTCAGCATGTCGTGCGGCATCGCGGTCAACTCGACATCGGCCGAAGCCCTGTCGATCGCCGGCAGCGTGAGCATCACGGCATCCTCGGCCAGCATTTCGGGCAACATGCACATCAGCGGCAATCCGGTCGTGAACTTTTCGGAGCCGCCGCGCACCGGCCAGCCGCCGGTGGTCGATCCCTACGTCGACCTTGACGTGCCACCGTTCGGCGCCTGCGACTACACCAACCTCACCGTCCAGAACGCCGCCACCCTCGGCCCCGCCGTCTACTGCGGCGGGATAAAGGCCAACGCCGGTGCGGTGATCGACCTTGATCCGGGAGTCTACATCCTGGCCGGCGGGTCGTTCGACGTCGCCGGCGGCGCCACCATTCGCGGCGACGATGTGACATTCATCCTGACCGACAACTCCGGCGGCAGCTATGCCACGGTCAAGATCAACGGCGGCGCGACCATGGATTTGAACGCCCCCACGTCCGGCGACTGGGCCGGCATCCTGTTCTACCAGGACCGCGACGCGCCGTCGTACCAGGGATCCCAGGTCATCACCAACACCTTCACGGGCGGTGCCGACATGGTCCTCAACGGCGCGGTCTACTTCCCGTCGCAAGCCATCCAGTACACCGGCAACGCCTCGGTCGCGTCGGACTGCCTGCAGATCGTCGGCAAGCAGGTCATCATGACCGGCAACTCCCAGTTGGCCAACAACTGCGCCGGCCGCGGCACCGAGACGCTCGGCGTCGCGCGCGTCCGGCTGCTGCGCTAGGGCCGGGAGGCGGCCATGCCCCGCGCCATTTTCCACCGCTTCCTGCTGCGCAGGCGTCTCGACGAGTCCGGGACGGCGGCGCTGGAATTCGCGCTGCTGATGCCGATCCTGATGCTGCTGCTGGTCGCTTCGGCCGACTTCGGCATAATGTTCCGCGAAAAGATGCAGGCCGAGAAGGCCGCGCGGGCCGGGCTGCAGTACGCCATCTACGACCCCCAGGACAACGCTGGCATCGCCTCGGCGATCACTTCGGCGACCGGCCTTCCGGTCGGCCAGCTTACCATCAACGTCACCCGGTTCTATGAGTGCGCCAACGGCACCCAGCCGGCCGCGCCCGGCTTCTGCGCCGCTGGCGACTGGCCGGGAACCTACGTCCGCATCAACATCACCAAGCCGTTCACCGCCCTGCTGACCTGGGGCGGCCTGGCCGAGAACTTCACCGTGACAGGGAGCGCCGAAGGCCGTGTGCAGTAGGATGAAGCCCGCAGGACATCGCCCCAAGTGGCGCGACCTCGACACCCGGGGCGCGGTGGCGGTCGAGTTCGCGCTGATCCTGCCGGTGCTGATCTTCTTTCTCTACACCCTGGTCGAGGTCGGGCGCGGGGTGTGGACGCACAACGTCCTGCAGCTCTCCGTCGAGGAGGCGGCCCGCTTCGCCTCGGCCAATCCGACCGCCACGGCGTCCGAGGTTTCCGCCGTGGCCGAAGGCATGGGGGCCGTGCTCGGCAACGCCGCCGCCGTCACCTACACCGTCACCACCGAGGCTGGAGCCTCGCCACGCATCCGCTACACCACCGTGCAGGCAGCCCTCAGCCACCAGCTTCTGATGCCCGGCATGAAGGACGCCAACGGCGCCCTGCCACCCAGCCTGCTCAACCTGACGGCGACGGCCAGAATGCCCGTCATCCAATGACCCGACAACTCCGCGGAGGACCGCCCATGCCCCCGAACGCCAGCGTTCACACCACCGCCCTTGCCCCGCTGCACCGCCTTCTGCGGGACCTCCGGGGTGCCACGGCCATCGAATACGCCCTGATCGCGGCGTTTATCGCCCTGATCATCATCGGCGCCGTCACCATCCTGGGCACCAGCCTCAGCGACGCGTTCACCGGCGTCGCCGACGCGCTTTAGCGAATGGCCGCGCCATTGCGCGCCCGCACGGGTGTCCACAGCGCCGCGCCATTGCGCGCCCGCACGGGTGTCCACAGCGCCGCGCCATTGCGCGCCCGCACGGGCGGTCGTAGACTGCCGGACGCTGCGTGCGAGGCTCCCAAGGGGGCAAGCAGAGGGGGAAAGACGCATGCCCAACGCCACCGGCGAGACCTTACCTGCCGGAAAGCAGCGCAAGATCGCCCATTCCCTGGCCGGGATCCGGCTGTTGCAAGGGTTGCCGCAGGATGCCCTGCACGCCCTCGAGGAAAAGTGCATTTGGCGCGAGTATGAACCGGACCAGGTCATCTTCGACCTCGACGACGACGGAACGGACGTGTGCTTCATCGCGCGCGGCAAGTTGCGCATCCTGATCTTCGGGCGGCCCGAAGAGGGCGAGGTGGTCGAGCTTCCCGTCCAGAGCCAGGGCGAGCAGGTTGCCCTGGCCGAGATGTTCACCGGCGACACCTTCGGCGAACTGTCGGCCATCGACGGGCGGCCCCGCTCGGCGCGCGCCATCGCCCTGGACATCTGCGTCATCGCCATGCTGCCGCGCCAGGACATGCTCGCCCTGCTGCACAGCCATCCGGCCGTGGCCGTCGCGCTGCTCGGCCGCTTCGCCAGCATGTTGCGGTCGATGAACCGGCGCGTCTACAGCATGGCCACAATGACGCCGCAGCAGCGTGTCTATGTGGAGCTTCTGCGCCTGTCGCACCCCAATCCCCAGGGCGACGGGTCCTGGATCATCGACGCCTTGCCGGCCCATGGCGACATTGCCGACTGGGCCGCGGCCTCGCGCGAGAGCGTGGGGTCGGCCATCGGCCAGCTTGCCCGCGAGGGCGTGGTCGAGCGGCGCCACCGCTCGCTGGTGATCAAGGACCACGCCCGCCTGCGCCTGCTGGCCCACCTGTAGAACAGACCGGATTCCGCCCGATGCCCCGCCGCCCCCGCACGACGTTCCGCGCCACCCTCCTTGCCGCCTGCGCCCTCGGCCTGGCGGCCTGTGCCGGCGCCTCCCCGCCGCAAGCCTCCGGCGATGCCGCCAGCGATGCGCTGTCCATGCACCGCGCCTTGTGGGAAATGGCCGACAAGGCCCAGGGCAGCAACGACTACGAGTCCGCCGCGCGGCACTATGCCACGGTGCTGGAGGTCGAGCCGACCAGCGAGGCGGCCATCCTCGGCCACGCCCGCAACCTGCGCTACAGCGCCAAGGCCTATGACGCCGTGCTGTTCCTGAACGAGAAGATCGCCGCTGTCGGCCCCAGCCCGGCGCTGAACCTGGAACTGGCCAAGGCGCATCTGGCCGACGACGCCCCGGCCAAGGCCCTGCCCCTGCTCATCGAGCTTGAACGCACCCAGCCCGACAACTGGGAGGTCCACTCGGCGCTGGGCGTGCTGCACGACCGCGAAGGCCGCATGGCCGAAGGCATGACCGCCCACCAGAGGGCCTACGAGCTTGCCCCGCTGGAACCGCAGACGGCCAACAACCTCGCCCTCGCCCTGGCCATGGACGGCCGCGTCGATCATGCCATCGAAACCCTCACCAGGGTCACCAAGCGGTCCGAGGCGCCGGTCAACGCGCTCCAGAACCTCGCCCTGTTCTACGCCCTGCGCGGCGACATGGAACGCGCCGAACCCCTGGTCCGCCGCGCCCTGCCGCCGGAAATGGCCGAACAAAGCATCCGCAGCCTCCGCCTGATCGCCAGCCAGGTCCGCATGGGGTCGTGAGCAACCGTCCTCTGCTCCGCTGGCGTGAACGCGAGTCTACGGCCCAAACTCGTCGTTCCCGCGCAGGAGCATAGGCGCTGACATAAGGCCGGGCTCTGCCCGGACCCGCAAGGAGGCTAGCCTCCTTGACCTCGTGACTTGACGGAGCCAAGCGGCGCGCAGCGAAGCAGACGACAACACTATCTGCCTGCGGCGCAATATAAGGGAATGCCTTGCTCAGTCACCATTAATAAACACGTCGTTCCCGCGAAGGCGGGAACCCAGGCTCGTGGAGAAAACCACGACCGACTTTGTTCACGACCCTAGGCACCCGCCTTCGCGGGTGCGACGATCTTGAATTATTATGGAATCTTTCATTCCCGAGGTCCAGGAGGCCGCCGCCTCCTGGCGGGTGCGGGCAGAGCCCGCATTCTTTCACTTAACTCAGCGCCTATGCGCGCAGGCGGGAACCCAGGGCCGTGGAGAAAGTCCCATCGGCATCGGTAAGACGCTGAGCCGAAACGACTATCTTGACTCCCCTAGGCACCCGCCTGCGCGGGTGCGACGGAGCTTTTTGTTGGCGAAGGTGGAAATCTCAGCAGCTTCGGCGATTTTGTCACAAGTCGGGCATCACCCCCCAAACTCCGGCCGGAAGCGGTCGCGCAGGATGTTTTTCTGGACCTTGCCCATGGCGTTGCGCGGCAGGTCGTCGACGAAGAACACCTGCTTGGGGACCTTGTAGGCGGCCAGCCGGGTCTTGAGCCCAGCGATGTAGAAGGCGGCGTCGTGCGTGGGTGCGCCGCCGCCGGTGCTGACCACGGCCACCACGGCCTCGCCGAAGTCGGGGTGCGGCAGGCCGATGACGGCGCTTTCGGTCACCCCCTCCATGTCGTCCAGGGCCAGCTCGATTTCCTTGGGATAGACGTTGTAGCCGCCGGTGATGATCATGTCCTTGTCGCGGCCGACGATGGTGACGTAGCCGTCCTCGCCGATGGTCGCCAAGTCGCCGGTGATGAAGAAGCCGTCGCCGCGAAACTCCGAGGCGGTCTTTTCCGGCATCCGCCAGTAGCCCTTGAACACGTTGGGGCCGCGCACCTCGAGGACGCCGATGGCGCCGGGCTCGACCGGGTTGCCGTCCTTGTCACGCACCCGCACCTCGACCCCCGGCAGGGGCAGGCCGACGGTGCCGGCGCGGCGCTCGCCGTCGAGCGGGTTGGACGTGTTCATGCACGTCTCGGTCATGCCGTAGCGTTCGAGGATGGCGTGCCCGGTACGCGCCCGGAACGCGTTGTGCGTCTCGGCCAGCAGCGGCGCGGACCCCGACACGAACAGCCGCATGTGGCGCGTCGCCTCGGCCGTGAAGCCGTCGTGGGTGAGCAGCCGGGTGTAGAACGTCGGCACGCCCATCAGGACGGTGGCGCGCGGCAGCAGGCGGACCACCTCGTCGGCGTCGAAACGCGGCAGCAGGATGAGCCGCCCGCCGTTGTACAGCATCAGGTTCAGGGCCACGAACAGGCCATGCGTATGGAACAGCGGCAGGGCGTGCAGCAGAACGTCGTCCGGCCGGAAGCCCCAGGCCTCGTGCAGGGCCATGGTGTTGGACGACAGGTTGCCGTGCGACAGCATCGCCCCCTTCGACCGCCCGGTGGTGCCCGAGGTATAGAGAATGGCGGCGATGTCGTCGGCCGTACACGGCGTGATGTCCCAGCGCGCCTCACAGATGGCGGCGGCCTCGGGCAGTGACCCGTCTCCGGCACTCCCAAGGGTGAAGACGCTGCCCACGCCGGCGCGCTCGGCAATGGCGCGCACGCCGGCCTCGCTGGCCGGGCGGCAGACCACGACACGCGGCTCGGCATCGCCCAGGAAGTATTCCAGCTCGGTTTCGGTGTAGGCCGTGTTGAGCGGCAGGTGGATGGCGCCGATCTGCAGGCAGGCCAGGTACAGGAACACCGCCTCGGCCGACTTGTCGATCTGCACCGCCACGCGGTCGCCCTTGCCCACCCCGGCGTTGCCGAGGACGCAGGCCATGCGGCCGGTTTCGCGCTTGAGATCGCTGAAGGTGACGGTCGTGCCGTCGGGAAGGTCCATGAACACCGCCGCCCCGTCACCGGGAAAGCGCTGCTGGAAGAGAGCATAGAGATTCTGGTTCATCGTAAAGGCTTTCCTGCTCAAGCGGCGGCCAGGGCACGCACCGACCGGGAGGTGATGATGCGGCCTTCGGTCAACAGGGCTTCGTGGTTGCTCTCGATCTCGGCCAGGCGATAGGCGTAGTTGACCATCATGCCGGCCGACTGCTCGAGGCCCTTGGCGGAGGTGTCGGCCAGCCAGTTGACCTGCTCCAGCCGCGCCCCGTTGCCCAGGTGGAAGCGGGCCACCGGGTCGCGCGGCATGTCGCCCTTGCGGGCCATGCCCAGGTAACGGGCGGCGGCGCGGGTCAACGGCACGCGCAGGGGCTCGGCGGTGGCCGGGCGGGTGTGCCAGCCGGGGTCGGCCGTGGCATCCAGCAGATACCGGGCCTCGGTCGCGCTCAGGATGTCGCCGTTGCCGTCGGCCTGCTCCTTGAGCCACGCCATGAAGCCGGGAATGGGCGACAGCGTGGCGAAGGTCTTCAGCGACGGCATGTCGCGCGACAGTTCGTCGACCACCTGCTTGATCAGGAAATTGCCGAACGATATGCCGCGCAGGCCGGACTGGCAGTTGCTGATGGAATAGAAGATGGCGGCGGACGCGCTACGTGTCGCGTCAGGATCCACCGGCGCGGTGAGGATGCCGCCGATGGTGGCGCTCATGGCCGGAACCAGGGCGACCTCGACGAAGATCAGGGGCTCGTCTGGCATGGCCGGATGAAAGAAGGCGAAGCACCGGCGGTCGGCGGCCAGACGGCGGCGCAGGTCCTCCCAGCCCTGGATTTCATGCACCGCCTCGTAGGCGATGAGCTTTTCCAGGATGGAGGCCGGAGTGTCCCAGTTGACGCTGCGCAGCTCCAGGAAACCCCGATTGAACCACGATGACAGAAGGTGCTGAAAGTCGGCATCCACCGCCTTCAGTTCGGGGTTCTTGCGCAGCAGGCGGCCCAGCGCGGCGCGCATGGACACCACCGTGGCCGTGCCGCCCGGCGCCATGTTGATGCGCCGCACAAGCTCCTGGCGCGGCGGCTCGACCACGCGGCTGAGGCGGGCCAGGGTGCGTTCGTTGGGGGTGGCCTCATAGGCACGGGCGGCGTCGGCCACCGCGGCAGGGTCGGGACCGTAGTCGCGGGCCAGCATGGTGAAGAACGCGGGGTGACGCTCGACCGGCAGGGCGGCCCAGGTCTGGGCGACCTCCCGCGCCAGGGCCGTTCCGGTGGCCTCGCCCCGCCCCGACAACAGGTCGCGGCACAGACGGTCGAGCGAATGGAGCCCGGTCGCCGGCTCGGGCGGCGGAAGGTCGAGAATGTCCCGCCCCCGGTCGGCGATGGACGACCACAGATCGACGAAGAACGTCCTCTTCATACCGCCTGCCCCATCATCATGGTCGGCAGCCATGTGGCGATGCCGGGGAAGATGCTCAGAAGGATGATGGCCAGGATCATGCAGCCGACATAGGGGATCGACCCCTTGAGGATGGTCTGCAGGCGGATGTCCGGCGCGATGCCGTTGATGACGTACAGGTTGAGCCCGACCGGCGGCGAGATCAGGCCGATCTCCATGTTGATGGTCAGGATGACGGCGAACCAGTAGGGGTCGAAGCCGACGGTGGTGATGACCGGCATCAGGATGGGCGCGGTCATGACGATGACCGCCACCGGCGGCAGGAAGAACCCGCAGACCAGCAGGAAGACGTTGATGAACCCCAGCAGAACCCACTGGTTGACGTCGAGGGAAATGATCGAGTTGGCGATGGCCTGAGTGATATAGAGGCTCGACAGCATGTAGCTGAACACCCCGGCACCGCCGATGATGACCAGAATCATCACCGACTCCCGCGTGCTGTCGCGCAACACGCCCCACAGCTTGACCGGCTGCCACATGCGATAGATGACCACCGCCGCCAGCAGGCAGGCCACGGCGCCGACCGCCGCCGTCTCGGACGGCGTGGCGATGCCGCCATACAGCGCATAGAGCACCGCCGCGACGATCAGCAGGAACGGCAGCACGCGCGGCAGCACCTCGAACCGCTCGCGCCAGGTATAGGTGACGGCGGTCAGGGCGGCGCCCGCCCGGCCCTGCCACCAGGTGGAGAACAGCGACCACGCCATGAACAGGACGGTCAGCATCAGGCCCGGCAGCAGCCCGGCCAGGAACAGCCGGCCGATGGACGTCTCGGTGGCGATGCCGTAGACGATCATCGTCACGCTGGGCGGAATGAGGATGCCGAGCGTGCCGCCGGCCGCGATGGAGCCGGCCGCCACGCTGTCGGGAAAGCCGCGCTCGCGCATGGCCGGAATGCCCATCTTGCCGATCGCCGCGCAGGTTGCCGGCGACGACCCGGACAGGGCGGAGAACAGCGCGCAGGCGCCCAGGTTGGAAATCACCAGGCCGCCGGGAATGCGGGTCATCCAGCGGTCCAGGGCGGAATACAAGTCGCCGCCGGCCCGCGACGACGCCACCGCCGCGCCCATCAGGATGAACATGGGAATGGACAGCAGGGCGAAGCTGTCGAGTTCACCGAAGAACAGTTCGGGGACCAGCGACAGGCTGCGCAGGCCGTCGAACATGGCCAGGAAGCCAATGGCGACCAGCAGCAGGCCGATGCCGATGGACAGGCCGCAGAACAGGACGATGGTCGTAACGATGCCAACCAGGGCACCAAGGATCAGGGGGTCCATGACTCAATGCTCCTTGCGGAGGGCGCGCTCGGTGGCGTCCTCTTCGTCCTGGATGCCGAAGGGGGCATCGCGTCCGGTGGCGGCGGCCAGGAAGTCGGCCACGAACTGCAGGAACAGAAGCAGGAAACCGACCGGGATGGAGGCATACGGCACCCACAGGCGGGCGCCCCACACCGATGGCGAGCGCCAGTCGTACTCAAAGGCTTCGACGGCCAGCATGAACCCGTAGATGCCGATGACCAGGCTGACGACCATGCCCAGCACCAGGCACAGGTAATACAGGCCGTACCGCGCCTTGCGCCCCAGGTAGAGGGGCAGCAGGTCGACGTTGACGTGGCCGCGCACGCTCTGCACGTAGGGGGTGCCGAACAGGGTGGCGCCGATCATCAGGTAGATGACGGCTTCGGTCTGCCACACGGTCGAGGCGTTGAGCACATAGCGCACGAACACCAGTTGGCAGACCAGGAGAACCGACACCGCGATGCCGGTGGCGGCCAGGACGCCGCAGACCAGGGACAGACGATTGACGGCGCGGATGAACCGCGCGACGCCCCCGGCATCGCGGCGGTCTTCCCGTGACGGGGCGTCCGCCTCCACTGAGGTGGACTTCAGGGACGACGACATGTGAAATGCTCCCGAGATGCCCCGAGGCGCGCAGGCCTCGGGGCAGGAGGGACTTGAAAAAAGCCAGGCGGACTATTCGACGGACAGGGCCATGTCGAGCAGCTTCTGGCCGTTCGGGGTCGACTCCACGAAGTTCTTGTAGGAGCTTTTCTTGGCGATGCCCTTCCAGGCCTCGAAGGCGGCGGCGTCCATCATGCCGATGTCGACACCGGCCTTGCGGAACACCTCGACGGCCTCGTCGTCCTGGCGCTTGGCTTCCTCGGCATAGTACGCCTCGGCCTTCTTGGCGCCGGCCTTCAGGGCGTCGCGCTGGGCGTCGTTCAGGCCGTCCCAGACCCGCTTGGACACCAGCAGCGGCTGGTACATGAACCACAGGGCATAGTCGCCCGGCGGGGTGAAGCACTTGACCTGCTCATACAGGCGATAGGACACGAAGCTCGACGACGAGGTGTTGACCGCATCGAGCACCCCGGTCTGCATGCCGCTGTAGACTTCGGAACTCGGCATGGAGGCGATGGAGGCGCCGGCGGCGGCCAGCATCTGCTCGAACGCCTTGCCGGCGGCGCGGGTCTGCAGGCCCTCGACATCCTTGGGCTCCACGATGCAGCGGTCCTTGGCGGCAAACCCGCCGGCCAGCCAGCCCTGCACCAGGGTGACGACGCCGCCCTCGTTCATCACGTTTTCGATCTCGCCCATGAACTCGGACTTGTTCAGGCGGTCGGCGTGGGCGTGGTTCTTCACCAGCGCCGGCATCAGGGTCAGGTTGAATTCGGGATGACGGCCGGCGGCGTAGGCCAGCGGCAGCACGGCCATGTCAAGCTGGCCGCGGCTCAGCGGGGTCCACTGGTCGTTGGGCTTGAACAGCGAGGCGCTGGGGAAGATCTGAAGCTCAAGGTCGACGTTGGCGTTCTTCACTTCCTCGGCCACGATCTCGACGATCTTGTGGCGCACGTCGTTGGTCGACCACTGGTGGGACACGCGCAGACGCTCGGCCATGGCCGGGGATGCCATGGCGACCGTTGCCGTCACCGCGACGGCCAGGGTACCAAGCCGCATGAACGCTGATTTCTGGGGGTGGGACATCGAACGATTTCCTCCTGATTGGTGTGCCCGCCGGATCTGTTCACCTGCCCGGCTTGGACCGATCTACCGGACCAGCGTACCCACCCCGACCGCCTGTCGTCCAGCATTTTGAATACCAGATACCCATAATGGCATACCAGCAAGCGGCCCGCCGCGCTGTTGTGCTGCGGCGCGGAAGACCTCGAAAACATGCGGGATACTGCCGTGACGGCGCATCTCCGGCGGCCTGCCTCCGCTGTGGCATTGCCCCACGAGTTCGCCTCTGGTATACCAAGACAGTGACTCAATATGCCGGAACACCCCACGCCATGAGCGACACTCGTCCGAATCGGGCGGCGCAGATCGTCCGCCAGATGGAGCGGGACATCGTCACCGGCATCCTCAGGCCGGGCGACCGCCTGGACGAGCGCCAGCTCAGCGAACGCTTCGGAACCTCCCGCACGCCGGTGCGCGAGGCGCTGCTGCACCTCACCTCGTCGGGCCTGGTGTCGACCGTGCCGCGCAAGGGCGCCGTGGTCGCCGCCGTCACCGTCGCCGAACTGCTGGAGATGTTCGAGGTGATGGCGGAAATGGAAAGCCTGTGCGCCCGCCTCGCCGCCCGCCGCATGACGGCCCCCGACGTGGCCGCCCTGGAGGTCCTGCACAAGGCCTGCGAACATCCCATCACCGAGGGCGATCCCGACGCCTACTACCTGGCCAACGTGGCGTTCCACGAGGCCATCTATGCCGGCAGCCGCAACGCCTACCTGGAACGCCAGACCAAGCAGGTGCGCAACCGCCTGTCGCCGTACCGGCGGCTCCAGCTTCACCGCAAGGGCCGCATGACGACCTCCAACACCGAGCACACCGCCATCGTCGACGCCATCAAGGCCGGTGACGAGGACGGCGCGGCGGCCCTCATGCGCGGCCACGTCAGCGTCCAGGGCCAGGCCCTGAACGACCTGATCGCCATCCTGCCGCGCACCTATCTGGACGAGCGGGCGCAGGCGTGACGACACTCGCCCAGGCAGCACGGGACTCGGCGGTGGTCGTCCTGACCTTCCTGCTGATGTTCACCGGCGTCGGCCACCTCAGCGCGCAGGCCGGGCTGAGCGCGCCGCAGACCGCCGTCATGACCCTGTTCACCGTTGCCGCCCCGGCCCAGGTCGCCGCGCTGGAGATGCTGTCCGGCGGCGCCTGGCTGTCGGCCATCCTGGCGGCCGGCATCGTCAACCTGCGCTTCATGGTGATGATCGCGGCGGTGGCCGCCCGCCTTCCGGCCCCTCCCCCGACGGCATCGGGGCGGCTGCGCCAGTCGGCCACCCTGGGCCTGCTGTCGGCCAGTTCGTTCGCCGTGGTCCTGACCCGGCTGGGCGATGCCGCGATCACCCGCCCCGCCCTCTACACCGGGCTGGTCGGAGCGTTCTGCGCCGCCGCCGCGGTGACCGGGGCCGTCGCGGGGCACAGCCTGGGCACGGTCCTGCCGCCGACCCTGAGCACCGCGCTGACCCTGCTGGTGCCGCTGTACTTCACCACCCTCATCCTGCGCCAGCGAGGCGACCGCCCGCTGCTGGCCGCCGCCGTCCTGGGGGGCGTCGCCATTCCTCTGATCGGAGTGATGCTCGGCAACCTGTCGATCCTGGTCGGCGGGCTGGGCGTCGGGGTGGTCCTGCTCGTGTGGGAAACCCGCCGTGACAAGCGCATCCGGGCGGGCGGGGCATGAGCGACTGGCACCTGTGGGCGGTGGCGCTCGGCTGCGGCGCCGTCACCATGGCCCTGCGCCTGGGGCCGACCCTGCTGCTGGGCGGCACCCAGTTGGGCACGCGCACGCGGCGCCTGCTCGATCTGGCGGGCTACGGCATCCTTGGCGGCATCGTCACGCTGGCCGCCCTCAAGGCCGGCGGCGGCGAGGTCAAAGCCCTGGCCGCCGTCAGCCTGGGCCTGGCCACGACCATCGGCCTGTCGGCCTGGCGGGGCTGGACGCTTCTGGCGGCACTGACCGGCATGGGCATCTTCATGCTGGTGAACAGTTTATGAAACGGGAGAAAACACCATGATAGAAGCACGCGCGGTGCGCCTTCACGCCTTCGGCGGTCCCGAGGTGATGACGCTGGAAACCGTCACCCTGGCGCCTCCGGGACCGGGCGAAGCCCTCATCCGCCACACGGCCATCGGCTTCAACTTCATCGACGTCTACCAGCGCAAGGGCACCTATCCCCTGCCCCTGCCGACCGGCCTGGGGTTCGAGGCGGCCGGCGTGGTCGAGGCGCTCGGCGATGGCGTCGAGGGCATCAAAGTCGGTGACCGCGTCGCTTACATGAACACCGGCGTTGGCGCCTATGCCGACCGCCGGGTGGTGCCGGCCGATCGTCTGGTCACCCTGCCCGACAGCCTGTCCGACGAGATGGCCGCCGCCCTGCTGTTCAAGGGCATGACGGCGCAGTACCTGCTCAAGCGGACCCATGCCGTACAGCCGGGCGACGTCGTGCTGGTCCACGCTGCGGCGGGGGGCGTCGGGTCCATCCTGTGCCGCTGGGCCAAGGCCCTGGGCGCAACCGTGATCGGCACCGCCGGGTCCGAGGCCAAATGCGCCGCCGCCCGTGCCGCCGGCTGCGACGCCGCCATCGACTACACCCAGCCCGACTGGGTCGAACAGGTCATCGCCGCCAGCGGCGGCCGCAAGGCGCGGGTGGTCTATGACTCGGTCGGCCGCGACACCTTCCTGCAGTCGCTGGAGTGCGCCGCGCCGTTCGGGCTGGTGGTGCTGTACGGCGCGGCATCCGGCCCGGCACCGGCCATCGAACCCGAACTGCTCAACAAGAAGGGCTGCCTGTTCCTGACCCGCCCGTCGGTGTTTCCGCACAACGCCGATGTCGCCACCTTCCGGGCCAACGCGGCCGACCTGTTCAGCGCCATCGCGGCGGGCATGGTCACGGTGGACATCGGCGCCCGCTTCGCCCTGGCCGACGTGGCCGAGGCGCACCGCGCGGTCGAGGCGCGTGAAACCGCTGGCGCGGTAGTTCTTTTGCCTTAATCCGTGTGGAACCCACTTAGTTGAATTGACGCATAATTACGGACATACTCATCCCAAACCTGCGGAACAGCGGGAGCGAGGGGAAACATGGACAAAGGTTGCCACTCGGCGGGCCGCAGGCGTTTCTTGACGTGGAGCCTGGGCCTCGCAGGCACCGTCGCCCTGGGGACGAGCGGCCTTGCCCGCCCGGCCCGGGCGGCGTCCGGCGGCCGTCCGCTGACCCTGGCGGTCCTCCCCTACCTCAGCGCCACGGAGTTGCATGTTCGCTTCCAACCCCTGCTGGCCTGGCTGGGCCAGGAGATGGGCCACCCCCTCGAACTGCTGGTCGCCCCCGATTACGAGACCATGGTGTCGATGGTCGGGCTCGACGCCGTGGACCTCGCCTACATCGGCCCGGCGCCCTTCGTGCGCATGGCCGAACGGCACGGCCCAAAGACGTTGCTCGGGCGCCTGTCCGTCGATGGCAAGGCGACCTTCACCGGCGTGATCGTCACCCGGACAAATGCACGGCTGACCGCCTTGTCCGACCTGCGCGGCAAGCGTTTCGCCTTTGGCGACCGGCTGTCGACCATGAGCCACCTCATCCCCCACCACATGCTGGTCGAGGCTGGGGTGCGCCTGTCGGATCTGCAGGGCCACGCCTTTCTGGGCAGCCACACCAACGTCGTGCAGGCGGTGCTGTCGGGCGAATTCGACGCCGGCGCCGTCAAGGATGAGGTGTTCACCCAGTACAGGGATTCCGGTTTGCGGTCGCTGGCCCGCACGCCGCCCATTTCGCAACAGGTCTTCCTCGCCACGACCCGGCTGTCGGCCGATCTGGCCAGCGCGGCCGGCGCCGCCCTCGCGCGGGCTCCAAAAACGGTGCTGGCGCCCATCCAGGCCGGCGCCGACGGCGTGGCCCCGGCGGCGCTCAGCGACTTCGACACGCTGCGCCGCATCCTCGCGGAACTCGACGCGGCGGGAGAAGGATGACATGCCGACATCCACGCCCCCGGGCCGCCGCATCGCACCTGCCACCAGCGCCTTCCTGCTCATCATCGGCATCCTCACCCTGTTCCTGGGCACCATCCTGACCGGCACGCTGCTGCGTCAGGCGGCCGAACGCGAGGACGCGGAAAAGCTTCACTGGGAACAGAGCCTGCGCCTTGCCGAGGCGTTCGTGAAGGAAGCCCTGCTGCGCAACAACTTCCAGGACGTGATCGCCTTCCTCAGGCAGTGGGCGACCGATGAGCCGCGCATTCTTCATGTCGCGGCGATCTATCCGACCGGTGCGACCATGTTCGAATGGGGCCACGGCGGGGCGCCGGACACGTCGCTGTTCCTGCAACGGCGCATCGAGGCCGGGGGGCGCGTCCGCCTCTCCCTCCACCTTCACGTGGACATGGCGCCGACGCGGTCGGACATACTGAAATCCAGCCTGTTCGTCGCCGCCACATTCATGGTCTTCGTCTTCCTGCTGGCCGTGCTGGTCTGGGGCGCGGTATGGACCCGCGCCCTCAAGCCGCTGGAGGCCGAGCGCCAGCGGGCCACCGAAGCCGAGGAACGGGCCCAACGGGCGGCCGACCGCCTGGGCCACATCTTCGAGACGGCGCCCGACGGCATCCTTACCGTGGACCGCTCCCAGGTCATCACGGCGTTCAACGAGGCGGCGTCCCGTATCTTCGGCTACAGCCCCGACGACATCGTCGGCCGCCCCCTGGCGATGCTTCTGCCGGATGAAGCCGCCGCCGCGCATGACCGCATGATGAACACCCTGATGCAGGATCGCGGCGCGCTCCGGGCGCAGACGGTGCATGGACAGCGGGCCGACGGCACGATCTTCCCCATCCAGGTGTCGGTCAGCGCCTCGGAAAGCGACGACAGCGCGGTGTTCACCGCCATCGTCCGCGACCGCACCGCCGAGGTGATGCGCGAGGCACAGATGCACAAGCTGGTGCGGGCCCTCGATCAAAGCTCCAACCTGATCTTCATCACCGACCGCACCGGCACCATCGAATTCGTCAACGCCATGTTCATCGAGGTCACCGGCTATTCCGCCGAGGAAGCCATTGGGCAGACCCCTCGCCTGCTGCAGTCCGGCGGCACCCCGCCGCAGGTCTACGCCGAGCTTTGGGACACCGTCCTGGGCGGCCGCGAGTGGCGCGGCGAACTGCGCGACCGGCGCAAGGACGGCCGGGAGTTCTGGGCCTCGGTCACCATCACGCCGCTGCGCGACGACACCGGCGCGGTGACGAACTTCGTCGCCGTGCACGAGGACATCACCTTGCGCATGCTGGCCCGCCAGGAACTGATGCTCGCCAAGGAGCAGGCAGAAACCGCGAGCCGGGCCAAGAGCGAACTGCTGGCCAACATGAGCCACGAACTGCGCACCCCGCTGAACGCCGTCAACGGCTATTCCGAGGCGCTGCTGCTGGGCCTGTTCGGGCCGCTGTCCGACCCCCGGCAGGAAGAATACCTGCGCGACATCCTGGCATCCGGCCGGCACCTGCTGGATCTCATCAACGACATCCTCGACATGTCGGCGGTCGAGGCCGGCAAGGTGGACCTGGACATCGGCGAGCACGACATCCGGCCGCTCATCACCGCGGCGTACCGCATCGTCGCGCCACGGGCCGAGGTCGGCCGCGTCGCCCTGTCCTTCGCCGCGCCCGAGGATGAAGACCGCTGCATCCTGCCGATCGACAGCCGGCGCCTGAAGCAATGCATGATCAACGTGCTGTCCAACGCCGTGAAGTTCACGCCGCCGGGCGGTTCGGTCGCCATCTCGGTGGAGTTCTCCGACGAGGATGACACCGCCACCATCGTGGTGGCCGACACCGGCGTCGGCATGACGCCGTCGGAACTGGACATCGCCCTCAGCCGCTTTGGACAACTGGACTCCGGCCTCAACCGCAAGCACGAGGGAACCGGCCTGGGCCTGCCCCTGACCATCGGCCTGGTCGAGGCGATGCACGGCCGCATCGCCATCGAAACCGACAAGGGCCGGGGCACCACCATGCGCCTGACCTTCCCGCGCACCCGCGCACCGGCGGGCCGCAAGGTCGCCGCCGTCGCATAGGGGGATGTGAGGTTCAGTCCTCGTAGTCCCCGCGTTCCGCCGCCGGATGGCAGGCCACGCAGTTGGACTTCGTGAGCACGTCGGGACGCTTCCAGACGTGGTCGGGGAAGCGATGTTCGCTCACGAACTTGGGAAGCTCGGTGATCCGCTGCGGCGCCTCGGTCGCCGCGACCCGGCGCAGGAACTTTCGGCCCACTCCGCGCGAGATGACGTCCCCCGCGTTGGCCTCGTGATAGGCGGCGATGTGGCGCACCGTGTCAGCGGGAAGCGACGCGTCGTCGCCGAAGTGATCCTGCAAATTGCCCATCATCAGCCGCCATGACCTGGCCGGCAGAAAGGCCGGCTGAAACGCCATGTGGCAGACCCCGCATTCCTTCCGCACCACCGGATCGGTCACCGGCGGCGCCCAGTCGTCGTCGGCCGAGGCGGGAGTGGCGAGCAACAGCGGAACAGCCAGAACCGTGAACAGGACGCGCATCTCACTGCCCTTTCATGAAGGTGATGTAGTCGCCCTTTTCGAGGGCCGTGCAGTCGCGCCCCAGGACGCTGGGGCAATCGCGCCCGAACTGCTTTTCGACGTCGTCGCGGTCCGTGAAACGTTTCGGCTCCACCGACACGGCGACCGGGTCGATGCCGCGCCCGGTCTTGGCGTTGCGGCCCTGCTTTCGCGGGTCATCGGTGTGGCAGGCCGTGCAGGCGGGGGTGCGTTCGTCTCCGCCGGCCCAGCGGGTGCGGAACAGGGTTTCACCCCGGTCGGCGGAAAAGCCCGCGAACCTGGCGTCGGCCGCCTGGGCCTGGCTGGCATAGTCGGCCAGAAGCGCATCGCGTGCCGGGTTCGCCAGGGCCGCCGTGGACAGGACGACCGTAGCGATCAAGAACGGGGGCAGGAACGGGGGCAGGAACGGGGGCAGGACTTTCATCGGGCTGTCTCCCTGGTGGCCAGCGGGCGGCCGTGGTCAATGAGGCGGGCGATCAGGCGGCGCCCACCGAAGATGAAGAACACAAAGGCGATATGGCCGCCGATGAACCACAGCGAGGCCTCGGCGATCGCTTCGTGGGGGTCCTCAAGCCAGTGCGCCCCGTCGGCCAGCGCACCGGTTGCGGCGGACACCCCGACGATGATCAGCAGCGTGGCGCCGATCCAGGCGAACAAGGGGTTGCGGCCCTTGGCACCGGCCAGCCACGCCCGCACCGCCGCGATGCTCGGCCGGGGAAGCCGGAGGGGGCTGCGGGCCGGAGCGAACAGCCCGACAATCACCCGCAGCACCACGACGGCGAGCACCACGTAGCCCGAAAACAGGTGCATGGCGTAGGTGTCCTCGTCGCCGGTCACGTAGGCGACCAGATAGCCGCCCGCCAAGGCGGCGTGCCACAGCCTGAGGAACGCCATTTCGAGCCTCTTCGGCTTGCGGCTGGTCTCCTTGGGTGCATCCTCAGTCGTCGTCATGGTCGTGGTCCCGGTCGTGGTTGTCGTCGCGGTCGGACACGGCGGCCCCGAAGTCGGCGCCGGCGGTGGCGGCGTATAAGGCGGACGCCCCGGCAATCAGTCCGGCGGCGATCAGGCCTTGAAGGATCATCTTTCGCAACATGGCGGCGGGCTCCTGCTGTGTCCGTGGCCCAAGACTACCGAAGGAGGAATTAACCGGGCCTGACGCACTCGTTCATCTGGCGTTTAGGCGGCATGGCCTAGACTGACGGCATGAAACTCATCGCTCTTGCCGCTGCGGCCGTTCTGATGGCGACGGCCTTCCCCGTGAAGGCCGACCGCGACGACGGCCGCGATCACGACCGCGCCCTTGAAGCCTTGCGCTCGGGCGAGGTCCTGTCGCTGCGCGCCATCCTCGACCGGGTCCAGACGGAGTTCGGCGGCGACCTGATCGAGGCCGAACTCGAAGACGAGGACCACCGCCTCGTCTATGAGATCAAGCTGCTGACCGCCGAAGGGCGGGTGCTGAAGCTGGAGTACGACGCGCGCACCGGCGACCTTCTGAAGACCAAGGAAAAGCCAAGCCGATGAGGATCCTGGTGGTCGAAGACGAACCGGCGCTGGCGTTCCGCCTGCAACAGGTTCTGGAAGGCGCGGACTTCGTCGTCGATGTCGCCTATGACGGCGAGGAAGGGTGGCACCTTGGCGATACCGAGCCCTATGACGCGGTGGTCCTCGACCTCGGCCTGCCCAAGATCGACGGGGTGAGCGTCCTGCAGCGCTGGCGGGCGGACGGACGGACCATGCCGGTGCTCATCCTGACGGCGCGGTCGCGCTGGTCGGAAAAGATGGCCGGGTTCAACGCCGGGGCCGACGACTACGTCACCAAGCCCTTCGAGATGGAAGAGATCGTCTACCGCCTGCGCGCCCTCATCCGCCGCGCCGCCGGTCACGCGCAGCCGGAACTGACCTGCGGGCGGTTGCGCCTGGACACCCATGCGGGGCGCTTCACCCTGGACGGCGTTCCCGTGCCCCTGACGGCGCAGGAGGGGCGCATCCTGTCCTACCTGATGCATCATGCCGGCCGGACAGTGCCCCGCCTGGAGATCCTGGAACACGTCTACGACCGTCACTTCGACAGCGATTCCAACGTTCTGGAAGTCCTGATCGGCCGCATCCGCAAGAAGCTGGGCGGCGCGATGATCGAGACGGTGCGCGGCCAGGGGTATTGCCTGAGCGCGGATGGCGTCCATGATCCCGCTTCGTGACGGGATGCCGGCGGCCGGCTCGCTGACCCGCCGCCTGGTCGCCGCCGCCGTGGTGTGGCTGTGCCTTCTTCTGCTGATCGGCGGCGTGGTCCTGCGCACCGCCTTCCACGACACGGTGGAGCGCCAGTTCGGGAACCGCCTCGATGCGGTCCTGCGGGCCATGATCGCGCTGGCCGATGTCGGCCCGGATGGGTCGGTATCGCTCGCCCGCCCCCTGGGCGACCCGCGTTTCGAGCAAGCCTACTCGGGCTGGTACTGGCAGATCGCCGAGCCGTCGGGTGAGCTTCTGCGCTCGCGGTCGCTGTGGGATTCCACGCTGTCCATCCATCCCGATACCGGCGCCAACCAGACGCATCGGCAGGAAGGGCCGCGTGGCGAACCGTTGCTGGTCGTCGAGCGCGACGTATCCTTCCCCGGCGGCACGGGGCCGGTGCATTTGATGATCGCCGGAGACGTCCGCGACGTGGATGCCGAATTGCGGCGCTTCGACATGCTGCTGGCCGTGGCCCTGGGGCTGCTGGTGGTCGGCATCACGGTCGCCGTCCTGCTTCAGGTCGGCTATGGCCTGCGGCCCCTGCGCGCCATGCAGGCCGACCTGGATGCCGTCAGGGACGGACAGCGCAGCCGCCTGAGCGGCTCCTATCCCCGCGAGGTGGCGCCGCTGGCCGCCGCCATCAATGCCGTGCTCAACCATGATGATGTCCTGATCGAGCGGGCCCGCACGCACGTCGGCAACCTCGCCCACGGCCTCAAGACGCCGCTGGCGGTGCTCCAGGCCGAAGTGGCCGGCGATGCCAATCCGGCCACGCTCCGGGAACAGGTGCAGAGCATGACGCGGCTGGTCGAACACCACCTGGGCCGGGCGGCAGCGGTCGCCGGAGCCGGACGGGCCCTGGGCAAACGGGTCGAGGTCGCCCCCGTGGTGCAGGCCCTGATCGCCGCCCTGGACCGCATCCATCGTGACCGGGCCCTGGTGATCGAGCAGCAGGTGGACCCCGCCGCGACGTTCCGGGGCGAGCGCGAGGATCTGGAGGAGATCGTCGGCAACCTCATGGACAACGCCTGCAAATGGGCCCGCAGCCGCGTCCGGGTCACGGCCGAAATGAACGGCGGCGGACTGGTCATGTCGGTCGATGACGACGGTCCCGGCCTGCCGGCCGACGATGTCGCCGCCGCGGCAACCCGCGGCGGGCGGCTGGACGAGGCCGTCCCCGGCTGGGGCCTGGGGCTGGCCATCGCCACCGACCTTGCCGCCCTCAACGGCGCGGCACTGGAGTTCGAACGCTCCGACCTGGGCGGGCTCAGGGTCCGCCTCCTCGGCACCCGCGACCAGTGACACGGCCTGGCCTCGAGAGAGGCCAGGCCGTTGGAATGCTTGAGTGCCGGGGGCGTGATTCGGCCGAGGATGGACGGTATCAGACTCAGAACGCGCTCTTGGGCAGGCTGAAGATGTCGGGTTTGGCGGGGTCCTTGATGTAGGACAGGCGCAGCACCTCGGGGGTGAGGGATTTCTTTCCGTCGGGCAGGTCGGTGACCGGGCCGGACAGCAGCAGCAGGGCGGTGCGGCCCGCGGCGTCGTTGCCGCGGAAGACGATCACGCCGCCCTCGGCGCGCACGGCGTTGACGACCATGCCGTCGGGCTGG